>JBFMFH010000012.1:0-24589 GCA_040752275.1 Acidobacteriota bacterium
GATCCTATTCATACCTGAGCGCTTCCGCCGGCTGCACCTTGCCGGCCAGTCGGCTGGGCACGTAGGCGCAGGCGAGGGTGAGTCCGTAGATGCCGACGAGCGCCAGCCCGAGACCCGCCATGTAGACGGTGGCCGGGATATCGCCGTACAGGTCGAGCAGGGGGAACTGGACGACCAGGACAATGCCGACCAGCACAGCCAGCGACGTGAGCACGGCCACCTCGCCGACGAGCTGCTGCTGGACATTGAGGATGGTCGCGCCCTTGGCGCGCCGAAGCCCGATCTCGCGTGTGCGCTGCGTCACGTTGAGCCAGAGCACGCCGGTCAGCCCCAGGGCCACCATGATCAGCAGGAAGATCGCGACGACGCCGTAGGCCGCAAGCGGGCCGACGTAGGCCAGCCGCGCCTCGGCCCGCTTCGCCTCCAGCGGCTCGGACTGGAACGTCCAGTCGGGCGCCGCGGCCCGGAGCCTGCCGATGAGCTTCTCCTCGAAGGCCGCCGTCGTGCCCGGCCTCACGCGCACCAGAAGCCTGCCCGGCGGAAACACGGTTTCGCTCGGGTCGTCGAGCCGGTTCCTGGCAATCAGGAAGTTGTCCGGCGGGGAATACTCGCCATCCTTGCGGAAGTCGTCAATCACCCCGACGATGCGGAGACGCGTCTTGTCGCCTTGCGTCGGCGATTTGGGATCCCGTTCGGTTTCGTCCTCGACGAGCTTGCCGATGGGATCCTCATCGCCGAACATCTCCCTCGCGAGCCGGCGGTTGATGACGGCGGCCTGCCAGTCCGAGCCATCGTCGGACGCGTTGAACCAGCGTCCCTGCAGGACGTTCATCCTCAGCGTGTCCGCGAAGTCGTCGGTGGCCTCGTTGTAGAAGTAGCGGTACTCCTTTCCACCGACCTTGACACTGCTCCTCCAGGTCGAGTTGTCATACGGACCCAGGAACGCTGCTGAGACCGACGCGACTTCCGGCAGATCGCGGACGATGCCGAGGAATCGGGCCACCTGCGCGCGTTGTCTGGCCCGCGGGCCGGTTCCCGGCGCGCCAGTCTTCGCGTCGGAGCCCGGGGTATCCTGAACGTTCGCGTCCATGCTGACCACCCACGTGTCCTGCCATACGTAGCCGAGGGGCTGCCGGTAGTTGTCGACGTAGTAGACGACCATCGTTGCGACGGCGCACAGCACGAGGAACGACAGCAGGATCTCGAACGCCACCAGGACGTTGGCGCGCTTGCGGTTCCAGACGATTCTGAGAAGGTGGCGGATCATCGCGACGCTCCCTTCAGCGCCTGCACCGGGTGCAGGCGCGACATCCGCCAGGCGGGATAGACGCCGGAGAGGACGCCGAAGAACACGGCAAGGCCGAGGCCGTAGAGGAAGATGCGGTAGTTCATCGCAAAGTGCGCGTACGGAATCAGGCTGCTGCGGTTGGCGATCTCGAGGACGAGAACCGACCCGAGGAAGCCGAGAACGCCGCCGATGAGCGCGAGGACGACGTTCTCGACGATGAACTGACCGACCAGGGTCCGCGAGGACGCGCCGAAGGCTTTGCGGACGCCGATCTCGGACGCCCGCTCCATGATCCGGCTCATGTTGAGGTTCACCAGATTGACGGTGGGTAGCAGGGCGAACAGAAGCATCACGCCCGCGATGAACGCCCAGAGCAGAGCGGTGTTTGCCTCGCGGCCATCACTACCAGCGAGCATTTCGGCCGCGTATTCGAACTTCGTCGAGGCCCGGGACGTCAACTTCTCCCACCTCGGGTTGGGCAGCGGGATTTGTGGCAGCCGCGCGGCGAACTCGGCCTTGATGGCCGGGAAGTCGGCTGGACTTTGCGCCAGCAGCAGCCCGGTGAATCCGCCCAGTAGTTGCTCGCGATAGGCATCAGTCTTGGCGGTGGTGACCGGGACATAGAGCTCGGCGAAGGACACCTCCCGGAGAATCGGAACGTCCGGCACAACTCCGATCACTCTGAAGTGCTGGCCGTCGGCCTCGATGGTCTTGCCCAAAGCCGGTGGGCCGCCGAAGAACCGATCCCGGGTCGACGCGTTGATGACGGCGACGAGCGACCCGTTCGCCACGTCCTGGTCCGTGAACGGCCCGCCCTCGAGGAAGCGGTAATCGAGCACGCGCCAGTACTCCGCGTCCGATCGCCGGATGAACAGTTTCACCCGGGTCCCGCCCTGATAGGAGTAGACCTGTTCTGCGGTACTGGTGATGGCCAGGCGCTCGACACCCGGAAGGTCGCGGGCGTAGCGGTCGAGCAGTTTGTACCCCGCATTCGAGTGCCAGGACGAGCGGCCGCCCGTCATTTCGGCCCGAAAGATGCCGAGCGTGCGGTGCTGCCGGACCTCGGGCGGGTATGGCGCGAACACGTGGTCGAGGAGCGCGGTGGCGACCATCAGGCCCACCAGCGTGAAGCTGATGCCGAACAGGCTGATGACGGTGAAGAACTTCCGCCGCCACAGCACCTTCCACGCGAGCTTCAGGTAGTTCTTGAGCATGGCTATTGCACCTGGCGGCCGTCGAACAGCCGAATCGTCCGCTGGGTCTGCTCCGCCAGACGCGGGTCGTGCGTTACCATGACAATGGTGGTCTTCGAGTCGTGCTGCAGGCCATGCAGAATGCCCATGATCTCGTCGCCCATCTGGCTATCGAGGTTGCCCGTCGGCTCGTCCGCCAGCAGGATCCGGGGCTGTCCGACGATGGCCCGCGCGATGGCCACGCGCTGCTGCTGGCCGCCCGACAGCTGCGACGGGAAGTGATGAACGCGCGAGGTAAGCCCCACGCGCTCGATGGCCGCGAGCGACAACCGGCGGCGCTCGTTTCCTGACAGTCGCCGGTAGAGCAGCGGGATCTCGACGTTGTCCGCCACGCTCAGATCCGGGATCAGGTGAAAGGTCTGGAAGATGAACCCGATTTCGCGGTTCCGGATCTTCGCGACGGCGGCGTCGCGGTACGACGTGACGGGCGTGCTGTTGAGCTGGACCCGCCCCTTCGTCGGCTCGTCCAGCAGGCCGATGAGGTTGAGCAGCGTGCTCTTGCCGCACCCGGAGGGCCCCATCACCGACACGAACTCGCCGGGCTGAACGTCGAGGTTGATGTCGCTCAGCGCGACCGTCTCGATGCGGTCGGTGCGATAGACCTTCTCGATGCTGTCGAGGTGAATCATGGTGTTCATCGTTGTCTTCTCGTCCCTCAGTGCGTCGGCTCGTCAGTACGGTCACATTCCAGTCATGTGGGGAGTGGCCGGCTCCCCTCGCTCAGCACTGAGTCCTGAGGGTGCAATACGTTGCTGAGATTGCGCATCGACGGACTCAGTGGACCCGGATGGATGGAAGATGCAGGTAGTCGGTCATGTCGGACACGATGACTTCGTCACCCTCGCGCAGACCCTCGGCGACCTCGACGAAGTCGAAGCTCGCAATACCGAACCGAACCCGCGTGCGCCCTGCGCGGTCGCCGCGGATCACAAAGATCTGCTGGACACCCTCGCCGCTGGTCGACACGCCCTTTCGCACGCGGAGCGCCTCGTCGCGATGGTCGGTGAGGATGAAGACCTCGACCCGCAGGTTCGGGCGGAGGAGCGCGTTCGACGAATCGTCCAGGGCAACCCGCACGGTGATAACGCCGTTCTGCACGGCCGGCAGCACGTCGCTGATACGACCGGAGAGCACGGCATCGTCGACACGCACCTGTGCGCGTTGGCCGGTACCGAGGCGGCTCGCGTAGGCGTCGGAGACCGAGGCGTCCACGCGAAACGAACGCAGGTCGGCCAGGCGCGCGATGATTGCGCCCCTGGTGACCGTGCTGCCCTCCTCGGTGAGCGACCACGTCAGCACGCCGTCCCGGTCCGCGCGTGCGGTGGCCAGCTCCAGCACGCGCCTGGCCTCGGCGCGGTCCTTGGTCAGCTTGGCGGTCTCGAGGGCCAGGCCCTCGAGTTCGGCGGCGGTAGCCGCCTGGGCGTTGCGCCGTGACTCTTGGAGGCGGTTCAGCTCGATCCCTGCCTGGCGCTCGGCAACCTCCGACCGCCTGAGGAGCTCTTCCGAAATGAGGCCATCCTTGAAGAGCTGCTGGTTGCGCTGATGTTCGAGTCGGGCGGATTCGAGCTGGAGCTTCTTGATCTCGACCTGGCTCGCGAGTTCCGACAGGGTGTTGTCGAGCTGCAGTTTCGCCCGTGCCTGTTGGTTCGACGTGATGGCCAGATCCTGATCGAGCTTCTCGACGGCGAGCACGGACTGACTGACGTCGAGCTGGAGCAGCGGCTCCCCGCGGCGAACCTCGGCGCCCGCGTGCTTGAGGATCTTCAGGACGCGGGCGTCGACCGGGCTCGAGATGACCTGTTCGATCTCGGGCACGACGTTGCCGGTCGCCGAGAGCGACGCGTCGATTGGACCGACATCCACGACGGCGGTCCTGATCTGGCTTCGCCTGATCGACGCACGAAGCAGGCCGAACCCCCACGAGAGGACGAACCAGAGGACCGCCACGATTGAGAGGCCAACCAGCCAACGCGTGATGAGGGAGTGACGCCGTTCCTGCAGGCTGATCGCTCGATCCACGTAGCGGTCCTCCGGGTCGCACAAGAGCAACTTGCGTGCCGTCTTCACCTGACCTGCGCCAGGCGCGAGGATGAGCTGGTGCCTCGCGCCTGCAGAAGACAGGACGCTGGTGCCAAGGGCCAAAGCTGGACTGAAGCCCTGGGCCTGCGCGGACAGAGGTGGCCCCGGGAACCTGCAGGGAACAGACATCGCCCCGGGGCTTCAGCCCCAGGAAGGGCGGCGGATCACCGGCGAGCATCGCAGCAGAGTCCCGTCCGGGTCCGGACGCCTGGTGTCCGGATCCGAACAGGTTGCGAAGCACGAGTGGGCCACCTGCCCGGTTCGATGCGCGTCCCTTCCCGCTCAGTGACATGATTGGTGGAGACGAGCAGGGCCACGGCCTGCGGCCAATTCCGCCGGCCCTCTCGGGCCGGAAGTCTTGCGTGGATCGAGGGTCACAGACGAGCCCTGCCACGGCCTGCGGCCGGAGTAGACGAGGCTGTGATCCCGAGCGGGTGGCGCCGGACGGGCGCCCGCCGCGGCGGAAGGCCCCCAGCCGTGGTCACGTTTTTGGGCCTGAGCAGCGGTGGGCTGTCCGGCGACAGGACCCGCGAGGGGAGGGTCACAGACGAGCGGCATCGGGTGGCAAAGGAGGGAGCGCGACATCGTGCCACGCAGCATCAGGCTGGCGGACCTGCCGCTGGTTGCGCGGCGACGGAGGCCGCTGCACGCCCGCTTTCTCGAACGGCCGAATCGCTTCACGGCGCTCGTGTCCCTGCGCGGCGGCGCCCGTGCGTTGGCCCATCTGCCGAACCCGGGCAGGCTGACCGGTGTCGTCTCGCCTGGTTGCCCGGCCCTGCTGGACGGGCCGTTCCCGGCGCCTCGTACTCTGTCCTACACGATGGTGGCGGCCCGACAGTCCGCCACGTGGATCGGAACGAATACCACGTACGCGAACCTGGTGTTTCCGCGCCTGCTGGCAGGCGGCCTGTTTCCGGAGTTCGACGCGTGCACGCCCAGAGCCGAGGTCAGGCACGGGCGGTCCCGCTTCGACTTTCGGGTCGGCGAGACCCTCGTCGAAGTGAAATCGGTGACGCTCGTGCGGGGAGACCGTGGACTGTTTCCTGACGCCATCACCGCGCGGGGGGCGCGCCATTGCCACGAACTCCGCCAAGTGGCCGAGCGCGGCGCGCCAACGGCCATCGTCTTCGTCGCGCAACGGCACGATGTCGAGTCGGTCGAGCCTGAGGATGGAGTCGACCCGGCCTTTGGCGAGGCATTGCGCGCAGCCGCCCGGGCTGGAGTCATCGTGCTCGCCTGTGCCCTCGACCTTCAGCCCAGTGGCGCGCGCGAGGCGAGGCGGATCCCGGTCCGGCTGTAGCGCACCCCTACTGCCTACCGTCTGCTGTCTACTTTCTACTGTCTACTGCCCCTTTACCCTATCCAGCCCTTCCTGCAGCAGCTCCCACACGCGACGGACGTGGGCCTCGGTGGTCCTGAGGTTCCCGATTGCAACGCGCAAAACGAAACGGCCGTGCAGGGCCGTGTGCGAGATGAAGACCTCGCCACTGTCGTTGACGAGCTTCATCAGATGCTCGTTGAGACTGTTCAGCTCAGCCTCAGTGCGTTCGCGTCCTGACGGCCTGGCGCGGAAACACACGACACTGAATGGCGTGGGTGCAAGGCGCTCGAAGTCCAGGTGTGCGTCGATCCACCCCGAGAACACCCGGGCCAGGCGGATATGCTCCGCCAGCCGCTGCCGGATGCCCTCCGCCCCGAAGTAGCGCAGGATCATCCAGAGTTTCAGTGAACGAAACCGACGGCCAAGTTGGATGCCCGTGTCCATGAGGTTGCGCGTGGCATCGGGCGTCCGCAGGTACTCGGGCGTCAGGGAGAATGCCTGCCGCACCATGTCCATCCGGCGGCAGTAGAAGGCGCTCAGGTCGAATGGCGTAAAGAACCACTTGTGCGGATTGACGACGAGGGAGTCGGCGCAATCGGCCCCGTCGAGGATGTGCCGGTACTCGGGAATCATCGCGCACACGCCGGCGTACGCGGCATCGACGTGCAGCCAGAGCCCTTCGGCCTCACAGATCTCCGCAATCGCGGGCACCGGATCGACGCTGGTCGTCGACGTCGTGCCGACGGTGGCCACAACGGCGATTGGGAGTACTCCCTCCGCGCGGTCTTCCGCGATCGCCGCCCGCAGGGCGCCCGGGCGCATCCGGTACTCGCCGTCGACGGGGATCTTCCGGAGTGCCTGCTGGCCGAAGCCGATCAGGATGATGCCCTTGTCGATTGACGAGTGCGCCTGCTCCGAGCAGTAGACGCGGACGCGTGGGACGTCGGAACGACCCGCCAGCCCGTGCTCGCGTACGCCGGCGATGGCGGCCTCGCGTGCGGCGGCCATGGCGTGCAAACTCGAGACCGACGCGGTGTCGTAGATGACTCCCTCGAATGACGCCGGCAGCCCGATGAGCTGGCGAAGCCAGCCCAGGGCCACCTCCTCGAGTTCGGTGGAGGCCGGCGATGTCCGCCAGAGCATCGACTGCTGGTTGAGGGCCGAAGCGAGCAGATCGGCAAGGATGCCAGGTCCGCTCGATGAGATCGCGAAGTAGGCCATGAAGCCCGGGTGGTTCCAGTGTGTCATCCCGGGCATCAGCACGCGCTCGAAATCCGCGAGGATGTCCTCGAACGGCTCCGACTCCTCGGGCGCCGATGGGGGAAGCGCCTCCCGGATCGTGCCTGGCGAGACCTGCGCGAGCACCGGGTAGCGCTCGGGGTGCTCGAAGAAGCGGGCGATCCATTCCACCAACGCGTGGCCGTACTGGCGGAACTCGCCGGGGCTCATGTCCCCCCGGGATCGGTTGGCGGCGTCGGGCACGGAGGAACCTCCCGGCGAGGATCTTAGACGGGATTCGGGATTCGGGATTCGCAAAGACACTGGCCGGAGAGCCGGCGGGCGGCATCCGGGATCCTCGCCCGTCGCCTGTCTCCTTCCCTGTCGCCTGTCGCCCGACGCCTGTCGCCTATCTCTCCACCGTAATCGTCACCGGCTGCTGCAGCCGAACGGTCACGGCCGTGCCGGACGTCAGGACCGCCGGATTACGCCCGCCCGCCATGACCGCAGCAGTGCCGCCGGCCGCGCCGACCGCGCCACCGATGGCCGCACCCTTGCCGCCGCCGAGGATCGCACCGAGGATCGCGCCTCCCGCGGCCGCGGCCCCGACCTTGGCCGCGCTCTCCTTACCGGGCGAGTCGCCTTCGCGGTAGATCGCCTCGGTCTCCACGGGCACACGCGTCGAGTCGGCCAGCACGAGGGTGTGGAACCGAACGCCCAGCTTGGCCCTTTCCTTCATCCTTCCCCCGCGTTCCACGAGGGTGACCGAACCCAACAGTCGGGTCCCGATCGGGATGGCTACCCGGTTGCCCACCCGCACATCGCGCGTGACGCGTGCCTCGACGGGATCCTCCAACTTGGCGTTCGCTGTCGACACCGTCGTCAACAGCCGCAATCCCAGCACCGAGTCCGATGAGACGACCAGTTCTTCGAACTCGGGCTCGGGCGGTGCAGGCGGCGGCGATGGCGGCAACGCCTCGACCGGCGGAGGTACTTCCAACACCGGCCATGCCGGCGGCACCGTCGTCGCAGCCGACGGCGGCGCGCTCGGCGGCGTACCCACGGGGTGTGGGTCGACCGGTGGCTGGCTCCTCGCCTGGGCGCGGGTCGGCTGCGGCCGCTCGGCCGGCGGCGGCGCGCTGCGTCGGGCCGGCGCCGGCTCCGAACGCCCGGCTGGCGGCAGCGTTGCCGTGGGCGGCGCCGACGAGACTGCAGCCGGCGAACCACCGACTTCGGCGGGCGTGGGAACGGTCGAGGCGGGCCCGGTCATCCCTGCATCAGGAATCACGCCCTCGGTCGCCGCGACGCCCGCCGGCTGGGTCGCGGAGCTCTCCAGCGCCTCGGGGCGGATCAAGACCCCCGCCTCCGGTGCCGAGGGCTTCGTCGTCGTGGTGCGGACGGCTAGGTAGCCTCCCACACCCGCCGCGACGATGCAGAGGGCGGCGGCAATTGCGAGCGCAGCGTTCTTCGACATGACCTTCTCCTGCCTCCATCCTCACCAGCAGCAAGGTCCGTGCCTGCGTGGAGACCGTCGGTCGCGGCGGCAAGTGACAGATCAGCGACAGTTTAGCAGATGCGCCCGGGCAGGCAGTGTACCTGGCAGGGGACACCCGTCCCTGAAGAGGGGGTCAACGGCACGGTCCGCTCGGAAGTTGGCACGCCGGACCGTCTGGCGTCAGAATGGCTCGAACATGCAGCTGATTGACCAGTTCGTCCGCGACGGTGACCGTCTGTTCCGTTGGCGCAGCTACCTCCCGCTCGTGCTGGTGCCCGTGCTGCTGGGAGGCATGATGGCAGATACCCAGCCGTGTGCCTCGCGTGAGGGCGAACGGTTGTGGGAGGCCCTGGCGGCGGCGGTGGCGCTGGGCGGCCTGGCCCTCCGCATCTGGGCTGTCGGCACGGCCCCTGCCGGGACCTCCGAGCGCAGCACCGTCGATCCGCGCGCGTCGGAGCTGCGGACGACCGGCCTCTACTCGATCCTCCGGCACCCTTTGTATGTCGCGAACGGACTCATCGGACTCGGGCTCGCGCTCTTCACGGGCCTGTGGTACCTCGGCGTGATCACGCTGGCCACAACCCTGCTCTACTACGAGCGGATTGCCGCGAGAGAGGAGGCGTTCCTCGAGGAGCGGTTCGGCGAGGCCTTCGTGGAATGGGCCGGACGAGTGCCAGCCATGGTCCCGCTGTGGTCGGGCTACGTGCCGGGGCGCGCGCCGTTCTCGTGGGGGAGGGTCATCCAGGAACTCCACGGACTCTCCGTGATCGCGGCCGGCGTCTTCGTGCTCGACGTGGTTCAGGAATCGTGGCGCGCCGGTCGCTGGGCGTTCGACCCGCTCTGGGCGTGGTTCTTCGGCGTCGTGGCGGTGGCGTTCGCCGTGTTCGCCGTGACGAAGAAGACCGTGCGGCGACTCTCTCCTCGAATGTGACGTTGTCGGCCCGGGGGTTGAGCCCGGTGCTGCATTGCGGGCTGCCGTCCCTCGCCTACCGCTTGCGCAGCCTCTCCTTCCACCCATCCACGCTGTCGAGTGGCAGCGGCTCGGGCTCGACGCTGGCCTCGGTCACGAACTTCACGATCTGCATCACTTCATCTTCCGTCATGATGCGGTCGCGTTCCTTGGCCGCCCGAAAGATGGCCTCGACCAGCGGCTCCTCCGGCTCGATCCCGCGTTCGACGAGCCAGTGCACGACGTTGGACACGCCCGACATGAAACCGATCTCGATCCGCTGGGTCGTCCCCACCATCTCGGCCGGGACACCCGAATAGACCCGGTTGGCGAGCCAGGCGTCGCCCTTCTTCTTGGCCTTGATGATGGCTGCGGCGTGGACGCCCGTGGCCGTGCGGAACGCATCCTCGCCGAAGACCGGATAGTTGCCCGGGATGGGCACGCCTGTCGCATCACTGGCCGACTCGACGTAGCGGCGGAGCGACGATAGGTCGCTGTCGATGTAGTTCATCAGGCGCAGGTTCACCAGCAACTGGTCCATGGAGCAGTTGCCGACGCGCTCACCCACGCCGAGTGCCGTCGCATGGACGCGGTCCACGCCGGAGGTCATGGCCGTGATGGTGTTGATGACCGCAAGGCCCCGATCGTTGTGGCCGTGCCAGTCGATCTTGATGTCCTCGCCGGTCTCCTGGATGAGCTGGCGGATGTACGGCACGAGGTTGCGCACGCCCCGGGGAGAGATGTGGCCGACCGTGTCCGTAATGCAGACGCGGCCGGCGCCCGCCTCGATGGCCGTCTTGTAGAGCCGGCGGATGGTATCCGGGGTCGCCCGGGTGGTGTCCTCGGTGACGTACATCACCGGCAGTCCGTGCTTGATCGCCAGTGACACCGCCTCCTCGGTCAGCGCCAGCATCTGATCGAGCGACCAGTCCTCGGCGAGCTGACGGATGGGTGAACTGCCGATGAAGGTGGCCGCCTCGATGGGCATGCCGACCTTGTCGCAGATCTGGATGAGGGCGGTGACGTCGCTGGCCGTGGTGCGGACGGCGCAATTGGGGGAGATGGCCAGGCGCGATCGCTTAATCTCCTCGCAGAGCGCGACGATGTCCGCCCGTGCCCGGGGCCCGGCACCGGGCAGCCCCAGGTCGACGCTCTGGATGCCCAGTTCGGCCATCAGGTGCAGGAGTTCGATCTTCTTGCCGATGGACGGGTCCCGGACGGACGGCGACTGGAGGCCGTCGCGCAGCGTCTCGTCGTCGAACTCGATGGGCTCGGCGCGGTGGGGGTAGCCCGTTCCGGCGACGTTCCAGTCGTAGATCAGGTTGTTGGTGCCGCGCTCAGCCATACCACGCCCTCGCCACGACTGCAGGACGGCACCCCCCGATCCGCCGTTGGGGCGGTCACCGCCGCTGCTGAGCGGTACCCGAACGTGCGGTTGACGAGTTCCATGGGAATTCTCTCACGTCGGGGCCGGAAGCGCCAGCACCGGCAGGTTGTCGCGGGCTGTGGCGGCACTCCGTCGTGTTGGTGCGCGCCCCGGAACAACGATCGAGCGGGGCGGCGTGGCAACCGTGGCATCGTGGCACTTCGTCCTTGACGGGACGCGGGGAGAGGCGTATATAGGCATATCGGTTCCGATTTGCCGATTTCCAATCACCCGCCCCCGCGCCGGGAGGCCTACCGATCATGAACGTCTCTTCCTGGGTAGTGCGAGAACCCGCCGCGCCGATGGCCTGGGTCGCGCGGGATGAGCAGCCGGCACCAGGCGAGGTCATCGTCGAGGTGGCCGGCTGTGGCGTGTGCCACACGGACCTCGGGTTCTTCTATGACGGCGTGCCGACGCGGCACGGGTTTCCTCTCACACTCGGCCATGAGATCAGCGGCCGCGTTGTGGAGACGGGTGATGGCGCCGGGGCCTGGACGGGCCGTGCCATTGTCGTGCCTGCCGTGCTGCCGTGCGGCGAGTGTCCGGCCTGCCGCGCCGGACGAGGTCAAGTCTGCCCCACACAGGTGTTCCCGGGCAGCGACGTCGACGGCGGGTTCGGCACGCACGTCCGCGTCCCGGCTCGCGGCCTCTGCCCGGTACCCGATCTCGACGATGCGTCGGTGAACCCCAAGGGCCTCGATCTCGCGTCGCTCTCGGTGATCGCCGACGCCGTTTCCACGCCGTACCAGGCGATCGTGCGGAGCGGCCTCGGCCGTGGGGATCTGGCCATCTTCGTGGGCATCGGTGGGCTCGGCGGGTTCGGCGTACAGATTGCCGCCGCCCTTGGAGCCTCGGTCGTCGCGATCGATATCACGCAGGAGCGGCTGGACCAGATCGGACCCTACGGCGCCGGGCTCACGCTCGATGCGGGCAGTCTCGATTTCAAGCAGCTTCGGCGCAAGGTCCGCGAGTTCGCCGGGAGCCGGGACGTGCCGACCTGGCGCACGGCCATCTTCGAGACCTCCGGTACCCCGGCCGGTCAGGCCACGGCCTTCGGGCTCCTCGGTCACGGCAGCCACCTCTCGGTCGTCGGGTACACGCCGAAGGCCGTCGAGCTCCGGTTCTCGAACCTGATGGCCTTCGACGCGACGGCACAGGGCAACTGGGGCTGCCTCCCTGAACATTACCCGGCGATCCTCGCCATGGTGCTCGCCGGCCAGATCGCCCTCGAGCCTTTCATCGAGCGCCGGCCGCTCGCCGCCATCAATGAGGTGTTCGAGGAAATCCACGCCGGCCGCGCCGCGCGGCGGCTCATTCTCATTCCGGAGCGCCGATCATGACCTTCAAGAACCACGACCTGGCCCCCTCTGCTGACCATGCCGGCATCGGCTACGAGGAGATCCCGCTTCGCGACCTTTCGGGCACGGAGGTGCCGGGCCTCCACATCGTCCGCATCACCCTCGACAACCAGTCGCAGCTCAACTCCTACACCACCGAGATGGTCAAGGGCGTGATTCTCGGCATGCGTCGGGCGTCACACGATCGCGGGGCCGTCGCCGTCGTCTTCACCGGCGCAGGCAGCCGGGCGTTCTGCACTGGAGGCAACACGCAGGAGTACGCCGAGTACTACGCGGGCAGGCCTGAGGAGTACAAGCAGTACATGCGGCTCTTCAACGACATGGTGAGTGCCATCCTGATGTGCGACAAGCCCGTCATCTGCCGGGTCAACGGGATGCGCATCGCGGGCGGGCAGGAGATCGGCATGGCGTGCGACTACTCCGTCGCACAGGACCTCGCGCTCTTCGGCCAGGCGGGCCCGCGGCACGGTTCGGCGCCTGACGGCGGCAGCACGGACTTCCTGCCGCTGTTCGTCGGCATCGAGGCAGCCATGGAGAGCTGCACCCTCTGCGAGCACTGGAGCGCACACAAGGCCATGCGTCTGGGCCTGCTGACCGGCCTCGTGCCCGCGCTGAGGATCGACGGCGCGTTCGTGTCGAACCCGATGGCCGTCACCGACCGCTGGGTGGAGGGCGGCCGGATCGTCTTCGGCGATTTCAAGCAAGGGGCCGAGCGCGACGAGGCGAAGAAGCTCCTCGCGCGCGGCGAGGTGGATCTGTCCCAACTGGATCGGGTGGTCGACGAGCTGGTCTACAAGCTCGCCAACACATTCCCCGGGTGCCTCTCGAAGACCCTCGAGAGCGTGCGGAAGCACAAGCTCGAGCACTGGGACCGCAACAAGGAATCGAACCGGTCGTGGCTGGGCCTGAACATGATGACCGAGGCGCGTGCCGGGTTCCGGGCGTTCAACGAGGGGTCAAAGACCTGCCGCGAGGCGGACCTGCTGCTCCTGCGGCGGCGACTGGCCGAGGGTGCGGTGTGGGGAGAGGATCTGGTCGACGAGGTTCTCGCCCGCGCGCATGGGAAGACGTGAGGATGGCGGCGAACCACGCGCCGGGTCGGGCGAGCGCACCGGTGCGCCCGCCCCGCCGGCCGGATCCGGGATCCAGGATTCGGGATTCGGGAGCCGGGAAGAGCCGGAGCGTGCGCGCCCTCCGGCGGTCGGACCTTGCAGATGTGGCCCGGATCGACGCGTTTCACACGGGCGAGCGGAAGGAGGCCCACTGGAAACGGGTGTGTCGGGAGCTTCTCGACACGCGCGCCAAGCGCCGAATCGGGCTGGCGTACGAAGCTCCCGATCGGCGCCTGCTCGGATACCTGCTCGGAGAGGTGCGTGCATTCGAATTCGGGTCGGAGCCGTGCGGCTGGGTCCTGGCCATCGGCATCGATCCAAAGGCGCTGCACCTGGGCGTGGGATCGGCCCTGCTGGCGGAAGCCTGCGCGCAATTCCGCCGGGCGGGCGCGCCCCGGGTCCGGACGATGGTCAGGCGAAACGACGTGCCGCTGCTGGCCTTCTTCCGATCCAACGGCTTTACCGGTGGTCCGTACGTGCAGCTGGAGCTGAATGTCAACAGCGACAGGTCAAGCGAGGAGGTGCGATGACGACCAGCCGCCTGTCAGTGGACACTCTCGACGACGGTGCAATCCAGCGGGTGTCGCTCGGGGGATCGAAAGGCAACGTCCTCGACACGCCGCTCATCGAGGAACTCACCGGCGTCTTCAACGCCGCCGCCGCGGCTCGGGACCTCAAGGCGATCGTGCTGGAGGGGCAGGGCGCGCACTTCTCGTTCGGCGCCAGCGTGCGCGAGCATCTGCCGGAACTGGTCGGTACGATGCTGCCGCGCTTCCACGTTCTCATGCGGGCGCTCGTCGACTCGGCCACCATCGTCCTGGCTGCCGTGCGCGGGCAGTGCCTCGGGGGAGGCCTGGAGCTGGTGACGCTGTGTCACCGCGTGTTCGCTGCGCCGCAGGCCATGTTCGGCCAGCCGGAGATCGTGCTCGGCGTGTTCGCCCCGGTGGCGTCCGTCGCGCTCGCCGGGCGCGTCGGCCGGCGTGATGCAGAGGATCTCTGCCTGTCCGGCCGGTCGGTCTCGGCTGCCGAGGCGGCCGCGATGGGGCTGGTCGATGAGGTGGCCGACGGCGATCCGGCCGAGGCGGCGCTGGCGTACGCCCGGCAGCATCTGCTGCCAAAGTCCGCGTCGAGCTTGCGCTTCGCCATCCGGGCCGTCCGCGCCGATCTGCGAGCCCGTCTCGCAACGGAACTGCCCGTGCTCGAGCAGCTCTATCTCGAGGAGTTGATGGCGACCACCGATGCGACCGAAGGGCTGACGGCATTCATGGAGAAGCGCCGCCCGAACTGGACGAACACGTGAGCACCACGGAGCGACTCGGCAGACTCGTCGGTCGTGCGGATGCGCTCTACCGAGACTACCGTCTGACGGCCGTCCGCGAGTGGAAGGCACGCACCGGGGGACTCGCCATCGGCTACCTGCCCATCTACGTTCCGCGGGAGCTGCTGCACGCCCAGGGCGTGCTGCCGGTGGGGCTGATGGGCGGGCGCGACGACCTCGAGATCATCAAGGGCGACGCCTACTACCAGTCCTGCATCTGCCACATCCCCCGCAGCACGATCGAGCTCGGCCTCAATTCGAGCTACGACTGCCTCGACGGCATGCTCTTCCCGGCCATCTGCGACGTGATTCGGAACCTGTCGGGCATGTGGCAGATGCTGTTCCCGGGCGCGCTGGTGCGCTACCTGGACCTCCCGCAGAACTTCGAGCGCGAGCTCGGCGGCGGCTTCTACGGCCACGAACTGCGGGAGCTGTCCGCCGAACTCGTCTCGCGCGGTGCGGCACGGTACGACCCCGGCGCCCTGCGCCGATCCATCGCGCTCTACAACGAGGACCGGCGGCTGGTGCGCGAGCTGTACGCGCTTCGCCGCGCGGAACCCTGGAAGGTGGCCACGCACGAGCTCTATCTCGTCCTTCGGGCGGCGCTCGTGCTGCCCGTCGAAGAGTCGACGGCGATGTTCACGGAATACCTGGACCTCGTGCAGCGGGACCAGTCGCGCACGCCCCTCGACCAGGCGCGCGTCCTCATCACGGGCTCGTTCTGCGAGCAGCCGCCCATCGGTCTCGTCAAAACCCTCGAACGCGCCGGCTGCTACATCGTCGACGACGACTTCGTGCAGGTGCACCGATTCCTCCAGTCGGACGTGCCACTCGAGGGTGATCCACTCGAGAACCTGATCTGCGCGTTTCTGACCGACGCGGTGGCCAGCCCGACCCGCTACATTGACAACGCGGTCAAGGGCGACGCGCTCGTCCGCCGGGTCGAGGACAGCGGAGCCGAAGGCGTGCTCTTCTGTGCCCCGAGCTTCTGCGACCCCGCCCTGCTCGACCAGCCCATGGCGACCCGGGCGATCGAGCGCCGGGGCATTCCCTGGACGGCGTTCAAGTACGCCGAGAACACGGGTCAGTTCCAGGTGATCCGCGAGCAGGCAGGCACGTTCGCCGATTCCATCAAGCTCTGGAGTGGGGCATGACGCCGAGTCGCCAGGCGGCCGCCGTCCCGGAGGCGCGGAAGGACTCGAGCCAGGTCCGGCAGAAGGAGATGATCGCCCGGCACTTCGACCGACTCGCCGAGGCTCCCGTCCGCGGCGACAGGTGTGCGTACACCTTCGTGCCCGGCAATCTGACGGAGCTCCTGCTCGCCTTCGACGTGCTGCCCGTACTGCCCGAGATCAACGCGCTCCAGTCGGCGATGCGTGGCAGGACGGCCGACTACATCTCGCTTGCCGAGAAGCTCGGACACTCCGAGGATGTGTGCACCTACGTGAAGAGCGACATCGGCATGCTCAAGTCGGGCAACATCGGTCCGACCGGCCAGCGTTTGCCGAACCCTGACCTGCTGCTCCTCTCCTACACGGGCTGCTTCACGTTCATGAAGTGGTTCGAACTGCTGCGCGAGGAGTACTCGTGTCCCACCGTCATGCTGCACGTGCCCTACCAGGCCGACGGCCGGATCACCGATGCGATGCGGCAGTATGTCGTCGATCAGCTCCGGCGGACGGTCATTCCCGCGCTCGAACAGGTGACGGGCCGCGCCTACGACGAAGACCGCCTGAAGGAGTGCCTGGCACTGTCGGTCCGCGCGGAGGACGATCTGGTCTGGGTCCTGCATTCGGCGAAGCACCGGCCGTCGCCCATCGACTCCTACTTCGGGGCGGTCTACTACGTCGGACCGATCTTCAGCGCCTTCCGTGGAACGGAGGAAGCGGTCGGCTACTACCGCGAGCTGCGCGCCGAGATTGCCGAGCGTATCCGGAGGCGCCAGGGACCAATCACGCCCGAGGGCGACATGCGCCACGAGCGCTTCCGCATCGTTGTCGAAGGTCCACCCAACTGGACCAGCTTCAGGCAGTTCTGGAAGATGTTCGTCGACGAGGGTGCGGTGGCCGTGGCCTCGACCTACGCGAAGGTCGGCGGAATGTACGACACCGGGTTCCGTCACGACCCGGCGAGGCCGCTCGAGAGCCTCGCCGAGTACTGTCTGGGGTGCTACACGAACTTGAGCCTGCCGTCGCGCATCGATCTGCTCACGAGATACATCCGCGAGTACGACGCCGACGGCTTCCTCATCAATTCCGTGAAGAGCTGCAACTCCTTCAGTGCCGGGCAGCTGCACATGCTGCGCGAGGTCGAGGCGAAGGCCGGTCGCCCGGGAGGCTTCATCGAGAGCGACCTGGTCGACCCCCGCTACTTCTCGGCCGCCAACATCAAGAACCGTCTCGAGTCCTACTTTCAGATGCTCGAGCAGAAACGCGCCGGAGACGTTGAGTGAGGTACACCGTCGGGATCGACCTCGGGTCGACCACGACGAAGGCGGTCGTGCTGGGCGAAGATGCCGGCATTCTCGGCCGGGGCATCACCAACTCGCGCAGCAACTACGACGTGGCCTGCGCCGTGGCCTTGAGCGAGGCGCTGGCCAACGCACGCTTCTCACGCATCGACGGCGAACTCGAGCGAGCGGGCCTGGACGCGGCAACGCGGTCACACCTGCTCACCGAGCTGGAGCGGCGGTTCCGGGCCGCCCAGTACCGGTCGCAGTTGCGCGTCCTGGACCGTCAACTGCGCCAGTTCGTCGGGATCCTCCTGACCGCGCCGCCCGCCGCGAAGGCTGCCGTCACGCGCATGGTCGAGCGGATGGCAGCAGAGGTGGACGGCCTCTTCACCCGACGCGCGCGCCGGAAGAGCGACTTCTTCCGAGACCTTGCCGGAAGCCGCTATATGACTCTGGCGGCGGAGGAGGCGAAGGCGACCGGGGTCGGCTTCGATGTCCTCGCGGGCCTCTTCGACAAGGCGATCCTCGACGTCGAGAACTCCTCGGAAGCCGCGGGGTGCTTCGTGGACCATGCAATGGCGGCCGTAGCGGCGATGCCGGACGCGCACCCGGCGCTCGAGCCCGCTGTCGACCGGATCGCGTGCCTCGACTTGGAGCAGATCGGAAGTGTCGGCACCGGGTACGGCCGCCAGCGGCTGCCGTTTCCCGAGGGGCAGATCCGCTCGGAGATTCTCTGTCATGGGCTTGGCGCCCATGCCCTGTTCCCGCGGACCCGGACGGTGCTCGACATCGGCGGCCAGGACACCAAGGCTATCCAGGTCGACGGGCAGGGCATCGTGACGTCGTTCCAGATGAACGATCGGTGCGCCGCAGGGTGCGGCCGCTACCTCGGCTACATCGCAGACGAGATGAACCTCGGCCTTCACGAACTGGGCCCGATCGCCGGGCAGTCGACATCGCCCGCGCGGATCAATTCGACGTGCACCGTCTTTGCCGGCGCCGAATTGCGGGAGCGGCTCTCGCTGGGGGAGAAACGGGAAGACATCCTCGCCGGGCTGCATCGGGCGATCATCCTCCGCGCGATGTCACTGCTGGCCCGCTCGGGAGGCGTGCAGAACGAGTTCACGTTCACCGGCGGCGTGGCGAAGAACCCGGCGGCCGTGTCCGCACTGCGCACGCTGCTCGCCGAGAACTACGGCACGCTGACGGTGAACACCTCGGAGGACTCCATCTACACCGGCGCCCTGGGCGCCGCGCTATTCGCGCTGAGGGAGGCTGGGAGGGGGAGTCAGAAGTCAGGAGTCAGGAGATAGAAGACAGGAACAACAACGCATGATCACTGCTGGCATCGACATCGGGTCGGCGATTGTCAAAGTCGTGCTGGCCGAGACCCTCGACGATGGGGAGGAGCGAGTGCTGGCCCACCGCACTGAACGCCTCCGCCGGCGAGATCCGCTCGCCCTCGCGAGCGAGGCATTCGACGCGCTCTTGGCCGAATGCGCGATCGGCCGCTGCGATCTCGGGTATGTGGCGACTACCGGAGAAGGCGATACGGTGCCGTTCCGAACGGGCCATTTCTATGGGATGACCACCCACGCCCGCGGCGGACTGTTCCTGGATCCCGAATCCCGGGCGGTCATCGACATCGGGGCCTTGCACACCCGGGCGGTGCGGATGGACGATCACGCAAAGGTCCTCGGGTACCGGATGACGAGCCAATGCGCCTCGGGATCGGGTCAGTTCCTCGAGAACATCTCGCGGTATCTCGGCGTGACACTGGGCGAGATCGGCAGCCTGTCCAGGCAGAGCGACAAGCCCGAGACCTGCTCGTCGATCTGTGCGGTGCTTGCCGAGACGGACGTCATCAACATGGTGTCGCGCGGCGTGAGCGTTCCCAACATCCTGAAAGGCATTCACCAGTCCATGGCCGGCCGCTACATGCGGCTGCTCGTGTCAGCCGGCGTGCGGGACGTCGTGCTCGTGACCGGAGGGCTGGCGGCCGATGAAGGCCTGCTGGCCGCCATGAGGGAAGCCGCGTCCTCACAGCGCGTGCCGATCGACATTCGCACGCACCCGATGTCCATTCTGGCGGGCGCCATCGGAGCTGCGTTGTGGGGCGCATTCCGGGCCAAGAAGCTCGCCCAACGAGGCGCGGGGATTCCCGCGAGCGCCGCATGAGCCAACAGAGTCCACTTGCCCACCGTCTGAACGGACGCTCAGCCATCGTCGCGGGTGGGGGCGGCGGCATCGGGGCGGCCATCGTCTCACAATTGCTCGCTGGCGGCTGTCGGGTTGCTTCCCTGGACCTGCCGGACCATCCGGGGCCTGGCGGATCGATCTCGCTCGCCTGCGACCTCTCGGTGCGGGCAAGCGTCGATGCGGCCGTCTCCGAGGCGTCGGCGGTACTGGGCGGTTTCGACATCGTCGTGCACGGCGCCGGGATCGCGCGCGATGCGCTCATCGCCAGGATGGGCGACGACGAATGGGGCGCCGTGTTGGCGACGAACCTGAACTCGGCGTTCTACCTGCTCAGGGCATGCATCCCAGTCCTACGGGAGCGAGGCGGCGGGAGCGTGGTGCTGGTCTCGTCCATCAATGGCGAGCGGGCCAAAGCCGGCCAGGCCAACTACGCGGCGAGCAAGGCCGGCATGAATGCCCTCGCGCGGACGGCCGCCCGCGAGCTCGGCCGCTTCGGCATCCGCGTGAACGCCGTGGCACCAGGATGGATCGAGACCCCCCTGACTGCGGCGCTCCGCAGCGAGCTGCGCGAGAAGGCACTCGGAGAAACAGCGCTCGGACGGCTCGGACAGCCGGATGACGTCGCGTCCGTCGTGGTGTTTCTGACATCCGAGCTGAGCCGGCACGTGACCGGTCAGGTGTGGCGCGTGGACGGCGGCCAGCTGATTGGGTAGGGAGTCGGGAAGAGTCGTTGGAGGCGGACATGGAGGACGACGTTCAGCCGCGCGACAGTGTGCTCGTGCGAAACCTCAGGGCCGACGACGGAGATGCCATCATCGGCATCGACGCCCGGATCGTGGGCCGCCGGCGAGAGGAATTCTTCCGGCTCAAGCTGGACCACGCGTTCTCGGACACGGGCATCGCCGTGTCGCTGGCAGCGGAGATCGACGGAGCCGTCGCCGGCTTCCTCCTCGCGCGGGTCTACTACGGCGAGTTCGGGGTGTTGGAGAAGGTGGCGGTGCTTGACGTCATCGGCGTGCATCCCGACTTCCGCGGCCGCAGCGTCGGCCCGGCGCTGCTCGACCAGCTCAAGGTCAACCTCAGGGGCCTCGGGATCCGCACGCTCCAGACGGAAGTGGGCTGGGACAACGCGGACCTCGTCGCGTTCTTCAATCGCGAGGGCTTCGTGCTGGCACCCCGGCTGTGTCTCGATCTGCCCCTCGAGGGCTGAGATGGGGCTATGATCCCGAACGCAGGGTCGCGGCCGGAGGCTTCTGACCCGTGAATCTGACCAAGTCATCACGCTACGCGCTCTATGCGGCGCTGGAGATGGCGATGGCCGGAGACGAGCCGGTGACCGCCGCCGGTGTGGCCGCCAAGCACCACATCTCGCCCACGGTCCTGGCCAAGATCCTCCAGCAGCTCGTTCGCGCGGGCATTGCCATCGGTGCCCGGGGCATGGGGGGCGGCTACCGTCTGGCGAGGCAGGGCTCGTCGATCTCCGTCCTGGATGTCGTCTCGGTGTTCGAGTCCCCCCGCAGCCACACCGGACATGTCTCCCGGGAGGATCGCGACAAGAGCGATCTCGGGCTGCTCCGGCTGTTCGACGAAGTCGACGAGCAGGTGCGCTGTACATTCGCGTCGGTATCGCTGGACACACTTGCGGGAAAGGGGAGGTAGGGACCGCGGTGGCCGATGGCTGACAGCGGCATTGATCTCAGGGCTTTCAGCCCCGGGCGGAGGTGGAATCTCGATGCTCTTGCGTGCGCTCGTCACCGTCATTGCCCTCGTTCTCCTTTCTGGCAACGGCGCGCTCGCCCAGCCCCTGCCCGATCGCTTCCTGACGCTCGTGCAGGCCCAGGGCGTTGCCGGACGCGAAGGGGCCGTTTGCGACGCGGTGCAGGCCCAGTTGCCGCGGTGGGCCAGACCGCGTGTCGACGAACTCGGGAACCTGGTCCTCACACTGGGTTCTGGCCGCCCGCACGTCGCGATCGTCGCCAGCCTCGACGAAGGCGGCTACGTCGTCTCGTGTATTTCCGATGACGGGTACCTCCGTCTGCATCGGCATACGGCAGGCGCGCCCCACCGCCTGGGCGACCAGTTCATGCTCGGGCAGCCCGTCGTGATCAGGACGTCGCACGCTACGCTGGTTCCCGGCGTGACCGCCACCGAATCCACGCATCTGCGGAGCTTCCTCGGGACTGAAACGAACGCGCGGGTCCGAAGTGTGCAAGACCTCTGGGTGGATGTCGGCGCCAGAAATGCGGCCGAGGTCCAGCGGCTCGGCATCAGACTCCTCGACACTGTCAGCTTGAGGGAGCGAGCCCAGGCGCTGGCCGCAGGCCGCGTTGCCGGGGTGAGCACCCGCGCCAGGGCGGGCGCCCAGGCGCTCGTCGAGGTGCTCCGGGCATACTCCTCGCCGCCGGCTCCGCAAGGGACCATCACCCTTGCCTGGGTGGCTCAGTCGCAGTTCGGCGGGCGGGGCCTGGCGCGCCTCGCCCGGACCATGCAACCGGACCACGCGATCCTGCTCTCGCCCGAACCGTCGCGCCGGTGGTCGCCCCCTGCAGGCTGGGAGAAGACGAGCGTCGTCCACAAGTCCGTGCCGGCGTTGTTCACGGATACGCCGGTCGAGGTGGTGGACAGCCGCGACATCGCTGCGCTTGCGCTGGAGCTCACGCGAACGGCCGGCCTGGCGTCCTCCCCTGCCGGCGCCCCTATGGAGCCCGCCCCCGCACCGGCGACTGCGGCGGTGGCGCAGCCGGTTCTGTCCCCGACCTTTACGGTGCTGAAATCGCTCATCGAGACCAGCGGCGTGTCCGGGCAGGAGGGGCCGGTCAGGGACGCCATCCTGAGACAGATTCCGGCCTGGGCGAACCCCCAGGTCGATGCGAAGGGCAACATCACCGTCACCTTCGGGGCGGGCGGTCAGGAGTTGTTGTTCATCGCGCACATGGACGAGATCGGGTTCGAGATTACCGGTATTCGCGACGATGGACGCGCGATGGTGCGCACGCGAGGCGGGATGGTGCTGTCCCTGTACGAAGCACACCCCGTCCTGGTGCAGACGCCGGGAGGGCCTGTTCCCGCTGTCGTGGCGCCGCGGGACGACTACCAGTCTGCGACGACGCAGCTGCCGGACATCAAGACGCTCGCGCTGTACTTCGGCACAGTATCGGCAGCGGAGACCGAGGCGCTGGGCGTCCGGGCGGGACAGACCGCTACGGTCCGAAAGCGTTTCGAACCCCTGGCCGGGACGAGAGCCACCGGAAGGTCGATGGACGACCGCGGGGGTTCGACGGCACTCCTGCTCGCGCTGCGGACCATCAATCCGTCCGCTGTGAGAAACCGCGTGAGCTTCGCGTGGACGGTCGAAGAGGAGACGGGGCTTGCCGGCGCCCGCGCACTGGCTGAACGACTCCACCCGGCTGTGGCGTTCGCCGTGGACACGTTCGTGACGTCGGACGCGCCGCTCGATGTGCAGCATCTGGCGCACGCGCCGCTCGGCGGGGGCGCTGTGCTTCGAATCCTCGACAGCCGTTCGATGGCAGCGCCGATGACGATCGACAGGGTGCTCATGCTGGCGCAGGTGGCCGGCGTCCCCCTCCAGCTCGGGATGACGCTGGGCGGCACCGACGCGGCGGCCTTCAGCGCGGGAGGCGCCGCCGACATCGGCCTGTCGTGGCCGGGACGCTATTCGCATTCGCCGGTCGAGGTGATCGACGAACAGGACCTGAATGCGCTCGCGAAGCTGATCGGCTTGCTGGCGGCGAGATACTGAAGCAGGCAGCGGGCGACCCCTCGACGTCGCCCGGGGCGGCCCCTCGACGTCGCTCGGGGCAGGCGGGCGACGGGGAAGGAGTCAGGAGTCAGGAGGGATCCGCAATCCGCGATCCGCACTCGGATGCGACAGGGTTGAGCCATGAGTCGCCGTCATTCGGTCATCGTGGTCGGTGGTGGAGTGATCGGCAGTGCCATCGCCGCCGAACTCGCCAGCCGTGGCACACGGGTGGCCCTGGCCGACATGCGTGCGCCGGGGCGGGGCGCGACCCAGGCCGCCGCTGGAGCCCTCGTCCCGTTCATCGAGGGCCATGAGGGTGGGCCGCTGCTGGATCTCGGGCTTCGCAGCCTGGCGAGGTACGACGAGTTCGTCGACCGGGCGCGTCGCGACAGCCGCATGGATGTCGAGTACGCTCGCTGCGGTTCGCTCGAGGTGGCCACCGACCAGGCCGGCGCCGTTCGCTTGAAGGCAGCCGGCGCTCTGCTCACCAAGTTCGGAATCACCAATGAGTACCTCGACACGGCGGCCGTCCGAGCCGCCGAGCAGGAGCTGTCGGAGACCGTCACGGCCGGGCTGCTGGTGCCGGGCCACGGCTATGTCGTCGCGCGACAGCTCTCGGCTGCGCTCGTGGCCGCTGCAAGCCGGCTGGGGTGCGAGATCCTGGATGCCGCTCGCGTCACGGCGATTGACGCCGATGCCGGCGGCGCCGTGCGGGTGCTGTTCGAGGACCGCGAAATGACTGCGCCGCACGTCGTGCTCGCTGCCGGGAGCTGGGCCGGCCAGGTCGATATCGCAGGCGAGCGGCTCCCCGTTCGGCCGGTCCGCGGACAGTTGCTTCGGCTGGCCTGGCCCGGGCGTTTGCCGGAGGGAATCCTCTGGAGCGAAGACTGCTCCATCGTCCCGCTCCGCGATGGGACACTGCTCGCCGGCGCGACGAGCGAGGATGCCGGCTTCGACGAACAGCCGGCCGTCGCCGGTGTCAGGGACCTGCTCGAGGCGACCTGCGCCCTCCTGCCCCTGGCTTGGCGGGCCGGGTTCAGCGAAGTGCGCACGGGTCTGCGTCCGGCAACCAGAGACGACCTCCCGATAGTCGGGCCCTCGCGCCGCGTGCCGGGTCTCGTGTTTGCCGCCGGCCATCACCGCAACGGGGTGCTCCTGGCACCGCTGACCGCACAGGTCGTTGCCGACTTCATCCTGGAGCGCAAGGCCGACGCCGTTCTTGCAGCCCTCGGGCCGGAGCGATTCGGGGCCCTCTAACCCCTAGTGCCCTGGAACCGTGATGCCTTGCAGAAGTCCCGGAGCGCGGCGCCCGGCTGGCAAGGCGCGACGACTGAGCATACTCCCGGTATGTGAGGGAGGAG
>JBFMFH010000013.1:0-26755 GCA_040752275.1 Acidobacteriota bacterium
CGTCGGGCCTCCTGGACGAGGCCATCAAGGTCCCGTGGTGGAAGAACCGGACGCTACGCTTCGTTCACTAATCGCCGCCCACCAGCGGCGCCGTGTTAACCGATCGGTGTCCCGTGGAAATCCAGGCCTAGCCTTCTCTCAGGACCCGCGCCGGGTCGATTCGCGACGCTCGTCGCGCTGGAAGCCACCCAGCCAGGGCGCCCACCGCCAGCAGCACGGCGGCAGCGCCACCCAGGGTGATCGGGTCGCGCGGCTCCAGGCCGAAGAGCAGGCTGCGCGCGAAGCGGGTGGCCCAGACGCTGGCGAGCCCGCCAACCACGACCCCCGAGAGAACCAGGAACGCGACCCTCCGCAGGACCATGCCGATCACCCCGGCGGGGTCGGCTCCGAGGGCCATGCGAATGCCGATCTCGGTGCGCTGGCGGCTGACGGCGTACGACGTCATGCCGTACAGACCGATCCCGGCCAGCAGCAGGGCCAGCGCGCCGAAGAACCCGGAGAGGATGGCCACGAGGCGTTCCTGCGTCAGCGCGGCGCTCACCTGATCCGACAGCGGGCGGACCGTGAGCGACAGGTTCCGGTCCACGCCGAGAATGGCCTCGACCACGCTGCGGGCGAGCTCGGCCGGCCGGCCGCCCGCCGCGCGGACGCTCAGGCTCGCGTACGACCCTGCAGATGCGCCCTCGGTGTCGATCTGCGCCAGCGGCAAGTACAGCGTCGGGGGCACAGGCTCGCGCAACGATCGATACACCGCGTCGCGGGCGAGGCCAACGATCCCGATTTGGAGCGGCGGCCGGCCCAATCGGCCCTCCTGTGTCACCGTGTGCCCGAGCGGGCTCTTCTCGCCCAGGAACTTCCGAGCGAAGGTCTCGTTGACGATGCCGACCGGCGGCGCACCTGAGCGATCGCCGGCCGCGAAATCCCGTCCGGCCAGAATCGCCGTGCCGTACGTGGCGAACCAGTCTGGCGTGACGTAGTTGACGTGGGTGCCCCGTTCCTTCTCCGGGAGCGGGAGCCCGCCCGGCACCTCGACACGGTACTGCCAGGTCGACCCGCTCACGGGCGTTACGACCGACACCGCACCATGCCCCACGCCAGGTATCGCGGCCGCCGCGTCCCTGACACGCGCGAACAGGCTCGGCCGCTGCTCGACGGGGCTGCCGCTGCGCTGTGCGTTGATGCCCACGATCAGCACCCGATCCCGATCGAACCCGAGATCCAGATTCGCGAGGCCGACGAACGTGCGCACGAACAGACCGGCTGCCACCACGAGCACCAGCGAGAGCGCGACCTGGGCGACAACCAGGCCGTGCCCCAGCCCGACACGCCGGCCGGCCGCCACGCCCCGTGCGTGGTCCTTCAGGGCGTCATTGGGTTCGACCCGCGAGGCGCGCAACGCGGGCACGGTGCCGAACAGGACCGCGGTGAACACCGCCACCGCCGCCGTGAAGCCGAGCACCGGCCAGTCGAGCGACAGGTCAAGAAACACGGTGCTGGCCGTCGTCGAGAGCTGCCGGACCAGGAGGGCACTGCCCCACCTGGCGAACAGCAGGCCCAGGCCCGCCCCGATGGCCGCGAGGACGACGCTTTCGGTCAGCATCTGGCGGGCCAGCCGCCACCCGGACGCGCCGAGCGCCAGCCGGACGCTGAGTTCGTGGCGGCGCGCCGTGGCCCGCGCGAGTTGCAGGTTCGCGATGTTGGCGCAGGCGACGAGCAGCACGAGCGCCACGAGGATCATGAGGGCGACCAGCGGCTCCCGGTACCGCCGGCGCAGGAGCGATGTCCCGTTGAACGCCGGCTCGAAGGTGAGCCCTTCCTGCAGGTAGTTCTGCAGCTCGTTCTGGCGCCAGCGGGTCGGCAGCGTCGCCTCGCGAATCTGCGGCTGGAGGCCGCGCAGCGCCCCGGTCGCCCCTTCCACGGTCTGGCCGGGCTTCAGCCGCGCCATAATGTCCAGCCACCACCAGGACCGCTCGTCGAGCGCGCTGCGATCCGGACGGACGAGCGGCTCGACGCCGATCGGCACGACGACATCGAACGCACGGCCGACATCAGGGCCGAAGAACTCAGGGCCCGTCACCCCGACGACCGTGAACGCGACGCGGTCCAGCATGAGCGGCCGCCCCACGACGTCTGCCGCGCCGCCATAGTGGCGCTGCCAGAACGCGTAGCTGACCACGGCGACCGGTCCATCCGCTCCGCCGCCGCGCCGGTCGTCGGCCGGCGTCAGGGTGCGGCCGAGGATGGCCGGAGCGCCCAGTACGTCGAAGAATTCCCCGCTCGCCCAGATGCCGTTGACATAGCTGGTCTCGCCCCCGGCGGCCAGGTCGAAGCGCGCGTTCGACCAGGCACAGGCGCCGCCTGCGATCTGGGACTGGCGCTCCCGGATCTGTTCCCAGATCGGGTTCGTCCAGGATCCGTCCTTGAGCACCACGAGGCGCTGCGGCTCCCGCACAGGGAGAGCTCGCAGAATCAGGCTGTCGATCAGGGAGAAGATCGCCGTATTGGCGCCGATGCCGAGCGCGAGCGACAGAATCGCCACGGCCGACACAACCGGGGAAGCACGCAGGGCTCGCAGCGCGTCACGCAGGTCGGACATGATCCCTCCGGAGCGATCGATGCGTTAGACGAGGCCGCGAGCGGACTGGTTGGCAGGGAGAGAACCGAACGACAGGGCGTCAGTCGACGGGCGACAGCGACGGGACGGAGGGGAGCGGGGCGCCCTCGCTCATTGAATCGGCGTTGCGCCCGCCGGAGCCGTCGTGTCGGTCATCGCCAGTGCGGCCTGTTGCACGGCCTGGAAGATCGTGGAGGTGGTGTTGGTGCCGAACGCGCGAGTGCCGCCGCCGGCCGTCGGGGTGGCCGTAGCGTTGTAGCCCTGGACCACCGCCCCGGCAGCGAGACCGTTGCACGATGCCGGCCCAGACGCCGCCACTCCCGTCGAACTGCCCATCGTCACCGAGTAGCCGCTCTTGACGACCGTGTCTCCGGTGCTCAGGTCAGGGCTGATGAACGCGGTGCCGCCCGCCGGAGGAGTCCCGAGGTTGCTGAGCGACGGCGAATAGAAGCCGTTGCCGCAGCTGGCGGCGTAGATCGACTGGGCGCTGTTGATGGCACGCAGCGATCCCATGGCCGACGCCTCGTTGCCCGACTGCCGGGCACGGAGCAGGCCCGGAACGGCGATGGCCGCGATGATGCCGATGATCGCCACGACGATCAGGAGTTCGATCAGCGTGAAACCTTCGTTCTTCTTCATGATTCTGCTCTCGTCGATTCTACCACTGTCTGTGTGGTTCCCCGGCTCAGGTCCGGAGAAGTCTCTCGTGTCCCGAAACGAGGCACCGCCAATCGCGTATACTTCCACCGCCCCGTGGGAGGACGTCTGATCATGCCGTCCCGGAACGCACTCGTCGCTCTGGTCGCACACCTGCTCGCCGGCGCGTTCGCCGGTCTCGCCGCCGCGTCCGCCGCACATGCCCAGACGGCTCCGGTGCGGCCGGCCTTCGTCCTGACCGCGGTGAGGGCCGAAGAGCCGCCCGACATCGACGGCATCGTCGAGGACGATGAGTGGGCCGGGGCCGCGCGCATAGACGTGTTCGTCCAGTTCGAGCCCCGCCGGGGCGAGCCCGCAACCCGTCCGACCGAGGCCCTCGTTCTCTATGACGCGGGACACCTCTACGTGGCTTTCCGATGCAGGGACGACGAGCCGCTCACCGCACGCCGGACGACCCGCGACGGGGGCCTGTTGTCCGATGACGCGGTCGCTCTTCTGATCGACACCTTCCACGATCGGCAGACGGGGTACTTCTTCATCACGAACCCGCTCGGCACCCAGGAGGACGGGCGCCTGTCGGACGACGGCCGGCAGAGCGACACGGCATGGGACGCGGCCTGGCAGTCGGCCGCCGCGCGAACCGAGGACGGCTGGTCGGGCGAGTTCGCCATCCCCTTCACGTCGATCAAGTACGCATCGGGCAACAACGTCACGTGGGGTATCAACCTGGCGCGGACGCGCCGCCGGACCCTCGAGTTCGACACGTGGTCGTTCCCTCTCGACGACACCGGCCGTGTCTCCCAGGCCGGCCAACTCGTCGGCCTCGAGATCGAGCCACCCGCCAGGCGCATCCAGGTCATCCCGTACGGCCTCGGACGGGCGCAACGGAGCGAGGCGGGGGACGTCCAGGCGGGCGTTGACGTCCGGTACAACCTGACGACAACGACGGCCATCTACGGAACACTGAACCCGGACTTCGCGACCATCGAGGCCGATGTGGAAGAAGTCAACCTCACACGCTTCGAGGTGTCGCTGCGCGAGAAGCGCCAGTTCTTCCTCGAAGGGAATGAACTCTACGGCCAGCGCATCCGCACCTTCTACTCGCGCCGGATCGAAGACATCCTCGCGGGCGGCAAAGTCCTGGGCAAGCAGGGTCCTTGGACTACGGCGTTCCTGACGACACAGACCGATCCGATCGCGGATGACGGCAGGGCGAATTTCACCGTCGGGCGATTGCAGCGCGATGTGTTTGGCCGTTCATCGGTGGCGGTGATGTTCGACAACCGCGGACGGGACGGACAGAACAACGGATCGCTCTCGCTGGACACCAACCTGTTCTTCACCCGCACATGGGGCATGACCGCGCAGGTCGTACAGAGCTGGGGCGGCTACGGCCGCGGGGGCGCGGCCTTCTTCGTCCGTCCCTCGTACGACTCGTCCACCGGTCACTTCCACGTCCGGTACACGCACCTCGGCGATCGGCTCCGCGACAATCTCAACGTGATCGGACGCATTCCGGACGACGACCGGCGGGAGCTGGACTCAGCCGTCAACAAGACGATCTGGGTGAAGGGCGGCCCATTCGAACAGATCCAGTACGACTCGAACTACAACGTGTACTGGAGCCAGACCGGCGTGCTCCGGAGCTGGCAGATCGATCAGTCGTTGGAGGTCGAGTTTCGCAACCGCATGAGCGCCGAGGTCAGCGTGACGGAGGAGTTCAAACGATTCGAGAAGGACTTCCGGAATCGCCAGATCGGGCTGCAGTTCGGCTACAACACGCGCGAGTACCAGTCGGTCAGCGCTGGCGTGGAGTTCGGCCGCAACTTCGACGCCGATTTCCAACTGTGGGAGGTGTCCGCCCGCCACAAGCTCACGGAGCAACTCTCCACCGAGTACTCACTCGAACGCCTGGTGCTTCGTCCCGACCCCGAAGGCGAGAGCACGTGGATCCACGTCGTTCGCGCCAACCAGTTCTTCACGAAGGACCTGTTCCTCCGCGTCCTGTTCCAGACCAACACCGCCATCGACCGGCAGAACCTCCAGGCGATCTTCGTGTGGCGGTACCTTCCGCCTTTCGGCACGATACAGCTTGCGTACCAGCGCGGCACCGCCGGCTTCGGGGAGCGCTCGGACCAGGGCCACACGCTGTTCGTGAAGGCCACGGCGGTGTTCTAGCGAGGCTCCGCCTCAGACCGCCGAGGCGTGTGGGGGTGGCTTAGAGCCGGCCTGCCTTCAGCCGGCTGTGCCCCATCCCGTACAGGAGGTAGACCCCGATGCCCAGGCCGAGCCACACGGCGAATCGGACCCAGGTGACCCAGGGCAGCTGGAACATGAGGTACAGGCACATGACGGCGGCGAGCCCTGGAACGATGGGCACGAGGGGCGTGCGGAACGGTCTCGGACGATCGGGATGAGTGCGGCGCAAGACGATGACCCCGATGGCCACGAGGACGAAGGCAAAGAGCGTTCCGATGTTGGTGAGTTCGACCACCTCGTTGATGTTCATGAAGGTGGCGAAGATGGCCACGACCGCGCCGGTCAGCATCGTCGTGATGTGAGGCGTGCGGAACGTCGGGTGCACCTTCGCAGCCCAGGGCGGGAGCAGCCCGTCACGCGCCATCGAGAAGAAGATGCGGGGCTGCCCCAGCTGGAAGACGATCAGCACCGACGTCGTGGCGAAGACGGCGCCCAGTGAGATGATGCCGGCCACCCAGTGCATGCCCAGCGCCGAGAAGGCCGTCGCGAGGGGCTCGGCCGTCCCGAGCTCGGTCCACGCGAGCATGCCGGTCAGGACCGCGGCCGTCAGGATGTAGATGATCGTGCAGACGATCAAACTTGCGATCATCGCGATCGGCATGTCGCGCTGCGGATTGCGCGTCTCCTCCGCCGCCGTCGAGACCGCATCGAACCCGATGTAGGCGAAGAAGATGATTGCGGCCGCGCTCGAAATTCCCCTGAAGCCGTTCGGTGCGAAGGGCGTCCAGTTCTCCGGCCTCACGTAGAAGGCACCGACGATGATGAAGAAGCCGATGATGCCCAGCTTGAGGGCCACCATCGACGAGTTGAGCCACGCGCTCTCGCGGATGCCGCGGACCAGCACCCACGTGATGAGGGCGACGATCAGGAACGCCGGGAGGTCGAGGACGACCGGCATCCCCGCCACGCGCGGCGCCAGGTTGAAGGCCTCGGCCGAGTGGAGCACCGTGGCGCTCAGCCCGCTCGTGTCGCCGCCGGCTGCCAGCACGTCGCGCGCGGCCTGCGCCGCCGACCGATAGTCGGTGCCGAGCCAGGCGGGAATGCCGAGGCCGAGGCCGCCCATCAGTTCCTGGAAGTAGCCCGACCATGACACGGCCACGGCGACGTTCCCGATCGCGTACTCGAGGATGAGATCCCAGCCGATGATCCATGCGACCAGTTCCCCCAAGGTCGCGTACGCGTAGGTGTAGGCCGATCCCGACACCGGTACCATCGCGGCGAACTCCGCGTAGCAGAGCGCCGCGAACCCGCACGCCACCGCCGTGAGCACGAACGACAGCATCACGGCCGGTCCTGCGCCCAGGTGCTCGGATCCGCCCGCCGCAGCCGATCCCACCGCCGAGAAGATGCCGGCGCCGATGATCGCGCCGATGCCGAGCGCCGTCAGTTGGACGGGCCCGAGCGTGCGTTTGAGCTGGTGGGAGGGTTCCTGTGTTTCGCCGACGAGCGTATCGAGCGACTTTGTGGCCAGCCACTGCATGATTGCCATGCGTCTGGTTCCTTGGAAGCGGGACTAGACCGTGTGCGGTTTGAGCGGAACGTCGAGTCGGTATGCGGTGTCGTTGGACGATACCACCAGCCCGCCGCGCGGGTCCAGCGCCACGCCGACCAGCGCGGGAGCTGCCAGCACCATAACGCGTTTCTGGCCGTCCCGCACGCGGTACAGTCCCGCACAGCCGGCCGCCGCGTCGACCACGTAGAGATCGCCGTCGTCCGAGACGGCGAGCCCCTGGGGCCGGCCGAACTCCGACGACATGGCGGTGGCGTGGCCCCGAACGATGCGATAGACCCGATCATACGTGCCGAAGGTGGGCGCGGTCACGTAGAGCGCGTCCTCGGGCCCGATCGCCAGGTGGTAGGCGGCCATGCTCGGCGGCAGCGAGACATACGGCACCACGCGCCCCGTGACGCCCGCGCGGAACACCGTGCCGCTCCGATCGCCCACATACATCGTGCCGTCGCTGCCGAACGCAATTCCGAACGCCACACCGAGGTCGGAGGCGACCGTCTCGAGCGTGCGCTCGGGCGTCACCCGGTAGACCGCTCCGTCGAAACGACTCGACACGTGAAGCACCCCCAGCGCATCGAAGGCCAGCGACGTCGCGTTGACGAGGCCCGAGAGGTACGGTTCTCGCTCTGCGCCAGGCGGTACCCTGAACACCGAGATGGGCACTTCCTGCCCGCGGGTGCCGCTCATGGTCAGGAACACCGAGCCGTCGGGACCAATCGCGGGGTTGTCGACCTGGTGGATCTCACTCGCGATGACACCACCGGCTTGCACCTCCACGCTGTCGCTGCAGCCGTCCACTGTCACACTGTGACGCCCGGGAGCCAGACGGTCTGGAACGAGCAGCCCGATGCGCGTCGAGGAGGCCATCACCACCCGCGCGGGCTCGCCGTCGATGCTGACCCGGGGCATCTCCACGCCGGCCGGGCGTAAACCTGTGCCGTGGAGCGTGACACGAGCGCCGGGAAGGACCCAGGCGGGTTCGATCGTCAGCAGACGGGCGCCGGACACCTGTGTAGTGTACGCGAAAAGGGGTTCCGCGCCCCGCCTACTCCTCGTCGAGTTCGACGTTCCAATAGAGGTAGTCGCGCCAGCTCTCCGGAGCGCGCCGCAGGCCGATGGTGATGCGCAGCGCCGGAACCTTCTCGGGGCGCCTCGGCACGCGAACCAGGCGCATGCCCGCCTCGCCCGGCGTGCGTCCACCCTTCTCGCGGTTGCACGCGATACAGCACGTGACGATGTTCTCCCAGTCCTTGCGCCCGCCCCGGGAGACCGGAACCACGTGATCGAAGGTCAGCTCGGAGGTCGGCTGCCGTTCACCACAGTACTGGCAGGTGTGATCGTCGCGAGCGTAGATGTTCGCGCGAGAGAAGGGCACGTAGTCGAAACGCTGGCGGATGCGGACGTAGCGCAGCAGCCGGATGACGGACGGGAGTTTGAACGTCAGGGTGACGCTGCGAATCTCGCGGTCGTAGACCGAGATGACCTCGACCTTGCCCTGGCACCACAGCGTGACGGCCTTCTTCCAGTCGACGACCTTCAGGGGCTCGAACGAGGCATTCAGAAGGAGCGTCTGCTCCATGGCCGGATTCTGGCAGGAAGCCGAGCGGTGTGTCAAGACAGGGCAGAATGCCCTAACGCATTCGAGGACAGCAGTTTACGCTTGTGTCACGCATCCGCCTGGATGACCGCGGGTTGAAGCGCGTCCCGCCGTCGGCCGATAGGCGGATCATGGACGGGGCCGGTCGATTCGCCGTCATCCTCCTCTGTGCGCTCGCACCGCTTGCGGCCGCGTGCGGTACCGGGATTCGAGCCCACCCCGTGGCCGCGCCCTCAGGCCCGGCCGGCGGCCGGGCGGTGGCCTCCACGGCCCTCGACTTGGTGGGAGTTCCTTACCGCCCCGGGGGGAGCGATCCGACAGTCGGGTTCGACTGTAGCGGCCTGGTCGCGTATGTCTTCGCCCGCCTGGGCTACAGCGTTCCGCGGGTCGTCGAACAGCAGTTCGACGTCGGCCGCCGAATCAAGGCCGATCAGATTCGGCCGGGCGATCTGCTCTTCTTCGAGACGAGTGGACGGGGCCCAACCCACGTTGCCATTGCCCTTGACCGCGAGTCGTTCGTTCACGCGCCGAAGGAGGGTGGGGCCGTCCGCATCGAACGCCTGTCGTCGAGCTACTGGTCCAGGCGGTTCCTGGCCGCCCGGCGCTGGCTGTAGGGCGTCGGGCGCGAGCCGACCCACGAACTACGAGGCGTGCTTCCGGCGGGCGGCCAGGCTTGCCGGCTGCTGGGGGTGGATCCCGCGCGACGCGGCCCGTACGATGGGGACCTTCGTGACCGGCCGCGTCGAGCGAAGGGTGAACTCCCGCAGCTCCAGATCGTCCTGGGTGAAGCGATGTCGTCGCATCGGCCCGCCGAGCGGCAGGACGTGGGCCGCGCGCGGGTGATGCGGTTGGTGCTCGAGGCGGATCCGGTAGCGCTGAGGAAACGACGGGTAGGACCGAAAGGTCGTCGCCACGACGCTCCCGTATCGGCGGACCAGCGCCGCGAAATCGTGTTGCAGGAACTCGTACACGCCGGGGTCCGGGGCGCTGTCGAGGTACGCATGTACCATCGCGGCCACATCGGCAAAGAACTGCGGCGTGTGCGGGACCTCGGCGGGCTGGCCGTCTGCCTTCACCGATCGCCGGATGCCTCCGTGCCTCGGATCGATGTGATAGAGCTCGTGCACGATCGTGTCGAGCTTCGCCAGCCAGTCGCCGGCGGTGGCGTAGGCGTGCTCCTTTCGCGAGCTGCGAATGGTCTGGTCCGGGAAGCGTGGCAGCGTGATTGAGATCATGTACTTCAGGCGCCGGTTGTTGACCCGAACTTCTGGCGACCGGGTGACGAACCACTCGGATCGCCGTGTCAGCCGGCCCGTGCGGCCGTCGCGCCAGAAGTAGTACGCCGGGTCACTGTCGGGAAGCGTCAGGCTGTGGCAGGCTGCGTAGACACCGTGCGTCTCCGAGCGGCCGAGGCGGCCGAACACGAGCACGTCGCGCAGGTCGATGTCCGACAGCCGGGGCACGCGGCGGACGATGTCCTCCATCAGGACGCGGACGTGATCGGTGTAGTTGAACATGTACGGCCGGCTGATGACCCGGGTGCGAGTGACCGGCGTTCCATCGCGGGACGCAATCCCCGTTGGAACCCATCACCCGGGTGTTTCGGCGCGGAATTGCCCCTGCTTTAGGTCTTCGGGGGACCCGCGCTGGTGCCGGCCTCCCCCATTCGCTCCAGGATGAGCCGCTGGCGGGCCAGCAGTCGCCGGGTCGGGCTGGCGGGGTTGTGCACCCGGGGATTGATGATGGCTCCCGCCAGCAGCGCGGATTCGGCAGGCCCCAGCCGGGCCGCCGGCGTGCCGAAATACTGCCGGGACGCCGCCTCGACACCGTACAGACCGTCGCCCCACTCGATGACGTTGAGGTAGATTTCGAAGATCCGGCGCTTGCTGAGTTCAGCCTCGAGGCGCCGCGTAATCAGGAACTCCCGGAACTTCCGGAACGGGTTCTTCGAGGGGGACAGGTACAGGTTCTTGGCCAGCTGCTGCGTGATGGTGCTGCCGCCTCGCGAGAATCGCCCCTTCTCGAGGTTGGCCTGGATGGACTTCTCGAGTTCGTCGAAATCCACGCCCTCGTGCTGGAAGAACGCCGCATCCTCGGCGACGAGCACCGCGCGCTTGAGCGCGGGCGAAATGCGATCGTAGGATACCCAACGCTGCAGGCGGCGGGGCGTCCTCCCGGAGGCCTCGGCCTCGCGGGCCCGCAGCTCCATGAAGGCCGTGGTATCAGGGTTCCGGGTGCGCAGCAGGCGGACGTCGGGCAGCGTCAGGTACTCGTAGGCGACGTAGGCGAACACGAAGGCCATCGTGCCGATCGCCCACTTGGCGATCGTTCCAACGGTCCTTCTTCCCCGACGCATCCGCAAGGCCACGGTGTCCCTGTCCCATCTCCTGTCTACTGTCTATCTCATTTGCATGAGATCCGGGCCTCCAAGACGTCTAGAGCGGGATTGTCCCGGCGCTGAGCGTGTCCAGAGCGGCCGCAACGCCGGCGCCGCGCGGCACCTTCGCCCCGTGCGCACGCAACACGGACTCGAACGCGCCGAGGAACACGACGATGATATCTGGCGTGGAACTGGTGCCCATCAGGCCGACGCGCCAGATCTTGCCCGCCAACGGCCCGAGACCCGCGCCGACCTCGATATCGAACTGCTGCAGCATCTGCCTGCGCACGGCCGCCTCGTCGATGCCATCGGGCACGCGCACGGCATTCAGCGTCCAGAGCCGCTCGCCCTCGGGGGGCAGGAGGGAGAGGCCCATCGCCTCGAGGCCGGCCGCCAGCGCCAGATGGTGCCGCTGATGGCGTGCCCAGCGGGCCTCGAGGCCCTCCTCCTCGATCATGAGGAGTGCCTCGCGCAGGGCGTAGATGAGTGACGCGCAGATCGTGTGATGGTACTTGCGACGCAGCCAGTAGTCTTCGAGGAGCGCAATGTCGAAATAGAACGAGCGGCCACCGACACGCCGTGCCAGCGCGTCCGGCGAGAACGTGATGGGCGCGATTCCCGAAGGGGCCCCGATGCACTTCTGGGCACAGCTGTAGCAGGCACCGATGCCCCACTGCCCGGCCTCCAGTGGATGCCCGCCACACGACGTCACGGCATCGACGATCGTCAGCGCGCCGTGCTCGGCGGCAATGGCGGCGATCTGCTCGACCGGGTTCAGCACGCCCGTCGACGTCTCGGCCTGCACGACGGTCAGGACACCGGCGCCAGACTCGCGAAGCCGCGCACGCACCGCGGCGGGATCCACGCTGCGGCCCCACTCGTAGTCCAGGCGCGTGACCCGTCCGCCGTAGCGCTGGCACATGCCGGCCATCCGGTCGGCGAAATAGCCACCCACGAGCGAGAGCACCGGCGTGCCATCGCCGACGAGATTGGCGACGGCGGTCTCCATCGCTGAGGTGCCCGTGCCCGACACCGCCAGGCAGAAGGAACCCTCCGCTGCGCGGAACGTCTGCTGCAGCCGTCCGCGCAACTCGTCCATCATCGCCATCAGGTCCGGATCGAGGTGGCTCAGCACCGGAGCCGCCATCGTCCGCATGACGCGCGGCGAGACCATGCTGGGCCCGGGGCCAAGGAGGATGCGTTCGTTCTGCGGCAACGGTATCATGAGGTTCCCTCTCGCCCCGGAGCTGTCGACTCTGCTCGCTCCGGGTCCGCGGGCTGCCCGCGATTTCGCTCAAGCCAAGGAGGTCCGCGGTCTGAGACCGCCACACACCAACGTTATCACGCTGTCCCGACTCCCCGCGCCGGCGGGGCCCGCCTCACGGTCCTCGGATTGTGGTATAACGTGCGTGCTTCGGTCGGTCGCCCCCCCAAGCGGCTGCCTCCGGCAGCCCAAGGAGTGGTGATCATACTCCTCGGTTCCCACCCGCGCGATCGCAGAATTCCGCAGATCGGCGGCACACGTCACAGGCCGTGCCTTGCGACGCGCGCAGGCGTTCGCGAGGGGGCCCGGTGTGTGCGCGATGATGGCGCGCGGGGCTCTTTTCTCCACCACTCGACAGGTGTCCGTCATCCAAGCCCCCTGAATCGATCGGCGTCCTCCCCCATGTCTGGGATGGAGTTCGCGCGCGGTCGTCGTCGGCGGTTGCGTTCGGCGTAGCGGCGCCCCTTGACGGGTGCCGTGAGGACGGTGCCCGCCGCACGGGGCGGCGGAGGGGGTGAGCTGCGCCCACCGGCGAGGTGGGAGGGAGGTGCGGGAATGGAAGTGGAGGATGTCCGCTCGATCGTGGAGAAGCACAGCGGGCAGCGGGGGGCGATGATCTCGATCCTCGAGGACGTGCAGGACGAGTGTGGCTACCTTCCGGCCGATGTCCTGGAGGCGGTGGCGACCGCTACCGGCCGGCCCCTCGTGGACGTGTACGGCATCGCGACCTTCTACCGGGCTTTCAGTTTGAAGCCACGCGGCAAGCACGTCTGTACGGTCTGTCTCGGCACGGCCTGCCACGTGCGGGGCGCACCGGCCGTGGCCGATGCGTTCGAGAAGCGGCTCGACATCGAGCGGGGCGGAACGACGGCGGACGGAGCGTTCACCCTCGAGACGGTCAACTGTCTCGGCGCGTGCGCGCTCGGGCCGATTGTCGTCGCCGATGGGCATTACTTCTCCAACGTCTCCACGGACCGTGTCGGGGACATCGTGGCGCAGGTGCAGGCTGGGTTCGACACCGGCTCCGCGGGCGGCGCGGATGCGAGCTTCTCGTTGCACGTCAGGTGTCCGTTGTGCAACAGCGACCTGATGGACGCGGCTCACCCACTGGAGGGACATCCGAGCATCAGTCTCATGGCATCCACCGGACAGGCGCTGGGGAGGGTGCGGCTGTCGGCCCTGTACGGCTCCCGCATGAACGACAGCACGCTTGACGCCGCGGTGGGAAGCGTGACGCGGTTCTTCTGCCCCCACTGCAGCGGGGAGCTTCGGGGGGTGGGCATCTGTCCCGACTGTGACGCGCCGTTCGTGCCGCTGCTGGTGGCGGGCGGGGGCATCCTGCAGATCTGCTCGCGAGCGGGGTGCAAGGGTCATCTGTTGGATCTCGGCGGGGTCGCCGGCTGACGGGCCGCCCCCGCGCGCGGCCGGCGGTCCAGACGCAGCGGAACCTTGAAGGGAGACTGGAATGGAGCCACTCCGATCCATTGACGAGTTCGGCGCGCTGCGGGCGCGCCTGGCGGAGTCACGAGACCCGCACCGTCCTGTCATCGTCATCTCCGCGGGCACCTGCGGGCAGGCAAGCGGCGCGAACGAGATCATCCGGGCCGCGAAGCGGGAACTGCTGGCCGGCGGCCTGGTCGGACGCATCGGGTTGAGAGTGACCGGGTGCCACGGCTACTGCCAGGCGGAACCGTCCGTTCTCGTCGAACCTCACGGCACGTTCTATCCGAAGGTCAGTCCCAGGGACGTCGCCCGGATTGTCGAGGCGGTCAGACAGGGCACTACGGCCGAGGAGCTGCTCTTTCAGGATCCTGTCACCGGCAGAGCCATCGAGAGGCAGGATGAGCTTCCGTTCTACTCGAGGCAGGTACGGTCGATCCTGAGCCTGAACGAGAGAGTGGATCCCATCCGCATCTTCAACTACGTCGCGTGCGGCGGGTACTCCGCTCTTCAGACCGTGCTGAGCCGGGGCGATCGCACGTGGGTGCTGGCCGAGATCAAGGCATCAGGCCTTCGTGGCCGCGGGGGAGCCGGCTTTCCGACCGGCGACAAGTGGGCGGCCCTGGCATCACAGGTGAACGGCCAGGGCAAGGTGCTGGTGTGCAATGCGGACGAAGGTGATCCGGGTGCCTACATGGACCGAAGCGTCCTGGAAGGCAACCCTCACAGCGTGCTCGAAGGCATGCTCATCGGCGCGTACGCCACGGGGGCAACCGAGGGCATCATCTACGTGCGCAGCGAGTACCCGCTGGCGATCAGGCACCTCAAGATCGCGACGCGCCAGGCCCGGGACCTCGGCCTGCTGGGCACGAACATCCTGGGCACTGGGCTGTCCTTTGACATCGCGCTGGTCAAGGGCGCCGGCGCCTTCGTGTGCGGTGAAGAAACGGCCTTGATGCGATCCGTCGAGGGCCGAGTGGGCGAACCGCGTCAGCGCCCGCCATTCCCCGTTCAGCGGGGCATCGACGGCAGGCCGACGGCCATCAACAACGTCGAAACGTGGGCGAACGTTCCGTTGATCATCAGGCAGGGGGCGCCGAGCTACGCGGCGATTGGCACGACGACCAGCAAGGGCACGAAGATCTTCAGTCTGGTCGGGAAGATCCACAACACGGGCCTCGTGGAGGTGCCCATGGGCATCACCATCGAGGAAGTCGTGACCAACATCGGCGGCGGGCCCTCGGGCCGCGCGAGAATCAAGGCCGTACAAACGGGCGGCCCGTCGGGCGGGTGCATTCCCTCTCGTCTCTTCGACTTGCCCATCGACTACGAGAGCCTGGCGCGGGCCGGGTCGATCATGGGGTCTGGCGGCATGATCGTCATGGACGAGAACACCTGCATGGTCGACCTCGCCAAGTACTTCATGCGCTTCCTCAAGGATGAGTCGTGCGGCAAGTGCTTCACGTGCCGCAAGGGTACGCAGCGAATGTACGAGATTCTCGACGACATCTCGACGGGCAAGGGGACCCTCGACGGCCTCTCGCTGCTCGAGGAGCTCGCCCTCGTCGTCAAGGACACGACGATGTGCGGGCTGGGACAGACCTCCGCCAACCCGGTGCTGAGCACCCTGAGGTACTTCAGGAACGAGTACGAGCGGCACATCCTCGAACGGAAGTGCGAGGCGTACGTCTGCAAGGATCTGGTGGGCGCACCGTGTCAGTCGGCGTGTCCGATCGGCACCGAGGCGTGGCGGTACGTCGCCCACCTGGCCCGTGGCGAGTATGAGGAGGCGTACCGGGTCATCCGGGAAGCGAATCCGTTCCCGTCGGTCTGTGCCCGGGTGTGCGATCACCCGTGCGAGGAGCGGTGTCGCCTCGGGACGACGGGAAGCCCCGCGGTGGCCATTCGTGCACTAAAGCGGTTCGTGACCGACCGCGTCGATCCCTCCGTCTACCGGCCGGTCAGGCGGGCCGGAGCGGCGATGGCCATGCCGAAGGTCGCCATCGTCGGATCTGGGCCGGCCGGGCTCACGGCAGCGCACTATCTCTCGCTCGACGGCTACGCCGTCACGGTCTTCGAGGCGGACGACCGCCCGGGCGGCATGCTGGTGAGCGGGATTCCGGCCTATCGCCTCCGCCGGGAGACGCTCCGCCGGGAGATCGATTCGTTGCTCGACGGGCACATCGATCTCAGGTGCGACATGGCGCTCGGCCGCGACTTCACCCTCGACAGCCTGTTCGCGGACGAATTCAAAGCCGTGTTCGTGGCGCTCGGCGCCCACAGGAGCCGCCGGCTGAACATCGAGGGAGAGAACGTCGAGGGTGTCATCCCGGCGATCCAGTACCTCAAGGCGTTCAACCTCCGCGGCGAGGTGCTGGCCAAGGGTCACGTGGGCATCATCGGCGGGGGCAATTCCGCGGTTGATGCGGCCCGCGTGGCGCTGCGGCAGGGGGGCGTCGAGAGCGTGACGATCTTCTATCGTCGGACGCGGCAGGACATGCCCGCCCTCAAGGAGGAGATCGGGTCGGCCCTCGTGGAAGGCATCCGGCTCGAGACCCTGGTGTCCCCGGTCCGGGTCCTGTCGCGGGCGGGTCGTCTCTCAGGCATCGAGTGCGTGCGGAACACGCTTGGGCGCATGGACGCCAGCGGACGGCGCCACCCGACACCGATTCCTGGCAGCGAGTTCACGACGTCCCTCGACTACCTGATCGTGACGATCGGCGACGAGCCGGACATCGAGTACGTGTCGGCGATGGGACTCGCCGTGACCGACCGCGGAACGCTGGCTGCCGATTCGGAGACGCTGGCGACGAACCGGCCCGGCGTGTTCGCCGGCGGTGACGTGGTGACCGGACCCAACACCGTCGTCGAGGCGATTGCGGCGGGCAAGCGGGCGGCCGTCAGCATCGACCGGTACCTGCGCGGCGAGGACCTCAAGCGGCCCGCCACACCTCGCCTGCCGCACGTGTACGTGGAGCCGCCGGAGGTCGCTGTTGGCGCCGCCGCGCGGGCAAGAGCCGTGCCCCCGACCCTGCCACCGGAGGTGCGCAGGCGGAGTTTCGCCGAGGTGGAGTTGTCGCTGTCGGCCGAGGAGGCGACGAGCGAAGCACGGCGGTGCATGCGTTGTGACCTCGAGTTCACCCGCGCACGAACCGCCGAAGGGAGGAACCTGACATGATCTCGCTGAGAATCAACGGTCTGCCGGTCTCGGTCGAGCAGGGAACGACCCTGCTCGAGGCGGCCCAGTTCCTCGGCTTCCCCGTGCCGACGCTCTGCCACATGGAGGGCCTCACGCCGTACGGCGCCTGCCGGCTGTGCGTCGTCGAGATCGGGGCGGGAGAGAAGGCGCGGCTCGTGTCGTCGTGCACGTATCCGGCCGAGGAAGGACTGGTCGTGCGTACGGCCTCGGCCAGAGTCGTGCGCGCGCGGAAGATGACACTGGAACTGCTCCTGGCCTCGTGCCCGCAATCCAAGGTCATCCAGGATCTCGCCTCGGCCCACGACGTTCGCCAGCAACGCTTCCGTCAGGAGTACGAAGACTGCATCCTGTGCGGCCGGTGCGTCCGGATGTGCAAGGAACAGATGGCGGCCGGCGCGATCGGGTTCCAGGGGAGGGGCGAGCGGCGCAGGCTCGGGACGCCGTTCGACCGGACATCGCCCGTGTGTCGGCTGTGCGGCGGGTGCATGTATGTCTGCCCCGCCTGCCAGCTCCGCTGCACTTACGTCGACCTCGAACGAGCCATCTGCGGCGGGTGCGCCAACCTCGGCCCTCCGTGCATCGAGAAGCCGGCATTCGACGACATGATGTGCTACATGTCGCCCTGCGTTGCGTGTGAGATCCCCAAAGACTGACCGGAGAAGGAGGAGACCTACATGTCACTGTCCATCGTGAACGCGTCGGCGGCGACGCTCACCAAGAACCGCACCGAACACTCCGTCGTCCCCACCTCCGGTATGTGCGTGACGTGCGTCGACGGCTGCATCGGGATGTGCGAAATCGGCAAGTCGGCGTACCGGGGCCACGAGGTGATCTACCCGCAGCCGTTCGGGGTGATCACGACGGCCGGCGAGAAGCACTATCCCATCGACTACTCGCACTTCAACATCATGGGCACCGCGGTGGGCGCCGTCGGCATCGAGGCCGACAGTGACAAGGCCATCTTCCCGGCGGTGGACCTCCAGGTGGTGATTGGCCACGATCGCGGCATCCGGTTCAGGTACCCGTGGATCATCCCCGGGGTCGGCTCGACCAACATCGCGAAAAACAACTGGGAGGGGCTCGCCATCGGCTCGGCGCTGGCCGGGACCGGGCTCACGATCGGCGAGAACGTCGCCGGCATGGACCCCGACACCATCTTGCGCCACGGGCGCGTCGTCGATACGGCCGACCTCAAGAGGCGCGTCCGGCTCTATAAGGACCATCAGCGCGACGGCTACGGCGCCATCATCGTGCAGGCCAACGTCGAAGACACGAGGCTGGGCGTCCAGGAGTACGCCATCGAGCATCTTGGCGTCGAGTGCGTCGAGTTGAAGTGGGGCCAGGGCGCCAAGGACATCGGCGGTGAGGTGAAGATCGGGAGCCTCCGCAAGGCACAGATGCTGTACGAGCGCGGCTATATCGTGCTGCCGAATCCGATGGACCCCATCGTCATCGACGCGTTCGAGCGTGGCGCCTTCAAGGAATTCGAGCGTCATTCCCGAGTCGGGATGGTGTCCGAAGAGGGGTTCGCCCAGCGCGTCGAGGAGCTGCGCAAGGCCGGCGCGAAGTACGTGTTCCTGAAGACCGGTGCGTACCGGCCTGCGGATCTGGCCCGCGCCGTGGCCTTCTCGTCGACATACGGCATCGACCTGCTGACCGTCGACGGCGCCGGCGGCGGGACGGGCATGAGTCCCTGGCACATGATGAACGAGTGGGGGGTACCTCCGGTCGAACTCCACGCGCTGCTGTACGACTACCTGAAGCGCATCGCGGACCGCGGCGGTCACCTGCCAGCCGTCGCCGTCGCTGGAGGGTTCGTGTTCGAGGATGCCATCTTCAAGGGACTCGCCCTCGGCGCACCGTTCGTCAAGCTGGTCGGGATGGCTCGAGCGCCGATTGCCGCGGCGATGGTGGGCAAGACCATCGGCCGGGCCATCGAAGACAACCAGCTGCCCGTCTATGTCGAGCGCTTCGGGACCAAGAAGGACCAGATCTTCGTCACCGCCCCGCACCTGCGGCATGAACTCGGCAACGAGGCGTTCGAGCGGCTGCCGACGGGCGCCATTGGGCTCTACACCTACTACGAGCGCCTCGCGCAGGGCTTGCGGCAGCTCATGGCCGGCAGCCGGAAGTTCGCGACGACACACATCTCGCGGGACGACATCGCTGCGCTCACGCCGGAAGCGAGCCGCGTGAGTGGCATTTCGTACGTGATGGATGTGGACAAGGACGAGGCGGACCGGATCATCGAACAAGCGCTGTCGCCCATTCCGGCCTGAACCCCATCAACCCCGCGCGGCCTGCGCAACGGGCGCCGGGCACGAACACGGGCGACGGATCAGCGCGCCCGCGACGCAGCGGCCAGAAAGCCGAGGGCTTCGTCCTTCTCGCCGTCCATGACGACGTGGAGCTCGTGGCCTTCGGCGGCCTGACCGACGTCGATGACGCGGACCACGGCGTCCAGATACGCATACTCTGGAAGCAGCGTCCCGAGCATGTTCGGAGAGTCCCGGAAGAACGACTCGTTGAACACGGCCCCGTCTTCGTCTGGGTACAGCGCAAGGTAGCGGATCTTGGCTTCGACAAGATCCTGGAAGAAATGCGTGCCGAAGGAGAGGTCGGGCACGTAGCTCCCGGTCTTCCGCGCGATTTCCACGAGCATCGCGGTATTGCAGATGCCCGCGTAGGTCACTCTCACGCCGAGCGAGATGTCGCCACGGCTTCCCCAGCGTCCGGGTCCCATCAGGATGAACGCCCGCCTGGGGAGAACGCCGTTCAGGCGGCTCACGACCTCACCGACGGCGGTCATGTCGCCCAGCGTCCCGAGGCGCGTGTAGGCTGCTGGGTCGACGTAGACGACATAGTGGATGCCCGTGACCTGGGCATTCGTCACGTGGCGGCTGGCGGAGAACACCCGCCTCGCCGCAGGCACGTGGGCCGGCACCGGCACCCGCCTCTCGTCGGCCGCCTGACTCTGCGGCCGGTACTGAAGGAGGTACAGGTCCTGGCCGTCGTGCGCGAATTCGACGTCGACCGGCCCCCCAAGCGCGCGTGAGAGGATGTGCAGAATCTCCCGGACCTGCTCCACGAACTCGGTCGTCTCGACGAGGCCGGCGAAGGTAATGACCGTGTCGTCGCGCTCCGGCCGCAGGAGCAGGCTGGACGGACGCCGCAACATGTCGTCCGCGTGCACGGACACGATCTTGTCCAACTGGGGAAACTCCGGACCGATCTCCCTCAGCAGCGTGCTGAAACGGCGCGACTCGAACTGCCCGGTCACGAGATTGATGACATCCAGGTACTTCTGCGAGTAGTGAAGCGTCTCCTCGATCGACGCATTGACCCGCAACCCAGGCTGCCCTGGGCACAGAAGGGCCGGATAGTCCTCGCCCACACGATCGACCGCCCGCGTCCCGAGTCCCGCGACCAGTCTGATCATCCCGTCTTCCCTCTTGATGCGAGGCGACCAGCGGAACTCGTTGTGACTGAACGCCACGCCCGCAAACGCCGGGAAGAAGTACTGTCCGACCTTCGTGCCGACGACACGCTGGATGAGCACCGCCATCTGCTCGTTGAAGTCGAGGAGACCCCGTTCCTTCCGGTACTGGATGGGATCGGGTCCGAAGAGCGACGCGTACACTTCGGCGATCGCGTCGGTCAAGGCGGACAGCCGTTCCTCCTTGGAGCCGACATTGGGCAAGAACAGGCTGCGGTACTTCCCTGAGAACGACGCGCCTTCGTTGTCCTCCAGGAGGCTCGACGACCGGACGATGAGCGGCCACTCCCCGAGGTCATCCAGCGCCAGCTTCAGCCCGTTCAACAGCTCAGGGGGAAAGAACGAGTGCTTGAAGGTCTGTTCCAGGTACGGATGACCGTGCTGGATCTCCTCGATGGGCGAGTACTTCAGGCTCTGGATGTCCTCGAGGCTGTTGTAGCGGATGAAGTCGAGCACCCCGTCCGACAACACGTACCACGTACGTGGGACGCAGATCCTCTCGATCAGGGGATGGCCGTGCGCCTCCTTGCGGAGGATGTGCTCGGCCAGGAACAGTCCGGCGGCCTTCCCGCCGATCTTCCCCGTGCCGTACGGCCGGCCGACCGCACGGCTGAGCAGCCGGCCGAAATCGTGGATGGTCAGGTAGCGCTTGGCCGCGGCAACGAATGGCAGGCGCTCCGTCATGAAGCGCTGCGTGAGGGCCGCCCTGACGTTGAGATCGTCCGACGGTGAGAGCGCGGCTTCGCCCTCCCTCGCTGACCGGCAGAACCGGTTGACGATCTCCGAGAGTTCCACCAGCGGCAGGTTGCGCTGCTCGGTGGCGAGCGCCAGGAACCCGAGCTTGTCCTGCCTGATCCACTGCTTCAGCAGTAGCGTCATGTCGTCGGCCGGCACGACAATCGACGCGAGACGAATGATCTCGTCGAACAAGCGGTTGACGACTTCGAGGTCCTGCTTCGGCAGCGGCTGATTCGCCGCCGATTCCCGGTCCCGAGCCAGATACGTTGCCGGATCGATGCGCTGAATCAGCTTCTGAACGCCCGGTACCCCGAGTTTGGAGAGGTGGTTCATCAACCGTCTGAGCATGCGACGCCAGAGCATGGCGTCGGTGTCCTTCAACAAGTCGAGGATGACCTCCCACTCGGGCTTGTGGCCGGGAACGGGCCGCGCTTCGGCCAGTAGGGTCCGCCCGCCGTCGCGCTCGATCTGGCGCGTCTGCAGGTACCGCCCAAGCCAGCTCGCAACGGTGTTGATGAGCTTCTGCTCTTCAAGGAGGAAGGGATTCGGATCCGAGGCCGCGCAGCCGACGTACGACACCTCGAGCACGCCCGACAGTTGTCCGCCCATGCGTATGTTCGCGCGTTGGACCCAGGGCGTCAGCTCGAAACCCGGCGATTCGTACGTGTCATCGCCAATCGCCAGCCTCGCACGGCACCGATCGGGGTACTGCCAGCCGCCGGGCAGCGTCTGCACGACCTCTCCGAGAACCTCGGCAGGCGACAACTGCGGGTTCTCCATCACGTCAGAGATCGCGTACAGACACTGCAGCTCTTTGGCTCGCTCCTCGAGTTGGACCAGGTGCGACAACGTCACGTCCGCCGGGCCCGGGTCTCCGTTGCCTCCATCCAGAGGGGAGGGCTCCCTGACCTCACCGGCGTGTGATGGTCGTCCCGGCCCCTCGCCGTTCGTCTCGCCGCGGCTCGTGCCCATGGTCTACACCACCGCGCCGATGTCCTTCAACAGCACGGCCAGGTGCTGGCGCGCATCCGCACCAATCGGGCGCAGCGGCCCGCGAACCTCACCGCCGACATACCCGGCCATGTCCATCGCGGCCTTGAGGCCCGCGATCAAGTAGCCCGACGTCACCGCCTTCGCCAGCGGCGTCAGGCGGCGCTGGAGCACCCGCGCCTCGTCGTGCCTGCCGGAGATCACCAGATCGTACAGCCTCACGCAGATATCGGGCACGACGTTCGCCACGGCAATGATCCCTCCCTTGGCTCCCGCGACCATGGCCGGGTGGAGTGTACCGGCCGAACCGACCAGCACGGTGAACGCCTCGGGGACCCGCGCCACGACGGCCGACACCTGGCCAATGTCACCGTTGGAGTCCTTGAGGCCCACGACGTTCGGATGCTCCGACATCGTGGCCACGGTGTCCACGCCCAGGTTCAGGGCGGTGACGGCGGTGAAGTTGTACAGCAGCACCGGCACCGGTGATGAGTCCGCGACAGCCGTGTAGTGAGCCACGAGGGCCTCGTGCGTCATGTGGCTCTTGAAATAGGACGGCGTCAGCACGAGCACCGCGTCGGCTCCGGCCCGCGCCGCCCGCGTCGTCGCAGCAATCGTCGCCCGCGTCGACTGGCGACCGGTGCCCGCCAGGAGCACGCGATCGCGCGGCACGTGCTCGCGCGCCGTCGCGACGACGAGCTCGGCTTCGTCTTCGTCGAGGAAGACCGCCTCACCGTTCGATCCGAGCGCCAGCAGGCCGCGCAGGCCCGTCGTCATCAGCCGCTCGACGTTGTGGCGGATGCCGGCGGCGTCGACCCGGTCGTTCTTGAAGGGCGTGACGATAGGGGGGTAGATGCCGGAGAAGTCGGTCATGGGGAACAGAATACTCCTACTTCCTGCGCACACCCCACGTCGGGAACGGCGGCTCCTTCGACAGGCGGTCCGGCGGATTGGCGTTCAGCATCCGCATCGCCTCGTCGACCGCCCTCTCGAGTTGCGGGTCCCTGCCCGCAATCACGTCCTTCGGGAAGTTCTCGACCTCGATGTCCGGCCCGACGCCTTCGTTCTCGACCGCCCACCTGCCGTCACGGGTGAAGAAGCCGCCGCGCGGCGCGATCATCGAGCCGCCATCGACGAAGGGTGGCGTGTCCGCCGTGTGCACGAGCCCGCCCCAGGTGCGCGTGCCGACGAGCGGGCCGATCTTCCGCCGCTTGAACATGTACGGCATCAAGTCGCCGCCCGAGCCGGCCATCTCGTTGATGATCATCACCTTCGGCCCCCAGATCCCGGCCGAAGGGCTGGTGAAGGGATAGCGGTCCCCGGCCACGTTGTTGAAGTAGCCATCGAAGTCGCGCTGGAGGACTTCGATGATGAAGTCGGCCGCCGACCCTCCGCCATTAAACCGCTCGTCGATGATCGCGCCGAGCCGATCCTGCTGTGGGAAGAAGTACCGGTTGAAGCTCGAGTAGCCGCCCTGCCCGGTGTTGGGCACATAGACGTATGCGAGCCGACCGCCTGACAGCGTGTCGACCAGCCTGCGGTTGTGCTCCACCCACGCCCGCGTGCGCAGGCCCTGCTCGCTGCCGATTGGGACGACCGTGACCTGGCGCGCGCCCTCGGGCAACGGACGGCTGTTCACCGTGAGCACCGTCTGGCGGTTGGCCGTGCCGTCGAGCAGGCGGTAGATGTTGTCCGGGGCACGCAACTCCGCGCCGTTGATGGCGAGAATGTAGTCGCCGACCGAGACGTCCACGCCCGGCGCGGCCAGCGGGGCGCGCAGATCCGGGTTCCAGCTCTCGGTGTCGTAGATGCGCGCGATCCTGTAACGGCCGTTGTCGATGACGAAATCAGCGCCGAGCAGTCCGCCGTTCGTCTGAGGCGTCTCCGGCATGTCGCCGCCGCGTACATACGAGTGGCCGATGGCGATCTCGGCGCCCATGTTGTCGAGGAGGTAGTTCAAGTCCGCCCGGTGCCGCACGAACGGCAGCAACTGGCCGTACATCTGCTTCATTCTTGGCCAGTCCGTACCGTGCAGGTTCGGTACGTAGAGGTAGTCCCTCTGGTTGCGCCAGCCTTCGTTGAAGATCTGCCGAAACTCTTCGACCGGGTCGAGGTACATCCGAAGCGACACGCTGATGCGCCCCTGGCCGGCCTGCGGCGGTGTGCGGTCGGCATCGACGAGGAACAGGCTCGGGCCTCCGGCCGTTCCTTCGCCGCCGCGTCCGCGTCCGCCGCCGCCCCCGGCGCTGTAGACCAGCTTGCGTCCGTCCGCGCTGACGTCGTACGCCCCAACGCCGGTCGCGAACTGCGCCGCCCGCCGATCGCTCAGACGATAGCGGTGCAGCGTGGCGCCGGCGGCCCCACCACGCCCGCCACCCCCGCCGGCGGTCTCGAGGTAGAACACCGTCCCGGCCACGCCGGACTTCAGCTGCGAGTACTGCCTTGGTGAGACGCCTTCGATTGCGATGACCCGCCGCTGCAGGCCATCGAAGTCAATCTCCACGGTCACGGGCTGGCGCGGTGCCCGCGCCGGGGCCTCGGCCTGCGCCGCCTGCGCGCCCGGCTCTCCCCCTGCCGCTGGCGGAGCTCCGCCTCCGCGGCCTCCCCGTCCGCCGCCACCGCCCGGACCGCCCGGCGCTGGCGCGGCCGCGCTGCCGACACCCTTGTCCTCGTCGCTCTCGGGCAGGAGCGGGCTTGGCTCCCCGGCCTTCAGGATGGCCAGATAGAGCCCGAACGTCTCCTCGCGGTCGTACGACGTCATGTCAAGCCACTGCGAGCGCAGGCCGAAATCGGTCGATGCGAGGAACCATAGGTACTTCCCGCCGGCGTCCCATACTGGATACATCGCGTCCGCCAGGCCGTCGGTCACCTGCTTTGTCTCGCCAGTCTCGACGTTCGTCACGAAGATCGCCCGGTAGAGCGACCGCAGGCGGCTCGCGTAGGCCACCCACTTCGAGTCGGGGCTCCAGGTCGGGAAGAGCGTGCGCTGCGGCACCGCCCACGGATCGTGGCCGACGATCTTCGCCTTCCCGCTTTCGACGTCGAGCACCCACACGTTGAAGTCCGTGTCGTGGTAGAGCAGCTTTCTCGAGTCCGGCGACCACGACGGCGTGTAATAGTGCGTCGGCTTCTGCAACGCAATCGTCCGCGGCGGCGTGACGCCGTCCTGCGAGGCCAGTACCAGCGCGTACTCGCCGGACGCATCGCTGAAATACGATACCCACTTGCCGTCAGGCGACCACGCGGGATCGCGCTCCGCCGATGCCGCCGACCGTGTCAGGTTCCGCGTATCACCCTTCTCGGCAGGGATCGTGAAGACCTCGCCGCGCGCCTCTACGGCGATGCGCTTGCCGGTGGGCGAGAGGGCGAGATTCGTCATGCGGCTCGACACATCCTCCCAGCGGGGCATCATCCACGGGAAATCGCCGGTGGCGGTGATGGCTACTACCTTCGACTTGCCGCTCTTCGGATCGAGTTCGTGCACGTAGCCTGCCTGCTCGAAGACGATGACGCCGGCGCCGGAATTGAGCGCCTTCACGTCGAAGTCGTCGAACGTCGTGATCTGCGCCAGCCTCTTTGCTGTCGTGTTCCAGGCCCAGATGTTGGCCACACCGTCTCGGTCAGAAACGAAGTACACCGTGTCCCCCACCCACACGGGATCCACGTCTTTCGAGTCCTTCCACGTCGGCGTCGTCAGATCCCACGTCTTGAGATCCACAATCCAGATGGGCTTGTTCTGGCCGCCGCGGTAGTTGCGCCGCTCTTCGTCCCACGAGTTGTTCAACCTGAAGGCCACACGCGTGCCGTCGGGTGAGATCTTCCCCTGATAGGCCCGGGGCAGGGCCATCGGCTCTTCAACGCCACCCTCGACCGGCACGGTCCAGAAGCGCGGGGCGCCGCTCGGGGCCCACGAGGCGCGGCCGGACACGAACATCACCTGCGTGCCGTCGGGCGTCCAGCCCTCCACGGTGTCCCCGCCCGGATGCCACGTGAGCCGCTTCGGCTCCCCGCCCGTGGCAGGCACCACATAGACGTCGGTGTTGCCGGCGTACTGGCCGCTGAAGGCGATCCACTTCCCGTCGGGCGAGAAATGCGGGTTGGCGGTCTGGCCCTGGAAGCTCGTCAGGCGTCGCGCCTGGCCGCCAGCGCGTTCGACGACCCAGATGTTGTTGGCGTACGCGAAGGCAATGTGCGTGGCGCTCACCGTCGGCGTGCGAAGCAGGCGCGTCGACTCGCCCGGGGCGGCGAACGGCCGCACGACCAGCGCCCCGATCAGCGTAAGCGCAGAACCGAACAGGACGAACCGGCGAGCCATGGGAACGTCAGGAAACAACCTCATGACATGGACCTCTCGGATGGATGCCGCGGACACGGCTGGCGCGTATCCTAGCGCAATTCCGCAGGGACTTGGGATTGGGGACTGGAAACCGGGGACCGGGGACCGGGGAACTGGTCCCCGGTCCCTCGTCTGTGATCCTTCCCTCGCGGGTCCTGTCGCCGGACAGCCCCCCGCTGCTCAGACCCACAAACATGACCACGGCTGAGGGTCTTCCGCCGCGGCGGGCGCCCGTCCGGCGCCACCCGCTCGGGATCACATCCTCGTCCACTCCG
>JBFMFH010000014.1:0-12516 GCA_040752275.1 Acidobacteriota bacterium
GACGGGCGCCCGCCGCGGCGGAAGACCCTCAGCCGTGGTCATGTTTGTGGGTCTGAGCAGCGGTGGGCTGTCCGGCGACAGGACCCGCGAGGGAAGGATCACAGATGAGCCTCAGAGGTATCGACCATGACGACACGGGCTCCTGCGACTCGATGGGCCGTGACGCTCGTTCTCGCGTCGGGCGCCGGCTGTTGGCTGGCTCCGGCGCGGTTGGCGCAGGCTCCGGCGCCGAAGAAGGTGCTGATGGTGTGGGGCGGATGGGAGGGCCATGAGCCCAGGCAGACGGTCGACATCTTCGCGCCCTGGCTGGTCGCGCAGGGGTTCGACGTGGAGATCTCGCACACGCTCGACGCGTATCTCGACGCAGAGAAGATGCAGGGCCTGTCGCTTATCGTCCAGGCCTTCACCATGAGCCAGATCACGCCCCGGCAGGAGAAGGGACTGCTCGACGCCGTGCGGGGCGGTGTCGGCCTGGCCGGCTGGCACGGGGGCCTCAGCGACGCCTTCCGCAGCAACACCGAGTACGAGTTCATGGTCGGCGGATCATGGGCCGCGCATCCCGGCGGCATCATCGACTACGAAGTGAATCTCGTCAGTCGCGACGACCCCATCACCGCTGGGCTCTCGGATTTCCGCATGCACTCCGAGCAGTACTACATGCTCGTCGATCCAAGCGTCGAGGTGCTGGCCACGACGACGTTTTCAGGCGAGTTCGTGTCGTGGACGAAGGGGGTGGTCATGCCCAGCGTCTGGAAGAAGCTGTACGGCAAGGGACGGGTCTTCCACTCGACGCTGGGGCACGTTGCCGCGGACTTCAATGTGCCAGAGGCGCGGGAGATCATGAAGCGCGGGATGCTGTGGGCCGCCCGCGTACCAGGCGCGGGCAGCGACCCGGTCCCGGGGAATCCGTACCGCGGGAGTCGCCGCTGACGATCGTCCAGGGCTCACCAATCTTCTGAGCGGACATGGCAGCAACTGCCAGGGTCGAACCCTGCGCGACACGCAGACACGGCGGCCCCTGGCTGGACGTCTTCCCGAACCAGCGACACGTCAGCGGCAGGATGCCGATCCGACGCGCGTGGCCGAGGGAGATGACTGGTCTCATTCAAGTCCAATCCGGATCTTCCGGTTCGCCAAACGGCATGCGACGTGTTTCCCTCACGTCGTCCTGGGTCTTCGGCGCCCGCTTGAACGTAACGCTGGTCTGTTGCGGCGGCCGGCTGATCACCCTGCCGGTCAGCAGGTCCTCGATGGTGAGAATCTGGAGTCTCGGGTGTCGTCCCCAGGGCGACCTGTAGAACCCCGCACCGGCGGCTTCCTTCCTCATCGGGACCGTCGGTTCATCCATGCACAACAGCACGCCAATCTCGGCCTTCTCCCGGTCGAGTACGCCACGCAGGTCACGGAGATGGGCAACGGTGACGTGCCCGGCCTTGACCGAGAGGATGATCTGCTTCGTCTTGGCCCTGTCACCCTCGTGAAAGTAGATTCGGCCGTCAATGCCCTTGTCTGCGCCCTTCTTGCCTTCCACCGGACGCGCCCCAACCAGACCGAGCGCCCACCACTGGAATTGATAGGGATCGTCATGCGCCAGGCGTCGTGCGTCAGGCAACGAGACCGGTTCGCCGATGACCTCGTACTCGGCTGTGCTGCCGAAGCTGTCAGCCAGCCGATGACGGATGAGACTGATCGCAAGGCTTGTTATGTCGATACCGATCCACTGCCGGTGTACTCGTTGGGCAGCCGCAACGGTCGTGCCGCAGCCGCAGAAGGGGTCGAGCACCGTATCGCCTTTGTTGCTCGACACCTCGACGATCCGCTCGAGTAGTGCGCGGGGCTTCTGCGTCGGGTAGCCGAGGTCTTCGTCGCCGCGCTCCGGTGAGATGTCATCCCACAGATCCTGGAGCGGAATGCCAGGCATCTCATCGGCGTACTGGATGAGACGAGGAATACCGGTGCGGCGATGGTGGAGATGACCCTTCCTCGCAAACTCCGCCATGTTCGCCTTCGAATACGCCCAGTACCGACCGCGGTACGGAAGGACTCCGTTGTACTCCCAGCCTGACCTTGGCCGCAGGTACTCATCGTCGAGATCGGCGTGCCAGGGTCCGGTCGCTCCTGGACGCTTGACCCGCCATTCGTACTCGGTGTCGCCGCCGGGCTTGGCGGCCGTGAGGTCGGTCTGCTTGTACCTCCGCCCCGAGGCCTTCTCGACGTGACGATACTCCGACGTCACGTACTCGTGAGTGTAGGAGGTGTACTGAGCATTCCAGGTGTAGAGGTCTGACTTCGTGTAGAGCAGGAGGACGTCGCGGATTCGGCCACAGCGCTTCATGCCCTGCTTGGTATCGCTGTGCGCGCTCGACCGCTTCCACGAGATCTCATTGAGGAAGCGTCTCGGACCAAAGACACCGTCCATCAGCATCTTCAGGTAGTGACTCGCCGTCGGGTCACAGTGAAGGTAGATCGACCCTGTCGGCTTCAACACGCGGCGCAGCTCCACCAGTCGCGGGGCCATCATCGACAGGTACGCCATCATGTTGCTGTCGCCAAGGAATCTCCGGAACGCTTGCATGGCCTCTGACACCTTCCCGCCAGCCTCGATGATCTCCTGGCAGGCACGGGCGGCCGTTTCGTCCCACTGCCACGTGTCCTCGAACGCTTTGATCTGCGACGCGGCCTTCGTTCCGTCCTGTTCGGCGAATAGCACGTTGTAACTCGCGTTCGAGTTGAAGGGTGGGTCGAGGTAAACCAGGTCGATGCTCTCGCTGTCGATGTGCTGTCGCAGGACATCGAGATTGTCGCCGTAGTAGAGCTGGTTCATGCTGGGGCCGATTGTAGCCCGAGCCGGCTTCTGGCGCAGAGGCCGATGATCTCGTCGGCTGACCGGACGCGATCCGTCTCGCCTGCCATGTCCTCGGGACGACCCTGAGGAGACTGCGCCCGTTCGATCCTCTCAGCCCGGGCCGACGCGCGCGGTCGTCCGCCCCGCAACGAAGCGTTCCCAGAGGCCGCGTTCGATATGCAGTGTCAGGATCACGTCCGGTCGCAAGCCGTAGTGCTCGGTCACGTATCGAATGCCAAGCGCAGCCTCGACAGCGAGGGCGTTCTCCTGCGACGCCACGATGAGCGGGGCATCGTCGAGGGTACCCGCCTCCTCGGCGCGGGTCCAGTAGCCGACACGCGTCATCCGCCGGAGGTACCAGGGCAGAGGCCACTGTTCGTACGGGCCGGCGAGGACCGTGACCAGCATCGCGTCGCGATCCGGGTGGAGCGCGGCAACGTCGGTGACACGCTGCACGAGGCGGAGGAAGTCGGGAAGGGTCTGGGCGCAGACGTAGGGGTTGCGCGGATCGGCCGGGTAGACGAAGTTCGCCCGCCAGTTCTGCACGCCGAGATGGCAGTATCCTGCAGCGAGAAGCGCAAGCGCCACACCTCGAGCGACGCGCGGCTGCTGCGCCCATGCGATGGCCGCGGCGCCGATGCCCGCCAGCCCCACGAAGCCGACATAGAACGGCAGCAGGTTCCACGGAGTCTTGTACGGGACAGCCGCGAAGGTGAGCGCGGAGACGATCGAGTAGACGGCCACGGCACGCGGCCAGAAGGCTCCGGTTCCTCCGCGGATCGCGACGGCAATGCCGGCAGCAGCCAGGACGAGTACGAGTCCCTCGGTCCAGACCAGACCGCCCGAGTGGGAGAACGCGAGCAGACGCAGGTAGTAGTGCCAGGACTGTCGGTGCGCGTTCGTGCCGAGTCCCCGATCGAAATAGACGCCGAACGCGCGGATCGACTCGAGCACATCCGCCGGCCTGCTGAGGAACGAGGAGTACAGGAGAAAGGCCACCACCACCGCCGCGCTGCACCCCAGCGCGACGTCGCGGATGCGGATGCCGGCTGGGCGGGGCTGCTGCCACGCGCGGGCGGTCACGATCGCGATCAGCGCCGCGGGCAGCACGACAACAGACGTTTCCTTCGTGGCATAGGCCAGGCCGCCGACCAGGCCGGCAAGCAGTGCGGTGCAGGCGCGCGGACGTTGAATGTACCGGCCGGCGACAATCAGGAACGCCAGGGCGAAAAAGGCGAGGAGCGTCTCTTGAATGTAAAAGCGGGAGTAGTAGGTCAGCGCGGGAGAGAGTGCCGCAAGCCACGCGCACGCTACGACGGCCCTGCACCCGAGCGTCCCGCCGAGAGGCAGCATGAGCAGGATCAGACCCGTTCCGAAGATCGCCGGCACGAGCCGGATGGTCCGCTCGTCGAGCGACGCCAGCGTCCTCTGCCCCCACACCCAGGCGACAGGCAGCGTCAGGTAGTACAGCGTCGGGCCGTGATGGTCTGTTCGGTCGTACGCGTAGTACCCCGTCTCGAGAAGGGTTCCGAAGCGGACGGCCTGGTTCGCCTCGTCGTGGTGCATGGGCCGGGCATCCGGCGCAGCCAGACGGAGTGCGAGTCCCACCGCCAGCGACGCCACGATCAGGCTGCCGTAGACGGCCCTGCTCATGAGATCGGCGTGCCGTACACCTCGACTTCCACGTAGTGGTTCAGGTCGTTCGCCGTATTCCCGTTCGAGAAGCACCGCACGTACCGGCCGCTCATGCCCTGCGGATCGAACAGCTTGCCCTCGGCGACTTCGATGTACTCCTTCTGCGTGCCGATGCCCAGCCCGGCGGTATTGTCGTGGTCGTTGTTGAAGATCGTCCGCACGCCTTTCAGGAAATCCCTGTCATCGGACACCTGGACGATGACATCGCGATAGACGCGCGCCTGGCTGTGGTAGTGCCAGACCAGGATGGCGTGCAGTGCAAACGACCTGCCGAGGTCGATCTGCACCCACTGCTTGCTGGGCCCGAGCTCGACGAAGTAGCCGTCGCCGCCTTCCTTTTCGCCGTCGGTGATCATGTCGAGCTCGCCGATGACCGGCTGCGTGTCACTCGATTGGACGGGCTTGTTCAGCGACAGCAGCCTGGTCCCCACGGGCACCATGAACGGTCCGCGGGATTTCCCGGTGATCACCTCGAGATTCGCGCTCTTGATGTTCGTCGGCGTCCCGATGAACATCGGCTTCGGGAGCTTCAACTTCAGTACTTCCTTCCCCTGGGCCCGCGGCGCCACGAGCGGCGCCAGCGTGACCGCTCCGAGCAGCAGTCCAGACACGATGTGCTTGGTCACTGGCGAATGGCCTCCTTGAGCAGGCGGTCCTTGATCTTCTCGATGGCCGCCTGCGCCTCCGCTCTGGTCGGCGCCTCTCGGGCGAACCCGGCGGCGAGATCGAGAGCTTCCCGGCACGGGAACTGCACGAGGACGCCCAGTACCAGTTTCTGCTCTTCCGGCCGCCAGGACAACTCGGCCGCCAGGCGCAGGTCGGCGACGGCGGCCTCGGGGTGTCGATGGCGATCGAGCCCGACCACGCGTACCAGCCCGCCGATGGCCAGCAGCCGGTGTGTCTCGTTCCGCGAGTCTCGTGCCAGGGCGATGATGTCGTCGCGAGCGTCGGTGGTCGGCCACGCCACAATCGCCCGCACAGCAGCGTCGACGACATCCGGATCGGCATCGGAGAGGGCTCCCCGCAGGGCCGGCAAAGAACCGGGGTCGCCGACGAGCGGCAAGAGGGCGATCAGGCGCACGCGGGTGCCGCTCTCCTCGGCACGGGCGAGTCTCGCCCGGATCGCGCGCGCCCGCCCCTCTGCAGCGGCGGCCATCCGTGCGAGGTCGGTCGCCGTCTTCTCGGCCTCTCTGCGTTCTGCCTCGGTTTCGGCACCAACGAGCGCATCGAGCATGGCTGGCACGTCCGACGGCGTTCCGACGGTGCGAAGCGCCTTCATCGCTTGCATGCGAATCGCCGGCACCGGCGATTTCACGAACCCCGCAACGATGGGCTTGGCTGGGAAGATCCGGCGGCCGCCGACCGCCAGGAGCACCTCGCCCACCAGGGCGGGCGCCGGCTGCTCGTCCAGGAGGTGCAGGAGGGCGTCGTCGACCGCACGACCCTTCAGCCGGGCGATGGTCAGGCGGGCCGCCGCTTGTTCGGCTCCGCTCGTGCGAGCGGCCGCATCGATCAGAAAGGGCACGACCGAGTGATCGCCGGCAGCGCCAAGAGCCGCCATCGCCGCCAGGCGAACCGGCGGCTCGCCACTCTGGGCAGCCTGCAGGACGGCGGGGCGCACCAGGTCGCCCGGGTAGTCTGACAGCACAGCCAGGACCTGAACCTGCGTACCGGCCGGGAGCCCGGGCAGCAACGCGCAGACCGGCTCAATCGCGTCGGGCCGGAACACGTCGGCGATCTTTGCGATCGCCGCCTCCTGGATGGGCGGATCGGCGTGTGCCAGCGTCTCGAGGAGCAGCGAGGCGGCATCGTCACCCGCCGCCGAGATCCGCCCCCTGACTGCCGCCGCGCGGATGGGTGCCGGGAGCGCCGCATCCGACGCCACCATCTCGTAGAGCGGCTTCGCGCCGCTGGCGTTCTCCGTCGCGATCATGGCCTCTGCCGCTGTCAGGATCGCAGCAGCGAACGTGGCCTTGAGGCTGCCGGCCGCGTGCGGGTACGCGGCGGCCAGCGCGCGTGCGGCTTCGTCGCCGCCGATCCTCCCCAATGCGACGGCAGCCGCACTCGCCGCCGCAGGTTCGTTCAGCAGCGGAGCCAGCGCGGAGACGGCGGCGGCACGTCGCTCGCCGAGCGCGGCGACGACGGCGATTCTCGTGGGTCCGTGCGTCGCGCGCACTGCCTGGATGAGCGCACGCTCGGCAAGCTGGCCGGGAATCGGCTGGAGAGCATAAAGGGCGAGATCGGCGATCCTCTCGTCCGCCAGCATCGCCGCCAGCGCTGGAACGGCCGCCTCGCCGGCGATCACACGCAGGTGGCGGCTGGCTGCCAGCTTCGCCGAGGGCGTCGCCTTGGTCTTCAGGAACTTCAGCAGGCTGGCCTCGCACTCGGCCCGCGCGGCAGGGTCGTCTTTCCGAGCGTGGACGTAGTCGCGCAGCCTCCAGACAGCATCCGACGCGATGCCGCCGTCGTAGCTGGCGAGCTCCTTGAGAATCGCCTCCAACGAAGCCGGCGCGGCGGCCTCCGGAGCTGCTGTCCCCCTCGTCTGCGCCTCGCGCACCCCGTTCGATCGGTCAGCCATTGCCGGCCCTGACAAGGCCAGCACCAACAGCAGGCCGGAGACCATGCGTGTCCAGCACGGCGGGGCCGAGGGGCTCGGCTGTCGCTCGGTCGCTCTCATGATGCACCTCGCCTCAGGCCGGAATCCGGTACGGTCTGCGATACGCGCGCGACAACAGCCGCTCCGCCTGCGAATCGCCAATGAGCGTTTCCGTCGCCGGTTCCCACGTGATGGTGCGGCCGGTTTCGATGGCGATCACGCCGAGGTGGCCGACACTCGCGGAGCGGTGCGCCACCTCCGCCGGTGCGATCGTCAGCGCCCGGCTCCTCACACAGTCGAGGAAGTTCTGGTAGTGGTCGCGGCTGCGGTAGAGGCGCGTCTCGTTCGGTCCGATCGCGTCGTTGACCAGGTGCGCGGGCTGGCTCTCGAACCCTCCCCGATCGACCCACACCCAGCCGTACTCGCCGATCCACTTGGTCCCGCTCTGAATCTCCGGGTAGCCGCCGGCAATGACGATGGGGGGGCCGTCGGCGTACTTCGTCTCGACCCAGTACTTCGTTGCCCCGTTGTAGATGCCGGTCACCGGGAATTCTCCGGTCCCTGAGATCTCGACGGGCCCGGTGTGTTCGCACCCCAGCCCCCAGTGGGCGATGTCGAGATGGTGGCCGATCCAGTCCATCAGTTGACCGCCGCCGTAGTCCATGTTCCAGCGCCAGTTCATGTGCACGCGCGCCTTGCAGTAGGGCGACCAGGGTGCCGGGCCAAGCCACGTGTCGTAGTCGAAGCCCTTCGGCGGACTCCCGAGCGTCTCCTGACCGAAAGTGCGGGCGAAGTCGGTGAATCCGGACGGCAGGCCGACTTCGACCCGCTGGATTCTTCCAACCCGCCCGTTGCGCACGAGCTCGCAGGCGCGGTGGAAGTTGTCTTCCGAGCGCTGCCAGCTCCCCGTCTGCCAGACACGCCCGTACCGCGCCAGGGCGTCGCAGAGCGCGCGTCCCTCCCGCAGGCTGTGTGTGAACGGCTTCTCGCCGTAGATGTCGAGACCCGCGCGGGCGGCGTCGATGGACAGGATCGCGTGCCAGTGGTCCGGCACGGCAATCGAGACCGCATCCAGGTCGCCGCGTGCAAACAGCTCGCGGTAGTCCTTGTAGGTGGCGCAGTCGGTATTGCCGTACCGCTGATTGACCGTGTCCTTCGCCTTGTCGAGCGGCACCTCGTCGAGGTCGCAGACCGCAACCCACTGCACCTCGTCCTTGCCCAGGAACGAGCGCATGTTCGACGGTCCCTGCATACCGAAGCCGATGCCCGCCATGACGATGCGATCGCTCGGCGGCACGGCGCCGTTCAGTCCCAGTGCCGAGGCACGGACGATCGTCGGGAAGGCCGCGGCGCCAGCCAGAGCCAGAGGCACGGTCTTGAGGAACTCGCGCCGGCTACGTGTGCGATGGGTGTTCATGGCGCCTTCTCCGGGCATCCCCACAGGACTGAGCTCGGTGATGTCGATTGTCGGTTCTGGGCTGGCAGGTACTCATGACTCACGACTGAAAACGCGGACCTGTGATGCTGTCCCAGTACCCACGCCGTGACGTCGTCGAGGAAGCCAGGGACAAAGGTCTTCTCGAGCGTGGCGTACTCGGCCGGACTTCCCGTACCGGCGGTGATGAACAGGTGGTTCGCCGCAGGGTAGGTCTTGACGGTGACCCGCGAGTTGCCGCCCTTCGCGAGTGCGGCCTCGAGCGGAGGGCGATTCACCGCGACCGGGACCTGCATGTCCTTCCCTCCGAAGAGGGCCAGCACCGGGCAGGTGACCTTGGCCAGCACCGCCGCCGGGTCGAAATCGATGAAGAACTTCAGCCAGCGGCTGCTGATCGCGGCGGCCTGGGCCTTCACGACGCGGTCGACGTAGGCCTCGCGGTTCGGGATCTGGCTTCGCTGCGCCTCGGGCAGGGCATCGATCTGGGCATTGGCCAGGACCTTCACCGCCCGTTCGAGCGCGGCTGCGTCGGCCGCCGTTCGGATGGCGTCCAGCATCGCGGCGTGGGCCGTCAGAATGGCCGCAACCTGGGTGTCATCTGCGCCTCCCGCACGTGCGAGGTCTTCGGCCTGCTTGCGCAGGACCTGGTCGCCCGGCGTCGCCGTGCCCGCCATCATCACGATGAACGTCACGTCCGGCGAACGGGCCGCCGCCATCGCCGCGACAACGGCACCCTCCGAGTGGCCGAACAGCCCCACGCGGCCCCGGTCCACCTCGGGACGCCGGGAGACGAACGCCAGACCGGCCAGCGCATCGGCGGCGAAATCCTCGGTCGTGGGATCCGAGTCGCCGCCGGATGACTGCCCCACCCCGCGGTCGTCGTAGCGCAGCACGGCCACGCCGTTGCGGGTCAGATGATCGGCGATGACCCCGAAGACCTTGAACCCGAACAGCTCTTCGTCGCGGTTCTGCGGACCGCTCCCCGTCAGCATCACGACGGCAGGAAACGGACCCGTGCCGGCGGGGATGGTCAGTGTGCCAGCCAGTGTCACACCGCCGTTGGCGAACGTCACCTCCTCGGCTCCGTACGGCAGGTTCGCCGGTTTCCGAGGAGCCTGAGCCTCTCCTCGGGTGAGATGGAACCTGCCCGAGGCGAGGCCCTGTGTGAACTCGCCTTGAATAGCGTCGCCCCGGAGGGTGCCGGTGAAGACGGCCGTCGCCTGGCCGGCTGGCAGTTCGAAGCGCACAATCGAGCCGTCCCGGGCGACAGCCTGCAGCGCCAGGCCCTTCGCGCCCTGCTGCGGAATGTCGATCGTGGCATTCAACCTCGACTCACCCTCCGTGAAGACAACCCTGATCGCCAGCGTGGTCGTCGCGACCTCGATGGCGCCGTGCCAGGGGCCGGCCAGCGTCGGTAGGTTACCCTGGGCGGCGCCCGGCCCGGGAGTGGCTGCCACCGCGACGATCGCCGCGCAGATGAGGGGCGTGGGGAACCGTGTCACGAGGCGAGGAGTCATGCGCACCAGCCTTCGGCGGAGTCGTGGCCCCATCCGCGGAGCCACGCGCGAATTCTACTGCAGGCCACGGTTTCGGCCTACAATGCGGCGGGACGGCGTTCTGAGTCGCTCCCCATGCCCCGGAGTTTCACGCTGCTGAGCAGGGAGGCTGCATGCGAATGCGATCGAACGTGAGACGTGGTGACGGAGAGGGCGCGGCCGGCCTGACGCGTCGGTCCTTCCTCGAGTTGGCTGGCTCCCTGCCGCTGGCGTGGGCGGTCACGCGTCACGACCGCGTCTTCGCGGCCGCCCGTCCGATCATCGCCCTTCAGCTCTACTCCGTCCGCCGCGACTGCGCCCAGGACTTCGACGCCACCCTCGACCAGGTGGCGGCCATGGGGTTCGCGGGCGTCGAGTTCGCCGGCTACTACGGCTACGCCGACCGCCCGGCTGATCTGAGGAAGCGGCTCGACGCGCTCGGCCTCAAGGCGGCCGGCACGCATGTCCGTATGAACGTGCTGCAGGGCGACGCCTTGAAGAAGACGCTCGACTTCCACACAACGATCGGTTGCCGCTTCCTCGTAGTGCCTGGCGATGCGGCATTCACCGATCCCGAGAGGAGCCGGGTCCTGGCCGATGCGTTCAACGAACTCGCGGCCGTTCTGAAGCCGCTGGGCATGGCGTGCGGCTATCACAACCACACCGGCGAGTTCCGAAAGGACGGCGACAAGACCTTCTGGGACCTGTTCGCCGAGCGGACCACCGCCGACGTCATCCTCCAGCAGGACTGCGGCTGGACGATGGCGGCCGGGTTTGATCCGGCGGCGTACGTCCGCAAGTACCCCGGGCGGACGAAGACCGTGCATTTCAAGCCGACGGTGCGGCAGGGCGATGAGGGGAGGAAGGCCATCTTCGGCCAGGACTCGGTCGACTGGAAGGCGGTCTACGAGGCGTGCACGACGGTTGGAGGCACCGAGGTCATCGTCGTCGAACAAGAGGTGTATCCGGACGGCAAGACACCCATGGAGTGTACGCGGGAGTCGCTGGCGGGGCTGAAGCTCATGCTGCAGCGGTCAGCCATCAGCCCTCAGCCATCAGCTCGTGCAAGAACTCCAGCAGCCCTTGGCGGCGGGCATGGCCCTCGCGCGTAGATCCAGGACGGTTCTGGCCTGACAGAGTCGTCACCCTCGCAGCAGCGGCAGTTTCACCGGCCGGCCGCCCCGTGCCGCCGAGCGATCCGCCGCGATGCAGATCTCCATCGTCTTCTGCGCGTCAGAGATGCTGAGGTGCGTCTCGCTGCCCTCGAGGATGCACGTCACGAGCTCGTCGATCTCGCCCTGGAAAGGGTGGTGCGTGACGTCGGATGAGCCGGGCATCTCGGTCTCGATCCTGATCGCGGCAGCGCCGGTCGGTGTCTGGGCGTCGTGCAGCCTGACCTCCGTGAGTGGGCACGCTGCCTGCAGCGCGGCGCGGTTGACAGGTGCGTCGCTCCACAGAATGAGGTCGTCACGCACGGTCGCCCGGTCCCCCATCAGTTCGACGCCGAACGTGTAGGGCATCTGGAAGTCCGTCGAACTCGTGACGTGGCCCAGAACGTCCGAGCCTGCGCCGCCATCCCGACCCACGCCGCGCAGCCGCATGTTCACGGCGATGCTCGTCGGCCACTCGTACCCGCGCGTGTGTCGCACGTGATACGCGGACACCTCCGTTGCCTCGAGCCCGGTGCACCAGCGCAGCGCATCGACTGCGTGGCAGCCGGCCGCCAGCAGGTGACTGCGACCGCTTCTCGCCGTCCGTACCCAGGACCACCCCGAATACCAGTCGGTCACCCGGGAGAGGTATTGCACGCGCGCGAAGTGCAGGCGGCCCAGGTGCCCGCTCGCTCTCAGCCAGTGGACAAACCGCAGGTACGGGTTGTAGTGCAGCTCGAAGGACACGATCGTGCGCACGCCTGCACGCCGGACGGCGTCGCGGATGCCCCGGAGCTCCGCCGTGTCGAGACCCGTGGGCTTCTCGAGCAGGATATGCTTGCCCGCATTCGCCGCTCGGACCGCCTCTTTCGCGTGCAGGTGGTTGGGCGTCGCGATCGACACGATATCGACATCTGGCGAATCGAGGAGGTCCTGGTAGCGGCGCGTGAACCGCGCCTCACCCACGTCGAGACCCGCGGCCCGCAGCTTGCTCCGCGTCCGCACCTCGTCGCGGTCGCACAACATCGTGACCCTGACGTGCGGGTTGCGCAAGAACGCCCGCAGGTGCTCTTGCGCGACCCACCCGACGCCCACGACACCGACACCCAGGGTTGTTCTCATGGCGTGGCGATTCTAAAGAGAAACCACCCGCCGCAGCCAGCCGCGAGGCTACGCGGCCTTGACCTCGACGTTGACGCCCAGGTCGCGGAGGCGTCGCAGGAGGCGCTTGGTCATCTCCTGCTTCTCTCGCCCCTCGA
>JBFMFH010000015.1:0-23831 GCA_040752275.1 Acidobacteriota bacterium
TGTTCACGAGGATGTCCACCGGTCCGGCGCGGTCGAACAGCCGGGCCGGCACGGACGGATCCAGCAGGTCGCCGTCAGCGAGGTCGATCCCGCCGCCCGCCGCCCTCACGTCCTCGGCGATCGCCTCGGCCCGCGCGCGGCCCGCCACGCTGTGGCCCATGTTCGGCGGCACGAGCGTCTCGGCGTCGAGGAAGTGCAGGACGACGTGCGCGCCTTGGGCGGCGAAGGCTCGCACCGTCGCCTCGCCGATGCCGGAGTTGCCGCCGGTCACGAGGATCGTGCGGCCTGCCAAATGGGGATCGACCACGCGGGGATTGTAGATCAGGGCTCGGAGTTTGGGGATTGGGGATTCTGGTTGGGGATTCGGGTCCGGCAGAGCGAACCGGCGGTGCCCAGCATCTGTTCTACGAGATCAACCTCTCGGGCACCGGCGACGTCGTCAGGACGGACCTCCGGCGGACCACGGTTGGCCGGCAGCCGCTGGGAACCCTGACGTTGCCCTCCGGGCCGGGCGGCGCAAGGCATTGCAGGCGACGGCCACAAGGCGTCCGGGATCACTCGTGGAGCGCGCGTGCCAGCGCCTGGCCCAGGCGCCTGGTAGCCTCGGCGATTTCCTCGTCCGTCACGCAGGCGATCGAGACCCGAAACGCCGCCCCGCGCGGGGGTGCCGCGAAGAACACCCGCCCGGGCGACACCTTGACCCCGCCGCCCAACAGGCGCTGGTAGAGTGCCACCTCGCTGACGCGCCGATCCTTCACCGTCAGCCACAGCGTGTAGCCGCCGGTCGGGGTGGTCCATTCCACTCCGTCCGGCATGTGCCCGGCCAGCCCCGCCAGCATCGTCTGCATGCGCCTGCGGTAGACAGTGTGAATCCGCCGCAGGTGCGCCTCGTAACGTCCCGACTGGCAGAACCGCGCGGCGACGGCCTGTGCCAGCGGGTTACCAGACAGGCACGAGGCGCGGGCCACGGCCACCACGCGCTCGATGCACGCGCGCGGGGCCGCAATCCAGCCGAGACGCAAGCCCGGGAACACCACCTTCGAGAACGTTCCCACGTAGATGACGATGCCGCGCCGGTCGATGGACTTGATGGGCAGCGCCGCTTTGCCGAAGTACTTCATCTCCTCTTCGAATCCGTCCTCCACGATCGGCACCTTGTGCGACTCGCCGAGCGCCAGCAGCCGTTCGCGATGGGCATGGCTGGTCGTCACCCCGGTGGGATTCTGGAAGCTGGGCATGGTGTAGACGAAGGCCGGTTTCGCGCGGCGCATCGCGCCAGCCACCCGGTCGAGGTCCATCCCGTCCGGCCCCATCGGAACCTCGACGGGGTCGACACCGTGGAGACGCATGAGCGAGAGTGCTGCCGAGTAGGTCGGCGACTCGACGATGACCCTGGCGCCGGGCGCGGCGAGGAGGCGATGCACCAGATCCAGCGCGTGCTGGGCTCCGGCGGTCACGACGACCTCGTCGGCCTCGACAGCGACGCCGTGCACCCGCATGTGGCGCGCGATCGCCTCCCGCAGGGGCCGGTACCCGGCCGGGTCGCCGTAGTCGAGCAGCTCACGCCCTTCGTCGGCGAGCACCATCCTGATCGATCGCCGCACGTCCTCGATGGGAGTCAGGCGACGGTCGGCCGACAGGCGTGACAGGTCGATGACGTTCGGCGGCGTCGGGCTCTGCGACACCAGGTTGTCGGAACCGGCGCGGACCGCGCGGATAGCAGGGTTCGTGATGGCGGCCCAGTCCAGTGACGAACCCCCATTGCCCGGCACCGACGCCGTCGGCGGCGCCCGCCGGCGGATCGTCGTGTACGACCCCGGGCGGCTCTCGAGATAGCCGAGCGCCCACAGCTCGCCGTAGGCGCGAAGGACGCTGGAGCGGTGAACGCCTGCCGTTCGGGCCATCACACGCGTCGGGGGCAGACGATCACCGGGTGCCAGCGTCCCGGCGTCGATCAGGCATGCCACCCGATCGCAGATCTGCCGGTAGACGGGAACCCCGCTGGTCTTGTCGACGGCCACGATCAACATGGCGGACCTCCCGGTCAAGCCAGCATGAGGCTGAATTGGCCTGTTATCAAGAGCCAATTTGCACCGAGGCGACACACACCAATTCTCGGGTCCGGGGGAGTGAATTCTCTTCGAAGAAGCGGCGCGAGGACGAATTCAGGCAGCTCCGCGACGATGAAGTCGCTTCGATCGAGTTCATCGTCGTCGATGCCTTTGACGGCTTCGACGATGCGCCCGGCGAGCTGGTGACCACGCCGGCCGAGGACTGATTTGTCCGGTCAGGCCTCGTCTGTGATCCTGCCGAACACCCCCGTTCTAGAGCGGGTCTCATCCCGGAGTCCTCCCGGAGTCATCCCGGAGTCCCCCGTCTCCTCCGGCCGCAGGCCGCGGCGGAGCTCGTCTGGCTTCTGAGGGCTCGACGGCGGCGGCGCAGTCTGCCCGTGCACGGCGGAACCGCCTCACCTTCATGGCGGCCCCGGGCGCCCACCACCATGACCCAGCCGATGACGAGCAGATCCTACGCATCGTCTCCAGCAGCGACGATGCCGGCCGCGATGCCGGCGCCTGTTGCGTCCGGCTGGTACTCGAGGAGCTCGCCCGGCTGGCAGTCCAGTTCCCGGCACAGGGCCTCGAGCGTCGAGAAGCGCACCGCCTGGTCGAGGCGGCCTGGGATCGCGCGCCCGGCGTCTGCCGATCCAATCCCGCGAATCGCGTGACTCGGTGCAAGCTTCGCGAGAGCTTCGACTGCGGTTCGACTTCGGCTCGGACGATTCGGACCGCATTACGCCCGGCCTCGGTCCGGCCGTCCGGCGGCTAGGCGGCGCGCCGGCGGGCACAACCGGCCGCCGATCCGCGCGTGCGAACGGGCTGGCTGGCGTCTCCGTTCGGCTTGATGGATCGTCGTCCGGCGCGCCGGACGCGACTCGGGCATTCAGAGGGTCGCTCCAGCGGTGCGGCGCCCGTTTGGGGGCGGTCCGACGCTGGCCAGGGGCTTCTCGGCACCGTGCGGCATTACCGATCCCTTCGCGCAGGACTCGATCGAGCGGCATTGAACGGGTCTCTTCGCTGGTACGGCTGTCGCTACGGATGAATGGCGGCAGCCCCGCCAGGCGTGCGCGGCCCCTTGGCGGCCGCGGCGCGTCCATCCGGGCAGATTCGGCGGCGCGCTGCCCTTGAGACGTGGGAGGGAAGGTATGAGAGCAGTGAAGGTCGTTTGGATCGTGGCCCTGATGGTGGCCGCGAGCGCCGTGCCGGGCGTCGCCCAGGAGACCGGCGACATCACCGGCAGGATCGTCGACAACTCCGGAGGGGTGCTGCCTGGCGTCACCGTGACGCTGAGGGGCCCGGCCGCTCAGCTGACGGCCGTGTCGTCGGAAACCGGGCGGTTCGTGTTCCCGCGGCTGCAGGTCGGCGTCTACTCGCTGACGTTCGAGCTGGCCGGGTTCCAGACCGTCGTGCGGGAGGGCGTACGGGTCTCCATCAATGCCACGCTCGACATCAGTCAGGTCCTGCAGATCTCGACGGTCCAGGAGACGGTGACCGTCAGGGGGCAAACCCCCGTGGTCGACGCGACCGAGACGGGCACGCAGGCCACCTTCAACCGGGAGCTGCTGCAGAGCCTGCCGACGGCGCGCGATCCATGGGTCATCCTCGAGCAGACGCCCGGGATCGCCATGGACCGCACCAACGTCGGAGGATCGCAGTCCGGCCAGCAGTCGGGCTACATCTCGCGCGGCGCCTCGACCGGCAATAACAAGTGGACGATCGACGGCGTCGACATCACGGACATGTCGGCGACCGGCGCGTCGCCGATCTACTACGACTTCGACATGCTCGAGGAGATGCAGGTCGTGACGGGCGGCGCCGATGCCTCGCAGCAGACCGGCGGCGTGGGTATCAACATGGTGACCCGCAGCGGCGGCGACGTCTTCAGGGGGTCGGGCCGCTACTACGTGACCCACGAGCGGTTTCAGGCCGACAACGTGACCGACGAGATGAAGCGGCAGCGGGCCGGGTCGGGAGCGCCCATCAAGCACATCTACGACTACGGGGTCGAGGCCGGTGGGCCGATCGTGCGGCAGAAGCTGTGGTATTGGGGCAGCTACGGCAAGCAGGACATCGCCGCCGGCATCGTCGGCTTCTACAACGCGGACGCCTCCTGCCAGGCCATCAGGAGCCAGCTGCAGGCCGACCCGCTCGCGCCCATCCCCACCAAGGACGTCCGCGCGTGCCTGGGCAGCGACGGGACGCTTCTGGACAACTACAACTGGAAGCTGAGCTGGGCCGTCTCGCGCGCCAACAAGTTCTCGCTCCAGAACACGTGGGCGGCCAAGACGAAGAACGCCCGCAACGCGTCGGACACGCGGCCCATCGAGACGACCTGGCGCCAGGGCGCGGTCCCAGGCTCGTACGGCACGTGGGGCTGGGACGTTGGGCCGAGCCCGCTCTGGAAGGCCGGCGATCAGCACATCTTCAACGACCGTCTGCTCCTCGACGTGCAGTGGGCGCACCTGGGCAACAACTTCATCCTTGACTTCCACGAGGACCGGCTGAACGCCGTCCAGCGGAAGCTCGAGGTTCCCACGGGCACCTACGCGGCGTCGTTCTCCCGGAACGGCCCGTTCATCCGACCGACGACCAGCCTGGACGCCACGCTGAACTACTTCCTGCCGGCGTCACTGGGTGGCGATCACTCCCTCAAGGTCGGGTTCCGCTACCGGTCCGCGAAGGAGCATGCGGAAAACCACGTGGGCGGCAACACGGAGGCCCGGTTCAACAGTCCGGCCGGCCAGTCCTTCACGGTGTCCGAGGCCGCTGATCTGTGGCGCGACTCGGTGACGAACTACGAGCTGAAGACTTTGGCCGCGTACTTCCAGGACACGTTCACGCGGGACCGGATGACCCTGAAGGCCGGCCTGCGCTGGGATCGGCAGTCGAACCGGGCGCTCGAGTCCTCGGTCCCCGCACACCCCTTCGCACCGCAATGGCTGCCGGCCGTGACGTTCAGCGGGGCAGACGGCGGCGTCGTGTGGAACGACTGGTCGCCGCGCCTGGGCCTGACCTACGACCTCGGGGGCGACGGCCGGACCGTGGCCAGCGCGTCGTGGGCGATCTACTTCGGACAGCGGTCGCCGAGCCAGGCCGTCTCGCCGCTGAACCCCGTGACGGCCGCGAGCATCCGCTTTCCGTGGAACGACGCGAACCGCGACGGCATCGTCCAGGCCGGCGAGCTGGATTACAGCCGGATCCTGACGTTCAGCGGGAACTACAACCCGGACAACCCGAGCCAGCTGACCACAACCGGGACCGTCGACCCGAACGTCAAGAACGACCGGACGCGCGAGTTCATCGTGGGCGTCGATCACGAGCTGCTGCCGGGCCTCGGCGTCGGCGCCAGCTACATCTACCGCAAGTACGATCGGTTCGCGTGGAACGACACGCTGAACTTCGGCAGCCAGGACTACGTCGAGCGGTCGTTCACCCCGAGCGCTGCGTCGTGCCCGCAGGCGGGCGCCCGCTGCAGCACGGTGACGTATCTCGAGCCGACCGTCGCCATCCCGGCGGCCTACGTCTACACCAACCGCGAGGGCTACAACCGCGCGTTCAACGGCCTCGAGGTGACCGTACGCAAGCGCTACGCGAACCGTTGGATGTTCAACGCCAGCCTCGCCTACAACAACGCCGTCGATCACTATGACTCGCCTGCCGGCTACGACGGGGGGAACGTCGATCAGTCGCGCAGCCCCGACAAGGTCGATCCGACGACGGTCCGGTCGTGGACCAACGCCCAGTACGCCATCGAGGCCGGCGGGAGCGGCATCGACAACGTGTTCATTAACGCGAAGTGGATGGCGAAGGTCAGCGGGATGTACACGCTGCCCTGGGACGTCAACCTTGGAGCCTTCTACAACGCGCGGCAGGGCTACCTGATGCCTCAGTACATTCTGTCGCCGTCGCGCGCCAATCGGGCGGGCACGGTCCGCATCTACCTCGACAGCTTCGGCGATTCGCGCCTGCCGAGCCTGCAGACGCTGGACCTGAAGGTCGATAGGTCATTCCGTCTGGGCCGGCTCACGCTCATCCCGAGCCTCGATGTGTTCAACGCGCTGAACGCCAACACGATTCTCGCCCGCCGTCTCCAGCAGAATTCCTCGACCGCGAACAACATCTCGGGCATTGTCGCCCCGAGAATCCTCCGCTTCGGCGTCCGAGCCACCTGGTAGGGCGCGGAGCGCGCACAGGGGATCGGGGGGTGGGGCCGCGGCCTTCTTCCCCCGGTCCCCGCCGTTCCCCGTGGCGGACTCCTCTCCGGGCGCACCTACCCGAACCGCTCTACCGCGCTGGAACGTCCCGATCGCGGGAGCCCGGCTGCGCATCCGGGGCCGCCACCGCGACCGAGCGGGTCCTCGAGCACGGGCCCCAGCGACACGGCCGCACATGAACGCAGGATCGCGGACTCGCCGCTGCGCTCGAGAATCGACAGGAGCGCGTCGGCGAGGCGATCGTTCATGACGGTCAGGTCGCCCGCCAGCTCGGCCGCCAGAAGGCTATCGGACTCGCAGGCGCGCGGGTCGCGAAGAACGGCGTCCAGGTGTGTATCCGTACCGACAGGCCAGTCCCATGGAGGTGTGTCCGCCAGAGTCCTCAGGTCCAGCGGCGCGCGTCCGAATTCCGAACCCCGAATCCCGAATCCCGAATCCCGAATCCCGGGTAAGATACGCCTGCGCCCGAGTCCTCGGGTATGCCCAGCCCGAGTTGGAGATTGCCATGAAGAGAACCTGCCTGTTCACCGCGCTCATCCTGCTCGTCGCCGTCGCGCTGGCGACGGCGGCGCCCGTCCGGCTGGCCCGGACGCCCGATTATCACGCCGGCAAGATCGCCTTCAGCTACCTCGGCGACATCTGGGTCGTTAACGAGGACGGCTCGAACCCGACGCGCCTCACCATCAGCACCGGGGGCGACATCAATCCCCGTTTCTCGCCCGACGGGCGGTGGATTGCGTTTTCGTCGAACCGGTTCGGTAACAACGACGTGTTCGTCGTGGCCGCCGCCGGCGGCAGTCCCCACCGCCTGACCTGGCACTCGGGCAACGACGAGGTCGTGGGCTGGTCGCCCGATGCGAAGACGATTCTCTTCCGCGCCGCCCGGGGCCACGGCGTCTTTCCCAACACGACCACCCTCTACCAGATTCCCGCGGCGGGCGGTCCGGAGACGCCCCTCCCGGTCGACTGGGGCTGGTGGGGCGGCTTCTCACTCGACGGCGCGCACCTCGTCTTCAACCGCCATCCGGCGACCTGGACGCGCAAGCACTACCGCGGCAGCTACGCCGCCGACATCTGGGTGGCGGACTTGAAGGCGAAGACCTACCGGCAGCTCCTCGCCGGCGAAGACTACAACCGCTACTGGCCGATGTGGGGGCCGAAAGACGAGATCTACTTCGTGGGCGATCCGCTTCCGAACGAGAAGACGGTCAAGCCCGGCGCGGCCGAGGTCCTCAGGAGCCAGAACAACATCTACAAGATCCCGGCGAGCGGCGCAGGCGGGCCGGTCCAGGTGACGAAGCACACCCACGGCAACGTCCACTTCCCGTCCATCTCTCACGACGGCAAGGTCATCGTCTACGAAAGCGACTTCGGCATCGGGAAGCTCGAGACAGCAACAGGCCGCACCAGCGAAGTGAAGGTCGACATCGCCACGGACGACAAGGAGAACCAGACGGAGCTCGTCGAGATCAGCAGCGAGGCCGATGCCTTCGATCTCTCGCCGTCGAGCCGGCGCGCCGTTATCTCGTCGCGCTACCAGTTGTTCACGATCGCGACCGAGCGCGGGGACATCTCGTTGCTCGCCCATGACAAGGGCGCGTCGCGCAACGAAGCGCCCCAGTGGTCGCCGGACGGAAAGACGATCGCCTTTGTGTCGGATCGCTCCGGCCGCCAGGAGGTGTACCTCATCAATCCTGACGGCACGAACCTGCGGAAGGTCTCGAATCTCGACACCGACAAGGGCTCGCTCGTCTGGAGTCCGGATTCGAAGAGCCTGCTCTACGCGTCGACGGACAAGAAGATCTACCGCTACTCGCTCGCCGAAGGCAAGACCGGGGTTGTCACCTCGAGCACCATCTCGCCGCCGCGCTTGCCGGCCTTCTCACCCGACGGCCAGTGGGTGACCTTCGTGAAGCAGGACGAGACGCTGCGCACACACGTCTACATCGCCCCCGCCACGGGCGGCGACGAGCGCCACGTCACGGACGACAGCCTCGCCTTCAGCGAGACGAGCGGCGTGTGGACCGGCGACGGGCGCTTCATCGTTTACGTGACCTCCGCCGGCACGGCCAGCGGCGTAGCCTCGACGGGCGGCCGGGCGACCACCGAGATGGCGCTGATGGTTCTGCCGCTCCAGGCGCAGGATCGCGATCCGCTGAACCGCGACATCGACACCGAGGAACAGGGCCTGGCGGCCCAGGCCTCGGGCCGGGGCGGCGGGCGCGGCGCGGGCGGCGCAGGCCAGGCCGCGGCGCCGGTCGAGGTGAAGATCGACTGGGACGGCCTCGCGAAGCGAGCCCGGCGGATTCAGACGGCGGGCGATATCATCGGCGGCCTCACGGCCGCACCCACAGGCAGCGTGGTTGCCTTCACCGCGTCGACGGCGGCGGCCGGCGGCGGGCGCGGCGGCGCCGAACTTTCCGCCGGCATGTACACCGTGAACGTCGCCGACGGCAGCGAACCCGTGCGCGTGCCCTCGGCGCCGCCCAGCACAACCGCGGCCGGCGGAGGCCGCGGTGCCGGCGGCGGGCGTGGCGGAGGCGGCGGCATGGTGTTCACCGCCGACGGCCGCACGCTGTATTTCCGCTCCGGCCGCGGCATCTACTCGGCCCCCGTCGCCGCTGGCAGCGGCGCAGCGGCGTCAGGCGCGGCGGCGAGCGGGCGCGGCGGACGCGGCGGTACGGCGGCCGCAGCACCAACGACGACAACCGCGGCGGCCGGCGGCGGGACGGCCCGCCAGGTCACCTTCTCGATCACCATGGAGCTGGACCTCAAGGCCCAGCGCCGGCAGGTGTTCGAGGAAGGCTGGCGCGTCATGAAGAACCGCTTCTACGACGCGAAGATGCACGGCGTCAACTGGGAAGCGGCGAAGGCCACCTACGGCGCGCTGCTCGATCACGTGGTGGACGCCGCCGAGCTGAACACCGTGATGAACCAGATGATCGGCGAGCTGAACGCCTCGCATACCGGCGTCAGCGGCGGCGGCGGCCGCGGCGGGGGCCCGCAGGCCCAGACCCGCAACCCGGGGTTCGAGATCGAGCCCGATGCGTCCGGGCACTACCGTGTCGGCCACATCTGGAAGGGCGGCCCTGCTGATCACGACTACGTGAAGATCAGCCGGGGCGACTACATCCTCGCCGTCAACGACCAGGAGCTGCAGACCACGGACACCCACTGGAAGGCCTTCACTATCGTGCCGGGCCGCAAGTTCCACGTCCTCGTCAACAGCAAGCCCGTGAAGGAGGGGGCCTGGACCGTCTCGCTCGAGCCGATGAGCGGCGGCGACTATTCGAACGCCCAGTACGCCAGGTGGGTCGAAGACCGCCGCGCGATGGTCGAGAAGCTCAGCAACGGCGAGATCGGCTACCTGCACATCCGCGCGATGAACGCGCCCTCGCTGCGGCAGTTCACCCTCGACCTCGCCATGAACCGCACGAAGAAAGCGCTCGTCATCGACCAGCGCTTCAACGGCGGCGGCGGCATCGACCAGGAGCTGCTCTCGATCCTCGTGGGCGTGAAGTACCAGTACACCCGCGGGCGTGACGCGGGCCTCGAGGTCCCGCGGCCGCTCGAGGCTTTCTACGGCCCGATGGTCGTCATGCAGAACGAGCGCTCGGCGTCCGACGCCGAGATGTTCCCGCAGGGCTTCAAGGACCTGAAGCTCGGCAAGGTCATCGGCGTGCCGACGATGGGCGCGGTGATCGGGACCGGCTCGTACGCGCTGACCAACGGCGGCAGCATCCGTACGCCCGGGTCGGGGGTGTGGACCTCCCGTGGGGAGAACATGGAGAACTTCGGCGTCCAGCCGGACGTGTTCGTGGACAACACGCCGGCGGACTTCGTCAAGGGCCGCGACGCGCAGATCGAGAAGGCGGTCGAGGTGCTCAAGGCCGAACTCGCCGCGCAGAAGAAGTAGCGGGCAGGCGAGGCCGGCCGGACTCGCCTACACGAGCCTCACGGCGTCCCCGTAGGGTTCGAGCTGCGTGTCGCTGGTCAGCAGCAGCAGCCCCTCGGCCCGGCTCTGCGCAACGAGGAGGCGATCGAAGGGGTCCCGATGGTAGGGAGGCAGCGAGGCGACGCCGGCGGCGTGGGTGCCCGTCACCGGCAGTTCGTCGAAGCCGGTCGGGGCCAGCGCTTCTCGGACGGCCGTGGGATCGGCATCGAGCTTCCCCAGCGACGCCTTGATCGCCACCTCCCAGATGGAGGCCGCGCTCACGAACACGTGGTGAGCGTCGATGAGGCGGCGCGCCTCGCGCGAGAGCCGGCGGTGGCCGGCCAGCGCCCACAGCAGGATCTGCGTGTCGAGCAGCAGGTGCGTCACTGCCGGCGTCCCTCGAACAGATCGAGGAGACCGTCCGGTAGCGGGGCGTCGAAATCCGCCCCGATGTGGATGCGGCCTTTGAGCAGACCGAGGCGCTTCGGGCGCGGGGGAGCCTCGAAGGGCACTAGCCGGGCCACGGGCTTGCCTGCGCGGGCGATGACGACCTCGGCGCCTGCTTCGACCCGCTCGAGAATCCGCGACAGGTGGGTCTTCGCCGCGTGGATGTTCACCATGTCCATGTACTTAGTCTAGCTTAGTTCATACCCGCCCGCAAGCGCGCGCACCCCGGAGGACTCCCCTGCTTCTTCACAGGTGCGGCGCCCTTGCCCTCGATGAGCTGCTCGGCCGGGACGCCAGCCGGCAGCCGTGCCAGCGTCGAGACCCTGCCTGCGGTCACGTCGTCGTCACCGTCCGGGCCGGCGCTACTTCGCGTTCATGAACGCCTCGATCTCCGCCACCGTCCTCGGGAGACCCGGCGTGAGGTTCTCGCAGCCCGTCTCGGTGATGACGATCGTGTCTTCGATTCGCACGCCCAGATTCTCGCCTTCGAACACGGCGTAGATGTCGCAGGCGAACACCATGCCGGGCCTGAACGGCCCGCGGGGGCCGGCGCTCACGTCGTGGGTGGCCATGCCCACGCTGTGGCTGACACCGGTCTGCATCGTCCGGATCCTGAACAGGTCCTTGCTGACGTCGAAGCCCTGCTTCTTCAGGATCTCGAGGACCTGCGGCTGGACGTCCTTCGCCTCGATCCCCGGCCGGTAGACCTGCCTGCAGGCCTCCTGGATGGCGAGAGCCGCCTCGTAGATCTCCCGCTGGCGGGCGGTAAACGTGCTGTTGGCCGGATAGGACGCGGAGATGTCCACGACGTAGTTGTCGAGGTTCGGACCCGCATCGACGACGATGAAGTCGCCGTCCTCCAGCACCCGGTCGTGCCGGTAGTAGTGGAGATACGGGTGGTTCTCGGCGGAGCTGATGATGACGTTGTAGGCCATCTCCCTGGCGCCGGCTTTGCGCACCGCGTATTCGAAGGCCGCGGACATCTCGTATTCCGGGGCGCCGACCCGCGTGGCCCGCATCATCGCGAGGTGGGCCTCGACCCCGAGCCGCCCGACCTTGCGCAGATGCGCGATCTCGGCGGGCGATTTGATCGCCCGGAGCGCCCAGATCAACGGCGCCGCGTCCTTCACCGCGGCCTGCGGAAACCGCTCGCGGAGGTTACGGACGAACTGCAGCTCGCGCGTGAGCCGGCCGTCCCACACGTTCAGCGTCATGGTGTTCTGCAGCGTCGTGAACTTCTCGGCCGAGTTCTCGCGGGCCAGCTCTTCGGGCTTGAACGAGGTGTAGATGGTCGCACCCGAACCCGCCAACCGCGCGAGCGCCGGCGTGAACTGGTCGAGGGCCGCCACGCGTTCGATGCCTGTCACCGCGGCCGTATTGCGCACGAGGTCGAGGTTGATGCCCTCGTTGCGGGCGCCGCGTTCGGTGATCGTGAAGTAGATCGTGCTGGTCCTCGAACGCCCGTCCATGATGAGGGCGGCGTTGGGGATCTCGACACCCGTGAAGTACATCATGTCGTTGTTCTGGAAGAACTCGCCGCCGGTCGTCGACGTGGCGCCCAGCACGATTGCGGCGCCGTCGGGGATGCCCTGCATGAGCCTGGCGCGCCGCGCGGCATACTCGGCCTTGTCGAACAGCAGCGGTCCAGCCGCGAAGGCGGACCCGCCGATCGAGAGCACCACGCCGAGGACCACACCAGTCACCGTCCGATGCCGCATACCGTACTCCTTCCCGGGACTCCCCATGCTGACGACCCGGAGTCCGGCCACCGGAGCCCTGTGGGCGGCCTGGACAGCACGACGTGTGCGCGCGACGGGGGCGGCGGCCGGCCCCAGCCAGCCGTGCGGGTCAGCCTCGCGCAGGCCCGAGCCGCCCGGGACGTCCGGTGTCGATTCCTCACCGGGCGTCCAGCCCTGGCAGAGCCTACCACGCTCGAGGCGCAAGTCGGTCGTCGCACCGAGACCGGCGATGCGCCACGGTCTCGCCCCGGCGGTCATCAGCAGCCCCGCGGCCTGGACCCACGGTGGTGCGGGCTGGCCAACCGTCGCGAGGGTCACCGCCACCATCGCCAGCACGGCCAATGCCGTGAAGACGATCACCCCGTCTATTGCGCCAGCCACGACGCGGAGGCTGAGAGGCGCAGGCGATGGCGTGCTCGTGGCGAACGGTGTCACCGCCGCGGTCAGCTCGTCGTAGGTACAGAAGCAATCCGCGGCGGCGGGTACGCCGTCCACAGGATGAGCGGCGCCCCGCTGGCCATCGCCGAGAAGGCGGCGCCAGGACCACCGCGGAGATCGCGATCGAGTTCCCGTTGCACCTCCTGCCGGAGCCGCTTCGGGCCGCGACGTGGCGAGAACATGGAGAACTTCGGCGTCCAGCCGGACGTGTTCGTGGACAACACGCCGGGGGACTTCGTCAAGGGCCGCGAGGCGCAGATCGAGCAGGCGGTCGAGGTGCTCAAGGCCGAACTCGCCGCGCAGAAACGATAGCGCGCAATTACCTCCGAGCCGGGTGGCGCGGCTGCCGCCCGCCCGGCTATCCTAATGGTGCGCAACGCGTGGCAGCAGCGGCACCATGCTCGACGCCGGGTGCGGCTGCCGGCATGCCGCCAGCGCTCGCTGTGAGGGCCTATGAGTTCCGCTTCCAACGGCCGCTTCTTCGAGACCATTCTCAGCTCCATTGCCGATGGCGTCTTTACGGTCGACCAGGACTGGCGTATCACGTCATTCAACCGGGCGGCCGAGCGGATCACCGGCGTGTCGGCCGGCGAGGCGATCGGGAAGAAGTGCGCCGATGTGTTCCACGCGGACATCTGTGAGCGCGGGTGCGCCCTTCGGCAGACGCTCGAGACGAACCGCAACCTGATCGAGGTGCCGGCGCGAATCCTCTCGAGCCCGGGCCGTTCGGTCCCCATCAGCGTGAGCACGGCCGTGCTCCGGGACAGCAGCGGCGAGCTGATTGGAGCAGTCGAGACGTTCCGGGATCTGTCACAGATCGAACATCTCCGACGCGAGATCGACCACCAGTACACCTTCGAGGACATCGTTGGCCGGAGCCGGGCCTTCCGGAAGATCTTCGCCCTCCTGCCTGATATCGCGGAGAGTGGCGCCACGGTTCTCATCGAGGGTCCCAGCGGGTCGGGAAAGGAGCTTCTCGCCCGGGCGATTCACAACCTGAGCCCGCGACGCTCGGGGCCGTACGTGGTCGTCAACTGCGGCACGCTCCCCACGGCCCTGTTCGAATCGGAGCTGTTCGGCTACGTCCAGGGCGCCTTCACGGACGCGAAGCGCGACAAGCCCGGCCGAATCACCATGGCCGAAGGGGGCACGATCGTCTTCGACGAGATCGGAGACCTGCCCCCGGCGACCCAGGTCAAGCTGCTGCGTGTGTTGCAGGAGCGCCAGTACGAGCCACTCGGCGGCGTCAAGACCGTGCGGGCCGATGTGCGCGTCGTGGCATCGACCAACAAGCGGTTGGCCGATCTGGTGAGCGAGGGCCAGTTCCGTGACGACCTCTATTTCCGGTTGAGCGTCGTGCGTCTGACAATCCCGCCGCTGCGGGAACGCCGCGAGGACGTCCCGTACCTCGTCGAGCACTTCGTGCGCCGCTTCAACGCCAAGCGCGGAAAGCAGATTGCCGGCGTCACGCCTGCCGTCATGGAAATCCTCATGCGGCACGAGCTGCCCGGCAACGTACGCGAACTGGAGAACATCATCGAATACGGGTTCGTCCTCTGCCACAACCGCCTCATCGACGTCATACACCTCCCGGAGGAACTCCAGGCGCTGCGCCACGACGCGCCTCGCGCCGAGCGAGGCAGCACGCGGCTGCAGTCGGCCGAGGCCGACGCGATCCAGGCCGCGCTCGGGCGCGCTGGCGGGACGCTGGGCAAGGCCGCCGACGAGCTCGGGATCAACCGGACGACGCTCTGGCGCAAGATGAAGCGGTACGGGCTGCACAGCGGAGCTGTGAAGCCGACCGGCCTTGCCCGGAGCAACCGCCGATAGCCCTGCCTCGCAGGGTATTGCAGTACTGCAACATCCTCATCGCAACACGCTGCAACGCCGCAACAGGTCACCCGGCCTTCTCGGAGCCTCGTTCCCCGCATCCTCTTCGCCCCCAAGGCCACTGCCCCATCGCGCCGGATTGGCCCGGGTCTTGCTCCCGCGCATGGCGGACGCGTGGTTGTGAAACTGGCCATCCCGCGATTCGGCGAAACGGTGGCGCCGTGTTTCGAGTACTCGGCCACGATTGCCATATTCACGCTCGCGGGCCGGGGGGTGGTCGAGGAACGGGACTTCTGCCTACAGAGCCGCGACGCCCTCGACCGCCTGCGCCTGCTGCGGGATCAGGGTGTCGAGCTGCTGATCTGCGGGGGTGTCCAGGAATTCCTGCAGGATGCGCTCGAAGAAAGCGGGATCAGGGTCATCTCGTGGGTCTCGGGCGGCGTTGACGACCTCGTGAAGAGCTTCCTGGCCGGCGAACTGACGTCAGGGACCATTGGGCCCCGCGGGACGTCGTGCCTGGCCCCGGGTTCGAGGGAGCACGGGGAATCATGAGCGATACACGAACGAAGCACAGCTTCTATGTCGAGCAGCGCACGCTGGACGCCACCGACAGACCTCGCAAGTTCCTCGAGGCGTTCGCCGCCGTGCTCGAGCACTCGAGCTACCACCTCCCCCTCGACGTCTACAGCCGGGCGAGCGCGCGGTGCGGGCGCTGCGCCGCCGAGTGCCAGCTCTACCAGTCGACGGGCGACGACCAGGACATCCCCTGCCACCGCTCGGAATTGCTGCTGCAGGTCTACCGGCGGTACTTCACGCGATCCGGGGCGCTCTCGGCCCGCCTGACCGGTGGTTTCACGTTGACGGATGAGTACCTCGACACGATGGGCGAGGCCTACTACCGCTGCACGGCGTGCCGGCGCTGCAAGCTCTCGTGCCCGATTGGAATCGACCATGGGCTCGTCACGCACCTTGCGCGCTGGCTGCTCGCCGAGATCGACCTGGTTCCCAAGGCCCTCGTGGTGGCGACCAGGGAGCAACTCGAGGGAGTCGGCAACACGTCGGCCATCTCGCCGGCCGCACTCCGCGACACCTGCGAGTTCCTCGAGGACGAGCTCCGAGAGAACTACAACGTCGACGTGAAGTTCCCCATCGACATCGAGGGGGCCGAGTATGTCTTCTTCCCGGCCGTCTCCGACTACCTGTTGGAGCCGGACACGCTCATGGGGAACGCGGCGGTCATGCACGTGACCGGCGGGTCCTGGACCATCGGCACGGGGAACTTCGACGGCATCAACTACGGGCTCTTCTACAGCGACCGGATGATGGAGCGCATCGTTCGCCAGGAGGTGGACGAGGTCAGGCGTCTGAAGGGCCGCACGGTGCTCATCGGCGAGTGCGGGCACGCCACCCGCAGCGCGTGGTTCGTGCCGACCTTCTGTGGGCCGGGCGCCCCACCGGTCGTGAACGTCGTGCAGTACACCGCCCGGCAGCTCCGGGAGGGCCGGCTGCCATTGAGGCCGGATCGCATCGAGGAGCGCGTCACCTATCACGACCCCTGCAACATCGCGCGGTCGGGACGCATCACCGAAGAACCCCGCGAGATCCTGCAGGCGATCTGCCGCGACTTCGTCGAGATGACCCCGAACCGCAGGGAGAACTACTGCTGCGGCGGCGGGGGCGGCACGGTCTCTCTCGACGAGATCCGGAAGTTTCGTACCGGACCCATGGGCCGGCGCAAGGCCGAGCAGATCCGGGCGACGGGGGCGAGACTGCTGGTCGCCCCGTGCGCGAACTGCAAGAAGCAGCTCCGGGAGATCTGCGAAGACCACCAACTCGATGTCGAGGTCGTCGGGCTGCACGATCTGGTGCTGAAGGTCATTGATTTCGGGGAGGGACGTTCATGAACGCGTGGCTCGAGTGGGCCCGGGGGCCCGCCTTCGTCTTCTGCTTCAGCTTCATGGTGATGGGCCTCGCCCGGCACGTGGCGCTGACTGTGTGGGAGACGACCCGCACCATGCGGCGCGCAGGTGACAAGTCGTTGCCCCTGGCGTACATCGCCCGGGCCACGCTGGCGTGGCTGCTGCCGGCACGCGCCATCACCCACGACGCTCTCTTCACGGCCACCTCCGTCGTCTTTCATGTGGCCATCCTGATCGTACCCGTGTTTCTGGCCGGCCACGTGGCGCTCTGGACGCGGGCCCTCGGTCTTCAGTGGCCGGCGATCCCGAACGGCGTGGCCGACGTGCTGACGATTCTCGCCGTCGTGACGGCCGCCGGGCTGGCGGCGCTCCGGCTGACGGCGAAGGCCACGCGAGCCATCACCAGACCGTCCGACTACGCGCTGCTCGCGGCGCTCGCCCTGCCCTTCGTGACGGGGTTCCTGGTCATGCACCCCGGGCTCGACCCGTTCGGGTACGAGAGCGTCCTGCTCCTGCATGTGATGAGCGGCAACCTCGTCTTCGTCCTCCTGCCGGCGACCAAGCTCGCCCACGCGGCGCTCCTGCCCGGCACGCAGCTCGTCGCGGAGCTCGGATGGCACTGGCCGCCAGACTCCGGCAGCCGGGTCGGCCGGGCGCTCGGGAAGGAGGAACACGTATGATCGCGAAGGCCATCCTCACCGATACGACGATGTGCACGGGCTGCGAGCGGTGCGTGGCCGCGTGCAAGCAGGCCCACGCGCTGGCGGCGGACGAGCCCCGCCGGTGGAAACGGGCGATCGACGATCTGTCGGCAACGCGCTTCACGACCATCATTCGCCGCGACGGTAAGTCGATCCGGCAGCAGTGCCGCCACTGCGTCGACCCGGCCTGCGTGTCGGCCTGCCTGGTCGGCGCCATGCAGAAGACGCCCGAGGGTCCGGTCATCTACGACAACGACCGCTGCATGGGCTGCCGGTACTGCATGGTCGCGTGCCCCTTCGGCATCCCGCGCTACGAATGGGCGGCGGCGGTCCCGTACGTCCGCAAGTGCAACTTCTGCGACGAGCGGCTTGCGGACGGGACGCTGCCGGCGTGCGTGGAGGCCTGCCCGCACAAAGCGACCATCTTCGGCGAACGCGAGGCGATGCTGGCGGAGGCCCATCGCCGGATCCGCGAGAGCCCGGGACGCTATCGCGACAAGGTATACGGCGAGTTCGATGTGGGCGGGACGTCCGTCCTCATGATCTCAGACCTCTCGCTCGACTTCCTGGTCGCCGGCGGGGGATCGCTGGACAAGGCGCTGCCAGACCTGACGTGGGCCGCCTTGAGGAACGTGCCCGGGCTGGCGCTCGGCGTGGGCGGCGTGATGGCCGGCGTGTTCTGGATCACCGAGCGGCGCATGCGCCTCCAGGCGGATGCACGGCAGAAGGAGAAGGGCCGGTGACCGGGCGACTCGCCGCCGTCAAGACGGCGCTCTGGACCATCATGGGCGTGCTGGCCGTCGTGAGCGTCGCCAGGTTCTCCCGCGGCCTGGGCGCTGTCACCAGTTTGTCGGACGCCACGCCCTGGGGCCTCTGGATCGCCTTCGACGTCATGGCAGGCGTCGCCCTTGCCGCCGGCGGCTTCACGCTCGCGGCGGCGGTGTACATCTTCGGGCTGACCAGGTATCGGGTGTTCGTCAGGCCCGCCGTCCTCACGGCGTTCCTCGGGTACATCGCCGTTGCCGTCGGCCTCGTCTACGACCTCGGACTCCCCTGGCATATCTGGCACCCGATCGTGTACCCGCAGGCGCACTCGGTGCTGTTCGAAGTGGCGATGTGCGTCATGTTGTACCTGACCGTGCTAGCTCTCGAGTTCAGCCCGGTCGTCTTGGAGCATCCGCTCTTCGATCGCCCGGTGTTCAGGGCCATTCATCACGCCCTGACGCGCGTGACGATTCCCCTCGTCATCCTGGGGATCATGCTGTCGACCCTGCACCAGTCCTCGCTCGGGTCGCTGTTCCTCATCACGCCCTTCCGGGTCCACCCGCTCTGGTACAGCCCGATTATCTGGATCCTCTTCCTGGTCTCCGCCATCGGCGTCGGGCTCGCCACAATCACGCTCGAGTCCCACGTGGCCGCGTGGCTCTTCAACCACGAGCGCCCGGACGCCAGGCTGGCCGGTCTCGGCCGGGCAGCCTCGGTCGTGCTCCTGCTGTACGCCGCTCTGCGGATTGGCGACCTCGCGGTCCGCGGCCGGTTGCACCTCGCCTTCGAGGCCAGCCCCGTGGCGGGGCTGTTCTGGCTGGAGCTGGCCTCGACCGCCCTCGTCCCCGGCGTCCTGCTCGCCGTTCCTGCCGTGCGTCGGCATGCGCGCGCCTTGGGATTCCTGGCCTTGTCCGTCGTGATCGGCGTGGTTGGCTACCGGTTCAATGTCGCCATCGTCGCGTTCTGGCGTCCCGACGAACTCCCGTACTTCCCGACGTGGGTCGAGCTGGCCGTCAGCGCAGGCGTCGTTGCCGGCGCCGCACTCGTGTTCATCTTCTTCGTCGAGCACCTGCGGGTCTATCCGGAGGACACCGGAGCCGCCCATGACACGCCGGCCAGGCTTCGAGTCGATCCGTATGCGACGACGCCCCTGCTCCCGGTCTCATTGGCCGCCCCGCGGCGCTATTCCATGGGCTTCGTCGCCGGAGCCGCCGTCGCCGTCGCGGCCCTGCCGGCGGGCGCGATGACGGGACGGCTCGCGGCGCCGGTGCCGGCCGCTGCGGCGCTGGTCGTGCCGGGCGTCGTGTCGGCGCGCAATCCACTGCCCGGTCATGAGCTGCGGGTCGATCCGGCCGCCACCTCCGGTGCTCGGCTCACGGCCCGCATCGGCCTCATGGTCATCGACGCCAACCGCGACGGCCGGATCGTGCTGTTCCCGCACGATCTCCACGAGAACGCGCTCGGCGGCGACAACTCGTGCACCGCCTGCCACCATGCGAGCCTGCCGTTCACCCGTGTCTCGTCGTGTGCGGGATGCCACCGGGACATGTACTCGCCGTCGGACATGTTCGACCACGCGTACCATGTCGCCAGCCTCGGCGGGAACGCGGGATGCACGAAGTGCCACGTGGACGCCGGCGCGGCGAAGACGCGGGCGAGCGCGACGGGCTGCGACCGTTGCCACGCACAGATGCTGCTCGCGAGCGTGCGCGTGGCCCGGCCGACGGCCTTCGAGGGGAAGGCGTCGGCCTACCTCGAGGCGATGCACTCCCTGTGCATCTCTTGTCACGCGGAACGCGAGAGACTGGACCCGAACCGGTACCCGGCCACGTTCGCGGAGTGCCGGAACTGCCACCGCGACGACAACGGCACGCCCATCCGCACGCTCGAGCCCTACGCCGGGGATCGCCACGTCGCGGCAGGCGCCGGACTCTGGGAATGAGGGCAGGACAGGCGGGCGTCATGAAGGCCGACCTGGTCAAACAGTGGGTGCGGACCGAACTCTGGGATCAGGTCCCGGTCGCCATCAGCGTGATCGACCGGCAGTTCCAGGTCGTCGAGGCGAACCGCAGCTTCGTCTCGGCGTACGGCTCGTGGGAGCACGAGCCGTGCTACGCCGTCTACAAGGGGCGGACGGTACGGTGCGAGAACTGCGCGGCCGCAAGGACCTTCTCCGACGGCAAGGTGCGCGTGCGCGAGGAGCACGGCGTCCTGCGCGACGGCAAGGAGATCCACTACCTCGTACACATGGTCCCCCTCGTGCTCGCCGACGGGCACATCCCGTACGTGATCGAGATGTCCACGGACATCACCGCGACGAAGCTCCTCGAACACGAGAAGCTCGAGGCCGAGCGCCTGGCGGCCGTCGGCCAGACGGTGGCCGGCCTCGCGCACGGCATCAAGAACGTGCTGATGGGCCTCGAAGGCGGTGTCTACATCGTCCGCTCGGGCATGCAGCGGGCCGACTACGACCGGCTGCTCACGGGCTGGGACATGGTCGAGGAGAACATCACGCGCATTTCCGGCTTCGTGAAGGAGTTCCTCGACTTCGCCAAGGGACGCAAGACCAAGGTCGCGATGATCGACCCGAACCACATCGCGGCCCAGGTCGTCGCGCTGTACGCCGAGACGGCCAGGTTGGCCCAAATCGGCCTCGAAGCCCGGCTCGAGCCCGGCCTGGCGGCCGCGCCCCTCGCCGAGGACGACATCCATACGTGTCTCGCCAACCTGGTCTCGAACGCCCTCGATGCCTGCCAGGTCAGCGAGAAAGCCTCGAAGCACGTCACCCTGACCACCCATGAAGAGGACGGCGTCCTCGTCTTCGAGGTGTTCGACGACGGCATCGGCATGGACTCGGAAATCCGCAAGAAGGTCTTCACGAACTTCTTCAGCACCAAGGGCTCCGAGAAAGGCACCGGCCTCGGTTTGCTCACGACCCGCAAGATCGTCCACCAGCACGGCGGCCGGGTGTCGTTCGAGACCGAGGAGGGCGTCGGCTCGGTCTTCCGCCTGGAGTTTCCGCGCAACCGATTGCCCGTTCCCGACAGGCCGAAAAAGCGCCGGTGAGGAGACGTGTCATGGACCACCCCGCGAACAAGACCATCCTGGTCGTCGACGACGAACCGGACGTGCAACGGTACCTGGCCACGCTCCTCGACGATGCGGGCTTCACGGTGCTGACGGCGAGCGACGGCGAGGAGGCGCTGGCGATCATCCGGAGGCGGAAGCCCGACCTCATCTCGCTCGACCTCATCATGCCGAGGAAGTCGGGTCACAAGCTCCTGTACGAGCTGCGAAAGGACCGGTCGCTCTCGCGAATCCCCGTGCTCGTCGTCACGGCCCACGCCCGCGACGAACTCGGCAGGACCACGCTGGAGGAGCTGCTCGACAACGGCGTCATCAGCGGCCCCGGCACGTACTTGGAGAAGCCGGTCAACCCGTTGACCTACGTGCGCAGCATCCAGCGGGCGCTGGGCATCGAAGAGACCGCTGAAGCCGAGGATCGGCTCAGCCTGAAGGATCAACTCGAGCAGAGCCTCAAGGGAGCCTCGAGCGACGCCTTGCGCCGGGCGCTCGAAGCCGTCCGGGGCGGGAGTGGGGGCGGGGGTGGGCAAGGAGCCGAACATGAACGCGAGTCGAAAACGGATACTCGTCATCGACGATGAACCGTCGGTGGTGGCGTACCTGGAGACCCTGCTGCGGGACAACGGTTACGACACCAGCAGCGCCGAGAACGGCCGGACCGGGTTCCAGAAGGCCAGGGAGGTGAAGCCGGACCTGGTCTGCCTGGACATCACGATGCCGGAGGAGTCGGGCATCCGGTTCTATCGCGACTTGAAGGATGACGCCGAGCTTGGGTCCACCCCCGTGATCATCGTCACGGCCGTGACCGGCTTCGGCGGAGATCCCGAGCCGTTCAGGCACTTCATCAGCAGCCGGAAGCACGTGCCTCCGCCGGAGGGGTTCCTCGCGAAGCCGATCGATCGGCAGGAATTCCTGTCGATTGTGGCGAGAGTACTCGCAGCCTAGACGTCTTGAAGGCCAAGATCCGTTGCAGATGAGTCAAGTTTCGCTCCGGCCTTCAAGACGTCTACGCCCCGCCGCAGGCGGGGCAAAGCGAACACTGTGATCAGCGAGGCGGAGCTGCTCCACGCGCCTCGGCGGTCTGAGGCGGAGCCTCGCTAGCAACTGAACTCCCAGCCACAGTGGCCGTGGGCCTCGGGGTCGGGAGGGCAGTACAGGCACGTGGTCCGGATGCACGCGGCCCTCTGACGCGTGCACCCTCGCGACCATCTCGAAGCCTTCCCGCTGGAAGTCGGCCAGCACCACGGCGCCTCCCGGCCTGACGGTGCGTGCCAGCTCCGCGAGGACAGGGCGCCGGGATCCCGAGCGCGTCGAGGTAGCGGCCGTCCGCCACACGGACGGTGGCCGGAGACCAGTCGCCGCCATGCTGTAGATGTCGAAGTTGCCTCCGCGATCACTGAGGAAGGCGATCCGCGTCCCGTCGGGCGAGGCGGCCGGGCAATGGTCCCGGGCCGGATGCCTCGTCAGGTTCTGCGGCTCCCTCGCCCGGGCGCAGGAGGTAGATGTCGTCGTTGCCTCCCCTTCCGGAGTAGAAGACGACGGCGAAGCCGCTGTCCGCAGCCGGTTGCCCGGTTCCTTCCACGGCAGCGACCCCGAACGCCAGCGCCAGCAGCGAAACGACGACGGACAACATCCTCATGGCCCATGCTCCTTCCACGCGCGTGACTGTCTGGAATCGACGCTGGGAGTCGCGCGAGGTTGCGGGAAGACGATTCGGATTTCGATCGGATACGGCGGACCGCTGCAGCGGCTATTCGCTTCGAAGGGCGTGCATGGGTTCGAAGCCGGGTCCGCGGCCTGCCCGGGCGGCGGCAGAGGCGCGCGGCGCGCCGCGCCGGCGGACCGTTCCTACCGGCCTCGGCGGTCTGAGGCATGGCCAGGTCAGTCGTGCCCCTCCCTGCAGTTCGTGTCACTGCGTCGCTCGGCACCGCCTGCACAGCGAATCAGCGGCGCTCGGACGCCGCGCCGGACGCGCTCTTCGTCCGTATCGTCCGGAGGGCAAGGGACTTCCCATCTCGGTTCCGCCGCGGCACGTGCTTCGAGCGCCGCCTCTGGCAACCGTAGTTGGCGGTTGACGTCCGGACGACGGGGTTCTCCCTGATTGGCGCCAGCGCCATTGCAGGGCCCTGCCCCGAGTAGACCGCCAGCGCCATTTCGGGATGGCCGGCGCGCTCGACGCCTCGAAGACACTGTGCAGCTGAGACTTGACGGCGTCGACTTCCGGGAGTACGGTCCGAGACACGTCGACACGTCCGGATGGTCCACGGCCGTGGCAACTCACGTTTCCCCCGCCTTGGTTTCATCCATATGTAAGACGTTGAACGCGGGGACGACAGAGATCCGGCGTCAAGGACGTTGAAGACGCGATGTCGATACTCCCGAAACTCGGTACCGCGTGGCTCGCGCTCGCCGCCGTGGCTGCGTTGACGTCGAGCGCGGACGCACAGTCAGCTGGTTCAACGAGCATCGAAGGCGCTGCCGGCGTCGGCTTCCGGGGACCCGGAGAAACGGCGGCATGTTGCGGTCCGTTCCGAAGCACCCTGGAACGTGCGCAGTCGTACTGGGTCGGCGTCGGTGTACGTCCAAGGGACCTTTGGCGACGCGCCCTACCGGGGCTACCGAGCGGACAATCGGATTACGACGTTCACGCTGGCTGCCCTTCTTCGAGGGCGCGCGGCGAAGTTCGGGCAAGGCTCGCTCGAT
>JBFMFH010000016.1:0-25962 GCA_040752275.1 Acidobacteriota bacterium
TCCCTCCGCGTGCCGGCCCACTCGCGGCGCGCCCGCTCTGCTGCTATGCTGGACCTCGGCATGTATCCTGGGCGGCGCGTGGCGCTGGCGTTGGCGTGCATCTCGCTGGCCTTGCCGGGCGTGCGAACCAGCGCGCAGATCGGCCCCGGCGCGCGCACGCCTTTCATCCCGCGATACGAGGTGCGCGCGCCCGGTGCCTTCGATTCGGACCGGTCTGCGCGCCGCTCGGCGCGCGTCCGTTATCGCGCCGACGCGCACATTCTGTTGCCCTTGCTCGTCACGTCGGTCCGGATCGCCTCGCGCCGCGGTGTGGGCTCGGCCAGCGCCGAGGTCCGGGACATCCTCCTGCCCTCGGGTGAGCGCGCCCTGGCCTACGAGTTCCACGCGACGTCCGTCCCCGAGCGGGCGCGGGGCCTGGATCGGTTGGGGTCCTTTCGCGAAGTGGTGATCGGCTGGGACGGAGAATCGCGCGAGACGGTGTACTTCGGCGCGATGACGGTGTCGAAGGAGGAAACGCTCGACGAAGCCAGGCGAGCCGTCGGTCCGAAATCCTCCCGGGCCGCCTACGACGTGATCGATGGCCACGCGACCGGCTCGTCGGCCTCCGCCACCTCGTTCACCGTGACTCGTCCGGGCCCGGCGCCGAACGCGTCCGCCTTCTTCGAACTGATCCGCGCCGCGATCGACCCGGCCGAGGGGAAGCCGAAGCCTCAGCTGACCACCCCGGCCGGACGGCGGCTCAGCGGCTACGGCTTCCTCGGCGCATTCGAGGCCCTCTTGCAAGCGGTATCCGCATCGCCCGAGCGGGCGCGAGGCCTCTCCCGGACGTTCGTGTTCGGGGTGGAGCAGCGCTCGGTGGAGATTCGCGACGTCGACCATGACGCCTCGCGCGGCCGCGAGTGGGGGGCGCGGGCGATGGTCGTCCGACCCGAGGCAGTCAGGCGCCTGGCCTGCCGGATTGTGGCCCCGGCGTGGAAGGTCGACTTCGCCACCTGGATCGAACTGCCGGACGCCATTCCGGGCGATCCCGCGCCCCTCGTCGCGCCGCTTCGCGTCGAGTACCAGCCGCGCGCCTATCTGCGCCTGGTCTTCGAGCGGGAATCGTAGACCCGCGTCCGGCTGCCGTCACTCCCGAGAAAGTGGGAGTCCAGGTGCCTCGACCACCGTGACGGTACGGTCCTCGCCAAGGATGTACGCCTCGGTCCCCTTGAACGCCAGGCCGACCGGGCGCGCCAGCCCCGGCACCGCGTACGCCCCGGCGATCCGGTGCCCGCCCGGATCGATGACCACCAGCGTATTGAACGCCGCGCTGAGCGCGTAGAGGTGACCGCCTTCACATGCCGCGCCCGCGACGTAGTACTCGTTGATCGAGCGCTCCCCGGCCGCAAGCGCAAGGCCGGTACTCGAGTCGAGGGCCGGCGTGAACTCCTCCGAAAGCGTCATATCGCGGCGATCGAAGCGCGACACGACCAGCCGCTTCACCTTCGCGTTCGGGACGGTGACGGTGTAGAAGGACCCGGATTCCGGGTCGAATGCCACCGACAGCACGTACATCATCCGCGCCCGCACCGTCGTGAGACGCGAGCGGGCGACTTCGTCGAACTCGTCGAACGACTCGAGAAAGAAGCGGAAGTTCTTCGCGGCGTCTGCCCGGTCGCTCTCCCTGAGGATGACGTAGCTCTTGTTCTCCGAGAGCGCCATGACGGTACCCCGCTCGACGAACGTGGCGCCGCCGAAGCGTGCGAGGTCGACCGAGAACCCGGTGTCGACGATCGTGCGCCTGAGCACGCGGCTGAGGGTCCCGTCGGCGATGTAGATGCCCTTCTCGGTCGTGATCAGAAATCGATCGTCCGTCCGGTCGTAGGCCAGATCGGTGACGGGACCGTCAAACGGCATCGACAGGTGAATCCGCCTCTTCTCGCTCAGCACCGGAAGCGTTCCCAGGGGGCCGCGCTCCGGATCGGACTCGAGCCCGGCGATGTCCGGCTTCGCGATACCCCATCGGCCGCGAAGGGACACGGGCGCGGGAGACCATTCTTCGAGAGACCAGACCCAATTGGCCGGGGTGAACGAGAATCGAATCGGGTCTCCCTGACCCATGTAGGGCGGCGGCCCCGTGCTGGCGAAGGCCTGAACGGCATTGCCCGCCGCTGCTACCAGGAAAAGCCACATGGTCAGGCGCTCGATGGGGCGAAGCTGCCGCGGCGTGGCCGTCGCCTCTCCGTCTCTCAGCATCAGCAGCAGCACGCCCATCGCGACAATGCACACCCAGTAGATGAACATCGACCAGGTATAGGTGTGCGCGCCGAAAATCTCGACGCTGAATCCCTGGCCGACGTCACGACCCAGGTGCAGCGACGAGTGACGCAGGCCCATGAACACGCCCCACGCGCCGATGAGGACACCGAGGCCGACGTAGCGCGGGCGCGGGCCGTAGCGCAGGACGAACAGTCCGACCAGCGCGATGAGCACCATACCGGTGCGTTGAGCCCAGCAGAGCACGCACGGCGAGTCACCGTACACGAAGCCGAGCACGAACACCGCGGTGCCAATCGGCCCCACGACGAGGGCCAGGACGGCCAGGGTGAGGACGCCGTAGGGTGTGTTGCGCGTCATCGTCGGATCTCCTTCGGGCAACATCAGTAGTTGAACCCGGGCAGGATCGACGTCCGCGTGCCGATCAGGAACAGGATGACCGTGAGCAGCGTGCTCGCGACCAGCAGTCCGAACGCCAGCCGTTCACGCTGGGGCCGCCGCAGGACGAGGAAACCGGCTGAGCAGATGAGGAGGAAATTCAGGAACTCCATGAGCGCGCATCATTTCACAGAACGGGTGGCTGCTTCCAGATCGGCACTCCCGTAGCCACCGCTACCTGACGTGCCGCCGCGCCGCGGCCTCCCGACGCAGGCCCGACAGCAGCGATTGCGCAGCGCTGTCCGCCGGGCGCAGGCGGACCAGTGCCTCCGCCCAGGCGATCGCCTCGGCAACACGCCCGCGCTTACGCTCGAACGAGGCGAGCGCCGAGAGGACGTCAGCATCCGCCGGCCGGACCTCGTGCACCGCCTGGAGCACGTCGACGGCCTCCGGCGTACGGCCCTGCGAATCCAGCGCCACGGCATACACGTACCCGAACCGGCTGTTCTGCGGTCGAAGTTCGTGGGCCTTGCGGAGCATCGGCAGGGCCTCTGCCGGCCGGCCGAGACGAACCTCGAGGAGGCCGAGGGCGTGGTACGGTTCGGCCGCCTCCGGGGCCAGTTCGATGGCCGCGCGCAGCACGCGTTCGCCTTCCGGGTCTCGCCCGGCCGCGCGGTAGAGGTCCGCCAGGTTGATCCGGGCGGGCACGCTGCCGGGGTCCAGGCGAAGCGCTGTGGCCAGCGCAGACTCGGCTTCAGCGAGCAGGCCCAGGCGCGCGTAGTGCCCGCTGAGGTTAAGATGCGCCTCCGGCCGCTCGGCAATCGCCCGCTCCAGCGCCTCGTACTCGGCGATGGCCGCGGCAAGCCGGCTGGCGTCCGCTGCGGTCATCAGGCCCGCCGGTGTTCCCGCGAGGGCGGCGGCGGCCCAGGCCCGGACGAGCCTGACCTGATCCGTCAGCAGCGGCCGTCCGAAACGCACCCGGTCCGGCTCGGGCAGCGCGTCCAAGACCCTGGCCGCCGCCGAGCGGACGATGGCAGCGGGGTCCCGCAGTCCGGCCTGCAGGGCCTCGACCGACGCGAAGGGGACGAGCTCGCGCAGCAGCGTGAGGGCGGTCGCGCGTGCGATGGGTGGGTACTGCGTGTTCAGCACCGCCGATTGCAGCAGCGGTTCGGCTCCTGCCAGGCCGCGTCGGCCCGCGTCGAGAGCCTCGACATAGTCGGCGCCGCCCGTGCGTGCCGGCCCGTACCACTTGACGACCGCATCGGCGGCCCATGCGACGCTCCTGTCCTCGTGACACGGTCGGGTGCAGGCGTTGGGCACGCCGAAGCGGACGGTGTAGTCGGGCCGGGGAACCCTCATGCTGTGGTCGCGTCGCGGGTCGACCACCATGTAGGTGGTCTTCATCATGTGGCAGTTGGCGCACAGCGCCGCCTCGGTTCCCTGCTTGTGGTGATGGTGCGCCGGCGCGTCGTAGGTGAGCGGCAGGTGGCAGTGGCTGCACACATTGTTGCCTGTCGCACGTTGCCTCAGGCTGTGCGCGTTGTGGCAGTCCGAACAGGTCACGCCGGCCATGTACATCTTGCTCTGCGTGAACGAGCCGTACTCGTACACCTCCTCCCGCATTTGCCCGTCCGCATAGTAGAGCCCATCGTCGAGCAGGGCCGGCCGGTAGTTGTCGAGGAAGGCCGCACCGGCGTCCGGCACGACCCTGATCGGGCCACGCCGGGCGTGACATGGTGCGCAGGCCTGGATTTCAGCCGTCTGCCGTTCGCGATCCGATACCCGCGCCGCCAGGCTCGTGGCATCGCCGACACCGAATCCGCCGTAGTCGATGGCACGAAGCCCGCGTGCCACGAGGCCCATGCCGGTGTCGTCGCGACCGGTCAAGCCTCGCTGCTTCCGTGCCTCGGCCCACCTCACGTGAGCGGAGCCGGGTCCGTGGCAGGCTTCGCACGACACGTTGATCTCCGTCCACGTCGTCTCGTAGGTGTTCGTGGCGAGATCGTAGTTGCGGCGGAGGCTCGTCGAGTGACAGTCCGCGCACATGTCGTTCCAGTTCTGGTTCGGTCCCGTCCAGTGCAGCGGGTCGGTGTGCGTGATTCGGTCGTTGGGATACAGATGGAACCAGCGCCGGCCGCCCTCATCCTCCGGACGCGTGTCCCAGGCGATGCCCAGACACTGCAGCCGCCCGCCCGGGAATTCGATCAGGTACTGCTGCAGCGGATCCACGCCGAAAACGTACTTGACCTCGTAGTCGTGAAGCTGCCCATCCGGTCCATCGGTCCGGATCAGGAACCTGCCGCCCCTCCGCGAGAAGGTGGACGTGACACCGGCGTACCGGAAGACGGCGTTGTCGAAGTCGCCCAGCACGGTCGTGTCCGAGGCCACGGCCATGGCTGCGGCGTGGTCCGATTGCCGCCACTCTCGTCCCTGGAGCTCGTGGCATGTCGTGCAAGCCGGTTCACCGACGTAGGCGGCCGCCGCAGCCGGTGCGTGTCGATTGACACGTTCCGGCGTGCCTGCCGGTGCTCGCATGAGAAACCAGCCCGCCACCACGCCAAGGGCCAGGATTCCGGCAATCACTGCCACGAGCGCCGTCCGTCCCCGCCGGGCACGCTGCATGGCGACAGTCGACCCCCCCCCCCAGCGCCGCGCGCCGCCCCTCCGCAATCCGCGGCCGGCTTTCGGATTGCGGAATGTGGAATGCGGAATGCGGTCCTCGATCCCCGCGTGTGCGGAGTGACGAATGCCAGGCTCGTGATCCCGAATCCCGGTGGTACGATAGCCTGATGCCGGCCCGATCCGTCGTGCTGCCCGCCCTGCTGGTTGCGGCCGCGGTGCCCTTCTTCCTCAACCTCGGCGCCACCTCCATCATCGACGCGAACGAGGCGTTCTACACCGAGACCCCCCGCGAAATGATCGAGTCGGGTGACTACATCGAGCCGACCTTCAACGACGAGCCCCGGCTGAACAAGCCACCGCTGTCCTACTGGGTCGTGGCGACGTTCTATCACGCGTTCGGCGTGTCGCTCACCTCCGCCCGGCTGCCGATCGCCATCGGCGCGCTGGTCATGCTGGCGACCGTGTATCTCCTCGGCTGGATGGCGTTCTCGCCGCGGGCCGGTCTGCTGGCCGCCCTCACGCTGGCGGCGACGCCCCGCTTCCTGCTGTTCTCACGGCGGATCATCATCGACGTCTACACGGCCATGTTCCTGGGCCTCGCCTTGGCGTGCTTCGCGCTCGCCGAACGCGACGTGGTGCGCAGGCGCCTGTGGCTCGTGCTGATGTATGTGGCGGTCGGACTGGGGGTGCTGACCAAGGGCCCGGTGGCCATCGTCCTGCCCGTACTCGTCTTCGGCGGGTATGCCCTAGTGTCGGGCCGCAGCGGACTGGTTCGCCAATCGATGCTGCCGGCAGGCGTGGCGATCGCGGCGTCGCTCGTCGTCCCCTACTACGCGGCGCTCTACGCCCGGGGAGGGTGGGAGCACATCGTGACATTCGTGCTCCGCGAGAACGTGGCGCGCTACGCCGAAGGCGTAGGCGCACCGAGCCGGGGGCCGTTCTTCTACCTGCCCGTCCTCTTTGCCGACCTGTACTTTCCGTGGTCGATCTCGTTGCCGGCAGCCCTGGCGCTCGTGCCATGGCGGCGCGTGTGGCGTCGAACCGCGACGGCGGAGGGTCGGAGGGCCGCGGTCACCCCGGCCACGCGAGACGACCTTCGCCTGCTGCTGGGCCTGTGGGTGGCGGTGATTGTCGGCTTCTTCTCGTTGTCACGGGGCCAGCAGGACCTCTACATCCTCCCGACACTGGCCGCGGTCGCGCCGCTGGTTGGCGGCCTCCTGGACGGCTCGCTGAAGCGGACGTGGACGCCGCGAGTGTCCCTGGCGGCGGTCTGGAGTGCGGCCGTGACGCTGATCGTGCTCGCGCTGCTCGGCTGTGCCGTCGTCTGGTCCGCTGGCGACGCCGAAGCGCCCCTGCACCTGGCGGGGGCCTGGCCGACCGGCCTGGTGCTCGCGGGTGGTTCGCTGGCGGCCCTGGCGCTCCTGTGGCGGACCAGGCACCTGGCGGCGCTCTCGCTGGCGGTGGCGACGGTGGTGACGGGGCACTGGCTGGTCGTTCTGGTATCCCTGCCAGACTTCGAGCGCTACAAGCCTGTTCCCCTCCTGGCGGCAGCCGTCGCCGGGAGCGACACGCCCGGTGCGCCGGTCGCCGTCTATCGCGCGGCCACGCCGAGTCTGGTGTTCTATCTCCGCCGCCATGTGACCCAGGTGTTCGACGAGAGCCAACTGGATGCCTACCTTCGGGCGCATCCGGACGCGTTCGTCGTAATGAGCGGCGACGATCGTGACGCGCTGGCGCGCGCAGGGTTCGACCTGCGCGTCGAGGTCAGTGCGCCCCGTGCCGACGGCCGCCTCGGGAACTTCGTCAATCGCACTCCGTTGCCGACGCTCGTCCTGGTCCGCGTCGGCCCGTAGGCGGGATCGCTTCTCGCCGTGGGGGCGGCCCGCGAGGCACGTCGACGTCCTGCGTTCATCGCGCCGGCGAACCCGGCGATCCAGGTGGCGGCCGCCGCTCCAGGGCCTGGCGGCAGATCGCCAGATTGACGGGACCGTCCACGTCCAGGCCGAGTTCGGGATCCTCGACGATACGCACATGGCAACGCAGCGCGAAACGCCGCTCCAGGTGACGTTCCAGCCTGGCCATCGACAGCCGGCCGAGGAGATAGCGCGCGAGAACGGGGAAGCCCACGTAGAGCGCCTGGCTGATGGCGTTCTTCCGCTTCGGCGCAAGCACCTCGAGATGCGGTCGCAGCCGCGCTGCGTGCCGGGGGTGGAAGAGCCCGAAGTCGGCCGCGATGAATCGGCCTTCGGCAAGGCGGAGCCACAGATCCTCGGCGTCCGGGTAGCGCGCGAGCAGTGCCGACCTGGCCACGAGTCCCGCGTTGACGTCGAGATCCCGATCGGCCGTTGCCTCGATGAAGCGGTCGATCATCGCCGTGGTCACCAAAGGGATGTCCGACCAGCAGTAGACGGCGGGCCGGCCGGCCGCCACCCGGCCGATGCCGGCGTAGAGGTTGCCGATGAGGCTGCCCTGATCGGGCACGAACTCGACGCCGTCAGCAGGCCGCAGCGGTTCGTCGAGCCCGACGACGATGACGCGGTCGATGAAGCGCGAGCCGCTCAGTGCATCGAGTACCCATCGGATCATCGGGCGACCGGCCAAGTCGAGCAGGGCCTTGCGACGACCCCGAGTCTCTGACCAGAGGGGCTCACCCTCAAGCGGCCGTCCGCCTGCCAGCACCACGCACTCCATGGCCCGGGATTCTACCCGAATCCCGAATCCCGAATCCCGACTCCCGACTCTCGGGTCCGGCCTCCTGTGTCAGAATGATCCCACTGCCATGATCCTGAAGACCGCCGCGCACGTCTGCCTTCCGTTCCTCATCTTCGCCGGCCTGGCCGCGCGTTCGCTGCAGCAGCCGGTCGTGCCGCCGCAGCAACCCCCGCCGGTCTTCAGGGCCGACGTGGACGTTGTCGCGGTCGACGTCAGCGTGATCGACAGCAGCGGCCGGCCAGTCCGCGGACTCGAGGTCGGGGACTTCCAGGTGACGGTCGACGGCCAGGTGAGGCGAATTGCCTCCGTGCAGTTCGTGTCCCAGAGCATGGAAACCGTCTCGCGGCCGCTCCCGGAGCCCGACCTGCCTCGCTTCAGCAGCAACGAGGGATCGACAGGCGGGCGCCTGGTCATGATCGTCGTCGACCAGGGGAACATGAACGCATCGACCGGCATGGAGTTCCGGACCACCGTGGCGAAACTGCTGTCGCGCCTCGGCCCGGGGGACCGTGCCGGACTCGCGGTCCTGCCGGGCGGCATCGAAGTCGACTTCACTCGGCACTTCTCGCTCGTGGCCAATGCCATGGGACGGGTCACCGGTGCGGGCGGCGGCTTCGAGAAGCGCAACCGCATGGGCCTGGCCGAGGCCCTCGCACTGGGGCGCGACCCTCGGATTCTCGAGGAGATCGTGCGCCGGGAGTGCCAGCTGCGAGCGCAGGACCTCGACGCGGAAGCCACGCTCGAGGCGTGCCGGCGGTCGCTGGAGAACGAGGCCAGCCAGCTCGTGGTCGAAGCGCGCGTGCGGACCGAGAACTCGATGACCGCCCTGCGTCATCTGCTCAGACGTCTACAGCCGATTCCCGGCCCCAAGACAATCGTGTACATCACCGAGGGCCTGGTGATCGATCGGGACTTCGGCCTCATCTCGTGGGCCGGCGAAGAAACCGCCTCGGCGCGGACTGTCATCCACGCGTTGCGCGTCGTTCCGTCGGACGCAGACACAACCGAGCGCCGCGCCAGCGAGACCAACGTGTTCGACCGGGACCTCGCGGCCCTGGGGATCGAGGCCTTGGTCGGCCTGACTCGCGGGTCGCTCCAGACGACGTTCGGTCGCGCCGAAGGGGCGATCGATCGTCTGGCTCTCGAGTTGACGGGGCACTATCTGGTCGGGTTCGAACCCGAAGGCACCGACCGAGACGGCAGGCCGCACGCGATCGCCGTCAAGGTCCGCCGGCCGGGCGTGACCATCCGGGCCCGCCGCCAGTTCGTGGCGCCGGCGGTGTCGGCGAAGGTCAAGACCGACGAGGATCTCATCAAAGACTCCCTCCGCCAGCCCTTGCTGGCCACCGACGTGCCGGTGAAGGTCGCCACCCACAGCTACCGAGATCCCTCGAGCGACAAGCTGAAGGTGCTCGTGAGTGCTGCCGTCGGCCGTGCAGAGGATGTGTCGGAGACCCGCACGCTCGGATTCTGGATCGCCGACGAGAAGGGTGACGTCTACCAGGTCACCGTCGACAAACCACCTGCCGGCCGGCACCGCTACCTCGGCGCTGCGCTGGTCGTGCCCGGGACCTACAACCTGAAGCTCGCGGTGATTGACGACCAGGGGCGGATCGGGAGCGTCGAGCACCGATTCGAGGCGAGGCTACGGGCAGGGGGGCCGTTTCGGTACGGCGACCTGATGCTGGCCGACGGCGTCCTGGAGCAGTCGTTGGAACCGAAGGTCGAGCCCGTCGTCGAGGACGATGCCATCAAGGCGTACACCGAACTGTATGCCAGTGATGTGGCGCGCTTCGAGGCCGCGTCGGTCCGTTTCGAGGTGGCGCCGGAACCGAACGCGGCGGCGTTGGCGTCTGCCGAGGGCATCGTGACCGAGACCGCCTCCCCGGATCGACGCATGGCCAGAGCGGAGATTCCGATCGCCTTCCTGCCGCGTGGCGAGTACGTGCTGCGCGCGGTGGTCTCGATCGCGGGCCGGCCCGTTGCACGCCTGACCAGACCGTTCACACGAGCGGGTCGCCCGGGATAGCGCTCCCGTCCCTTTGCCGGCCCTCCGGCGGTCTCGCGGAAAGCCGACAACCGCCCGTGTGAGGCCCGCGTGCCAACTCGTCGAATCGCGCGGTTCCCGGCTCACTTCGCGGCGATTCACGGTTGCGGAATCACCGAAGTCACTGGCATCGCGCTTGCGTAAGTGACAAGCTCCAGCCCACCGGCTGGGCGAAGGATGCGGACCGATGGGGGCCGGTCTCATCCCGAGTATCGGCCGGTGGGCTTCGTCGTCGGTCGCTGCTCCTACCGGTCCCTGGTCCCCGGTCTCCTGCCGGCCCCGAGCGAAGTCGAGGGGCCCTCTGTCTTCTGTCTTCTGTCTCCTGTCTTCTGTCTTCTGTCGGTGCTCTTTTCCGCTTCCTCTTCCTCGTCCTCCTCGACCGGCCGCAGGAACGCGGCGCGCCGGGGGGGCGGCATCGGGCTGTCTGCTCCCCTCACCGACTTCCAGACGATCTCGTTCAACTCGAACTCAGGCGCGAGATCGGCCTCCGCCAGGTACATCCGTGCCGACGCCTCGGCGCCCCAGGCGTTGACGGCGTTCTTCTCGGCGACGTCGATGCGCGCGGGTCTGAGCGCGAAGGGAGCCGGCACCGGCGTCGTCTGGAAGGCGTTGTACATCGGCGTGGCCGCGGCGTCGTACTGGCTCATCGGCGGCAGGCCCAGGATGAGTTCCATCGTCCGCAGCATACCGGAGGTGGTGTAGAGCGTGCTGTCGACGGCGCCCCGCTTCGTGAACGGGCTGATGACGAAGGCGGGCGAGCGGTGTGCATCCACGTGATCCGGTCCGTTCTGGGCATCGTCTTCCAGGATGAAGATGGCCGATTCCTTCCAGAAGCGGCTGTTGGAGACGGCCTCGACCACACGCCCTGTCGCCAGGTCGTTTTCGGCCACCATGGCCCGGGGCGTGGGGTAGCCGGCTCGTGTTCCTGCCGTGTGATCGTTGCCCAGGCGGATGATGTTCAGCCGGGGAAGCTGGCCGCTCCGCTCGAACTCACGGAATTCCTCGATCCAGATGTCGACGCGCTGGTTATCCGGAATGCTCAGGTCGTAGGGCTGGAAGCGCGGATGCACCTTCCCTTTCAATCCGGGTACGGTGGCCACGACCTCACCCCTGCCGGCGTCCGTGCCTTCCTCCGGTTCCGTGCCCCGCATGGCGAACTCGCCGTAGCTGCGCACGCTGACGCCCGCCCGGTTGCACGCGTCCCAGATGTAGCCGTGCAAGGGTGCCGTGACGTTGCCGTAGGCGTTGCGCATCTTGCCGCCGCCCTCGCTGAGGTAGCGGGCGCCGCGGCTCCCGTAGTTCGTCGGCCAGATCTTCTCGACGAAGTCCGTCGCGTACGCACCGGTCGAGTAGGCATGCCCGTCGTAGCTGACTTCCGCATCGACATAGAAGTTGTCGAGGGTCGCGAACTCACGCGCGAAGGCGTGGGCGTTGGGCGTGATCTCCTCGCCGAAGAGGCAGAGCGTCGGGTCACCGTTGCCACCTTCGAGGTCGCCGAGGACCTGATCGTACGTGCGGTTCTCGCGAATGATGTAGAAGACGTACTTGATAGGCGACGGATCGCCGACCTTCCTCGGCACCGGAGACGCCACCGGGGCCGACGGGGGTGCCAGCACGCCGGCGCTCGAAAGAGGCGTGATCTCGTAGACCGTCTTGGTCATCGCCTGGAGCGTCGCGGGATCGGGCACCGCCAGGATCGACAGTGAGCCCTGGAGCATCGCGCCCGAGTACTGACCGTCTCCCGAGCCAGGCACGCCGGCGTGGCTGCCCCGCGGATTGGGAAGCGAGGTCAGGCCCTTGCCGCTGAGCACGAAGATGCGGGAGCCGTCCTTGCTGAACTTCACGTCGGTCGGGTACCAGCCGGTCGGAATGAAGCCTTCGACTTCGCTCCTGTGCGGCGTCGCGACGTCGACGACCGCGACGGTGTTGTTGTCGGCGTTGGCGACGAGCAGCGTCTCTCCATCAGGGGAGAGCGCCAGCGCGTTGGGTGTCGATCCCGGCGGCACGTTTGTGAACAGGGCAATCGAAATCTGCTCGCGGGCGACCCGGTTGGCCAGGTCGATCACCCAGACGGCGTTGGTGTTCGCGCAGGCCACGAACAGCCGCTGGCCGTCCTTCGACAACACCATGGCGTTCGGGTGCTCGCCCACGGCGAACTCGCCGAGCGGATCGAGCGTGGCGGCGTCGAGCGCCAGCACCTTGGCGCCCCCCCAGACCGACACGTAGAGGGTCTTGCCGTCGGGGGACACGAGGCACGTGTAGGGCTCCGCGCCGACGTCGACGGTGCGGCGCACCAATCCGGATTTCAAATCGAGCATCGTGACCGCCTCGCCGAAGATGTGTACGGCATAGACGGTGCGGCCGTCGGGAGACAGGGTGATGCCGCCCACGAAGCTCTGTTCGACCGGCTCCGGGCGGTTGATGCCTGGCATCGGCCGTTGCGTGTCGCGGCCGAGCGCGTACACGCCGCCGGCCGTGAGGCGGCTGTTCTGGAAGTAGAACTCGTTCACCGTCGTCTGGCCCGCGCCTGAGGAATAGACGCGGCGTCCGTCCGGGTGCCAGGCCAGTCCGAGCCAGGCGTGGTCGACGCTCGTTCGCGACGCGACATAGCCGCGCTGCAGATCGACGACCGTCAGGGACGGTTTCGCGTACCCGTTGTTGGTGATGACGAGGAAGTGGCCGTCGGGCGATTCGACCATCCCGAGCGGCAGATCGCCGATGGACATGTGGCGTCCGGCCGGCGCGATCTTCCAGCCGTTCGGCAGCAGCGTCACGCCCTGCCCGAGCGGGCCGGGGCGCGCGGGCGGTGCCGGTCCGCGCTGGGCGACGGAACCGACGGCGAGGACGATGAGGAGCAGGAGGAACAGGGCGAAGGCGGAGAAGCGTCGGGTCATGGGGATTGATTCTAGCCGGGATTCGGGATCCGGGATTCGGGATTCGGGCGTGTCACGAGAGACTTGCGACGGGTTCCGTGAGCTGGCGCCTCTCCGCGGCACACTGGCTGCCTCAGTGTGCAGGTCTTGCAGTGAAAGGGCTCCCGTTGGCTTCAGAGACGAATGCCCGTCCGCACGATCTCCCGGGACAGGCCCAACACGTCCGCATCTTCCACGATCAGGTGGGGCTCAATCCGCAGATCGACTGCTCCACGCAGTCGGTACAGACGTGCGAGTGCCGCCAGGTAGTCGCCCCTGAGGTGGGGGACGATGATGCCGATGTCGAGGTCGCTCTCGGCGTTGGCTGTCCCGGCTGCATGGGAGCCGAAGAGGTAGGCTTCGCGTGAATCGACGACCTGTCGGGCGAGCCGAGCGAACGCGCGGGCCTTTCTTACAGCCGTCTTCCGATCCACGCCGTCAGCCTCGTCGAGCGATTCAACACGCCGGCGCGGTACCGCTTCGTCAGCTTCTTCCGCAGCAACTCCCGGTGGGAAGGGTACCGTGTTTCGACATTCAGTGGTTCGAGTTCGGCGAGGAGCTTTCGATGCAGTACCGCACCTTGGCATCCACGGCTGGAGCGATCCTACCACACGGCCCAAGATCGGCCGCGCGTCGGCAAGCAGGCGTGGTCTGGCCGTGACCGCGCGCCGGCTCCTTTCGCGTGTTGGACGACCCATCAGGCGGGGACCGTCTCCACTGCCACCCTCAGAGAGTCGGACTGCGGAATCGAGAAGTTCAGCTTCTCGAAGCCGATGACGTGCCCAGAGACGTCCTTCATGAGCACAACCTCGTCGCCCGTCTCCTCGCAGACGGATTCATGAACGCGGTCCGTGAACCACACGGTGAGCGTCTGACCCGCTCGATCGTAGAACACCGTTACTTCGGCCATACCTGAGTGCCTTCCTTGATCGCGTCGGTAGGATAGGCCCTGATTCGGGAGCCTCGATCCGCGGCCCGTTTCGCAACCGCGCACACCCAGCGACTTGTTGCTTCGGCCCGATAGTGACATTCCGGGATCTCCTTGTCGCGCTCCTTCGCGGGGTCGGCGCGCGCGGGGCGTACCGCCAATCCTCGGTCGAATCCCGCCGGAACGATCTCCCGCGTCTGCTCTTCAGATGCTCGTCCACCTGGGCAAACTCGCAGAGGTTGTGCGACCTGGCGTGCTGAGCGCCGTCATGTGTCGACTCGTTGGGCAGTGTCATCCTGGACTGCGAAAAGGCCGAGGCCGACGTGTCGGCCCGCTCCAATAGCGAGAGGACCTGGGACAGGCTCGTGGAAGTGCAGAACCGCATGCCACCTGGAAAAGCGACGGAGATACTCGGGCACGAAGTAGCGACGCGGGTGTGCCGAGCCTGGCCAGAGAGGTGCCTTGCGGAGCGTTAGGGAGTCGATAGCCTCAATCGGGATCTTCGCCTGAGCCACCGCCTTGAGAAGGAGCCTCTCGGCCTTTGCTTGCTTACCGTCATCGATACCCGGGAGCACCACGGGCGTTACGGAACACCACACCCTGGACTCGGACACATAGCGGCCCACGACTCTCCGGGAGCTGGGGCGCCAGAGGTCGAGCAGCACGCCACGTTCGTCTCCGTGCTTGTCTTCAAGAGCACTGTTGCGCAGGCGCTGCTGCGCCCACGAAGCGTGTACACCCGCCCCATCGAAAGGCTCGGCGATGAGCAGTCGGCGAATCACACCGTCGGCGTGCTCATGACCGATCGTGGGCAGGGGCAGGTACGTGAACCGCGGCGCCTGTTCGTCGGTCTTCGCGTGGCCGGCGACGTAGACCTCCGCGCCGCCAGGGAACTCATGCGTATCCGCCTTCGCGCATCGACAAGTCAGGGACCGAAGCATGGCCGCGACCGCTGCCGTGCTCTCGGGTCGAAATCCGACGCCGTCTGGCAGCTCCAAGGCCGCGTAGGCACGCGGAGGCAGGGTAGTGCTGCTGAGGTAGTACACCGAATCGAAGCGGATCGGTTTGCGGTGCGGGCGGTACGAGAGGCCGTCAACGCGTTGGACGAACAATCCATACGCCTTCTCGAGATCCTCGACGAAGTCTGCAGCAGGCACCCGCCAGCCCTGGCTCCCGGTTCTGTGCACGCGCCAGGCTCGCCATCGACGCCCGGGCAACTTGGCAACCTCCGCTTCGGAGAGAATACGGCCGCATCCGACCACCTGGTCGATGCCCCACCCCAGGGCCAGCAAGTGTTTGGCATCGTCACAGACGAGGCGGGCCCGGGCATCATCTTCCTCGCCAGGTTCGATCGGCCACACGTAGTGAACGGACTCGCCGCCAACCAGGCGGTGCGGCTGCGCCACCTTGCTGGTCAGACAGTCCTGGCGATCGACGACCGTGTCGCTGTTGTTGTTCGGCACGAAGTACGTGCACCGGATCGCAGGCTGAGTGGCAGGTGCGATGATGAGAGGCACCCGTCCCCCCAGGAGGCCAAGCGCTCCCGCCCGAACGTCATTCCATGCCCTGCCCCGACAGCCGGTGCGCGCGCCAGCCATAAGAGCCTGAGCGAGCCGCATCGGAGACGGCGGCCACTCCGGTGCCTCGTCGCCTTGCCCATGGAAGAGCGAGTCGAGGAACGTCACCGAGATGCAGAGGTGCTCGGTCATTCCTGAGTTCGTCCGTCTTCGTCGATTCCCGTGTCCTCACCGGATTCGTCGTTGTGCTTCTCATCACCGGCGATGTGAGCAGCGTGCGCATCCGTCAGGCGCTGAACGAGATCGCTCTTCTTGCCCTCCATAGAGAGCCCTCGTTTCTCGCACTCTGCCCTCAGTTCATCGATCTTCATCATCTTGATCGCAGCTTCAAAGTTGTCCGCCTGATTCGACTTCGCCACGAGCTTCTCAATTGCTTCAGCAGTCACAGGTCCCTGCCGCAGGAGCTTCTTTCTATCTGCCTCGCTCAAGGAGAGAACTCGGTTCGCGAGATCGGAGCTGAAGGTTGCACGAATCGGCTCCGTGGTCACTTGGAACGTGGTCGCGGCGGCGGTCGCGAAGTCCAAGGCCTCGTTGTGCGTGATCCCCTCGTCGGAGCGGGTGCCGTCGTGCTTGACACACCTCCACGTGGACTTCCTATCGGGATCCGGTACCAGCTCGCAGCCTTCACGCAGACTAGGCCCCAGCGGCGCCGTGAGGCTGACGAGAGCGAGGCCGAGAACATATCGCCGGATCTGAAGCGTCTCCTCGTCCGAAGATCCCCCAAGTGCCCGGAGCGCCGCCAGATTGATGATGCCTTCCCTGCGAATCTCCCCGCCGTTCTCGAGCTGCACACCACCGTGGGTCTTCACAGCCGGCACGTGCGCCAGACCCAGCTCGGCCTTGGGCCCCTTGGTCGTCACCTCTGCATCTCCCTGCGCCAGGATCTCGCCCGCAATGGTCGAGTACTGCGCGGAGCGCGTCAGCTCCTTCACGTTGTAAGCGCGAACTACAGCCCGGACGATCCGCGGCAGTTTGACCTGCGTGGCCCGCGAATCCCACGCCCCGAATACGAGCGACGTCGGAGCGATCCGCGCAAGGGGCGCGGCGTCTCCCTCATCCCGGTAGACTCGGAAAGCCTCGTGGAGCTGAGGTCCCAGTGTGGAAAACCGAACGATGGCGTCAGCGGCTCGGTGCCCTGCCTCGACGAGGAGGTTGATCCTTCGGTCGCCAGCCTCGATGGCCACCTGCGGCACGAGGTGCTTGTAGCGCTGGCGATTGAATACCGGCTCCATGCGATTGGCCTGAGAACCAACGCTGTCGATCTGACATACGCTCGAGCCGTCGCTGAACCGGTCTATGTTGTAGCCGGCCTCGCTACTGCCAGAGTCGTCCTTTACCGGATAGGTGGGCGGAAAGATGACGGCGTCCCTCCCCTGGACCGGCACGAGGTACTGGCGTACCACCAGAGCAGCCACCTCGCTGCCATCCTTCAACCAGTCGTCGTACTTCTCCACTTCGCAGTATCCCGTGGTCATGACAGTTCTCCTATTGCTCCAGCCCAGCCGAACGCCCCGTATCGTTTCTGATCGTCACGAGCAAGGATCTTGAAACTGTAACGTCGGCGTCCTGGAACAGGCACGGACCCACACGCCGCCGCCGCCGCACCAGCAACACCGATGGGTTGATGCCACGTGCAGTATTCGACAATGGCCTTCACCTTCGGCTCCCTGCTTGAACGGGTTACGATTGGGCGGAAGCGCTGCAGCCCGATCAGAGCGAGTAACTCCACGGCCGGATAGGCGACGGTCTCTGCTCCGATCCTGTCCAGCGAGAATCCCGCATCGAGGGCATGGGAGAACCGCCTCGCGTCGAAGTAGAAGGGCTCAACTGACTTGTCGCCATCCTTGGCTCCCCTCCAATACTCCGCAGACATCCGTAAGACGCAACAATAGTCGAGCATCGAGATCGCGTCTTCGACCTCGGAGAGCGCGTCCTGAGCTGCACGAGCAACCTTGTGGATCTCCTGGAGCCCGGCCCACGTCTTCGGAACCGCATCGTCCTCACGTTGCCACCAATCAAGGAGAAGGGAGAATGCGCCCGCATGGCCGTGGCTGTCAAGGTGAAGTGACCCACCTCGCGCCTGTTCGCCGAGCTGCCTCCGTCGCTCCTCCTTCTCCTCTGGAAGCGACCTCCCCTGCTTCTTGAGTCGCCTCTTCTCCGCTTCCAGGAACTCCCGCTCCTGTCGCTCTTGCTGCGACAAGCTCGTCAGGAGGAGCCCGCGCAAAGAGTTGACGAGGTTCTGTCCAATGTCTGCCGTCACATCAGGCCCAGTCGTCGACAAGACGAACCAGCGATCTTCGGCAAACCCACCATCAGAGCCAGGCCAGAGACGATGGACAAGCTCGAGAAGACCGCAGCAGGCGAAGAACTGCCCGGGATTCGTCACGTCCACCTGGACCTTAAAAGTGGAGGCGTCGTTGTTCATCTGGCCCGCTCCTAAGGACGCGTCCCTGTTGACCGGACAGCTTCCTTTGAGGAGGCGATGTCCGCGCAACGCACCAGCGACTCCAGCCATGCCAGGCCCCATCGGCCGAAGCGCTGTTGAAGTTGTCCGAAGCGCCGGACCACTTCGGCGAACGCCCGGTTGTTGTCGGAGGTCGTCAGGGATCCGTCAAGGGAGCGCGGCTCGAAGTGTGGCCGAGCCCAGCCGTGATGCGATGAAACGAGGTGGAGAACGAGCTCGCGCTCTGGAAACTGCCGGAGTCTCGCGTCCCCCATCGCGTCCAGCAGCGAGCCGAACTCGTGGCGGTAGCCGCCCAGGACACGCGGATGCAGGTAGCTCCTCGCCTTGGCAAGAAGCTCCGTGCCCGCACTGTTGCGCGCGTAACGCTGCCAGACAACGCGGTCCTTGCCCTTGTCGTGCCGACGCGCTGCTTCGATCAGCGCGGTTCGCAGCGGTTCCTCGATGCCTAGACGCTCGACGATGCGCGACATGTGCTCGACGATCGACTCCGTGTGCGCGGCGAGCGTCTGCCGAGCGCTGACGTTCTCCGGGTCATCCAACGCTGATTGGACCGGGGAGACGAGCAGAACCAGGTCGACGGTCTGGGAGTCGTTCCCCTCGTCCTGTTTGTGCAGGGGTATCCGTTCCTTCTCTCGAAGCTCCTCGGGGAGGGCGTCGACGATCTCACCCGAGACCAAGCGTTCGAAGTGCCCGTCGTTCGGCGATCTGCGATGGAGCCAGCGCTCGCGGCGTCGGTCGGTCGACTCGTGCTCGGCCACATCGAGGGGGAGTCCCGGAGGTCGATCGGGCTTGGAGTCAAGCATGCCGTTTCTATCGAGTCCGCCGACCTCCACCGGCAAGACCACTGTCCTGTAGGCAAGGTTGGAATCGCTTGCCGTCAAGGCCGACAGGCGGGACCACGAGGGGCCTCCATGCTCGTCGAGCAACACGACCGGGGAATCCAGAGAGTTGTTCTCTTCTCGCATGTTGCTGAGGAGGCCCGCCAACACCTTCTTCACCCGGTCGGTACGGTCGCGCAGTCGTTCTTGTGCCTCGACGCGACAGGCACGGAACCAGTCTCGAAGCGAGGCCTCGTCTACACCAGCATCGTGCAGGACAGAAACCTCCCGCCTCCAAGCTACGTGCGTTTCCGGTGGGTCGGATGTGAGGCCGTGAAGCAACGGGGCGACCTCCGGGCGGCCAGGCATCTTGTCGATTGTCGTGAGCGACCACGTGTCGAGTAGGATGTCCCCCAGGGGCGGGGCCTGGGCCTTGGGTGAGAAGGCGGCTTGTACCGCCTCAGGAATCTGGCGGGCGAGGAGCAGCCGCAGGTTCTGCGGGCTCACGTTGACGTGGTCGCTGCCCGCGTCCGCCACCCATCTCCTCAGCAGGGTATTCGTGGCTGCGATCGCGCCATCGAGAGACGACGGCTTCTCCTTCCTCTCAGTCTCCCCGACCACATCCACTCTCGCAGTGCGTCCTTCGCCACCGCGCCGGTTGACACGCCCAAGCCGCTGGATGAGGGCGTCCAGCGTCGTGTGGTCGCAGACCAGATGGTCGGCGTCGAGGTCGATGCCCACCTCGCCCGCAGACGTGCTCACCAGGTAGACGCTCTTCTCGACAGGGTGCTCGGGATGAAGCAGCGCCCGGTAGACGGGGTCCTTCTCGACCAGGGTGTCACGCTCGTGCCCGCGGATTGTGCCAGTAAGAAGGGCGACTCGCTCGTCGCGATCGTGGCCCAGCGCCCTCGCTAAGGCGGAGTCGACCTTCTGGGCCAGCTCAGGGCTGCGCACGTAGATGAGGATCTTGTGGCGTGAGTCTTCGTGCGTCGTGCTGAGCTCGACGATCTTCTCGGCGATGGAGTCCGTCGGTACCGGATGGAGGTACAGTCGCTTCGCCGCCCGCATGCGTTTGCCAACGATGGCCTCGTCCTCGTCCTCAGGCTCCAGCGTGAACGGGTCACCTTCCGTATCTCGCCTGGTCGCCGACAGCTCGACGACGCGAATAGGCCGCACAATGGCAGCCACTTGAGTGTTTTGCGCTGCCTCGCGGCCTTGCTCCTGCGCCACGGCGCGAATGAGGTCGTTGAAGGCCGGCGTGAGGTGGGCCTCGTCGTGCACGATGAGGGCGTCGTAGCCAACCAGACCAGCGTGGTGAGCCCTGCCGTAGCGTCCGTCGCCGTAGCCACTGAAAAGGAGCTTGCTGCCGATCATGTCGATCGTCCCTACGACGATCGCGGGCCTGGCGGGATCAGCCCTCCACTCCTCGTTGTCAGCGAGCTCGCCTCGCAGTGTGCTGATCCCAAGGGGTACGTCCTCAGCGGCACAGAGTCTGTGCAGGGCGGACGCGATACCCTTGAGCGTATCAGCGTCCTCTTGCCAGTCGGGCGCTTCTGGCTCCAATAGGCGACGCCGCATACGTTCTGCCGTGCCCGTGGCCTGATCGACGACAGTCCGCCGGTTGACGACGTAGACGAGACGTCTCGGAAGGCCAACCCGCCCCCCGGCCGCCTGCTGCGCGAGCGCCAACAGCCAGATGACCATGATGGATGTCTTCCCGAGACCCGTCGGGATGTCGCACGCATCCGGCAGGTCGTTCTCGACAAAGCGCGAGAACATCCGGCATTGCCACCTCATGGGCGAGAAGCCGGTCAGGCTCCGGAATCCATCGCGAAAGCTGGTGGTCATCCGACTCTCGGCACGCTCTTCGCAGCTTCACAAGTGATCTCCAGGCTTCGGACGAAGGCCCGGCGCTGCGCTTCGTTGGCGGCAAGTGCGTCGTACGATAGTCCGGCGCTACTGCCAATCAGGTAGTCGGCTTCGACCAGGATGTGGCGAAGGTAGTCACGCGGCTCGAAAGACATCTTGAGCGGTGGCCAGAATGTGCGGACCGATGAACGGCGAGAGGGCCTCGACCGTCACGAGTTCAACCGAACGGCCCAGCTGTGCTTCAAGAAGTTCGGACAGGACTAGAAACCGATCGTAGGACTTCGCGCCGGGCACGAACTGGACGAGCACATCCACGTCACTCTGCGGGCGGGCATTCCCAAGCACAACTGAGCCGAAGAGCGCCAGACGCGTCACGCCCAACGCTCGGACCTGGTCCTCACACGCTAGGATCCGCTGGACGGCCTGCTCGTGGTTGCGAACCGGCGCCTGCATGCCCACAGCCTACTCTCAACGGTCCCCTGAATCCAGATCTCAGCGCCAGCCAACGCCCTCACCTATGTGGCTGCGAATTGGGTGACGCGCAGCGTCCCAGGCCAGGCCGCCGACGCGGAAGCGTAGCCAAGGCGGCGGCAGAGGCACTGAACCTGTCCCTGTGGACACCGGCCGAGATGGTGTCATGGTTGGCACGCCACGTGCCGTCCGGCAATCCGAGACGTTGACTCCCGGACGTCACCCTCCGTGGCGCTGGTGGAATACCGCCTTGACAAGCAGATGCAGAACCGGTAACTTCCGTGACTGGATGTGAGCCAAACCGGTAATATCCGTGACCACTCATGCTCCGGTGATCGAGTCGATCAAGTCCATCATCCTCGACTTCCAGGAAGCCCCACTGGAGACCGGGGTGCCCCGGCGCCTGCGTATCGAGGCGGTCCGCGGCAAGGCCGCGGTGTGTATCGGTGTGCGGCGGAGCGGCAAGTCGACCTACGTGTTCCAGATCATCCAGCGCCTGGTCGACAGCGGGGTCCCCCGGCAAAGCATTCTGTACCTGAACTTCTTCGACGACCGGCTCCACAACCTGCGGCAGGGCGATCTCGGCCTGATCGCCGAGGCCTACTACTCCATGTACCCGGAGAAGAAGCACACCGAGACGGTCTACTGCTTCTTCGACGAGATTCAGGCCGCCCCCGGCTGGGAGCCATTCGTCGACCGCCTGATGCGCACGGAGCAATGCGAGGTCTACCTGACAGGCTCATCGGCCAGAATGCTGTCGAAGGAGATCGCCACCCAAATGCGCGGGCGCGCGCTCTCGTGGGAGCTGTTTCCGTTCTCGTTCAGGGAGTTCCTCGACTACAAGGGCATTGAGAGCCAGGGCGCGCTGTCGACGAAGAAGCGGCTCCTCGCCCAGAAGGCGTTCGGCGAATACTGGGAGAGCGGCGGTTTCCCCGAGGTCGCCGGCCTTGGCCGGCACCTGCGGATCAAGACCCACCAGGAGTACTTCCACACCATCCTGTTCCGCGATCTGGTCGAGCGCCACGATGTGGCACACCCCAGGGCGGTGACGGATCTGGCGCACTGGCTGGTCGACAACACGGCCTCGCTCTATTCCATCAACAGGCTCACGGGCTATCTCAAGTCGCTGGGCCACAAGGCTCCGAAGTCCGCAGTGTCGGACTACCTGGAGTGGTTCGAAGACGCCTTCTTCCTGTTCACGGTGCGCATCTTCGACGCATCAGTCGCGCGCAGCAACACCAATCCGAAGAAGGTCTACTGCGTCGACCACGCGCTGGTCACGTCGGTGTCGTCCGGGATTCTGATCAACTCCGGGCATCTCCTCGAGAACCTCACATTCACGGCCCTTCGACGTCTGCACCCGCAGATCTACTACTACAGGACCAAGACCGGCCGGGAGGTCGATTTCATCGTTCCAATTCGCGGCAGGCCGCCGATGCTGGTCCAGGTGTGCGAGTCCCTTGCAGAACCGCACACGCGGAAACGGGAGACAGCAGCCTTGAGTGAGGCGATGACAGAACTGGGCCTGTCCGCCGGAACCATCGTGACCCGGAACGAGGACGGGCGGATCGATGCCGCCGGAAGGGCCATCGACGTTGTCCCGGCATGGCGATTCCTGCTCGAACTGCCGGAATCGGAGGCATAGCTCACGGCCCGAAAGGTGGCCCGATGCGAAACACCTATCTGGTCACGTACGACATCTCCGACGACAAGCGCCTGGCCCGCGTGCACAAGACCATGCGCAACTTCGGCGACCACCTCCAGTACTCCGTCTTCGAGTGCCAGTTCACGCCCACCGACCTGGCGCGCTGCCGGCACCAGCTCTCCGAGATCATCAATCACAAGCAGGACCAGGTTCTCTTCGTAGACCTGGGGCCCGTCGAAGGACGCGGCGATCGCGTCATCGCCGCCATCGGCAAGCCGTATTCCCCGATCGACAGCCCCTGCATCGTCGTCGACGGCACGGACGACTGATGAAGACCGCATCACCAGACCCCCGGAACGGCGAGACAAGACATGAGCGCCGAACCCCTCCCCGAAAAGCCACGGTTCCCCGAGCGGCTGGTTCCGGCCAAGGCTGAGCTCCCGACGCGCACCCGCGCACCTGATCTCTTGCCGGCGCGGATGCTGAACGAATTCGTCTACTGCCCGAGGCTCTTCTTCTATGAATGGGTCGAGGGCCTCTTCGCACCCAGCGTCGATACAGTCGAGGGAGCGCAGCGCCACGCCAAGCTCGGACAGAAGGCCGAGGCTCTCGCGGCCCCTGGTGAAGGCGGCGAGGCGCCCGTCCACTCGCGGTCGGTGATGCTGTCGAGCGAGGAGCACGGGCTGATTGCCGAGATCGATCTCGTCGAAGGGGATGGGATGACGGTGACCCCGGTCGACTACAAGAAGGGCGCCCCCCGCGACGGGGAGGACGGGCCCGAAGCGTGGCCAGCCGATTGCGTCCAGGTCTGCGCCCAGGGACTCATCCTGCGCGACAACGGCTACACGTGCACCGAGGCCATCGTCTACTACAGCGCGACGAAGCAGCGCGTGCGCGTGCGACTCACAGACGACTTGGTCAGGCAGACAATCGAGGCGGCTGCCGAGGCACGCGCGCTGGCCGGCGGCGGACGCATCCCCGCACCGCTCGTCGACAGCCCCAAGTGCCCGCGTTGTTCGCTGGTGCCGATCTGTCTGCCCGACGAGACGGCGGCGGCTCTGGCCTGGGAGCCGGACCCGGCGAGGGCCGTCCAGTTGCCGTTGTTTCCGGGAATCGACCCGGCAGAGGATCGGCCGCTCGACCGCCCGCCGCTTGGAGACGTACGGCGCCTGGTGCCGGCCCGGGACGATCTGCGCCCGCTCTACGTGACCGGCCACGGCCTGTTCATGGGCAAGTCTGGCGAAGTGCTGCAGATCAAGGACGCCAAGCGCCTCGTCCAGGAGGCGCGGATCCACGAGCTGTCGCAAGTCAGCGTCTTCGGGTCGGTGAGCTTCAGCGCCGGTGCGGTTCAAGCGCTCTGCGGAGCCGAACGACCCCTGGCGCACTTCTCATCTGGCGGGTGGTTCTACGGCCTGACGACGGGCCTCGGCTTGAAGAACGTGTTCCTGCGGCGCGAGCAGTTCCGGCGGGCCGACGACCCGACATTCTGCCTGCTCGTTGCCCGGGATGTCGTGGTCACGAAGATCCGGAATCAGCGGACGCTCCTGCAGCGCAACCATCTCGAGCCTCCGCCCGTGGCCCTCAACCAGTTGAAACGGCTCGCGCTCCACGCGGCGGCCGCCGAGGCCCTCGAGGCGCTGCTCGGCATCGAAGGCAGCGCCTCGCGCGTGTACTTCGAGCACTTCGCTGGCATGCTGAAGGCAGGGGAGCACACCACGCGGAGCGACATGCGATTCGACTTCAGCGGCCGCAACCGCCGGCCGCCGCGCGACCCGGTGAACGCGCTACTGTCGTTCGCCTACGCCCTGCTGGCACGCGACCTGACGATCGTCTGCCACGCGGTCGGCTTCGATCCCTTCGTCGGCTTCTATCACCAGCCGAGATTCGGGCGGCCCGCCTTGGCGCTCGATCTGATGGAAGGATTCCGTCCCCTCGTCGCGGACTCGGCCGTGCTCACGGCAGTCAACACGGGGATGGTCAACGCTGACGACTTCATCCAGGCGGGGCAGTCCGTTGCTCTGACCGCAGCCGGACGCAAGGGTTTCATCCGGGCCTACGAACAGCGCATGGACACACTGGTGACCCACCCGCTCTTCGGGTACCGTGCAAACTACCGGCGGGTGCTGGAGATCCAGGCTCGCTTGCTCGCCCGGTTCGTCACCGGCGAGATCGCCAGGTATCCTGGATTCGAGACGCGGTAGAACTCGAACGACGCTTGCGGCTGGATTCGAAGTGCCGGGTGCAGCACGGCGGCAAGGCGACGGAGCGTGGTCTCATCCATCGCCACCACGACATCGGCATCACGGGTCGAGCGAGGGATGCCGTGGAAGTTCGTCGCCAGCGAGCCGACGAGGACGTAAGCAGTGCCGACCTGTTCGAGCGCATCAATGACGGCGAGCAGTGCCTCCTCGGCCGTCACGCGGGCGAGTCCAGACGGCGAACGAGATCGAGAACCGCCCTCAACCGCTCCTTGAGTTCCGCTTCGCTGAGGTCGGGATGCCGATGTCGCAAACCGTCCACGATAAGGCGACAAGAGAACTCGAACAACCGAGGTCCCTCGAGCAACCTGTTGGAGGGCGAGAGACGCCGGGCCCGCAGCACATCCTCCGCAAAGAGGGGGTCGACGTCTCTTGCCATCGCGCTGAGTGGGTGCGCGCAGAAGCGCATCGCCAAGGCGATTGTACCCCAGATGACCGGCACCCGTGATCGGAGCCCGTCGGGAGCGGCTGCATCTGCACGTCCTCGCGCCCAGACGGCGTCCTTGCGGTTCGAGCCGAAGCACGGCGGGCGTCGGCGGGCGATACGAAGCGGCGTTCTTGACGTTGAAGCGATCTGGGGGTACAACCCGAATACTCGGATCTCGTTGGCTGCCGGCTGGACGCGGGAAGCAGCGCACGTCGGCGGGGTGGTTGTCGGCCAGGTCGACAGGCCGGATGTCGGACTGATTCAACGCTGGCCGGTAGCGTCCGCCGAGGTTGTGAGAGCCCAGACATGGCAGCCACCTGATTCGGGGCTGCCTTCGCGCGCGAACGTCGGCGGAGATGAGGCCCGACATGGAGGTGACGACGGTCGCGAGTGGCGAGGTGGCGCGGCGAAGGCCCGATCCGCTCGCGGCCGGCAAGTTCAGGCGCGCAAAGAGATTATGAGAACGGCCGATGCTTACTGAGTGGCTGGCGGCGCGTGATCGCCGATGCTCTCGCAGAGTCCGGTGTAGATCATTGACAACTGGAGAGTTACAATCGAGGCGATTCCGCGGTCGATCG
>JBFMFH010000017.1:0-76555 GCA_040752275.1 Acidobacteriota bacterium
CGGACACGTACTCGGCGAAGGGGGCGTCGCCCTGGCCCGGCGCCGCAAGCGTCGCCCTGAGGCCCGTCCTCAGGTACAGCGGCGCGGGTGTTACCGTGCAACCACTCGCACAGCCCGCCGGCCAGGCCGGCAGACGCCGCCACGTGTTCGTGCCGGTTTCGAACGCCATGACGGGCGCAATGTCCGCCGCTCTCGCGCCGTCCTGCAAGTAGTGCTCGAGGAAGGGACGCAGAATCTCCTGGCGGAAGTACAACGCGGTATCGCCGTTGAACCTGATGGCTCCTAGCATGCTGCCGTCGGCAATCATCTGTCCGTGGTACCAGGGACCCATCACCAGGAAGACCTTGTCGTTGGCCGTGTCCTTCGGCTCGAGAGCCTTGTAGACGGCCGGCGCCCCGTAGATGTCCTCCTGGTCCCACAGACTGTGGACCAGCATCACCGGCACCCTCAGCGGCTGAGCCGCAAGCACCTTGTCGACCGCCTGGTCGCGCCAGAATGCGTCGTACGCCGGGTGCTCCAGCACCTTGCGCCAGAACCCGACCTGCTCGAGGCCGCGTCGCCGGCCGAGCGCTCCCGCCGACCCGGCCTGCATGAACATGTCGTAGTCGTCGTAGTGCGTCGTCCACCACCGGACGTCGTTCGACCGCGTCGCCTGCTGTTCGAAGATGTAGGGCATCATCTGCTGGCGGAACGCGCCATGGTGAAACCAGTCGTCGCCCAGCCAGCCATCGACCATCGGGTTCATCGGGACCGACACCTTGAGCGCCGGGTGCGGGTTGACGAGCGCCATCAGAGGCAGGAATCCGTCGTACGAGATGCCGAGGATGCCGACCCGGCCGTTGCTCTCGGGCACGTTCTTCACCAGCCAGTCGATCGTGTCGTAGGTGTCGGTCGCGTGATCGACCGGCGTCGGGTTCTGCGGCCCGCTGAGCGGCCGGTTCATGACGTAATCGCCTTCGGACCCGTACTTGCCCCGCACGTCCTGGACGACGCGGATGTAGCCACCGCCGACAATCACGTCGATGGCGTTGTCATAGCCCGTGAGGACCGGCCCCAGGTGCGCGCTCGCCGCGTGGGTCGTCAGCCTCGTGGCGTCGTAGGGTGTGCGTGTCAGCAGGATGGGCGCGCCGCTGGCACCCTTTGGCACCAGGATGACGGTGCGCAGCCTGACACCGTCCCGCATCGGGATCATCACCTCGCGCCGGACGTGATCGAAATCGCCCAAGGGCAGTTGCAGTTGGCTCGGCGTCTCGGTCGGCAGCGCCGGGTACTTCTGCGGCACTTGCCCGTGCAGCAGGGCGGCCGACGTCAGAATGACGAGCCCGGACGCCGGCAGGATCCAGTTCAAGAACGGCTGCTTGCGCCACGTGCGCACACGCCGGCTCAGTCCTCGTTGGTCGTGCATGGGCAGTCTGACCTCCAGGGAGACGTGGCTCGCCACGCGCCACCGGCAGCGATCATCGCACTCCCGGCCGTCTGGTGCAACGATCGTGGCCTGCCCGCCGCCCGGCGTGAGCACCTCCACGCCGGGGCGACGGCCGGGCTGGGCCCTCCTGACTCCTGACTCCTGACTCCTGACTCCTGAATACTGCCTACGCGCCAATCCTCCCCAACGCCTCCTCAACCGCGCCCCGCAGCATCGGCAGCTTGTAGCCGTTCTTCTCGAGCGGCGTCGCCCCCACAACCGCTGCCTCGGCCGCGCGTCCGATCGTGCGGGCGTCGAGCCGCTGCCCGGTGATGGCCTTCTCGACCGCTGCGGACCGCCAGGGAACAGGCGCCACGCCCGAGAACACGACACGGGCGCGATCGACGCGGCGGTCGGGCCTGAAGCTCACGGCCAGCGCCACACCCACGAGGGCGAAGTCCCAGGACTGCCTGGCCCGCACTTTCCTATACGAGCTCTTGACGCCCGCAGGAGGTGCGGGCAGCACAACCTCGGTGACGATCTCGCCGGGCTCGAGCACAGTCTCCTTCAGGACGTCGACCTCCGGCAGGACGAAGAACTTCTCCACCGGAATCGTCCGCTCGCCCGTCGGTCCGGCCGTCCGGACGCTGGCATCGAGCGCCACGAGCGCCGGCGCCGTGTCGGACGGGTGCACGATGACACACGCCCCGCCGCCGAAGACGGCATGGTACTGATTCTCGCCGTCCATGGCATAGCACGTGTCCCCGCCCTTGCGGGTGCACACGTAGTCGCCCCGGAAGTACCAGCACCGCGGCCGCTGGTTCAGGTTGCCCCCGATGGTGCCCTGATTCCGGAGCTGGGGACTGGCGATCACACCGGACGCCTCGGCCAGCGCGGCGTACTTCTGTCGCACGATCGGGTCCGCGGCCACCTCGGCGATGGTCGTCAGCGCGCCGATCCTGAGGCCGCCGTCCACCGTTGCCGTCATGCCCCGCAGCTCCTTCAGCCCGCTGAGGCTGACGACGGTCTTCGCCGACATCACTCCGTCGCGCAGGCACCCGACAAGATCCGTCCCGCCCGAGTGGGCGCAAGCACCATCCGCGCCAAGCTGCCTGATGGCGTCGTTGAGCGAACTCGCACGAACGTAGGCAAAGGTCCGCATCATGGCGCTACCCTCTCTTCCGGCCCTTGGCGCCAGCGTGGTCGGCCAGCGCGTCCAGCACTCGCACCGGGTGCATCGGAGCATCGGCCAGGCGCACCCCTATCGCGTGGAACACGGCATTCGCGATGGCGGGCGCGGTTGGGATGGTCGCCGGCTCGCCAATGCCCTTGGCGCCGGTCGTGTTGACCTCGGTGTCGTGCGGATCGAGGATGACCACCGACTTGTCTGCCGGCGCGTCGAGCGCGGTCGGCATCTTGTAGTCGTGCAGGCTCTGCGTCAGCACCTTGCCCCGGTGTTCGCGGTCCATGACGCGCGTCTCGGTGAGAGCGAAACCGATGCCCATCGTGATGCCGCCGAATACCTGGTTCTGGTAGGTCTTCTCGTTCATCGGGCGCCCGCTGTCGTGGGCGGCCAGGAACCGAACCACCCTGATCTCACCGGTCAGGGCATTGACCTCGACCTCCGCGAACTGGGCCGCAAACGGGTTGGCGACCTTGCCGCTCGGATTGGGCCCGCGATATCCGACGCCCACGACGACGCCTCGGCTGCGGAACCCGCCGATGGCGCCGACGGCCACCTTCTTCGTGGGCTCCGACTTCGACACGACTTCGCTGCCACGCAGCTCGAGGTCGGCGGCGGGCACCTTCAGCTGCTCGGCCGCCATGGCCATCAACTGCTCCTTCACCTGGATGGCCGCCGCGCGGATCGCCGGCGACTCGGTCGGCACGGTCTTGCTCCCGCCGCTCGGCGTGGCGAACTGCGTCGTGCCGGTGTCGGCGTGCTCGATGGAGATCCGATCGAGCGGCACGCCGAGTTCCTCCGAGACGATCTGAGCGGCCCACGTCTTGGTTCCGCAGCCGATGTCGCTCGCGCCCATGTTCAGGTTGGCGCTGCCGTCGGCAAACAGCTTGACGATCGCCGTCGACGGCGGACTGCCGCCTCCCCCTTGCCACATGCCGGCGGCCACGCCCACACCGCGCTTGATGTGGCCCGCGGCCGGCGGCCGTTTGCGGGCCTCCGTCCAGCCGAAGCTCTTCGCCCCGTCGACCAGGCACTCCTTCAGCAAGGTCGACGTATACGGCGGGTTCCCGCCGCGCGACTGGCTGAAGGTCGGCACGTTCTTCACACGGAGCTCGATCGGGTCCATCCCGAGGCGTGCGGCCAGTTCGTCCATCATCTGTTCGAGGGCCCAGGCGCCCTGCGGGTGACCCGGCGCGCGGAACGGCCGCTGCGGTCCGGCATTGATGTAGACGTCCTGGTTCTCGCACCGGACGTTCGGGCAGAGATAGAGTTCCCGGATGAGGAAGTCGGGCGAGCCGCCGCCCGCATACGCGCCACCCGTGCCACGCGACCTCGACTCGAGTGCCACCAGCGTGCCATCCCTCCTCACGCCGGCCTTGAGCCAGATCGTATTCGGCGGCCGATTCCCCATCGTCAGCGCCACCTGCTCGCGCGTGAGGAACAGCCGGACGGGCCGGCCGGTCTTCTTGGCCATGAGGGCGGCGATGATTGAGTACTTGCCGGTCGACAGCTTCGAACCGAACCCTCCGCCCATGTAGTGCCCGATGACGCGGACGTTGGCCAGCGGCAGGTTCAGCGCGGCAGCCACGCTGTTCTGAATCGCGTACACCCCCTGCGTCGATTCCCACACGGTCAGCCGGCTGCCGTCCCACTTCGCGACACACCCGTGAAGCTCCGCCGGATGGTGCAGTTCGCACGGCGTCGTGTAGGTGCGCTCGACGACCACGTCGGCCGAGGCGAACCCCGCCGCCACGTCGCCGCGTTCGTAGGGCCGCCCGGCCGGAGGCACATTGCCGCCGTCCCGCACGGCTGGCGCATCCGTCTTCGCCGCGTCCTCCTCGGTCACCACGTGCGGCAGCAAGTCGTACTCGACCTTGATGGCCCGGAGCGCGTCCCAGGCCTGGTAGATGGTGTCCGCGGCGACGGCTGCGACCTCCTCGCCCTCGTAGCGGCAGTGCGGATCGAAGAGCCGGCTGGAGAACCCGCGCGACTGGAACCACGGGATGTTCGTGCCGGGCGTGCCGTCCTTGAGCACGGCCCTCACGCCGGGCATCTTCTCGGCGGCGGACGTGTCGACGTGCTTGACCATCGCGTGCCCGTGCGGGCACCACAGGACGGCCGCATGCAGCATGTCGGGCAGCACGACGTCGGACGGGAAGATGGCCGATCCGGTCACTCGGTCATACGCGTCCACGCGGACGACGGGCTTGCCGACGATGGTCGTGTCCTTCCAGGGTGCCGGCGTCGAACTCTGGGCCGGCGTCTCGGGCGCCGGGCCATCCCAGTAGTAGCGATCGGTCGGTTCCATCGCTCACCTCCCCTGCCGCTTCAGGTCGGCCGCCTTGGCGACCGCCTTGAAGATATGGGCGTAGGCACCGCACCGGCAGATGTTCCCGCCCATTCCGGCCCGGATCTCGTCGAGCGACGGCGACGGGTTCGCGCGCAGCAACCCCTCGGCCGCCATGATTTGCCCCGGCGTGCAGTAGCCGCACTGGAAGGCGTCTTCCTCGGCGAACGCCCGCTGGGTAGGTCCCATATCCTCGCCAGTCATCAGCCCTTCGAGCGTCGTGACCTCCCGGCCATCCGCCTCGACTGCCAAAGCCATGCACGCATAGCGCGGCACGCCGTCGACGAGCACCGTGCACGCGCCACACTCGCCCCGTTCGCAGCCGACCTTGGTCCCGGTCAGCCCGAGGTGGTCCCGGACGATGTGCAGCAGCGACCACCGTGGCTCGACCAGCATCTTGCGTTGCCGGCCGTTGACCATCAGCGTGACGGCCACCATCTCGCCGGCCTTCACGATTGCAGCGCCCTGCGCGTCCGTCGTGGCGCCGGCGAGCTTGGCGGCCGCGGCGACGCCGATGGCGCCTGTCACGCCGGTCGTGATGAACCCGCGACGGCTGACTCCCCTGGCCGGCAGCGTGTCTGTGTTGGTGTCATCGTGTCCCATGCGTCCTCCGTATGCAGCCGCCACCGCGACGACTGCCGGTTGCCCGGTGGAACAGTGGCAAGACTGACTTGAGGTCCAGCGCTGTACACGCGCCATGGCGGGCACACAGCGCCTTCGCCCGGCGGATCCGGGTCTGTGGGGGGCGTGGGGATTATACCGGGATTCGGGATTCGGGATTCGGGATTCGGGTGTCTCTGTTCGTGTCCTATCGCGGCGCGGCGAGGATCTGCGTGAAGCCGAGGACGTTGACGTCACGGAAGAGCGGCGTACGCGGCGGCAGGAGGTTCATGTCCAGGAAGTCGATATCGAACCGAAAATCGCGCACGTTCGGGAAGTCGTAGGTATTCGACCCGTCCTTGAAGACGCCGACAGCCTGGCGGTTGTAATACAGGCTCGCCAGCGACCCGCGATAGTACACCGTATCGTTGGACCAGCTCTCGAGGTAACGCAGGAAGTTGTGGACGCCGCCGTCGGTCCCGAAGTTGATGGGAGGCGAACCGGCCGTCGGGCGAGGGAACTTCACGCCCTTGCCCGCCAGAATCGCCACGCGGTACCAGGTGTTGGTGGCCGGGCGGCTCGCCGCGCGGTGCGGATAGTCGAACGACCGCTGGTCGCTCCAGTTGTTCGACAGGAGCGTCACCGCGTCCGCCGCAATCGAACACGAGACGTGCGGGTTGCCGAAGCCGCCGGCTGCGTTGAAGTCGCCCTGAAGATAGACGGGGTTCTCGGATGCAATCGTCAGACCCGGGGCAATGATGTTCCCGAGCCGCCCGTTCACGATCTTGAGCGCTCGCCTGAAGAACCGCGCCGGGTTCCGCTTGGCAACGTCCGGGATGACTGCCGTCCAGAGTCGCGCGCTGCCGTCGAGCGGGTTCTGCCATGCCAGGCCGCCGCCCGTATACGTCGCCCCGTAGGTCTCGAGCGTGCCGTTCCCGTTGACGTCTTCCCCCGAGTCGAGCGCACCGTTGGGAGTTCCTGTCGAACTCGACGGGTTCACGAAGTCTTCGAAGCCGTACTCGCCGGTTTCCCGGCCCGCCGCGTCCCGATTGCCGCGCCGGTCCGAGAAGTACACCGAGTAGCCCGTCGTGTGGTCGACCGTCGTCCCGGACGTGCCAATCTGCCCCTGGAACCAGCGCGTCAGGTTGCGGACGTCGAGTTCGACGTAGTGCATCACACCGCCGAGATACACGTTGGAGAAGCTGACGCTCTCGCCCTCGCGGCGCAGCGCCTCTCGGGTGTCGTAGAGCATCTTCGGCCAGTAGTTGGCCGGCACGGTGGTGCCGGCCGAACACGTAGACAAGTCGGCGATCCGCTGGAGCCGGATGACGGCATTGGGATTCGGTTCCGTGCAGGTGCGGCTGAGGTTCGGCCCGGCAATCCCGAGATTCAGGATCTCGACGGTCACGTCCTGCCAGACGCCGTCGGACACCTGTTTCTCGATCTTCAGGAACCCTCCAAGCAGCGGCGTGCCGGCCGGCACCTTCCCGTGCGGAGGCCCACCGCCTTCGGCAAACGGCGGGTGATTTGCGTCGACCGCATAGCCGGCGGGCTCGTTCGCGCTCAGTTCAACCGGCGGCGTCCCCGTGACACCAGGAAGGCTGGTGATGTCCTGCGCCGTGTCCGACAGCAGAATCCGCAGACTCGCCTGCGCGAAGTAGCGCAGCTGGAACACCGTCGACGTGGTCACTTCACCGGCGGACGGCCGGCGGATCAACTCGATGGGTGTGGCTCCCTCGAACACCAGCGGCAGGTCGAGGCGGCGGGCCCCGGTCCGGCCGTTTCTGATGTTGCCGTTGTAGGTGCCGATCGACAGGTTCGTCCACAGGGGCTCATTCAGGGGGGACCCGAGATTGGCGATCACGCTGCCTTCGTTGGTCCCCAGATTCCGGTAGGAGCCGGGCGCCGTGATGATCCGTACGTTCCCCGGGTAGCTGCCGCCGATGGCCGACCCGTTCATCAGGTGGGTTCGCACCACCTCGCCCACCGCCGTCACCTTGTCCGCCATCGTCAGCGTCGCACCGGCCGCCAGGAACAGGTTGCCGTTGGTATGAACGCGCCCGCCGAAATCGAAGTTCCCGCCCGAGTGGAACCCGAGGTCGGTCTCGGAGAAGAGACCGAACTGGAACAGCGGGATGCCGACGGTCTGCACCTGCCGGAGCATCCTCGCTTCGCTGCCGGTCGGCGTGCGCGCGGTGACCGATAGCCAGTAGGGCGTCACCAATCCCGTGAAGCCCTGGAACGGGCCCGTCGTGATCGAGCGCACCGAGGAGGCCGGATTGCCGTTGGTGTCGGGCGTGAAGGTGATGCCGTACCCGGTTCCTTCGCTCGTCGCCGGAAAGGTGATGCCGCTCATCGCGGGTAGGGCATCGGCGAGCGCCGACACCTGGGAACCGGTGGGCGTGTACGAGCGGGTAAAGAGCGCGCCGAGATCCGATGTGAGCTTCTCGATGCCGCCGTGGGCCGCGTAGAAGGCCTCGTCGCGGTCGCCCTGGATACGCTGCAGGCGTTGCTCGCCCATCACGACCGTGACAAAGCCGGCGAGGATTCCCGACACCAGCATCATCAGGAGCAGTACGGCGATGAGTGCGACACCGCGATCGCCTGAACCACCGTCGGTCACCATCTCGTCCCTCACCGGTACCGGTCCATGAACGACATGCTGCGCAGACTCACCTGCGTCGCGACCGACGACCGCACCGGCTGTCGTGTCTGCGCGAGCCGGCCCTCAGACCGGCACGCGACGAACAGGTTCAGCTTCCGAATCTGCGATGGCGTGTTCGGCGCCACGGCATCCTGTTGGTTCGTGGGATTGGTCGTCCCGTCGACGATGTCGAAGGTGAATTGCAGGTTCTCGATGCCCGTGCCGACCAGGCGAGGCGGCTGGAAGCCCTCGCGGCGCATCAGCCGCACCTGTCCGGGGGCGGTCACATCGTCGATGTAGTAGGTCACTATCATCACCCGTGTGGCCGAGGTGGTCGGGAAGCTCTGGCCCGTCCGAATCTGGAGGATGGTCCCGGACTCTGCATTGCGCTGGTTGAATCCAAACGCATCGGCCAAGTGTCCCTGCTCGAAGAAGACCTGCTGCCCCTGCACCGAGGTCACCGTCTGGATGGCATCTCCCACCGCGTTGGTGAACCAGATCGCATCGCCGGGCTTGAGCCCCGTGCCCGCGTCCCCAATGGAGGTTCTGGCGTCCACCGTCATCCGGGTTCCATCTCGCTCGAGAGCCGTCAGCGGATACTCGTTCAGCGCAAGCGTCGAGTCCGCGAACAGGACCGTCACGATGTCCGTGGCTATCCCGTTCACAATCGGCCCCATGTCCGGCCCTGGACAGATCGAGGGGAGCGTCGTCCACGCGCTGGCAAACGTCAGGTTGATCCCAGGCGGACTCGGCCGGGCAATTGCGGCGGCGCCGCCTCCTCGGGGGATCGGAATGCCGCCGTTTGGCAGTTCACGTCCGGTCTGAATGGCGTCGCGGTTGATCAGCATCACCGCCATGCGGAGGTTCTGGTTGCCGTCGGCCAGCATGCCACCGGTCTCAGAGGCGCGACGGGCGTCGTCGAAGGCCCTGAACGCGCCGCCGAACACCACGACCATGAGCGCCAGCGAGACGAGCAGTTCGAGGAGGGTAAACCCGCCTTCGTCGGCCGCACGCCCAGGCTTGGTGATGTCCACGGGTCGCTCCCCTACGCCCACGCCGACACCAGGGTGGTCAGGATGTAGGCGCGCTCGCCTTGGGCACCCCGCACCTTGACGATGACCCTCACCTGGCGAAGCGTGCCCCCGAGATCCCGGATCTCGATTTCCCTGGTGTATTGCGACATCGGCATCAGGATGTCGTCGTCCGTGCCAAGGAGCCCGTCCGGCCCCGGCTGGACGAGGCTCTCGACGTCGCCGTCGTCCGTGGTGTTCACGAGTCCGTCAGGGCCTGGGCTTCTCAGCGGCTGCGGCCCGTCGAGGAAGATGCCACCGTCCGATCCCGACCCGCCGCGCGCGTTTCTGATCTGGGCCCATGTCAGGAGGCGCGTGTCGCGGGCGGCATACACACACTCGATTGCCTCCGACGCCTTCTGCCGGGCGATGAGATCGGCAGGCGCCGCACCGAGCCGCGTCAGCCCGGTCGTCAGCACGGACCCCAGTGACAGCAGCCCGAATGCCAATACGGACACGGCAACGAGAACCTCAAGGACGCTGAAGCCGCCGTGAGCCTGGAAGCGCTGTGTGCCCTGATCGCTCATGACTGCCTGCTTCTCATCGCCAGGCTATCCCGTCCCAGCGGTACCCCCGCACTCGGCCCGTCGGGCCCAGCACGGTGACGGCACGCGCCGACAGCAGGCGGTCCGGCGCCCCGAGGAAGACGGTGCCGCTGACTGGCAGACCCGCTGCATCCGTCAGCGACCCCTCGGGCTGAAAGTACACCGTCGTCGGCCCACCGAAATCGATGCCGGCCGCCTGGCCGAACAGGTCCGGGGTATCGGGGAGGCCCGGCGTCACCTGAAACCGCATGTTGTTCTCGAGCGCCGTCGTCAGGATCACACGGCGGTTCGTCCCCTCCAGTTGCGTCGACTGGAGTTGGCCGCCGTCGACGAACTGGACTTCGACCGCGCGTCGCACGCTCATGGCCTCGTCGCGGGAAGCTCGCAGATGGCCCTCCACGGCCCTCATGGCCGCGTTGGCCCTGGCGTCCGTCAGCGCCGTCCCGACCGACGGGATCGCAATCGCCAGCATGACGCCCGCCACAGACACCACCACCAACGTGTCCAACAGCGACAATCCGGCCTGACTCCCGGCAATGCCCACCTGACGCCAGGCCTGAACACCTCGTGACGCCGTACGGACCATCGTCGCCATGTTCCCCCGGTTACTGCTCCGCTGGACGCCGGAGCTTGTGCGCGTGGACCTTTCTCGCTCTGCGTCCGCGGGCCGAAGCCCGCGGGTGCCGGACTTGGGTCGCGGAGTCCACCCGCAGTGCCACGCCAGCGTCATGCAAGAAGCACGCCGGCCTCGGTGGCCGCGCGGAATTGGGAACTTGTGGGAAGAATCGTGCAGTCTGCCTGATCGGGCGCAGCGGTAGATGCCTCAAGTCGTGGAGCCCTGCCACGATTCCGTGCAGGTACGGCGGATTCTGGACACCCCGGCGATCCGACCCTCCCGTCGAAGACCTTCTGTCTTCTGTCTTCTGTCTTCTGCCTTCCGACTACTCGCCCTTGCCCCTCCGGTCCGCGTAGATCAGCCACCCACCGATGCCGATGAGCGCCAGCGGCCAGATCCGCCCGACCCATTCCAGCGACAGGCCGAACATCGTGTTGCTGAAAAACACGAGGCCAACCACGACGAGGCCGACACCCCAGGCGAACGACCCGAACTGGGGCGGCTGCTTCATGTCCTCCGGGAGATCCATCGGACGCAAGCCGTCCAGTGCCTGGTTGTAGAGGCTCGCCCGCCGCCCGGCGTCCACGACGTTGTGGAGCCAGAAGAACGCCATGAACATCACCACAGCCGGCTCGATGTGGTCCGGCAGCCGGCTGTTGGCGAGCACGAGCATGAAGGCGATCACCAGGATGTTCCTGAACCCCACATGGTAATAGCCGACGTACACCTGTCCGAGTCCGGGCAGCGCCGACAGGAGGCAAGCCCAGAGCACGGACTTGCGGCGGGGATCGTTGACGTACGGTCCGCCGCGCCGGTCCGCGGTCGTCGGCTGGGGCGGCGGGGGCAGCGGCGCCGGCGTACTGGGGCCCGCCGCAGTCGGCGGCTGGGGTGGCGGGGCGTATTGGTCGTTGGCGTTCATCTCTGTCTCCTCGCGATGATCCTGGCCAGTCTCGTGACCCGCGTCACAGGTCCGGCGGCGACCAGCTCTACTCGGGAGAACGCGCCTCTCGCGTCGGGGGTTCGGTCGGCAGTGCGGCCTGGCGCCCAAAGAAACCTCTGAACCGCGTCACGGTCGCCTGAACGGCGGACTCCAGACCGTCGAAGACTGCCGCGGCGGTCTTCCTGGCCCATTCGATGCCGGCCTGGAGCGCGATGGCGACCGATTCCGACCATGATCCGCGGTGCCGTTCGACGACGGCGCTCGCCGTGCCGAGTTCCGAGCCGACTGCGGTCCTCCACTCTCCGATCGTCTGGCCAACGGCGTCGAGCGTTGAGGGAACGTGCTCGCGCGCGACGGCAGCGACCGTCGTGGAGGTCCATTCGAGCGCTGCAACCGGCGGACCGAAGAAGACCAGCCAGCAGATGGTGGCCACGTAGGCCACCTCCCAGGCCAGTCGAGGACGTTTCACGAGGCGCCTCTGGATCCGGTGCCACCGTTCAGCCAGGGTCGTCCGCCGAGACCTGCGCGACGTCCGGGCGATCACCCCCTCCGCGAAGCCGGGCCCTGGATCCAGCACCGCCAGGTGCGGCAGCCCGGCGCGCGCGAATTCGAGGACCGAGGACATCTCGGCGCAGGCCGCGCAGTGTGCCAGGTGCCCGGCCACCAGCGCCTCGTCCAGATCGGGAAGCGGCGTCTCGGGCCGGCCGGCCATCAGTTCGCGGGCGCGGCGGCATGCGCCACCTGAGGTCCGGCCCAGAACACCCGCCGTGAGTCCTTCATGCTGCGCACCCGACAGCGCCATGCCCTCGTCGAACGCCGAGGCCCATGCGCGACAATCGCCGCACGTCTCGAGGTGCCAGCGTGCCTCAGCCGGCACGAGCGCGGCTGGAGCCCACAGCCCGACGATGGCTGCGCGGCACTTCTCGCAGGTCATGACGTCCCTCCGGCACCACCGCGGCGCGACAGTGCGAGGACCCGTTCGGACAGCTCGATCCGGGCACGGCTGGCACGCGACTTCACGGTCCCCTCGGGCACGCCTAGCAAGTCCGACACCTCCTCGACCGACAGGCCCTGGATGTCTCGCAGCATCAGGACCTCTCGGCTGATGGCTGACAACCGGCGAAGGGCGGTTCGCAGCAGCTTGCGCTGCGACGCGAACACGGCTTCGCGCTCCGGTCCCGCAGACGGATCGGGCACCGACGCGAAGTGCTCCTCCGGCAGTGCGGACGAAAGGACCCGGGCCTTGCGTCTCCGCAGGTAGTCCACTGAGCGGTTCCGGGCCACGTGGATCAGCCACGGCACGAACTCGGCGTCATCCGGCCAGCGATCGCGCGTTTCGAACAGCCGGATGAAGATCTCCTGCGCGAGGTCCCGGGCTTCCTCCCGGTCGTTCAGGTAGCTGTAGGCCAGGGCGAAGATGCGTCCCTGGGCCTGGCGGACAAACGCCTCCCACGCCAGCTCGTCGCCAGCCCGGCACCGGCCGATCAGGGGAGTCAGCGAGTCTCGATCCACGCGCGCCCAATAGGAAGAACGCATGGGCCAGCGGGCAGGTTCCCGAAAGACGGGGCCCCGATCCTGGTCCCTGTTCTCAGACCATCAGCAGCCCGCCCTCCATGATCTTCCGGTCGTCGAACCAGACGGTCGGCTGCTTGACGAGGCCGTCGAGGTGGCTGGCCACGCGCACGCTGCCGCCCATCGACTTGTTGTCGCCGAAGGCGATGTGGATCGTGCCCATCACCTTCTCGTCCTCGAGGATGACGCCGGTCAGGATGGCCTTGTCGTTGGTGCCGATGCCGAACTCGGCCACCGTCCGCCCGTCCTTGCCGTGCGGCGCGAGCAGTTCGACCAGCCGGTGCGCCGAGGCGCCCCCGGTGATGTCGGCCGCGTACCCGTCGTTGACCACGATGCGAATGGGCTCGTCGACCATGCCGACGCTGGCCATCGAGCCGTCGACCACGACGACGCCGTTCGACAGCCCCTCCAGTGGCGCGAGGTAGGCCTCGCCCGTGGGCAGATTGCCCGACTGTCCCTTCTCGCGGAAGATGCCCGAGCTGGCGTGAGGCTCGCGCCCTTCGATGGGCATAGTGATGTCGGTCCCGGCGGGCGCCGTCACACGGACGACCTTGGTGGCGCGCATCAGGTCGCACAACCGGTAGGTGCGCTCGGCGATGGCCTGATAGTCGGCGTTCATGCAACGGACCATCACTTCTTCGGTCACGTTCGGGAGAGTTGCGATGCGGACGCCCTTGGCGCTCGCCGCGCGGCGCGAATCGGTGTGGGTGAGCGACTTGGACGTGGGACACAGGACCACATCCACCTGGGTCATCAGCCAGGCGACCTCGGCGGGTGGCTCCTCGCCGTTCGTCTGGCGAGGCGGCATCTCGATGAGCATGACTTCGTTGCCGAGGTGGCGGGCCGCCTCGTGGCAGGCGTACCCGATGGCCCGGAGGGGCGCGTCGGTCACGACGAGGACCCGCTCGCCGGGCCGGACGCCCATGCAGTCGCGGACGGCGATGAGGGCGGCGGACTGGAGTTCGGAGGAAATGGTCATGGGGGGATTCTAAGCCGGGATTCGGGATTCGGGATTCGGGATTCGAGCAGCCGTGCTAGAGTCAGAGAGCCCCGCCCGTCGGACCTCGATTCGGGAGCATCTTGAAGGAGCCTCGCCATGTCATCTGCGATCCAGGGACTCAAACCGGAAGGCCTGTGGCACTACTTCGCCGAACTTTCGAAGATCCCTCGCCCGTCCAAGCACGAAGAGGCCGCCGCGGCGTTCGTGGCCGACACTGCAAGGAAGCTGGGCCTCGAGTGTCTGCGTGACAAGGCCGGCAACGTAGTCGTGCGCAAGCCCGCCTCGACGGGGTTCGAGGGCAAGAAGACCATCTGTCTGCAGGGCCACCTCGACATGGTCCCCGAGAAGCGTCCCGACAAGCAGCACGACTTCCTCAAGGACCCGATTACGCTGGTTCGCAAGGACAACGTAATGATGGCCGACGGCACGACACTTGGCGCCGACAACGGCGTGGCGGTCGCCACCAATCTGGCGATCATGGCCGACACGAGCCTCAGGCATGGCCCGCTCGAGTTCTTGTTCACGATTGACGAAGAGACTGGTCTGACCGGTGCCAACAGTCTGCAGCCCGGCCTGCTGCACAGCAAGACGCTGCTCAACCTCGATTCGGAAGAAGAAGGCGCGCTGTATGTCGGCTGCTCGGGCGGACGTGACACCACGGGCACCTGGAAGTTCGAGGGCGAAGCGGCTCCGGGTGGCACGGTCGGCGTCGAGTTGAAGGTCGGCGGGCTGCGCGGCGGACACTCCGGCCTCGAGATCGACAAGGGCCGCGGCAACGCCATCAAGATCATCAACCGCGTCATCATGGCCCTCGGCTCCGTTGGTGCGCGGCTGGCCCGCGTCGACGCCGGCAACAAGCGGAACGCCATCCCCCGTGATGCGGTGGCGCTGCTGTTCATCCCGAGGAAGAAGCTGGACGAGGCCATGGCTATCGTGTCGTCGATGAACGACACGGTCAAGGCCGAGCTCGCGAGCGTCGAGCCATCACTCGACGTCACCGCCGCGGCGGTGAAGGGCCGCGCCAAGGTCATGAAGAAGGCCGTCCAGAAGAGGCTCGTCACGACCATCTCGGCCATGCCGCACGGCGTGCTGAAGATGAGTGCCGACATCCCAGGCCTGGTCGAGACCTCGACGAATCTGGCCGTCATCAACACCACCAAGAAGGACATCGTCATCCAGACGAGCCAGCGCAGCTCGGTGGCGTCCGAGATCGTCGAGGCCACCGACACGGTGAGACACGTGTTCGAGCTTGGCGGCGCCGCCGTCAGTGGCTCGTCGGGCTATCCCGGGTGGAAGCCGAATCTCGATTCGCCCATCCTGAAGACGGCGATCGCGACCTACAAGCAGCTCTACGGCAAGGAGCCCGAGGTCAAGGCTGTCCACGCCGGCCTCGAGTGCGGCATCATCGGTGAGAAGTACCCCGGGATGGACATGGTGTCGCTCGGCCCGACGCTTGAAGGCGTCCACTCACCCGAGGAGAAGATCCATATCGACACGGTCGGCAAGTACTGGGACTTCGTGCTGGCGATTCTCAGGAACGCGTAAGAACAGGGACCGGGGGCCGTCTTCACCCTACGTCGCGAATAGCGACAGGCCGTGCACGATTGAGAAGACGATCGCCACGAGCGTGGCCAGGAGGCAGCCCACTGCCATCAGCATGTGGTCGAGCCGCTCGGGCTTGAGCGGATCGAGGAGGCGGCCGGCGAGCCAGCCCCCGGCAAATCCTCCAGCGTGGGCCCAGTTGTCGATGCCCGGCATGACGAGGCCGAACACGCCGAGCATCAGCGCGTACTGCAGTCCTTCGCGCCGGGCCATGCTGCTGCCCGAGCGCTGCCCGTAGTACACGAGCGCGCCGAGCAGGCCGAAGATCGGTGCCGACGCCCCGACTGTGAAGCCCGCGCCCCGAAGAAACCCGATGGGCACCCCCGCCAGCAGGACGCCCATGAGCGAGCTGGCCGCGAATCCGACGACACCCGACACGGTGTAGATGATGACCATCCGGCCCGCGCCGTATAGCTCGGCGCAGGTCGGCCCGAGGTTCCGCACCCAGAGCATGTTGAACAGGATGTGGAGCAGCCCGGCATGCAGCCACCCGGCGCTCAGCACGGTCCACCACCGGCCGTAGTTGAACACCGGAATCGCCCCGCTCGCGCCGAACAAGAAGAGGCTCATCGTATTCGGCGAGAGGAAGCCGAACAGCCCGCCCATCCGGATGTTCGGGCCCGATGCGATCAGCGTGGCCACATACAGCCCCGCCGAGCCCAGCACGACCATCGGCACGAATCCGAAATCGTTGCCGAGGCGCCGCAGCAGCGGCGCGTACCCCCACAGGCCGGGGTTGCGCCTGCCGCAGTTGTAGCAGGTCTCGTCGTTGACGCCGACGAGGTTGCCACACGAAATGCACACGACCGAACCGCTCGTCCGACGTCCCAGCATGTGGCGCCCTCGCCGCTCCTTCTGAGGATCCCGGCCTTCGCCCCGCTTGATGGCCCGGCGCCTCGGCGGAACCAGGGGGTTGGGAACCCCGCCTGCCACGACGAAGTCTCGCGGCAGCGAGCCTGGTGAAGTCGGGAATCCCGTCCCCCGGCCCGAGCGCCCATGATAGCAGGCGCACTTCGTCTTGACACGGCCTCACCCGAACCAGCAGACTTCACAGGTTCTCCCCAACCGCGTCGTGATCGACTCTTCGAGGAGCCCTGTATGAAGCGACTGCTTGTCGTCCTGGCCGCCGTGGCCGTCGCATCGTGTGCGGCGGCAACGGCCAGTAAGACCCCGCCACCGGCCAAGCCGGCGACCGTCAAGCCCGCCGGCCCGACGGCAACGAACGCCGCGGCCGGACCGACTCGGCCCGCGCCATCGCCAAGCCCCGCCGCTACCCAGGCCCCGCCCGCCGGCGCGTCGCAAGCTGGCGGCGAGGGCGGCCAGCGTCCCGCCCGAGAGGAGGGCCCGCCGGAACCCAAGCCCTACGACAAGGTGATCACCAAGGACGCAACGACCGACGACGGGGTCTTCGCCGTCCACCGGATCAAAGAGAAGGTGTACTACGAGATCCCGAAGGCGGAACTCGGCAAGGCCTTCCTCTGGGTCACGCAGATCGCCCGCACGACGCTGGGCGTCGGCTACGGCGGCCAGGCGATGGGCAACCGGGTGGTGCGCTGGGAGCGCCGGGACAACCGGATTCTGCTGCGCGCCGTGTCGTACGAGGTCGTGGCCGACGCGAGCCAGCCCGTGGCCAAGGCCGTCGACGCCGCCAATGTGAGCCCCATCATCATGGCGTTCAACATCGAGACGTTCGGTAAGGACGATGCGGCCGTCATCGACGTCACGCGGCTGTTCGCGACCGAGGTGCCAGAACTGAGCGCCCGCTCGCGCCTGCGGGCGCGCGGCTTCGACGCGAGCCGCTCCTTCCTCGATCGGGTCGTCTCGTTCCCCGAGAACATCGAGGTTGAGGCCACCCACACCTACACGGCGCCGCCCGAAGCCCCGAGCGCCACGGCGCCCGCGCCGGCACCCAGCCCCTTCACCGGATCCGGCATGCGCGGCAACTCCGCCACTGTCGTGATGCACTACAGCATGGTGAAGCTGCCGGAGAAACCCATGATGCCACGCCTCCGGGACGATCGCGTGGGCTATTTCTCCGTCAGACTGATGGACTACAGCCAGGATGAGCATCGCGCGCCGGAGCGCACGTTCATCACCCGTTGGAGGCTCGAGAAGAAGAACCCGGCGGCCGAGAAGTCAGAACCGGTCAAGCCCATCACCTACTACGTCGATCCCGCCACGCCGCAGAAGTGGGTACCGTACATGAAGAAGGGGATCGAGGACTGGCAGCCGGCGTTCGAGGAGGCCGGGTTCCTGCGAGCCATCGTCGCCGCGGAAGCTCCGGCGAACGACCCGGACTGGAGCCCCGAGGACGCCCGCTACTCGGTGATCAGGTGGCTGCCGTCGACCATCGAGAATGCGTCGGGGCCGCACGTGCACGACCCGCGCACGGGCGAGATCCTCGAGTCGGACATCCAGTTCTACCACAACGTCATGAACCTCGCCCGCGATTGGTACTTCACGCAGGTTGGTCCCCTCGACCCCCGGGCGAAGGCGCTGCCGCTCCCCGACGATCTGATGGGCGAACTCATCCGCTACATCGTCGCGCACGAAGTCGGGCACACGCTCGGATTCCAGCACAATATGAAGGCAAGCTCCCTCTACCCCGTCGAGAAGGTCCGCGATCGCGAGTGGGTGAAGACGATGGGCCACACGCCCACGCTGATGGACTACTCGCGCTTCAACTACGTCGCGCAGCCGGAGGACGGCATCGCGCCCGCCGACCTGATCCCGAAGATTGGCCCCTATGACAAGTGGGCCACGATGTGGGGGTACAAGCCAATCCCCGGCGCCACCTCGCCTGAGGCCGAGAAGAAGACGCTCGACGAGTGGGCGCGGGCGCAGGACACGACTCCCTATCTTCGGTTCTCGACGTCCGGTCAGCGCGGCTCGGATCCCGGCGACCAGACCGAAGCGGTCGGCGACGCGGACGCCATCACGGCAACGGGGCTCGGTATCAAGAACCTGGAGCGCGTGGCCGGCATGCTGATGCCGGCCTCGGTCCGCCCGGGCGAACCGTTCGACGATCTCGCGGAGCTGTACGACCGCCTGATCGGACAGTGGACGCTCGAGCTTAACCACGTCGTCCCGATTGTGGGCGCCTTCACGTCCCAGCAGAAGAACGGCAGCCAGCAGGGCGTCATCTATACGCCGGTCCCGCGGGATCGGCAGGCGGCGGCCGTGAGGTTCCTCAACGACAAGGCCTTTGGCACCCCTGAGTTCCTCCTCCGCACGGAAATCCTCCGCAGGCTGGAACCGGCCGGAGTCCTCGATCGCATCCGCACCGCCCAGACACGCGTCCTCACGAATCTGATGAACCCGGCACGCTTCGCCCGGCTCATCGAGCAGGAGTCGATCGACAGGATCGACGCCTACAAGGCCGTCGAGCTCATGTCGGACGTCCGGCGCGGGGTGTGGAGCGAACTCAGCCGGCCGTCCGTCGTGATCGGTGCCACGCGCCGGAACCTGCAGCGGGCGTTCATCGACTTGATGAACGACCGCCTGAACGGGCGTGCGCCCGCGACCGATGACGTGCGGGCGATCGTCCGGGGAGACCTGAGAGCGTTGTCGTCGGCAATTTCGGCGGCCATTGGCAAGGCCGGCGATCGGGTGACCCGGTACCACCTCGAGGACGCGCGCGACCAGATCGCCAAGGCGCTCGATCCCAAGGTGCTGCCTCCGGCACCGGCAACGGGCACCGGCCGGCCGGGCCTGGACGAAGGGCTGGAGTGGCTGCCGGTCGGGCCGATGTTGTGCTGGCCGGACTACGCGATACGGGTGCGGAGGTAGATCGGCACGGCGGTCATCCCGGGCCTGACCGTCTCGGGGCTTCGCGGGCCGTCTGGAGCCACATCCCGAACCCCGAATCCCGAATCCCGAATCCCGAATCCCGGAGGCGTCAGTAGTAGATGACCATCCCCCCGCCGCCCGAACTGCCGAAGCGCGGGTTCACGATGTTGTTGTAGATGGATCCGAACGTGTACGACACGCCGAAGTAGAAGGAGTAGTCGTACGACGTCGCCAGTTGGCGCTGGCGCACGAGGATCTGCTCGGTGGACGCCTCGCCCTTCGGCAGGTTGATCTGATCACGAATCCAGGACGCCCCCGCCCCGAAGTTGAGCGACAGGCCCTTCTTGATCCGCAGATCGATCATCCCGTACGACTGGACCCGGTACTTGCTCGGCTGCGAGAGGTACTGGGAGAGATCGACACTCGCGCTGACCTGCCCCCAGGGCTGCCGCGCCTCGACATCGGTGCCGAGCGTGTGCACCACCAGCGTTTCCGAGGCCTTGTCGTACAGGGTGACTTCGAAGTAGTCGACAGACGTGACGCCGAGTCCGTACTGGACCGTCCACGACCGGCGCGTGGATTCGGTGTACGGGAACACGTTGTACTCGATGGCCGGCGCGGCGTGCAGCGAGACCCTCCTGTTCGAATACGTCGACGAGTTGACCGACGCGCGGGCACCGAGCGACCAGTGAGGGGTCAGACTCCTCACCACCAGGCCGCTCGCACTCGAGTCGCGTGAGATGCTCGTGTAGATGTAGCCATCGCCCAGGTCGTAGGAGCTCTCGCGGTACGACGCACTTCCCGAGAGGCTGACCTTCCACGCGTCGGTCACGCGGTTGGCCGATACGCCTCCAGAGAAGGACATGCGCGTGGACGCCCGCTCGCCGCTCATGCTGCCGTTGCCGCGGATGCGGAAGACCCAGAAGTCCCAAGGATCGTGTTTCGGCGCCTGGGGGACCGACGGGCCAGTCGACGCCGTCGAGACTCGCAGTGTCTCGCCTTCGCTGGAGTGGGCGACATAGCGCGTGAGGCCCACCTTCATTCTCTGGACGAGCGTACCCCGCACCGCGTCCGACGGTGCGTTGGGCGCCACGATGGCAACGAGCGTGTCGTTGACCCGGTCGAACGCCCCCCGTCCGATGAACGCGAGGGTCACTTCGCTACCACCTGCACCGGTGGACTGACCCGTGATCAGAATGTGGACGTCCGCGGCCTCGCGGTCGCGAACGTGGTCCACGAAGGTGAGGTTCGTCCGGAAGTAGTCGGAATCACACTGCCAGAAGCCGCTGCAGTCGATGAAGACCTTGACCCGCCCGTCGACCTGCTGCACCCGCGGGACTTCGGGCGGTGGCGGTGGAGGTGGCGGCGGCTGAGCTGCCACGATCACCGGCCAGACCGCCACGCACAAGACGACCGACACGACCCCCCACGGTTTCGTCATGCAGGCCTCCCTCCCGAATCCTGCTGCGATTGAGACAGGCGGGGGCGAGTCTCGTTCAGCTTAGACGATGTCTGGCACCGCCCGGTTGGGAAATTCAGCGAAACAGCCGGGTGAACTTGAGTGCGACGCTGTGGTTCGCGAGGCGGACCGGCCCGTGCAGCCGCGAGGTGTCGCGCCCTTCGGAGTAGACGAGGAACAGATCGCTGCCGGGTCTGTACTCCCAGCGGAAGCGGACGCTGGAACTGATCGCGCTGGCGTTCGAGTTGTACTGCACCAGGCCGCTGAGGATGGTGCGCGGCGATATCGCGTAGTTGACCCGAGCCGAGATCACGTCGTTTCGGTAGGTCGCCACCGGGAGGTCTATCCAGTTGACGCTGATGCCGGGCTCGACGGCGAGCTGCGGCGTGAGCTCGATGCGGCCACGGAAGCTCGCCTCGGTTCGCGTGCCGTCATAGAACCGCCCGTGGCCGGCGGCCACGTTGCCCGAGGCCTTCCGCTGCGACCCCAGGCGCAGCGACGTACGCACGTCGGCGAAGCGGTAGCCGCCGGCGGGAATGAATGCGCCCTCCGTGACCTCGAACGGCTCGTCCAGGTACTCGTAGGTGCTGGTCCCTTCGATCCGCCATTCGTCGCCGCTCTGGAAATCGATCCCGAACAGACCCTGGATTTCCCGCGTCTCGACGATGCCTGCCGTGCTCTCGAAATAGTCGACCTGCGCCTCGAACTGGTACTTGCGCACCCGTGACGAGTGGGCCGGTCTCGGGCTGAATCGCCCCTGCACGAGCGATCGGTCGACGTTCTCCCGGCGCACGAAGCCAGCCTCCGGGTTGAAGTCGGGTCCGATGTGCAGGTGCTCGACACGCAAGCCGTACCGGTCGCCCATGTAGTCCAGTGCTCCGCGATAGCTCATCGCGTCGCCGTTCAGCGCCGGCGTGTCGGTTCGCGCGATGTACGCGTCGATGGACAGGTTCTGGAAGAACACGAAGTTCCCGTCGAGCCCGACCGCGTAATTGGGCGACAGACCGTCGATTGACGGCCCCCGCCGCGTGAAGATCGCCCCAATCGAGCTGCGGCGGAAGATGTCACGCTTGACGCGGGCGACGAGGAAGTTCGTCGAATGGGCGCGCCCCGCCTCCAGATCCCGTCCTCCGGTCCTCGCGCTGAGTATTCCAATCGAGTACGGTCCCGCCTTGCCCGTCACGCGCGCTCCGTAGTGCATCGGGATGGTCTCGCCTTCCTGCAGGCCGATGCGCCGGCTGTAGAAGAGGACCGGGGTGTTGGACGGTGGTCCCATCCCACCGCCGCGGGCGCCTCCGCCGAAGGCGAAGATGCCCTGCCCCTCCAGGAAGAAGTCCCGGCGCTCGGGGAAGAACAGGCTGAATCGCGTCAGGTTGACCTGTTGTTCGTCCTCCTCCACCTGGGCGAAGTCCGTGTTGATGCTGAAGTCGGCGGTCAGGCCCTGGGTGATGCCGTACTTCACGTCGACGCCGGCGGTCGCGTCGAGGTCATTCGTCATGGCCGGCTCGGCGTCCTTGTCGGTCCGCAACACCGAGGCGACATAGGGCTTGACCTCGAGGTTCAGCGAGGACGGGGGCGCCACCAGCCCGACCAGCGTCGCCGCCGACGACAGCCGCTGCATGCCCCTCATCCCGTAGGCCGCAGGAATGCGGGTGAGATACGTGTACTCGTTCCGGCTGCGGAGCGTGCGCCTGAAGTTGATCCCCCAGACCTGCTCGCCCGGGTGCGCGTAGCGGAGCGAGCGGAAGGGGATGGCCATCTCCACACTCCATCCCTCGTCGTCTCGCGACGTGCGGCAGTCCCAGACGGTATTCCATTCGCGGTTCGACTCGCGCCCGTCGGTCACGGTCTGGTCCGACAACCCTCCGACGGCATTCGTGTAGAAGAAGAAGCCGTTGCGCCGATCGTGGAACGTGTCGAAGATGACCCCGAAGTTGTCGTTCTGGAAGATGTTGAAGCTGTCGCGCCGCATCTCGTTCGCGACGATCTCCGAGGCCCGGCTGTCGTGCAGCCGCGCCGCCACGTAGATGGTGCCCTCGTCGAAGAACAGCCAGACCTCGGTGGACTCGGTGGAAGGCTCGCCTTCGCGAGGCTCCTGCTGGAGGAACCCGTCAATCGGGGGCGTCTGCCGGTACTGCTCCTCATCGAGATGTCCGTCGATGCGCAGGGTACTGTCGATGCGCACCGCCCTCACCGTTACGCGCCCCGCCTCGTCTCTGGCAACCGTCGCAGGCGGGACCGGCATCGGCCCCTCGACGGCCGGGCGTTCGCCCAGGGCGTCCTGGGCCTGCGGCATCGCGAGTGTGCCTGGAGGCGCCGTGAGGATTCCCACCACACAGAGGAACGGAATCGGACGTGGCATCGCGACTCTCTGGACCGCAACCATGGCCTGCCGCACTCGATCGAGGCAGTCCCGGCGAACGGAGTATTCTAGCAAGCCAGACCTCACGAGGCGCCCCTGTAACGGTATCAGCCACGGCCCGCCCGCCCGCGGGCCGCCATCCCCGCCGCCTATCGCCTGCCGAGCGCCTTCTTCCGTACCCTGATCGACGATGGCGTGACCTCGACGAGTTCATCGTCGTTGATGAACTCGATAGCGGCCTCGAGCCCGAGCGCGCGCGGAGGGACGAGACGGATGGCCTCGTCGGCGGTGGACGCGCGCATGTTCGTCTGCTTCTTCTCCTTCGTCACGTTGACGTCGAGGTCGTTGTCTCGGGCGTTCTCGCCGATGATCATGCCCTCGTAGACCCTCGTGCCCGGCTCGATGAAGATCTCGCCGCGCTCCTGGAGATTGTAGATGGCGTAGGCCGTGGCCAGGCCGGCGCGATCGGCCACCAGCACCCCGGTCGGACGTGCGGGGATCGGCCCGAACCACGGCCGCCAACCACGGAACAGGTGGTTCATGATTCCGGTCCCTCGGGTGTCGGTCAGGAACTGCGACCGGAACCCGATGAGCCCCCGTGTCGGCACGTCGAACTCGAGGCGCACCCGCCCCGAGCCGTGGTTGACCATCTTCGTCATCGCCCCGCGCCGCGATCCCAGCTGCGCGATGACGATCCCCTGGAATTCCTCCGGCACGTCGATGACCAGCTCCTCGACCGGCTCGACGACCCGGCCCTGATCCTCCCGCGTGACGATCTCCGGGCGTGCCACCTGCAGCTCGTAGCCCTCGCGTCGCATCATCTCGATCAGGATCGAGAGCTGCAGCTCACCCCGTCCGACGACCTTGATCTGCTCGGGCGACCCTGCGTCCTCGAGGCGTATCGACACGTTGCCGAGCAACTCGCGGTCGAGCCGTTCGCGCAACTGGCGAGAGGTAACGAACCGGCCCTCCAGGCCGGCCATCGGCGATGTGTTGACGCCGAAGACCATCGAGACCGTGGGCTCGTCGATGGCGAGCGGCGGCAGCGGGACGGGCCGTTCGGCGTCGGTGATGGTCTCGCCAATCGTGATGTCGGCCATACCCGCCAGGCACACGATGTCGCCGGCCGCAGCCGCGGCGATGTCGATGCGCTTGAGGCCCTCGAACGCGTACAGCTTCGTGACCCGGGTCGTCTGGATCGTCCCTTCGAGCTTGGCCACGGCCACGGTATCGCCCACGCGGACACGGCCGTTGAAGATACGGCCGACGGCGATGCGCCCGACATACTCGCTCGAGTCGAGGTTGGCCACGAAGAGCTGGAGCGGGGCATCCGCATCGCCAGCGGGTGGCGGCACGTGTGCGACGATGGCCTCGAAGAGCGGCTGGAGATCGGTCCCCGGCTTCCCCAATTGGGCGCTCGACGTCCCGGCCCTCGCGTTCGCGTAGAGCACCGGAAACTCGAGCTGCTCCTCGGTCGCGTCGAGATCGATGAACAGATCGAAGATCTCGTTCAACACCTCTTGCGGCCTGGCGTCCTGCCGGTCGATCTTGTTGATCACCACGATCGGCGGCAGCCTCCGTTCGAGGGCCTTGCGTAGAACGTAGCGCGTCTGGGGCAGCGGACCTTCCGAGGCGTCGACGAGCAGCATGACGCCGTCGACCATCGAGAGCGTCCGCTCGACTTCCCCGCCGAAGTCCGCATGGCCGGGCGTATCGACGATGTTGACGAGAACGTCGCCATAGCGCAGGGCCGTGTTCTTCGCGAGGATGGTGATGCCCCGCTCCCGTTCGAGGTCGGTGTTGTCCAGCGCCCGCTCCTCGACCCGCTCGTTCGAGCGGAAGGTCCCGCTCTGGAACAGGAGCGCGTCCACGAGGGTCGTCTTTCCGTGGTCGACGTGCGCAATGATGGCGACGTTCCGGCGGAGCGGATTGGCGATCCCCTGCCGGGCCTGCGGTGGTGAAGGCATCCTCCCAGTATACTGTGGCCCATGCTCGAACCTGCGCGCACCGCGCTCATCACAGGCGCGTCCGCCGGCATCGGCAGGGCCCTGGCCGAGGTCTTCGCCCGAAACGGCTTCGATCTCGTCCTGACCGCCCGGCGGCGGGAGCGGCTCGAGACCCTCGCGGCGGAACTCGGCGAGCGCTACCGGCGCCACACGCTCGTCATCGTGGAAGACCTGACCGATCCCGCGGCGCCCGCCCGCATCGTCGACCACGTGCGGGAGGCGGGCCTCGAGATCGACGCGCTGGTGAACAACGCGGGTTATGGCCTGACTGGGACCTTCGCCTCCACGACCTGGGAGCAACAGGACAAGTTTCTCCGGGTGATGGTGGTGGCCGTCGCCGAACTGACGCACCGGCTCCTGCCGGGCATGATTGACCGAGGGTACGGCCGCATCATCAACGTCGCCTCGCTGGCTGGGCTCGTGCCGGGATCGGCCGGGCACACGTTGTACGGCGCGTCGAAGTCGCTGCTGATCAAGTTCTCGCAGTCGCTTGCCGCGGAGGTCGGCCCGCGCGGCGTCAACGTGGCGGCGCTGTGCCCGGGCTTCACCTATAGCGAGTTCCACGACGTCAACGGGACGCGGGCCCTGGTCAGCCGGATGCCCGGCTTCATGTGGATGGACGCCCGGACGGTTGCCGAACAAGGCTACGAAGCGGTCATGCGCGGCCGGGTCGTGTACGTGAACGGCCGCGTCAACAGGACGATCGCCGTGCTCGTGAAGTACTTGCCGGAGTGGCTGCTGCATCGCGCCGCGCGACGCGCCGCCCGCCGGTATCGGCAGGTGTAGGGCCACGAGTTCCGGGTGGTGGGTCCCGCATTGTGGGTGGACTCCAAGCCGTCATGGGCAGCATCTGGGTCATACTCGGCTTGCTCGCGAGCTTGATCGCCCTCGGGGTCTGGGAGCGCCTGCGCCGCGACGCCGCACGCAGCGCCGTGCCTATCCGCATCCACGTGAACGGCACGCGCGGCAAGTCCACGGTGACGCGGCTCGTCGCAGGCGGCCTGCGGGCGGGAGGTATCCGGACGATCGCCAAGACCACCGGCACGGCAGCTCGGCTGATCTTGCCAGACGGTTCCGAGCTGCCGGTCCGACGCCGGGCGCCGGCCAGCATCCGCGAGCAGCTATGGGTCCTGCGCGAGGCACATCGCCAGGGCGCACGGGCCCTCGTCGTGGAGTGCATGGCCATCGATCCGTTCCTGCAGCAGGTCTCCGAGCGCGAGATGATCGCCGCCACCGTTGGCGTCATCACGAATGCGCGACCGGACCACCGCGAGGCGATGGGCGCATCGGCCGCCGGCGTGGCTGTTGCCCTGTCACGCACGGTCCCACAGGGGGCGGTGCTCGTGCTCGGCCCGGAGCCGGGTCCGTGGCGGGACATCCTCGGCAGCGAGGCCGCGCGACGCCGGAGCGTGGTCGTGACGGCTTCCGTCGAGGACGTCGCGATCGACGCACTCCCTCTGCCACCCTGGCAGCGGCAGAACTACGCCGTTGCGCTCGCGGTCACTCGACACGTGGGGATCCCGGACCACCTGGCGCTGAAGGGCATGTGCTCGTCCGTCCAGGACCCGGGCGCGTGCAGCACACTCGCGGTCCGCATCGATGGGCGCCTGATAGACCTCATCGATGCCAGTGCCGCCAACGACCCTGAATCCCTGAAGCAGCTGGTGGGCCGTTTGGGCGGCCGTGATCTCGTCGTCTTCAACCACCGGGCTGACCGACCGCTCCGGCTGGGGGCGTTCGCCGAGTCCGGCGTGTGGGCAGACCCGCAGTTGGGCATCCTCATCACGGGTGATCGACCCGACTGGTGGTCGGCAGCACGCGCCCGGCGATCCCTCGGCCGGCCGGACTTGCCCTTTGTCGGCCTTCGAGATCTCGCGCCGCACCTGCGTCTCGCCCTGAGAGAAGCGCAGGCGGTGCGCACCGTCGTCTTGAGCGGCAATGCCAAGCAACTCGACCCACCGGTGCTCGCGGCCGCGCTCGGGAGGTGAACGATGGTTGAAACGGCCCTCGCGCTGGGTATCGTCGTCAACCTCGTCTTCACCGAGGTGCTCGGCCTGGCCTCAGGCGGCCTCATCGTTCCCGGGTACCTCGCCCTCTACCTGAACCACCCCGACCGGGTGGCTGCAACGCTCGCCGTGGGCATCGGCACCTGGGCCGTTGTGCGCTTCGGGATCATGCGGCTCGCCGTCCTCTACGGCCGGCGCAGGTTTGGGATCACGGTCCTGACTGGCTTCGCCATCCACGCAACCTACGGGTGGCTGATCGGGCACACTCCCGCCCTGCCGGGGGACGCCCGCGTCATCGGATATCTCATTCCCGGTCTGATCGCTAATACGGCACTGGCCCAGGGACTGTGGCCGACGCTGGGCATGTCGCTCGCCGGCGCCGTGATCGTCAGGTTGCTGCTGGCCGCCGCCTCGGGGTGGCTCTGAAGATGTGCGCGCAGCGACCCGTTGCCGCGGACAGACGTGCGCCCACGGTGGTGGGAATCGTCCTCACCCTGATCGTGTTCCTGATGGCAGTTGGGATCGTCCCTGCGATCCGCTGGCCTCGCGTCGGTGGCAGACCGGCCGGGTCACCGGTCGCGGATCGGGCCGAGACGTGCATGCGCCGGGCGATGGAGGCCATCGCGGCCGCGAAGGCCGAGGCCGGGGTCGTCTCGCTAGGCGTCCCACCAGGCGCCGCCGGCGCGCTCATCGGCTCCGAATGGACGCCGCTCGTCACGACCCTCGGCAGTCTGGAAGCGAAGCAGCTGGCCTCGGCGCCCGTCTGGGCGGCCGTGCTCTCGGAACGGATTCGCGAGCGCGGGCTGGACGCCTCAGACCTGGTCGCGGCGTCGTTCTCGGGGTCGTTCCCGGGCCTCAACCTGGCAACGGTGTGCGCCTGTCAGGCGATGGACATCACCGTGCTGGCCGTGTCGTCGGTCACCGCGTCGGCGTGGGGAGCGACGGATCCCGGATTCACCTGGCCGGAAATGGAGGTCATCCTCGCACGCGCTGGCATCATCACGGCCGTGACGCTGGCGGTATCCGTAGGGGGAGATGGCGACCGCGGGTTGGATCTCGAGGAGGAGGGGCGCGCGCTGGCCCAGTCCATTGCCGAGCAGACATCGGCGGCGCTCGGAGCCAGGCACCTGCGTCCGACGTCGCTGGAGGACGCGATTCGCGCGCGCCTGCACCTGCTGGATCGCGCCGCTGGTACGCGCCGCCTTGGCCTGTTCGTGAACGTCGGCGGCACGTCGGCGAGCCTCGGGCGATCGCCGGCTATTCTGCGACTGAAGAGCGGGTGGGTCCCGCCTCGGCCCTTCGATCTCGGCTCCGGGCGCGGCCTGGTCGCTCGAATGGTCGAGCGGGGCGTGCCCGTGCTCCACCTGCTCAACGTCCGGGACCTGGCGGCCCGATGGGGCGTGCTGTGAGCTCGAGTTCGACCTGCAGCCACCAGCGCGGCTGATACCGAATCAGTGTCGGCACGCCTGCCAGATCGCCCGCCGCGGGGTACTCGATCTCGAACGTGTGGCGGTCCCCGCCGGCGTGCGGCCGGATTTCGAACCGACTGGCGAGCACTGCGCCGTCGGCAACGCGCGCAGCCGTGGCTGAGCGCCGTGACGCGACCGCCGTCAGGACGAGGTCGAAGGTCTTGACGCCGTAGACATACGGCACGCGCCTCCCGGCCAACCGCTGGACCGCCGGCCGGCCGTTGGGTGCCGCCGCCAACGTGAGGTCGATGATCTCGGCGACCGCCGACAGGAACCCCGGCCTGACATGGTCCGGCACGTCGTTCACGCGGGGCGTGAGCCCGGCCATCGCACGTTGGGCGGTGTTGACGAGTTCCGGAGCGTCGTGCAGCGTCACATCTCGTCCGGCATCGATCGTGCCGGTCACCGTGCTGCTGCGTCCGTTCGCCACCGTCGCCGCAATGGTCTTGAATCGCGAATGCGGCGTGGCCGCCGAGAGATCGTGCTCGACGTCAGAGAGCGACGCTTCCTCGGACGTGCTCATCAGGCCGACGACGCGCACGTAGCCGTCCTGCACCGCCTCGACGATGTAGCCCCAGCGATTGAGCCGGCGCGGCGCTTTGTCCGGGTCGGATCCGATCAGCAGCTCCCAGGCGCGCGCACCGGATCCGTCACTGCGCCAGACGATTTCGCCGCTGCCGACGCCTCCTCTGCCAATCCAGAACAGCAGGGGCCGTATCTTGCCGTCCATTCGATAGCGGTGCACCTTGACGATTGGCACGGAGGTCGCAAGGCTGGAGGTTGACGTGTCGAGATCGCTGATGCGCGCGAGAGACGTGGCGGGCACGCTCCGAGCGGCCGCCAGCCCCACGATTGTCGCCATCAGCGCGCAGTATTCGAGTGAGTGAGCCGTGCGTCGCACCGGGACCTCTCTTCCGCCTAATCAATTAGGACTTCGAACCACACGCGTCGCCGCCGGTGATCGACTCATCCTGCCCCGCGGATGTCTCCTGTGCGTCCCGCCTCGCAGATACCACCCTGGCCCTCTCCGGCGGCCACGGGGCGCCGCGCCGGAGTCGGGTGTCCTGTTACCGGCGAAGGCGGGCCGCGGCTCGGAACGGCCCTGAGCCTGCCGAAAGGCCGAGGGGTCGAAGGGCGGCGCGACGACGGACTCGCACCCCGGGCGGCTAGGCGGCCGGCACCGTCAGGCCCGGCATCGGCTTTGCCGAGAACAGGCGCCGGCAGGGCGCGGCAATCCACCGGGACCACCGTACGGATCGCGAGACGCGTCCGCTGTCGGTCGTGATCCCCGTGTTGGCGTACATCTGCCGGTACAGCTTCGACAGCATGATGAAGGCCAGCCGCCCCCGCACTGTCGGCACACACCTCGAACGGCGCCAGATCGCGGGCAACCTGTAGAACCGGTCCCAGGTCGTCTGCGTCCGCGTCCGGATCTCCTCCGGCGTCATCAGCGGATGGTGCGTGTAGATGTGCGGCCGCTCGTTCCTGGGGATCAGCCAGTGGCGGCTGTACGGGATGCCGTTCACGTTCTGGCCCTTGGCGTCCGAGTCTCGGGCCCAGCGCTCGAAGTCGATCGTCCCGGGATAGGGTGTCAGCATCACGAACTGGGCGAAGGCGATTCCCGACTTGAGCGCAAGCTCGGCCGTCGCGTCGAAGGTCTCCGGCTTGTCACTCGGCAGGCCGAAGATGAACGAGCCGAGCACCTGGACGCCGTGCTTCCGGAACGCCTGCAGCCGCTCGACGAGCTCCTCGCCGGCCAGGTTGAATCCCTTGTAGATGTCCTTCAGGCCCTCGGCCGTGATCGCCTCGACGCCCACCAACGCGCCGCGGATGCGGGCCATGCGCATGGCGTCGAGGAACTGGGGATCCTCGGCGGCCTCCATGGTGATCTGCGTGAAGAAGTTCATGTCGCTCGGCAGCCGGGCCAGCCGGCGCATGAACTCCATCCGCTCCTCACGCATGGCCTTGAGCTCGTTGAAGTGCGTCTTGTCGGCCCGGCGCGCCGCCGCCGCCAGGTCACCGAGTGTCACCGGGTAGAAGTTGTCATCGGCCAACGCCACGAAGCGGAACCCCCGCCGCCGCAGATCGACGATCTCCTCGATGAGCACGTCGTTGCGCCGCTGCCGGGGTTGCTGTCCGTCGGTTCGCCACACGGAGCAGAACGAGCAGTGCTTCGGGCACCCGCGGACGGTCTGGACCGACGCCCACATGTACCGGCCCGGCTGCAGGAGATCCCAGCGTGCTGGCACCATGGCGTCCCCGGGGACGCGTCCCGCGTCGTACACCCGCGCGGGGCGGCCTTCCGCGCAGTCTCTTACCACTGCCGGCCAGATCAGGTCCCCATCGCCCTTGACGACCGCGTGGGCCGCGCCGATCTCATGTGGCTCCTCCGGGAACAGGGTGGCATGGATGCCTCCGTACACGACCCAGGCACCGCGTGCCCGGCAGGCCTTCCCCACTTCATAGCCCCGCAGCGTGTTGCCAGTGTGGATGCCGATGCCGACGACGTCGCCGGCTTGCACGGCCGAGACATCGAACGGCTCGAGCGTTTCATCGACGAGGATCGGATCGCCTGCCTCCGGAGGCGTGGCGGAAGCAAGCACGAACAGCCACCGCGGCGTAATGACGGCGACACCAAACGAGACATGGCTGGGGTTCACGAGGAAGACGCGCATCGATTGGGCTCCGGATACTGGTCTACGGTGCAAACGGATTCGAGAACACTCCACCCACTCTTCTGAAGAACGAGGCGGTCGACCGCCCTGCGGCCGCAGCACCGTCCCCGAGTTTCCCCGCGGCACCGGAGGCCTTCGACCACCAGGCCGAATCACCGGCATCATGCAGGCGCGAGGACTGCGACAGGGAGGGACTGGGCGCCATGAGCAGGTCGCCGGCCTCCCTGGCGTGCGGAGGCGGCAGGAACACGGGGTCCAGTGCGGCCTGTTCGAGACGTGACTCTGCGGCCGGTCGGACGCGACCGGCCTCTGCAGATGGCGCCGGCACCGCCAAGTCCCTCGCCTCAGCACCCGGCGGCGGCAACCGACGCTGACCATCCACCGCAGCGGCCTCGCCCGGACGTTCGAGCGCGGCGCGGGCAGGGGGTCCGGCCGCCGGATCCGCAGGCACCCTCCGCTGGGTGCTCGCAGGCCTCGCAGCCGTCGTGCGAACGCTGAGGACGGCCTCCGGCGGCCCTGGAGGCGCAGCCTGCGGCCCACCGCCGTCGACGACGAGGGGAGGCATGGAGAGAACAGCGACTCCGACGATCCCCGCCACCATCGGCGCGAACCCAAGGGCAGCCTGGGAGAGCCGGACGCTCGGCCTCGTTCGTACATCGATCGCCCGCGCCACTCGGCGCGAGAGCACGCGTCGCGACCCGACTATGGCCGCGACCAATCGGTCCTGCGCATGGTGGGCACGGAGCGCCGCTACCGTGGTCAGGCACCTCGCGTAAGCTACCGGCTCCGACGTCAGCCGGATGACCCAGTCGTCGCAGGCCATCTCACGAGCCACCGACAGTCCACGGCTCACCCAGTGAACGGCCGGGTTGATCCACATCAGCCCGGCCAGTACCTGTTCGGCCAGGACGGTCCAGTCGTCGCGACGGCGGACGTGTGCGAGTTCATGGAGCAGCACCTGTTCGAGATCGGACCCTTCGAGCCGTTCCGCCTGAAGGCGCGGAACCGCAATCGCCGGCCGCCCAAAACCCAGCGTCGCCGGGCCCTGGATACCGTCGCACCAGCAGAAACGGGCTCGCCGCCCTTCGCGGGCTGCCGCCCAGAGGCGCGTGTTCGCGCGAAGGTCCCCGCCCGACATGACGACGCAGGAGCGTTTCAACCCGCGAATGCGACGGACCTGCCAACACATCCGCACCGCATGCCAGGCGGAACCGGCCGCCCAGACGAACAGGACCGCAGGAAGAACCCACGCTGGCATGAGCGGCAGTTCGAGCGGGCTCATGGTCGGAAGAGGGCGGGCACCAGTCGGCGCGGCCGCAGCGCTCATCGGACTTGTGTCGCCGCCGGCACCAAGGCCCGCCAGGGCGAACGCCGCGATGCACGCCAGGGCACACTGCCAGACCACGTGCTGCACGGCCGGCCTCAGACGCCGGGCGCCCAGGCGGCCCGCCACCGCGGCCAGCGCGGCGATGCCCAGGCTTTGCACGGTCCAGAGGATCACCCAGGCCATGGTCACCGTCCCTCGCGGCGGCCGACGAGGTCTTGAAGTTCCGCCAGTTCCTTGCGATCGACCTGTCGGTCTTCGAGGAGGCTCAGCACGAGCGTGTGGGGCGAGTTGTCGAAGAACCGGTCCAGCACGTAACGCAGGGCGCTGCGGCGCGCCTGTGACTCGTCGATGAGGGGTTCGAACACGAAGGCGCGGCCCACCTTGCGGTGCTGCACATAGCCCTTCGCCTCGAGAATCCGCATCATGGTCTGCACGGTATTGTAGGCGGGACTGCGGCGGGCGCCCAGATTGTCCATGACGTCGGCAACGGTGGAGGCTCCGCGGGACCACAGCACCCGCATCAGCCTCAACTCGCCGTCTGTCAGTGTGGCCGACCGCTTCCGGCCCATTGGCGCCCCCCGGCCCCAGAAATCCTAATGAATTCGGACTCGACACTAATCTACGCGCGCTGCTGGCGCCTGTCAACTAATTTTTTCGGAGTTCGCGGCAATCTCCCTTGCTTCCCGTGTCCCCTTGCACTCCCGCTCTAGATCGGGGTTGTCCGCATGGTGGAAGGGGCGGTACCCAAGTCCCGGCAGATCGTCCAGCGGTGGCAGCCGGCGACATGATCGTTCACCATGCCGGTCGCCTGCATGTGCGCGTAGCAGATGGTCGAGCCTACGAACGTGAACCCGCGCTGCCGCAGGTCCCGGCTCAGCGCGTCGGACCCGGGCGTTCGGGCCGGGATCTCCTTCATCGCCTTCCAGGTGTTCGTCACCGGCCGCCCGCCGACGAACCGCCACACGTAGGCATCGAAGGAGCCGAACTCCCCCTGTACAACCAGGAACCGGCGGGCGTTGTTGACGGCCGAAGCGATCTTCAGCTGGTTGCGGACGATCCCCGGGTTCTTCAGCAGGCGCTCGATACGCGCCGGCGTGTATCGTGCCACTCGGGCGGGGTCGAACCCGTCGAACGCGTCGCGGTACGCCTCGCGCTTGCGCAGGATCGTGATCCAGCTGAGGCCGGCCTGGGCGCCTTCGAGCACCAGCATCTCGAACAGACGCCGGTCGTCGTGAAGGGGCACACCCCACTCCTGATCGTGATACGCCACGTACAGTGGGTCGGTGCCCGCCCATGCGCATCGAATCGGTTCCATCGTTCTCCTCCCGGCGTACTCTGCGAGCCTCGGGCCTCGACGTACGTCACGGGGTCGTGCGTTCGGTGATCGCCCAGCCGCGCCTTCGTCCTTCGCTGACGATGAGTTCTCCCGGGACGCGTTCGACGGCGACGACGCCCGCAGGCAATCGCCGCCTCACGGCGAGTCCGGCGATGATGGCCGCGTGCCACCCCGTGAGGCGCTGCATCGCCGTGAAGCCCGTGACCTCGTCGTATCGATCAACGAGTTCGATCGTCACCGAAGCCGCCCTCTGCCTGCGCATGCCGGACGCAGTCACCCGCATCACGCACACATCGCGCACCAGCGTGCCGGCCGAACCGATTCGGGGTTCGAGCAGCGCGTGGAAGAGGTCACGTGGCACGACGTCCACGTCACCGGCCCTCACGCGTTCGAGCCCGAGCAGGCCGAGTTCCTGATAGGCCTTGAAGCGTGCGCAGTGTCCCGGGTAGCGCAGCGTCTTGTTTTCGAGGCGGTCCAGCCTTCCCTGCCAGGTCCACGGAGCGGTTGACAGGCCGCCGGAGGTGACGAAGGCCTCGAGACGGCCCACGGGTGGGGCGAACTCGAGTTCTTCGAGGTCGGCAAAGCAGGGCACGGCGGTGACCTGCCCGTTTCGCAGGAAGTGCGCGGCGCCGTCGTACTCGTTTGTCAGACCGCTCATCGCAAAGGTCGACTGGAAGTCCCACGGCGGGTTCGGGTGCTGCGGCAGACCGCCATCCCAGATGCGGACCTCACGCGGCTCGTCCAGTTGGGCCATCGTGTACGCGGCAAGAGAGACGTTGAGCCCTGGCCCCATGCCGCAGTCGGGGACGATTGTGGCACCGCGTGATCGCGCCACGGCATCGAAGGCATGTTGGGACCGCACGATATCGGTGTTGCCGCCGAGGTCGCACAGATGAACGCCGAACTCAGCCGCGATGCGCGTAAGGCCCAGGTTGACCCCGTAGTGGGCCGCACTCAGGATCGCGTCGGCGCCCCGGACGAGGCTGGCCATCCTCGTCCCGTCGCGTGCATCCCCCTGCTGGGCGCTCGCGATGTTGCGACCCGTGAGCCGGTTGGTTGCGGCGGCCGCCTGCCGCGCGTTCTCCTCGCTGGCATCGACGAAGAGCAGGTGCCGGGCCTCACCGAGAACGGCGAGATCGTATGCCGCCGCCACACCCTGGCGGCCTGCTCCAATGACGACATAGGTATAGGACATGCTCACCCCCGGGAACACTCCCGCTCACCCGCTCACGAGCGGGAGTAGACCGTAATCACTCCGGGATCACTCCCGTTGTAGAGCGGGAGTGCTTTGGAGAGAGAGTGCCCGGAGGTCACAGGCCGGCGCTGAGGGTGCAGAGTCGCCCGGGAGTCCACCGCGCGCGGTGCCGGGCGTCTGCCATGTCCGTTCGCATCGTTGGAGTCAACGGTCTACCCGCCTGTGGACCGCGCCGTCCCCCCACAGCGTTACCTCCCTCGCAAGGGGTAGCTGGGTTCGTCGGGAATGACGATCCGGGTGAGGGCGTCGGCCGCGCGGTCCTTTGCGAGACGTGAGCCGGTCAGGCACCCGTCCAGCTTGCCTCGCATCCGCAGGAAGGGCTCGAGCCCGGCGGTGGACGCACACGGACCGGCCTTGGCCGGGTGGGTTCCATCCGTTTCGATGACATCGCTGTAGAAACGGGCCGTGGCCCCGATGCCGGGAATGAGCTCGTCCAGACCCTCCAGCTCATCTGCCACGAAGCACGACGCACACCCGGCCTCATCCCACGCGGGATGACGGCGATACCCGAAGATGAGTTCAGCGCAAATGCGCCCGACCTCGCTCGAGGCGCGGGCCGACTGCACGTGGCAGAGGTCGGTCATGAGCGCAAGCAGTCCGGAGCGCGGCGTCCCCGTCGCTTCGCCGGCCAGACTCGCACGTTCGAGTTCCAGGACGTCGAGCGTCTGCTGGCGGGCGGCGAGCATCCAGCTCAAGCCGTCCGCGAGGGCGAAACTGACGGCCTGCCGCGAGCCCTGGTAGAGCTTCCGCCCGTCGGCATCCGTCGCCCGCTGCAGATACCGCAGCACCCAGAGCCACATCTGCATGGCCGAGGCGAGCGTGCAGGCGCCAGTGCCGGGCCGGTCCGACGCGATCAGTCGCATGTCGGCGGCCCAACTCCGGAACTGCGTCAGGAACAGCTCGCCGGTCATGGTGCTGGCAAGCTGCGCCCGATGTACGGCTTCCGGCCCCTCGTAGGTCGCCTCGAGCTGCGTATCCATCCACTTGTAGCCGAGGAAGCCGGGGCAGTCCTCGGTGATGCCGAAACCGCCCATCAAACTGACCGCCTCGCGCATCATGGCCGCGCCGTGGCCCGTGTTCCACAGCTTGACCGCGGGCCCGACCACATCGGCCACGGCGTCGAGGAGCACAAACTCGACGAGGGGGTTCCGCGCCAGCTCCTGGTGCCTCGCCTGGTTGCGCCTCTCGGGCGGCCGCGCGCACTCGCTCAGGTATTCGAACGCGTCGCGCTCGACCTTCGCCAGCGCCCGCGCCTCGCCTCGCCCGCGTCCGATCCCCTGACCGGCGAGGGCTGCGTCCTTCTTCCGTGCGAGCGGATCCAGCCGATCGAACAGCCGTACCGCCTCGAAGCCGATCGCGGCCGCGGCTTCGCCCGCCGCCCAGACATCGACGACGCGGTGCAGCACGTCCTCACGCTGCTGCAGTCCCAGCTCGTGGCGCGGCGAGCCCGGTTCGACCGCATCGCTGCCGCGGAACCGGTGGCGGTGGTAACGGATGAGAGGCTCGATGGCGGACAGCAGCTTGGCCGCGGTCATCAAGCCGACGACGGGCCTGGTCCGCCGGAAGATCGCGTCGATCACCTCGAGGTGGGAGCACGCCGGTACGATCGTGCCGGCGCTGATCGTGTACCCTCCCACGATTCGGCTGGCCGGCACACGAAGGCTGAAGATGGGATCGCGTGTCGACGACAGCTGTTGCACCAGCTTCCGGGCCGTGGCACCTCGATCGAACACGCCCGCGTCGCTCTCGTCCAGGATGACCAGACAGCTGCCTTTGATACGTGGGTCTGCCGAGTCGACGGCTGCGGTGACGAAGTCGGCTGCGTCCATACCCGTGATGTAGCGTCCGCGCTTGTCAATCTGCAGGATTGGCTCCTGGCCGTCATTCCACTCGGCGACGCGCGCCTTGCCCCCGAGCAGGGCCGTTTCGACGCCTGCATACGGAAGGGGCTCGGTGAGGGCGAATGCGCCTCGCCGGGGCCGGGCCTGCCCTCCCGACTGCGAAGGTCCGGCGACCCGCAGGTAGGTCTCGCGCTGTTCGCGTGTGCCCTGCTGGGCGATGGGCAGCAGCGCCAGGACCCCGGCGAGGTTCGATGTCGCCGCGCCGGCGTCGACCCACGCCAGTTCGAACGCGACCAGGCCGAGCGCCAGGTTGTCCGACGCCCCGGTCTCGCCGCCGAGACCCACTCGACTCAGACCCGCCTCGTCGAAGGCCTCCAACAGGTCCGCCTTCTCTCTCGTCCACTCGAGCGAGTGGCGCCCCCCTGCCGCAACCAACCTCGCGACGGGCCCGCGCGCAACTGCCCTCGCGGTCTCGATCAGCTTCTGCAGGTCGGGACGGTCGGCAAGTCGCCACAGGACCTGTCGGACGTCGTCACCAGGCAAGGTCAGCATTCGGACAGTCCTTTCTGGCCAGGGTCGGGCGGGCGTGGACGTCTGGCAGAAGTCCTTCAAGTACCCCTGTTCGGAGAGGTTTGTCAATGGGAGGAGCAGGGATCGGTAAGGGACCAGGGACCAGGGACCGCGGACCGGATGCGCCCAGTCCCCGTCCGGGGCCCGGGCAAGCAAACAGCGCACGAGCGATACCGGGGCCGACGGTTCTATCTGCCGCGAACCTCGTCGGCCCGCTAGTGGCGGCGTGCGACGATCTCCAGCACCTCGGTGCGGTTCCCGAGGCGTGCCGCCCACACGGCCGCATGGCCTCGGACGTTGTTCCTGATCCCCAGCTCGGAGACGGGCCAGTGTCAGCTGCTGGTCGGCCCGCATCACGACGGAAGCGCCGTTGGCGGGGACGAGATTTGGATTTCTCGCGGTGACGGTGTAACGTGAGGCCGCCGCCCCCGGGCGGATTGACCGAGGAGGACACAATCGATGGCCCCAGACGTGACCAGGCGTGAGTTCGTGAAGATCGGCGTGGCTGGCGCCGCGGCGCTTGCGGTGACGCCCCCACTCGGCGCGGCGCCCCCGATGCCCGAGAGGCCGTTCGGCAAGACCGGGCACGCCGTCCGGTTGTTCAGCCTCGGCGGCCAGGCCACGCTCGAGAGGCCCGGTACACGCGACGTGTCGGTGGCCATCATCAACCGGGCCATCGATCTCGGCGTCAACTACATCGACACAGCCGCGGCGTACGGCCGCGGCATCAGCCAGACCTACATCGGCGAGGTGATGGCGACTCGCCGCAAGGACGTGTTCCTCGCCACGAAGACACGCAACCGCGAACGCGACGGTGCGCTCCGGGATCTCGAGCAAAGCCTCAAGCTGCTGCAGACCGATCATGTGGATCTCTGGCAGAACCACAACGTGATGCGCGACGAAGAGGTCGAGCAGATCCTCGGCAAAGGCGGCGCCCTCGAGGCGATGCTGCAGGCCCGCGATCAGAAGATGATCCGGTTCATCGGCATCACCGGGCACTTCGATCCCGCCGTCCTTGCCAAGGCCATCGAACGCTATGCGTTCGACACGGTGCTCATGGCCCTGAATCCGGCGGACAAGCACCGGCTGTCGTTTATCGACGGCCTGCTGCCTCTCGCGAACAGGAAGGGCATGGGCGTCATCGGCATGAAGATCCCGGCGCGCGGGAGGCTCTTCCGTGAAGGCGGCGTGACCGCCATGAAGGACGCCATGCGCTACGCCATGACCCTGCCGGTGAGCACGGTCATCGTCGGCTGCGACACCGTCGCACAGCTCGAGGAGAACGTGGCGATCGCGCGGGATTTCGCGCCGATGACACCCGCGGACATGGCCCGGCTCGAGGGACTGACAGCCGCCTATGAAACGGAGGCGGCGTTCTACAAGAAGGACGCGGCCGGATTCGCGCGCCGCGGCGACGACACGCAGGATCCGGACTTCGGCGCGTAGCCGGCGCAGGGGCATCGGTGGTCATGCGAGCTTCCAATCCCGGTCCCCGGTCCCTGGTCCCCGGTCCCCGGTCCCTGCTCTGAGGTGCTGCCATGAACTGCCAGCGTTGCGGGAAGGACTACCCCTCCAGCTACTACTTCGCCGTCGACGGTGTGTGCCGCGAGTGCTTCGGGAAGCTCTCTGCCGAGGAACAGGCTGCAGCACGCCGTCCAACAGGCATTGCCCAGATGACCACGACGGCGTTCACGATCGACGGGTACCGCGTCGCAAAGTCCCTCGGAGTTGTGCGCGGGATCACCGTGCGGTCGCGGTCCGTGATCGGCACGATTGGCGCCGCGCTGCAGACCATCGTAGGCGGCGAGATCACGCTATTCACCGAACTGTGCGAGCGCACGCGGCAGGAGGCGTTTACGCAGATGACGACCCACGCCCGCGAGATGGGCGCCAACGCGGTCATCGGTGTGCGCTACGATGCCAACGAAGTCATGGATGGCGTCACCGAGGTCCTCTGCTACGGAACGGCCGTCGTCGTCGAGCCTGCACGGGTGTAGGCCCGGCGCCAGCCAAGGCTGTGACCCAACGAGGCGCAGCCGCGCCCGCACGTGCTCGACAGGCTCAGGTGGAGCCTCGCGAATGAAGGCCTGCGCCGGGAACCGAGGCCGGCAGAAGCCCGCGGTTCTGGGTGAATGTGTGTGGTACCGACGTGTGTTGAGCGTCATCCAAGGAGTCGCACCTTCATGAAGGCGATCGTACTCTCCGAACTTGGAGGCCCCGAGAAGCTGACGCTGCAGGAAGTGCCGGACCCAACGCCGGGTCCCGGCGAGGTCATGGTCAGCTTGAAGGCGGCCGCCCTCAATCACCGTGACGCGTGGATCCGTCAGGGTCTGTATGCCGGGATCAAGCTGCCTGTCATTCTGGGATCTGATGGCGCCGGCGTGGTGGAGCGTGTCGGCGATGGAGTCGATCGGAGTCTCGCTGGAACGGATGTCGTCATCAACCCCAGCCTCGATTGGGGCAGCGACGACCGTGTGCAGGGCGGCACGTACCGGATTCTCGGTCTGCCCGACGATGGAACGTATGCCGAGATGGTGAAGGTCCCGGCCGCGAACGTCGTCGCGAAGCCCGGGTCGTTATCGTGGGAAGAGGCAGCAGCGATCCCTCTGGGCGGCCTGACGGCGTACCGCGCGGTGGTGACCAGGGCGCGCGTGCAGCCTGGCGAGTCGGTCCTCGTGACTGGCATCGGCGGAGGCGTGGCCACGCTCGCGATGATCATCGCTCGGCACATCGGCGCGCGGGTGTTCGTCACCTCCGGCCACGACGGGAAGATCGACCGGGCCGTGAGCATGGGAGCGGCCGCTGGTGTGAACTACCGGAGCGAGGGTTGGGGGAGAGCGCTGCTGGCGGTGTGTCCCGGTGGCCCGGATGTGCTCATCGACAGCGCCGGACGCGACGCGTGGCCGACGCTCATCGAGATCGCCAGGCCCGGCGCTCGGCTGGTGACCTTCGGCGCGACGACCGGCTCGGAGGCGACGGTGGAAGTTCGCCGCGTGTTCTGGAAGCAGCTGTCCGTCCTCGGGACGACGATGGGCACGCCGGCCGAGTTCGCGGCGATGGTGCGGTTGTTTGCCGGTGGCCCGAAGCCGGTCATCGACAGCGTCTTCCCGCTGGCCGAGGCCGCCGCGTCGCACCACCGGATGGATCAGGCGGACCAGTTCGGAAAGATCGTGCTGCGAATCCAGTAGGGACCGGGGCTTCGTCCGAATGGGGCGGGTCAGGGCGCCATGGGACGAGGCTGCCCCGGCCTGTCACGCGGCGCGGCGTTGCGTCATCGCGGGGTCGTGCGCCGGCGGCAGCCCGGACGGCCGGGGAGCGCGGCCCAGCACGAGCAATCCGGCGACCATCACCGCCGACCCCGCCAGCGTGATTCTCCAGTCGAGGAACGCGGACTCGTCGGCGCCGACGAGCTTCGCAAGCTCTGGCCGGTAGACCAGCGTGGCCGCAATGCCGTTGTTCAGGGCATGGCCAATCACGCCGGTCCAGATCGATCCGGTGCGCCACACGAGCCACGTCAGCAGCAGGCCGATGAACATGGTCGGTAGCAGCCGGTAGATGGAGGCGTGCGCCAACCCGAAGATGAGGGCGGTGACCAGCAGCGCCGGCCAGAGTCCCAGCTTCCGCAATCCCGACAGGGCAAGACCTCTGAAGAAGAACTCCTCACAGAGCGCGGGCGTGATGGCAATCACCAGCCATACGACCCACAGCGGCGCGTCCGACCCGTCGAGCAGCAGCAACCGCTCCATCGCCTTCACCAGCGATTCGGGCGGCGGCAACAAGCGGATCAACACGCCGCCCGCGAACGTCCACGCCGAGCCTCCGATGAGCACGGCCGCCACGAAGCCCAGCAGCGGCGGCCGCCGGAGCGAGAGCGTCTCGCAAAACGAGAACCGGAACGCGGCGATGGCCGCCAGCGTCGGGAGCAGGAAGAACCCGTACTCGGTGACCAACAGGGTCGTGACGATGCCTGCCTGCTCGAGGGCGAGGCTGACGTAGAAGGTCAGCACCATGACCCCGCCGAACGCGGCAATGGCGAGGCTCGGGCTGGGTGATGTCGCGCCACTACGCTCGAGGCCGAAGAGCCCCCGCATCGTGTCGCGGCCACCGAGCAGCACCTGTTCGCGCTCGAAGACCCGGGCAGCCAGCAGCAGCGCCAACACCGCATACGCCGTCGACGACACCAGCGTCAGAAACACGAGATCCGCTGCCGCATCCGACAACAGCAGGGCCTTGATCAGCAGCGCGATGTTGACGACGGGCACGAACGCCGTCCACGCGTTCAGTTCGATCCCGCGAAGCATCGACACGCCAGCCGGCATCGCCAGCGCCATGTACACCGGCGTCAGGAAGTTCTGCCCGTCCTTAAAGTCCTTCGCGAACGACGCCAGCGCCAGAAACACGGCCGAGAAGAGGAATGTCACGGGCAGGAGCATCACAAAGGCCATGGCCAGCGTAAGCGGCGACACGCTCAGCTGTTCGCCCGGCACGATCCTCATGACGGTCGCGCCCAGCGAGACGACGTTGGCCAGGGCCGCGATGAGACAGATGATCCAGACGGCCAGGAACTTGCCCGTGATGATCTCGATGGGCCGGAGCGGCGCACACAGGAGGGTCTGCATCGTGCCGCGTTCCTTCTCCCCGGCCGTCAGATCGATGGCGGGATAGAAGCCACCGAGCAGCGACATCGTCACCAGGATGAAGGGCAGGAACAGCCCCAGCACCAGGCCGCTCCTCCGCGACTGCGGGGCGACGTCCGACGAACGCACGTCGACACCCGTGGAGAATCCGGCATCCAGGCCCCGCGCCCGCTGGCGCCCGGCCACGAGGGTGCCGCGAAACTCGTTCAGCCGGTCGACCACACGCTGCCTGGCCTCAACAGAATCCTCCCGCACGGAATCAAAGTACACGGAGACCTGACCGGCGCCTTCTCCCGACACGGCATCAGACGCGCCCGGCCAGAAGACGAGGACCGCATCAGCCTTGCGAGACTCGATGATCGCACGGGCCGCCGGGTGCACGGGGCTGTCGGCTTCCCTCTTTCGTTCCTCGGTCTGCCGGCGGCTGATCGGCTCCCGGCTCGCTTCCGTCTGTCGATCCACGAGCGCAGGCCGGTGCAGGGTGCCAGACTCCAACTGGCTCCGAATCTCGGCCGGGACATCGTCCCAGATGTCGAGACGGAGCTTACCGTCTGCGCCCAGCGCGTTCATCATCTCGGCCGGCGCGCCTCCCCACACCGCGACGCGCGACGTGCGTTCCTCGGTCGCCTCGCGCTGCGATGCCTGCAGCTTGCCGAAGCCCATGATCATCAGCGGGTACAGCAGGACGGGCAACACGATCATCATCATGAGCGTGCGCCGATCCCTCAGCGTCTCGCGCAGCTCCTTGCGGACGATCGTTCGAACGATGGCGAGTCGCATGAGGTCGCGTCATTCCTCCCTGACCACGACGATGCCCGTCCGGGCTTCGAAGGCCTGCAGGATCGTCTCGACGTTGTCCTTGTCCAGTCGCAGCAGAAGGGTCCCCTCGGACGATTCGATCGTGAACAGGTGCTGAGCGCTCCTGATGAGGAGCCGTCGCTTCTCGGCCTTGGTGTAGCCTGCGCCACTCACGTCCCTGTACCCGACGGACCGGAAGATCGCACCGCCACGCGCCGGCGCGATCGCCATGCGCTCGGAGAGGAACATCACCAGCACATCGATCTCGCGGGCCTTGCCGTCCTGCTCGGTCACGAGCTTGACCTTCTGGAATGACAGGTCTGGCAGCGCCGGGCGGGGCAACGTAAGGGGTGCCGCGGGTGGAGGCGCCGGTGCCGGCTCGACCGGCGCCACGATCACCGCCTGCGGCTTGGCCTCAGGGGAAGAGGCGTCCGCCGCCGCCTTGGGTGGAGCGGGCTTCCGGCGGGGCTGGGACGCGGGCGGCGGCAGAGCGGTCCCGGGCTCGGGCGGTGGAGGAACCGTGCTGATCGGCGGGCGGACTTCAGCGGCCGGCACCTCAGTCGAATCCACAGCCGTGGCAACGGCAGCCGGCGGCGGGGTTCCGGCGGGTCCTGGAGGCAGCATCGCCCCAGGCGTGCCCGTCCCGCCGCCGGCGGCGGGATCCCCGCCAAGCGGCCGGGGCCTCGTCATCAGCCAGAGACCGCCCAATCCCACGGCCAGCGCCGCAACGACCGCCACGGAGGCGAGCACCAGCCTCGACGATCCGCGCGGCGGGGAGGGACCTCGGCTCCGCGACTCGGTCCGGCCCGGCGCCCCGGCGGCCATGCCTCTCGAGGTCTCCATCCGTAGCGCGTGAAGCGGTGGCGCCGCGGCTTCCGCGGGCAACGGCGGCGTGTGGGGCAGCGGACCGTTGGCCAGCTCACCCGCCGAGCCCGGCGGCAACAGTACCGTCGCATCGGCGAATGCGCCGGGCACGGGCGGAACAGGTGACGCGGCCGAATGACTCGGCTCCTTCCCCGTCGAGGCTCCAGCGGAGGGAACCGGCAGCACGATCGTCTCGTCGTCTGGAGCCGCGGCCCGGCTGGCTGGCGAAGAGCGAGGGCCGCCCGCGGTCATCGGGCCCGCCGCTGCCGGAGCTGGCATGGCGAGCGTTTCCTCAGGCCCCATCCGGACGGTCGTCGCCCCGGGGATCGGCGGCGCCTCGGTGAACATCGCTGCGGTCTCGACGCCGGCCACACCACGCACCACGGCCACCGATCCGGAGGTCGACACGCCCAGGCCCGACTCGAGCACCGCGCACATGTCGGACGCCGTCTTGAAGCGTTCGTCTGGCACCTTCGCAAGCGCCCGGAGTACCGCGACGTCGACCCAGTCGGGGATGCCGGCGACGAGCCTTCCCGGTGCTGTGGGTGGCTCCTGCAAGTGGCCCTGCATCACAGCGAACTCTGTCTGGTGGTCGAAGGGCAGGCGCCCGGTCACCATCTCGTACAGGACGATGCCGAGCGCGTAGATGTCGGCGCGGGCGTCTCCGGCCTGGTTGCGGATCTGTTCGGGCGCCAGGTACGCCATCACCGTGGCGAGGCGATCCTCGCGCGTCTTGCGATTCGCGCCGAATGCGTGCCCGAGCCCGAGATCGACGAGCTTGACGGTTCCGTTCGGAGTCGCCACGAGGTTCGTCGGCCGGATGCTGTGGTGGTAGAGCCCCAGGGCATGGGCGTGCTCGAGCCCGCGCAGGGCCTGGACCGCGCAACTGACGGCCACGCCGACCGAGGTCTTCCCCTCCCGGCGCCGCATCCGGTCGATGGTGGCTCCCGGCACGTACTCGACCAGCATGCCCGCACTCGGCCCAACTGTCACCATGTCATAGACCGCGCCGATGTTCGGGTGTCGAACGCGCTGCAGCACCGGGATCAGGCGGCGAAGCCTCTCCATCAGCTTCGGGTCGCCGCCGACCTCCGGGGCGAACAGGCGCACGGCGGCGCTCCCGCCGCCCGATCGGTCCACCGCCCGATATACCGGGCCGAGGCCCCCGTCGCCCAGCACGTCGGTGATCCGGCAGTTGCCCACGACGGTTCCGATCATCGCGGCGCTCCGTGGGAAGGGGACGGATCCGAGTTGGTACCCGCGCGCGCCGCGGATTCGCCGGACGGCGGTGAGGGCGCGAGGTGATGCAGGAACGCATCAGTGAGGTTGCGGGCCCCGCTACGGCTGAGCAGATCGTCGAGCGTGCCGCCGTCGATGATGCGCCCTTCGTGCAGCAGCAGGATCCGATCGCAGAGGTACTCTGCTTCGCTCATGATATGCGTCGAGAACAGCACGGCATGTCCCGCCGCCCGCTGGCGCCGGATCGATTCGACGATGAACTGGCCGGAGACGACGTCGAGGGCGGCCGTCGGCTCGTCGAGGACGAGGAGGTCGGGCTCGTGAAGGAACGCCCGGGCGATGTTCGCCCGCTGCTTCTGACCGCTCGACAGCGTGCCGCAGGGCCGTGACGCAAAGCCGCCCATTTCGAGTTCGTCGACCAGGCGTGAGATCCGCTCGTGAAGTGTCGCGTCGTCCATGCCGTAGAGATCGCCGAAGTACTGCAGCACCTCGATGGTGGACAAACGCTGGTAGAGCTGCGTATCGCCGGAGAGGAAGCCCAGTCGCCGCTTGGCCTCGAGCGGTTGCGCGTGGATGTCGATGCCCGCGATGCGGACGTCGCCGGCATCGGGGGTGAGGATGCCCGCCAGCATCCGCAAGGTGGTCGTCTTGCCCGCTCCGTTCGGACCGAGCAGCCCCACGACCTCTCCGGCGTCCACGTCGAAGGTGACCCCGCGGACCGCGTGGACGGGACCGAACCGCTTGGCAAGCGCGCGCGCAGACAAGGTTGGCGCCATCAGGCTGTCTCGCTGGGCTATCCTACCAGAGGCCTCTTGCCTCCGCGTACGCTTCCGGATCGAAGGAGCCGCCCGTGCCGCAGCCGCACCTGTTCAGCCCGCTCACCATCCGCGCCGTCACGTTCCGCAACCGCATCGGGGTCTCGCCCATGTGCCAGTACTCGAGCGCAGACGGCCTGGCCACCGACTGGCACCTCGTACATCTGGGCAGCCGCGCCGTGGGCGGCGCCGGGCTCGTGATGACGGAGGCCACCGCCGTCGATCCGCGCGGCCGGATTGGCTCCTCGGATCTCGGCATCTGGAGCGACGATCACCTTCCGGGCCTGGCACGCGTGGCGAACTTCATCGCAGCGCAGGGCGCGGTGCCCGCCGTCCAGCTCGCGCACGCCGGACGCAAGGCCAGCACCGCGCCGCCCTGGCAGGGCGGCCACAGCGTGTCGCCCGACGCGGGCGGATGGGTCCCGGTCGCACCGAGCCCCATCCCCTTCGACGACCGCTCGCCCGTGCCGGACGCTCTGGACGAGGCGGGCATCGCCGGCGTGGTCGAGGCGTTCGGCGAGGCAGCCAGGCGTGCGCGCGAGGCCGGGTTCAAGGTCGTCGAGATCCACGCCGCGCACGGCTACCTGTTGCACGAGTTCCTGTCTCCACTGACGAACCAGCGCACGGACATGTACGGCGGGTCCTACGACAACCGCCTGCGGATCGTGAAGGAGGTCTGCCGCGCCGTGCGCGGGGAGTGGCCCGATGATCTGCCGCTCTTCCTCCGGATCTCGGCGAGCGACTGGCACGACGCCGGGTGGAACACGGACAACTCGGTGGCCCTGGCGCACCACATCTCGCGGTGCGGCGTGGATCTCATCGACTGCTCGTCCGGCGGCATCGCTCCGGGCATTCCCATCCCCGCCGGCCCGGGCTACCAGGTGCCGTTCTCGCAGCGCATCAAGGACACAGTCCCTGTGCTGACCGCGGCCGTCGGGTTCATCACGTCGGCGCCCCAGGCGGATCAGATCATCCGCACCGAGCAGGCGAATCTGGTCCTGCTGGGACGCGAAATGCTCCGGGATCCGTACTGGCCGCTCAGGGCCGCGAAGGCTCTCGGCCACGAGATCGCGTGGCCGAACCAGTACCGGCGAGCGGAATGAATCACCGCGAGAACCACCACGTCATCTTGACGGCGAACACGTTGTCGGGCCTGGTGTCGAACAACTGCGAGACGTCTCGGCCGATGTCGAGGTATGCCGCGTCCGAGTAGGCGCGTCGCTGCTGGGTCCACACCAGATACAGGCGCGAGCCGGGTCTGAATTCCCATCGGTACACCGCCTGCAGCCTGAGCGTCTTCCTGTTGAAGTCGGGATTGCCGAACGAGAAGGCCGGCGCGCCCCCGGCGGCGTCGGGGTCGACGATGTGGCTGTCTTCACCCGCGTCGAAGGTGATGGCGCCCCGGTCGATGCCGTAACGGTGGAAGTCGAAGGTCGCGCGCCGGGCCAATTCCTTGAATTCTGCGTAGCGTCCCACGGCCAGCAAGGGCTGGGCATATACCTGAAGCGACGTCGTCGGCGAAATCAGCAGGTTGAGGCGTGTCGGCAGCGAGATCTGACTCTGGTCGAGGCGTCCGAATACGTAGCGGTTGCCGTACATCTCCGCTGCGGTCCCGTCCTCGACGGCCGTGACGTACTGGGCGACCACGCTGTTCCGGCTGTAGTTCGGCCCGGTCGAAAACGACAGGCGCGACGAGGCCTTGACGTTGACCGAGAAGTTGCCCGAACCGCTCCAGCCACCGGCGTCATCCGTCGAGTAGCTGCCGCGTGTGTTGGCGTGAACGCTTCTGCGCGAATCGGTGTCCAGGCGCAACGAGCCGGACCAGCGCGCCACCTCGACGGCCAGAGGACCACCGCGCGTGAGACGGTCGTCGTACGAGCGGGCCCCGCGCCGGAGCGACCCGCCAATACCCCAGTAGTTCAGGAGCGTCGCACGGCCATCCACGGACCAGTCGCCGCCCTGGTCTTCGCGATCGAAGTTCATCGACCACGAGCGGCGGAACGAGATCTCCCGGTTCCGTGTCCAGCGGTCAGGGGTGAACGTCTCCCAGGAGAACTCCACGTCGCCGCCGATGCGGTCGGCGCGCTGCTGGAATCCGACGTCGTTGATCTCGAAGCCCGGGCTTGCCGCGTAGGCCGACACGGAGAGGCGAACGCTGCCGGCCTGACGCCCGAAGGCGACATTGCCGCTCCAGCCATCCAGGGACGTCGCCGCCGGATCGTAGCGGAGCGTCTGCATGTCGGGCCTCTGAAAGTAGCGAGACGACAGCCGTTGCAGCCGATCGACGGCCTCCCGGCTGCCCTGCACTCGGCTGGTCGACACCTGACCCGTCAACAGCCACTCGCGCTTCCGGTCGAAGAACCGGTAGCCGTCCAGCCCCACGACCAGCGCCCGTTCGGGCAGGCGCTCCGCCAGGACCGGGTCGTCGAGCTGGCGGAACACGGCCGTCGACATCACGCCGAGGCCCCCCATGGTGCCTTCGCGTACCAGGCGCCCGACAAAGTAGTTCGTCAGGGGTTCGACCGCCACGCGACCATCGATGCCGTCTGTTCGGACAGCGGCGTACTCGCGGGCCGTGACGGCTTCGAGGACACCGAGACTCCAGCCGTTCCCTATCTTCCCCGTCACCTTCGCCGCACCGAGAATCGTCGTGGCGCTGGGTTTGTCGGCGTAGCCCGCGTCGACGCTGCCCTGGGGAGATCGCCCGATCCTCCGCGAGTAGAAGATCTGGGGTGCGCCGGTCCCGCCGCCACGGCCGCCGCCCATGCCGCCCGGGCCGAACCCGCCCCCGCCGCCGCCACGTCCGTAGTTACGAAAGACCTGTCCACCTTCGACAAAGAACGGCCGCTTCTCCTCGAAGTAGGTTTCGAAGGCCGAGAGGTTGATGACCTCCGGGTCGAGTTCCACCTGTCCGAAGTCCGGGTTGACGGTGCCGTCGAGCGTGACGCTGCCGCCGAGGCCCCACTTCACGTCGAGCCCGGCACCACCGAACATCCGTGATCCGTCGTTGAAGGGATCCCCGCTGTCGGAAGGCCTGACGAACTCGGAGCGCGCCGTGGCGTAGGGCAGCAGTTCGAAGCGCGCAGGTGGAGCAATGCCCTCGAGATCTACGAGATGGGCCATGCGCGACACCATGCCCCGTTCGTTCTTCGGGACGAGCTGGAGCCACACGGTCTCGTTCTTCCGACGGATGACTCGCGAGACGTTGATGCCCCAGGTCTGGCGCGGCCCGGGATCGAACCGGAGCTGGGAGTACGGAATCCTCATCTCGACGACCCACCCCTCGGCGTCAACCTCCGCCTTCGACTCCCACACGGCGTCCCACGTACCGTCCCGTCTGGTATCGTCGTAGAGGTACTCATCGCTCTGTACATCTGCCGCCGTCACCTCGAAGGATGCCCCGGTCAGGTGGTCCATTCTGGGATCCAGATAGACCGTGACTGTGTCGGCATCCGGACGATGATCGTCGCGCCGCGACATGCGACGGACGATCCCCGACGGATCCGTATCGAAGAGCCGCAACGCCACATACAGCGCCCCGTCGTCGTAGGCCACACGCAGCTCCGTCCGTTCGGTGGCCGGACGTCCTTCGTCGGGATCGCGCTGCAGGAATGCCGTTGTGACCGGAGCCAGCAGCCAGGCCTCGTCGGTCAGGCGTCCGTCGATCGCGATCCGACTCGGCGACCGGATGGCCTCGACCTCAGCGACTGGTCCGTGCGGGCCGTCGTCCGCCGGACGCACCGGCTCGACGGGGGCGGCGGCAGCCAGCAGAAGCGCCTGGAAGACCCATGCGGCTGGGCGAACGAGTCGGACGAGACGCAGCCCGTGGAGAAACGCACGACGTCTTCGGGTCATGGCGGGCCGGTAGAGTGGTTTCCTGCTCCTGTCCGACGATCGGCGGGGGCAACTCGCACGTGAACGACCGGAATCCGGGCCGCCAGGGACTACTGGCGCCGAAGGACCGCCCGTGTCGTGCTATCGTAGCGTCTGCCCGCCACAGCCGCAACCCATGACCGGCCGACCCACGCGAGTCCAACTCCTCGTGACCTGCCTCGTGGACCAGTTTAGTCCGCGGGTGGCGGAAGCTGCCGTGGCCATCCTCGAGCGCGAAGGCCTGGATGTCCACGTGCCCCTCGCCCAAACTTGCTGCGGGCAGCCTGCGTTCAATGGCGGCTTCACCGACGAGGCTCGTGCGATGGCGCGACACACGATCGACGTCTTCTCGGCGAATCCCGCGCCCATCGTCGTCCCCTCGGGATCGTGCGCCGACATGATCGTGAATCACTACCCCGAGCTGTTCGGGGGCAACGACCCGTACGCCGAGCGCGCCTGGGCGATGGCGGCGCGCACGTTCGAGTTGTGTCAGTTTCTGACCGACGTGCTCGGCGTCCGGGCGACCGGCGGAGCCACCACGGACACGCTCGCGTACCACCCCTCGTGCCACGGGCTGCGGGGACTCGCTCTCCGGGACCAGCCCAGGCGCCTGCTCGAGGGTGTACTCGGGGCCCGGGTCGTGGAACTGGCGGATGATGAGGCCTGTTGCGGCTTTGGCGGGCTGTTCTCCGTCAAGATGCCCGGTCTTTCGGGCGACATGCTCCGCGCCAAGCTCGATGCCATCGCCGACAGCGGGGCCGGCACCGTCGTTGCCACCGACGTGAGCTGCCTGATACACATCTCCGGGGGTCTCCGCCGCCGCCACAGCCACGTGCGGGCACGCCACATCGCCGAGGTCCTGGTGGAGCGGAGCATTGAGTAGCGAGATTGCGACGTATCGGCACGCGGCCGCCGCGTTCCATCGCAAGGTCGAGGATGCGCTGGCCGACCGGCGACTGCAAGACGCCCTCGCGTCCACCACGGCGCGCCTCACAGGCAGCCGCTCGGCAGCGTTCGCCGCGGTTCCCCATCCTGAACGCCTGCGAGACACGGCACGCGCGATCCGTGCCAGGACCATCGCCAGGCTCGATCACTATCTCGCCCGCTTCGCTGACGAGGCAGCGAATGCAGGCTGTCACGTTCACTGGGCCGAAACCGCCGCGGACGCGACAGGCATCGTGACGCGCATCGCCATCGATTGCGGCATCCGCAGCGCCGTGAAGTCGAAGTCGATGGTCAGCGAGGAGATCGGGCTGAATCCGGCGCTCGAGGCCGCGGGCGTGCGGGTCGTCGAAACGGATCTGGGCGAGTACGTGGTCCAGATAGCAGACGACCGTCCGTCACACATCATCACCCCCATCGTCCACTGGCGCCGGGACGATGTCGCACGGTTGTTCACGCGTACGCTGGGCGCCTGCAAAGAGGAGGTCGCCGATGTCCCAGCCATGACCGCGTTTGCGAGACGGCGGCTGCGCGCGGAGTTCCTGCAGGCCGGGATGGGCATCAGTGGTGTGAACTTCGCTGTGGCCGAGACCGGCACGATCTGCCTGGTGACCAACGAGGGCAACGGGCGGCTGACCACGACGGCGCCGCGCGTGCACGTGGCCTTGCTCGGCCTCGAACGAATCGTGCCCTCCGTCGCCGACCTCGAGTCGTGCCTCCAGGTGCTCGCCCGCAGCGCCACGGGCCAGGCGCTCTCCGTCTACACGACGTTGCTCACGGGACCCCGGCGGCGTCCGGGAGACAGCCGAGGGGCCGAGAGCGACGGGCCGGACGAACTGCACGTCGTCATCATCGACAACGGACGCACCCGCCTGCTGGGGTCGGACCTGGCCGAGATCCTCTATTGCATCCGGTGCGGGGCCTGCCTGAACGTGTGCCCGGTCTACCGGCGCATCGGCGGGCACGCGTACGGCAGCGTGTATCCGGGTCCGATGGGATCCATCGTCACGCCTGGTCTCATGGGTCTGGTTGGCTCGGCGGAGCTGGCGCAGGCGAGCAGCCTGTGCGGTGCTTGCAGGGACGCCTGCCCGGTCAGGATCGATCTGCCCGGACTGCTGTTGACCGCCCGGCACCAGGCCGCGCAGTCGCGTCTGGGACCTCGCTGGGTGCGTGTAGGCGTGCGCGTCTACGCGTGGCTCGCGACCCGGCCGCGGCTGTTCCGTCTGGCGGGCCGCGCGAGCCGCCGCCTGGCGGTGCTCGTGGCGCGGGACGGCTGGATCCGCCGGCTGCCTGGCCCGCTTCGCGCCTGGACCGAGGCGCGGGACTTCCCCGCTCCGGCGGCCGTTTCCTTCCTCGACGCCTACCGCCGGCGAACCCGCTCCCCGGGGAGAACGTCGTCATGAGTGCGCGCGACCGCGTTCTCGCGGCGGCACGGGAAGGGCTTGGGCGGGCGGCTTGGTCTGCACACGGCCGTACCCCAGGGCCGGGGCCCTCGCCGAGTGGCGACGGCCGCCGAAGGAGGCCCTCGGGCGACGCGGATACGCGGGCGCTGCTCGTCGAACAGTTCACTGCCGCGCTCACGGCGCTTGGCGGGCAGGCGCACACCGCCGATAGCCCCGGCGGTATCATCGACATCGTCACCTCGCTCTTCGATCGTTACGCGTGCTGCGACTTCATCAGCTGGGAGGCCGACGAGATTCCCTGTCCGGGCCTGCTGGACGCGCTGGCATCGCACGGCCGCCGGCGCGTGGCATATGATGTGCCCTTCGACCAGGTGGGACGCGCCGCGGTGCTCGCGAGCCTCGAGCCTGTCGGGATTGGCCTGACTGGGGGCCTGGCCGCCGTTGCCTCGAGCGGCACCATCGCCCTCGCCAGCGGCAAGGGACGCGGGCGATTGGCGTCGCTGCTGCCGCCCGTCCACATCGCGGTCATTCGCACGCGGGCGCTCGTGGCCTCGTTGGATGACGTGGTGACGGCCCATCCCTCGCTGGTCGCGGAGGGCAGCAACATCGTGTTCATCACCGGCCCGAGCCGGACCGCCGACATCGAAATGACGCTGACGCGCGGGGTGCATGGGCCACGACACGTGCATGTGGTGCTACTGACGGAGGCGGCACCGTGATGCTCGCGGGTCTTGGCGAGCTGCCCGACGAACATGGGCTCATCGCGCTCGAACGGACGAGCGATGGGCGTTTTCGTGCGGGTTTCGGCGGCGTCCATCACATCCTGACCGCCACCGATCGCCGGGTCGAGTTCGTCGTCTTCGCCGATCACGCGCTCGCCCTGGTGACATCGAGCCTGGGTTACCCGGCGTACTATCCCGTGCATCCCGTCCGGCTGGAGCGACCTGTACGCGCCGTACTGATGGACCTCGACGGCACGACCGTCCGCAGCGAGGCCTTCTGGATCTGGATGATCGAACAGGCCACCGCCAGCCTGCTCGGCAACCCCTCCTTCTCCCTCGAAGAGTCCGATCTGCCCTTCGTCTCCGGATTCAGCGTGTCGGAGCACCTCGCGCACTGCATCCGCAAGTACTGTCCCGACCGGACAATCGAGGAGGCGCGGGCGTACTACTTCGAGCACACGCACCGGGAGATGCAGGCCATCCTGGACGGGCACGGCCGCGACGGCGCCTTCGTGCCGGCGCCCGGGCTGAAGGACTTCCTGCTGGCGATGAAGGCACGGGGCATCAGGATTGCGGTGGCGACCTCGGGGCTCCACGAGAAAGCGTGGCCGGAACTCGTCGCCGCGTTTCGGACCATGGACCTCGGCGATCCCCGTCGGTTCTATGACGCCATCGTGACAGCGGGATATCCCCTCGGCCGCGGCGAGGCGGGCACCCTCGGGGAACTGTCGCCGAAGCCGCACCCATGGCTTTATGCGGAAGGATGCCGGGTCGGCCTGGGTATCCCGTTCGAGGCGCGGCACCACGTGGTCGGGCTCGAGGACAGCGGGGCGGGCGTATGCGCCATCCGCCTGGCGGGCTTCACGACGATCGGCATGGGAGGGGGCAACATCCCCGCGAGTGGGACGCGCCCCCTGTGCCAGTACTACCGCGAATCGCTCTCCGAGGTCCTGCCGATCCTGGCGTGATCCCGGGACGCGTGACCCTATCGCCTATCAGCGTTTCTTCTCGCTCTCTTCCTCGGGCTTCACCGGGTTCTTGACATACTTGTCGAGCCACGCGGACCAGCGAGCCCACAGGTCGAGCAGCGTCTCCTTCGCCGCCGGTCCGTGGTCTTCCAGCGGGTACAGGTACATCGCCACTGTCTTGCCGAGTCCGTTCAGGGCATGGAACATGCGGGTCGAGTTCGTCGGGTCGGTGCCGACATTCTGATCGTGCAGCCCGTGGTACATCAGGAGCGCACCCGTCAGGTTGTTCGCGTACAGGAACGGCGACATGCCCAGGTACACGTCCCGCGCCTCCCACAGATCCCGCCGCTCGCTCTGGAAGCCGATTGGCGTGAGCGTACGGTTGTAGGCGCCATCGCCCGCAATCCCCGCCTTGAAGAACGGCGTGTGCACCATGGCGTTGACCGTCGAGAACGCCCCGTAGCTGTGGCCGCCGATGCCAATGCGGTTCCGATCGACCAGCTGCCGGCGATCCAGTTCCTCGATAACGGCCCACAGGTTGTTCCTGAGATCGTGCACGTAGTTGTTGTTCATCTGGCCCTGCGGGCCGACGATCGGTGAATCCGGCTCGACGATTGCATAGCCCAGCCGCACGAGGAACTGCATCGACCTGGCGCTGAAGGTCTGAAACGCGTTCTTGTTGAACGTGCGCAGTCCGCGGTCGTAGTCCTCCTGTGTCGGGTACTCACGCGGGTAGAACCAGAACATGGCCGGCAGACGCGTGCCATCCTTGTAGTCGGGCGGCAGGGTCACCATCACGCGGAGCTTGAAGCCGTCTGGCCGCTCGACGATGAACCGTTCGCGGCGGGCGCGGGTCAGATCCGGAGTGAAGTCCTCGTTCTTCGTCAACTGGGTCCGCGTGCCACCGCCGATCAGATACGCCTGGTTGATCTCGGATGGGGTCTCCCGGCTGACGATGTAACGGCCGGCGTCGGCGTCGAGGATCGTGGCCACGCGCTCGAAGACTCCATTGTTGTCACTCTCGTAGATGCGCGTCTTCTCCCCGGTCTTGATCGCCACCCGGTCGATGAAGGTCTTGGGTCCATTCGCTTCCGGGGCCTTGTCGTACGCCATCCCCTGATAGAAGACGCTCGAGCCATCGGCCGAGAGCATGACCGTGCCACCGCCCCCGGCACCGCCGCCACCGCGGCCGCCGCCGCGGCCGCCGCCACCGGCGTCCCGCACCATCGCGATGGACCCCGGGTTCGCATAGATGTCGTCCGCACGGTACCGGGCGAGCGTGTACCGCTTGGTGGGGTCCTTCAGTTCGACGGCGAACTCGACGGTGTTCTGGCCCGACCGTTCCGTGAGAAACAGCGTCTGCATGTCGGGCGAAAACCGGTGGTTGGAGATTCGGGTGTTGCTCTCGTACACGACCTTCAGGCTCTTCTCGTCGAAGGGCGGCAGCCATTGGAACACGCGGTCCTTCCGCCGAGCGGCTTGCGGGCGCTCCTGTTCGTCGCCCGCCGGGGCCTGTGCGGCCCCGCGGCCTGCGCCCCGGCCTCCGGCGCCGCGGCCACCCGCCGCCGCACCCTCTTCGCCGGGAGGCGCCGGTTCCTGTTCCAGGAACGTCAGCCCCTGGCCGTCGCTCCTCCAGGCCACCTCGCGCTTGCCGGCCTGCGTCTGCGCTCCCCCGCCGCGGCCCGCCGTCGGGTCCGGAGGCGGCGTGGTGTCGTCGGCCACTCCCAGGTTCAGCTCGCGGTCGGAGACCTTGGCGAGCGCCTGTCCCTTGAGATCCCAGATCTCGTCGACGTACCCGAAGTTGCTCACCGGCACGATGTACGAGAACGGCTTGACCAGCCGGTTGACGCGAACGAAGAGCCCGTCCGGCGACACGTCCAGGCTGCGGATCATATCGGGCCTGCCGACGAGCGTGAGGCCGGGAACGGGAGCGCCTCTCGCTGGCCTCGTCCGCGCCGGCTTCGCCGCGGGGTCGGGAATGTCGAGGAGCGCGACCTGTCCCGTCGCGTGCCACTCGAGCAGCGCCAGCTCCTGTGGTGTGCCCATGAGGCTGGCGAACGTCCGCAGGCGGTTGCGATCACCCGGGTCGCCGATCTTGATCTCGGGCCCGGCCGGCGATGTTGCCGGCGTCGGCATCGGGGGGCGGCCCTCCGGCACGAGAACCGTGACGACCTTCTTTCCGTCCTTCGTGAAATCGAAGCTGGACACCAGCGTCGCCAGGACGGGCCTGGGCGTCACCTGGCGCGACCTGCCCGTCGTGATGTCCGCTGCCCAGATGTGCGTCGCGTCCTCGACATGCACGTAGAAGGCGATGGTCGTCCCGTCGGGCGACCACGTGGCGTTCGAGACCCTGGCGCCCTTCGGGACGTCGATCGTCCTCGTCGTGCCATCGGTCGCCGAGATGATCTGGATGCCGACGTTGCCGCGGATGGTCAGCGCCCGCGCCCGGTTCGCTTTGAAGTCGACGAACACGCCTCCGAGCTCGTGGAACGGCTTGGAGAAGGTACTCATCGGCACGGCCCCGTCGCCGATCTCGTCCAGGAACCACTTCTTGTCCGGGCTCGGGTTGGTCAGCGAGACGTTCAAGTGGCGAGGAGCGAGGACCGCCGAGGCGATCTCCTCGGGCGGGGTGGCGTAGCCTTCCTGCTGGAGCAGCTTGTCGGCCCAGGTGAGCTCGGCCTTCGGCTTGACCGCCTCCTTGGATGTTGCCTGCGCTGGCTTCTGAGCTTCGGCCAGGCTGAAGGTTGACGCGACAAGCGCCAGGGTCAGCGCCGCAATGGCGCAGCCGAGGGCTCGACGCCGCCCGGCCGACAACGATGGGATGCGCATGTGTACCTCCGGGAAGCCAGGTGAGCTGCGGAACGCGCGCGACGCGGCACGTTACATCGAATCGAGACCCGGTGTCACCTCGTTCCTCTGAAGCAGGTGTAGCTTGGCTCCCGTCTACTCGAGCGTGCGCATGAAGCGCCACTTCTTCCCGGGCCGCTTCGAGCGGACGGGGGCAGCCTTGCGGCGCTCGCGCGCATGGTGCGCTCTCTCGGCAAGCTCCTGACACTCCGCGCACGGTCGCGTCGCGAGGTCGGCCAGGGAGTAGCGACTCAGGACATCGCGGAGGTCGTTGGTGAGTGAGACCCAAACGGCTCGAGACGGGCAGGTCGGGCTGTGTTCGCACACCGATGGCAGATCCACGCAGTTCATCAGGCACAGGGGCCCGTCCGTCGCTTCGATCACCTCGCGGAGCGTGATGGTCTCCGGCAGGCGGGCAAGCGAGTAGCCCCCGACACGACCGATGCGGCCCTTGATGAGCGCCGCCCGCCGGAGCGGCCGGGCGATCTGTTCCAGGTACCGCCAGGGCAGACCCGTGCGCTCCGCGACCTGTCTGAGTCCCAAAGGCCGATTGTCGGTGACGTGGCAGGCCAGTTGCGTGAGCAACTGGATGCCGTACCGCCCTCGCGTGTTCATCCTCATAGCGCCTATTTCCTACTCCGATACTCGGTGTCCGTCAAGCGTTGTTGCACGAGCGAGGGCGCGACATCTGGGGCGGTGCACGCCGGAGGACATTGCCTAATTGCCCTATCAAGTCACTCGGCATTTGGCCTTGCATCTGGTGCATGCCGGCCGTACGCTTATCCTGACGCTAGCTGGCGGCCTTCCCCGGTCCACGGCAGTATGTGGGCCACCGCCGTCCCCCCGAGCGGCTGCGCGCGTGCATGCGTCCGGCACGCGCGTGCCGCCGGCATGCAGCCTGGCGCCGTCCCCCGTGAGCAGCCCCGCGACGTGTGCGGATCATGGTTGTGAGCGGTCCACCCGAGACATCCCTCGTCAGTCGTGAGGAGGTGCGGTCGTGCGAAACGCGACGACCCACTGCCGGTACGCCGAGGATGTGAATCCTGCGTTCCCGGCGGAGATCATGGCGAAACTTGGCGGCGAGGCGCTGCGTGACTGCATCCAGTGCGGGACGTGCAGCGGCGCCTGCCCGATGTCGGTGCACATGGATCTGACCCCGCGGCAACTGATCGCGCTCACCCGCTCGGGTCTCGAACGCGATGTGCTCCAGTCGGCCACACCCTGGTTGTGCGCCTCGTGCTACGAGTGCCAGGTTCGATGCCCCAGAGGCATCAAGGTCACCGACGTGATGTACGCCATCAAACGACGCGCCATCGAGAAGGGCCTGTATCCGAAACGGTTCCCCATTCCCGTGCTGGCGCGATCGTTCCACGACATGGTCGCGCGGCACGGGCGCAACTCCGAGTCGCGGCTCGTGATCCAACTGGCGTTGAAGACGAATCCTCTGGGCCTGCTGAGAATGCCCCCGCTGGGCATCAGGCTCCTGCGGACGGGCCGCATGGTGCTCGGCCAGGAGCGCGTCAAGAACCGCGAGCAGCTCAAAGCCATGCTCGACGCCGTGGAGGAGTCGTGACATGACCACGTACACCTACTACCCCGGCTGTTCGCTCACCGGGCTCGGCAAACCATACGACGAGTCGCTGCGGGCGGTCTTCGGCCATCTCGAGTTGGTGCTCGAGGAGCTCGAGGACTGGAACTGCTGCGGCGCGACATCGTACATGTCGCTCCGCCAGCAGAAGGCCGTGGCCCTCGCCGCCAGGAATCTGGCACTCGCCGAACAGACCGGCCGCGAGCTGGTCGCGCCGTGCGCCGCATGCTATCTCGTGCTCATCAAGGCGCAGCACGCCATCGCCGAGTACCCCCACGTCGCCGAGAAGGTGCGGAGGGGCCTGACGACCGCCGGTCTCTCCTATTCCGGCCGCCTGTCGGTGCGACACCCGCTCGACATCCTCGTGAACGACGTCGATCCCGCGTTGATCACGGCGAAGGTGGTGCGACCGCTGGCCGACTTCCGTGTGGCGCCGTACTACGGCTGCCAGGTCATCCGCCCCTACGGCACCTTCGACGATCCGCTGCGTCCCTCGTCGCTGGACCGGCTGATGCGTCTGCTGGGAGCGACTGTCGTCGACTACCCGCTGAAAGCGCGCTGCTGCGGCGGGTCCCTGATGGGCACGATGGAGGACATCGGCATCCGGCTCAACTTCCTGTTGCTCAAGGAAGCCAAGAGCCGTGGCGCGAACGTGGTCACCACGGTCTGTCCCCTGTGCCAATTCAACCTCGAGGCGTACCAGGACAAGATGACGCACACCTTCAAAGAAGATGTGCATCTGTCGGTGGCCTATTTCACCCAGCTCATGGGCATCGCCTTCGGCCTTCGGCCCGCGGCGCTGGGTCTCCACAGGAACTTTGTCACGGCGGCCCCGCTGCCGGTGACGGCGTAGGGCCGGAGGGGAGAGCGTGCTATGCCAGCCGACGACACCTGCCGCATCGGCGTCTACATCTGCCACTGCGGCCTGAACATCGCGGGCCGTGTGGATGTCCAGGCTCTCGAGCGGTACGCCGCCACGCTGCCGAAGGTCGTGCTCGCGAAGACCTACAAGTTCATGTGCTCCGACCCGGGCCAGCAGCTCATCAAGGATGACCTCGACCGCCGCGGCATCACACACCTCGTCGTCGCGTCGTGCTCGCCACTGATGCACGAACCGACCTTCCGCGCCGTGCTCAAGGACAAGGGCGTGAACCCCTACCTGTACCAGATGGTCAACATCCGCGAGCAGGTCTCGTGGGTCACAGCCGACGCGGACCGGGCCACCCGCAAAGCCCGGCTGCTCCTCACCGCGGCCGTGCGCCGGGTGGCGCTGCACCATGCGCTCGAACGGTCGAAGACCCCGATCAACCCCAACGTTCTCATCGTCGGTGGTGGCATCGCGGGCATCTCGGCGGCGCTGACGATGGCGGAGGCCGGCAAGCAGGTGTACCTGGTCGAGCGCGAGCCGAGCATCGGCGGCCACATGGCACATTTCGACAAGACCTTCCCCACGCTCGACTGCGCGGCCTGCATCCTGACGCCGAAGATGACGCAGGTCGGCAAGCATCCGAACATTCACCTCATGGCGTACAGCGAGGTCGAGGCCGTCAGCGGCTTCATCGGGAACTTCACAGTGAAGGTCAGGCGCAAGGCCAGCTACGTGGATACGGACACCTGCACGGGATGCGGCACGTGCTGGGAGACGTGTCCGGCGCGCCGCATTCCGGCGACGCGCGTGATGCGCAAGGGCTCGCAGGTGATCGGCCAGACGACGGTGCCGGCCTGACGGCACCGACCCCGGAAGGGACGACACGAATGGATCTCACGCCGGCACTCGGACCTCGCCCGCCCGCCTCCGAGACGGGAGAATCCGGGCTCACGCTGGACGAGGTCCGCCAGGTGCTCGATGCCGAGACCATCTGGTGCCCGGAGCCGTCTGTCCGCGCCGAGTGGGTGGTGGCTGCGGATCTGATGAGCGATGTGCTGATCTGCCAGGCTCCCGGGCGACTCCTCCTCACGAGCCTGGTGAACCAGCAGGCGATCCGCACGGCCGCGATCATGGACTTCGCGGGCGTGGTCTTCGTCAGGGGCAAGTCGCCGCGCGCCGACGTGGTCGAGCTGGCACAGGAGAAGCGGGTGCCCGTGTTCGTCACGGCGCTCCCGACGTTCGAGGCCGCCGGCGTCCTGTACGCGGCCCTGCGGGCGCGCACCGGGACCCGCGACGGGACGTCATGCGATGGATGACCGGCAGTTCGTACGGACCTACGTGGTCACCGGAGGCGATTTTCAGGGTGGCGGACGGATGTCGACCGACATCAAGGACACCCTTAAGGACCTCGGGTTCCCGCCGGCCCTGATTCGGCGGGTGGCCATTGCCGCCTACGAGGCCGAGATGAACGTGGTCATGTATGCGCGGTCCGCTACCGTGACGCTCCGGGTCACTCCGGACTGCATCGGGCTCGAGGTGATCGACCAGGGGTCGGGCATTCCGGACGTGCCCCTGGCCATGCAGGAGGGGTACTCCACGGCGACGGCCGAGATGCGCGAGATGGGCTTCGGTGCCGGCATGGGACTGCCGAACATCAAGCGGAACGCCGACGAGTTCGTGATCGCCTCCGAAGTCGGGCGCGGAACCGACCTGGCCATCCGCGTCCGCGTGCACTGAGATGGGCACCGACGCCTACCATTCGATTCGTTTCGACGGCAACCTGTGCAACGGCTGCGTGGCCTGCATGCGTGTGTGCCCGACCCAGGCGATCCGCGTCCGGCACCAGCGTGCCGTGATGCTCGAGGACCGGTGCATCGACTGCTGCGAATGCCTGAAGGCGTGCAAGCGCTCCGCCATCATTCCGTTGACCGAGTCCCCGTCGACGCTGCCCGACTTCGAGTACTCGGTTGCGGTTCCGTCGCCGGCGCTCTACACGCAGTACGACAGGGACGTGACGCCCGGCGTGATCCTCCAGGCCCTGCGCGAGAGCGGCTTCGACGATGCCGCCACGCTCTCGTGGGCGTGCGAAGCGGTCACGCGGGCCATTGAGTACTACCTCGATGCCTACCGTGGACCTTTTCCGCTCATCTCATCCTTCTGCCCGTCGGTGGTCCGCCTCGTCCAGGTGAAGTACCCGGATCTGCTCGGCCAGTTGCTCCCCGTGCTCTCGCCCCGCGAAGTCGCGGCCCGCGAAGCCAAGCGGCGGAAGTCCGAGGAGCTGGCCGTCGGGATGGATCAGGTTGGCACCGTCTACCTGACGCCGTGCCCGGCCAAGATGGTGTCCATCGCCGATCACCCCGGGATGGAACGGTCCTACATCAACTCGGCCGTGGCCATCAGCGATATCTTCCCGCTCCTCGCACCCGTTATCCGGGAGATCCAGACCACCCGCGCCCGCGTCGATCAGCGCGAGACGGCGGCCGGGTTGGGCTGGGCATTCTCGATAGGCTTGCCCAGTTCGCTCCCGGCGGAGGATACCCTCTCGGTGTGGGGTCTGCCGAACGTGCTGAGGACTCTCGATGACATCGAGAAGGGCAGACTGGGACGCTACGCGTTCATCGAGTGCCATGCCTGCCCCGAAGGCTGTGTGAGCGGAGCGCTGACCGTCGAGAATCCCTACGTCGCCCGGGCACGCGCCATCCGCCTGCAGCAGTCCCTGCCGCGGCGCGCCCTGATCGATGAAGCCGACGTCAGGGAGCGGTTCGCACGCCACGAGTTCCACACCCCCGTGCCGTTCAAGGCGCGCCCGTCGAGTCCGCTCGACCGGGACATCGAGCGCGCCATCGTCAAGATGAAGCAGCGCGACCACCTCGCCGCCGACTTGCCCGGAATCGACTGCGGCGCGTGCGGCGCGCCGACGTGCGCGGCGTTTGCCGAGGATGTCGTGACAGGCGCCGCAGAGCAGGCGGACTGCGTGTTTGTCCGGGTCGCGCGGATTCAGGACGCGGTGCAGGAGCTTGTGGCACTGGTGCGGCACTCGGACAAGGGCGCCGGTCCGACGCGTGAGGGGCGCCTATGACGGTAGCGGAGGTGGCGGCACGGCTCGACGCAGCCACGATGACGGCAATCCCCGTCTCGCGGCCCGTACTCGGCGGGTACGCCTCCGATCTCTTGTCGGACGTCATGGCGAATGCCCGCGAAGGCGATGTGTGGGTGACGTTGCAGAAGCACGTCAACGTGGTCGCCGTCGCCCAACTCGTGAACCTGGCGGCCATCGTGCTGGTGCACGGCCGCAAGCCGGATCCGGACACCGTCGCCCGGGCAAACGAACATGGGGTCCCGATTCTGGTCACCGCTTGCTCCGCATTCGAGGCGGTGGGCCGGCTCTGGGAATCCGGTCTTCGTGGCCGAGGTGCGCCCTGAGGGTGTATCGCCTCGACATGCACGTGCACACCTGTCTCTCACCGTGCGGGGACCTCGATATGCACCCGTCGGCCATCGTGGACGCGGGGGCGGGCGCGAATCTGCACGGCCTGGCGGTGTGCGACCACCATGCCGCCGACAACCTGCCAGCCGTGCAGCGGGCCGGGAAGGCGCGAGGGCTGGCGGTACTGCCAGGCATGGAGATCACCACCGAAGAGGAGGTCCACCTGCTGGCCCTGCTGCCGGACGCGACCGCGGCCGGCGTTCTCCAGGCACGCGTCTCCGCTGTCCTGCCCGGGCGGAACGTTCCGGACATCTTCGGCCTCCAGGTGATCGCCAACGAGCGGGCAGAGGTGCTGGGCTTCAACGAGTCGCGCCTCGCGGGCGCCACCACCTGGAACCTCGAGCGGGCGGTCGACGAGATTCACCGAGTGGAGGGCCTGGCGATCGCCGCCCACGCCGATCGCGAACGATCGGGCATCGTCGGTCAGCTCGGGTTCGTGCCACCCGGACTGGCGCTCGATGCCATCGAAGTGTCGGCCGCCACGACGTTCGACCTCGGCCGAGCACGGCTCGGGCTCCCGCTCGGCTTGCCGGTGGTCACCGGGTCCGACGCCCACGATCCCGCCAGTCTCGGCCGTGCGATCACGTACTGGTACCTGGACGATGCCACCCCCCGTGAAGTGCGCCTGGCGCTGCGCGGCGAGGGTGGCCGGGCAGTGCTCGGAGGAGGGCGGCCGATGGAGGACCTAGCGCTCCACATTCTGGATCTCGCCCGGAACGGCCTGGAGGCCGGGGCCACGCGGATCGAGATCGACGTCAGCGAGGACCTGGCCGGGAACCGCCTGACGATCAGCGTGCGCGACAACGGCCGCGGCATGCACGCGCCGGTGGTGGCACGGGCGGCCGATCCGTTCTTCACCACGCGAGGGACCCGCGACGTCGGCCTGGGACTTCCGCTGCTGAAGCAGGCGGCGGAAGCCGCGCGGGGCGCGCTGCGGATCGATTCGGTCCCGGGCCAGGGCACCGTCACGACGGCCACCTTCGAACACCGGCACGTCGACCGCGCTCCGCTCGGGGATCTCGAGACCACCGTGCTCGTCCTCATGGCGTCGAGCCCCGAGGTCGAGCTGGTCCTGACGCACCGCCGGAGTGCCCGAGCCTATACGCTGGCGTCGTCGGACCTCCGGGCGGCGTTGGGGGAATGCTCGTGGTCATCGCCAGAGGCGATCGCACTCGTGCGCGGCGCCATCCGGCATGGAGAAGCCAGCCTCGAGGAGCGAGGCCATGAAGGCAGCTGAGTGGACGGCTGCAGGAGCCGAAGCATGATGGACGTCGCGAAGGTCGAACGGATTGTCGATCGTCACGGGCGGCGCCGGGAGCATCTGATCGCGATGCTGCTTGACTGCCAGGAGGAGTTCTACCACCTTCCGCGCGAGGTCATCGAGGCTGTCGCCTTCCGCGTGGAGGTGCCGGTGACGTCCGTCCTCAGTATCGCCACCTTCTTCCGGGCCTTCAGCCTGAAGCCGGTGGGCCGGCACCGGATCCACGTCTGCATGGGCACGGCGTGCCACGTGCAGGGCGCGCCGCGGCTGCTCGACGCGATCACACGGGAGCTGGGGATTCACAAGGGCGAGACCACGCCGGACCTCGAGTTCGGCCTCGACACGGTCAACTGCCTCGGGTGTTGCGGACTCGCCCCGGTGATCACCGTGGGCACGGACGTGCACGGCAAGATGAGGCAGACCAACGTCCCGCGGATGCTCAGGAAGTACGTGAAGGACTACAAGCCGAAGGCGCACTGAGACGTGCCGGGCGGGGAGGCGGATGATGGCCAGACTGACGATTGACGACCTCAAACGGATGCGGGATGCGGCAGCCCCCACGCTCACGCTTCGCACCGGGACGGCTCGGGCGAGAATCACCGTGCACATGGGCACGTGTGGCATCGCCGCGGGCGCCCGCGACGTGATGGCCGCGCTGCTCAGGGAGATCGAGAGCCAGGGGATCTCGGACGTGATCGTGGCTGCCTCCGGCTGCGCGGGGCTGTGCAGTCAGGAGCCCATGGCCACCGTCGAGGTGCGGTCGATGGCTCCGGTGAAATACGCGAACCTGACGCCCGAGCGCATGTCTGCGGTGCTCCAGCAGCACGTCCTGCGGGGTGAGATCGTCGCGGAGTTCGCGCTGGGGGCGGGCTGCGAGACCACCGGTTGAGACGAGGAGGCAGACGGACATGGCGCACCGCTCTCATGTTCTGGTATGTGCCGGCACGGGCTGCGTGTCGTGCGGCTCGTTCCAGCTCGGCATGGCGCTCGAGCGGGAGATCCAGAAGCACCGCCTGGACGCCGAAGTGCAGGTCGTCCGGACGGGGTGCCAGGGGTTCTGCGCGGAAGGGCCCGTGCTCATCGTCCAGCCCGACGAGGTCTTCTACTGCGGCCTGAAGGAGAAGGATGTTCCCCTGCTCGTCCAGGAGCACCTGCTCAAGGGGCGGCCGGTCTCGAAGCTCATGTACATGCCTCCCGCCGCCGCGGCTCCGGTGCCGACCCTGAGCCGGATTCCGTTCTTCGCCAAGCAGAAGCTCGTCGTGCTCCGCAACCGGGGCCTGATCGACCCCGAGCGCATCGAGGATTACATCGCCCGCGACGGGTATTCCGCGCTCGCCCGCGCGCTGACGGAGATGACGGCCGACCAGATCATCCAGGAGATCAAGCTCTCGGGCCTGCGCGGTCGCGGGGGCGGCGGCTTCCCCGCCGGCATCAAATGGGCCACGTGCCGCCAGGCGGCCCTGCACCGAAGCGTCGAGCCCATCCTCGTGTGCAACGCGGACGAGGGCGACCCCGGTGCGTTCATGGATCGGAGCATCATCGAGAGCGATCCCCACGCGGTGATCGAAGGCATGATCATCGGCGCGCGGGCCATCGGCGCCTCCCAGGGCTTCGTCTACATCCGCCACGAGTACCCGATCGCGCGCGAGCGGCTCGGGAAGGCCCTTGTCCAGGCGCGCGAGTGCGGGCTGCTGGGCCAGGACATCCTCGGCACGAACTTCAGTTTCGACATCGAGATCGTGCAGGGCGCCGGGGCGTTCGTCTGCGGCGAGTCGACGGCCCTCATGGCCTCGCTCGAGGGCCGGGTCGGCGAGCCACGGGCCAAGTACATCCACACGGTGGAGTACGGCTACAAGAACCAGCCAACCAACCTGAACAACGTCGAGACGTGGGCGAACGTCCCGCTCATCATCAACCGAGGCGCGGAGTGGTTCGCCTCGATGGGCACGGGCGAGGTCGCCGAGAACCCGTGGAACGGCAGCTCCGGCACGAAGGTGTTCTCGCTCGTCGGCAAGGTCAACAACACCGGTCTCATCGAAGTCCCGATGGGGATGTCGCTGCGGGAGATCATCTTCGACATCGGCGGCGGCATTCCCCACGGCCGCCGCTTCAAGGCCGTTCAGACGGGCGGTCCGTCCGGCGGCTGCCTGCCCGAGTCGCTCCTCGACATGCCCGTGGACTTCGACAGTCTGACCGCAGCAGGCTCGATGATGGGATCGGGCGGCATGATCGTCATGGACGACCACACGTGCATGGTGGACGTTGCCCGCTACTTCATCGCGTTCCTGACCGAAGAGTCGTGCGGCAAGTGCACACCATGCCGTGAGGGCCTGCGCTGCTCGCTCGACGTGCTCCAGCGGATCTGCGACGGCACAGGCGAGGACGGCGACCTCGACCTGCTCGAAGAGATGGGGGGCGTCATGCAGGACGCCTGTCTGTGCGCGCTCGGCACATCCGCTCCGAACCCGGTGTTGTCGACGCTCCGGTACTTCCGCGGCGAGTACGAAGCTCACATCCGCGAGCGCCGGTGCCCGGGAGGCGTCTGCCAAGCTCTCATTCACTACGAGATCGTCGCCGAGGCGTGCGACGGCTGCCACGCGTGCGTAAACGTCTGCGCAACGGGGGCTATCACGGGCCAGGTGAAGTACCTGCACCTGCTCAACCAGGACCTGTGCATCAAGTGCGGCGCCTGCATCGAGGCGTGCAAGCGCGACGCCATCCTGCGGGTATGAGGCCCGGGGACCCGAGGCGCTGGAGGCCGAGATGAAGCTCGCGACAGTCACGATCGACGGCATCACGACCGAGGCCGAGGACCGCACGCCGCTGCTCCAGGTGGCACAGAGAGTCGGCGTCACGATCCCCACGCTGTGCCATTACCCGCTCATCGAGCCATACGGCGTCTGCCGCATCTGCACCGTCGAGGTCCACATGCGGGGCCGGGTGCGCATGGTGACGGCCTGCAACTACCCCGTCACCGACGGCATCCAGGTCTTCACGCAGACGGATCGCGTGCGCCGGACCCGGAAACTCATCCTCGAGTGGATGCTGGCCCGTTGCGGGCACGTCAAGGTGCTGAATGATCTCGCCGCCGAGTACGGGATCGACGAACCCCGCTTCGGCCGCGGCGACGACACGTGCATCCTCTGTGGACTGTGCGTCCGCGTGTGCTCGGACGTCGTGGGCGCCAACGTCCTCGGATTCTTCAACCGCGGCACCACTCGGTACGTGGGCACCGCCTACGACGAACCGTCCGATACGTGCATCGCATGCGGGGCCTGCGCCTACGTCTGCCCGACGGGCTGCATCACCATCGATCACGAGGCCGAGCAGATCCGAGGCGAGCTGCCCCTCGGGCCGCTCACGCCGATCTACATCCCGACCATGCAGGCGGTGCCCCACCAGCCGGTCATTGACGCCGATTCGTGTATCCACTTCAAGACGGACGGCTGCCGCGTCTGTGCCAGCGTGTGCGAGACCAAGGCGATCGACCACGGCCAGCAGGATCGCCACGAGGAGATCCAGGTCGGCTCCATCATCGTCGCGACCGGCTTCCAGCCCGTCGACGCCAAGAAGGTGCCCCAGTACGGGTACGGGCTGTACCCGAACGTCTTCACGGCGATGCAGGTCGAGCACATGGTCAACGCTTCGGGGCCCAACAACGGCCAGGTGCTCCTGAAGGACGGCCGCGTTCCCGAGTCGGTGGGCATCATTCACTGCGTGGGCTCGCGCGACAAGAACACCCACGAGTACTGCTCGCGGGTCTGCTGCATGTACTCGCTCAAGCTGGCCCACCTCGTCCATGAGCGCAGCCACGCCAAGGTCTACAACTTCTACATCGACATGCGCAGCCCCGGAAAGGGCTACGAAGAGTTCTACAACCGTCTGCTCGCCGAGGGCGTCGAGTTCATTCGCGGCCGCGTGGCCGAGGTGTCCGACTGGGCCATCACGCCCATGGAGCAGGGCAAGCTCGTCATCCGGGCCGAAGACACGCTGGCTGGTTTGGTGCGGCGGATCCCCGTTGACATGGTGATCCTCTCGACCGGCCTCGAGGCGCGTGAGGACGCAGCTGAGGTGCGCCGCCTTTTCAACGTGTCGTGCTCGAGCGACGGCTGGTTCCTCGAACGGCACCCGAAGCTGGCCCCGGTCTCGACCTTCACCGACGGGGTCTTCATCGCCGGTTGCGCCCAGGGACCGAAGGATATCCCCGATACGGTCGCCCAGGCGGGCGCCGCCGCCGCCGAGGCGATGGCCCTCATCGACAAGGGCGAGGTCGAGCTCGAGGCCTACACCGCGTGGATCGACCAGGAGCTGTGCTCCGGCTGCCAGGTCTGCGTGCCGCTCTGTCCCTTCAGTGCGATCGAATTCAACAAGGAGAAGAAGGTGTCGCAGCTCAACGAAGCGCTCTGCAAGGGCTGCGGCACGTGTGTGGCGGCCTGCCCGTCGCATGCCGCGCAGCAGCATCACTTCACCGACGCCCAGATCATGGCCGAGATCGAAGGCGTGCTGGTGTCGTAGGCCCGCCGGCACGGGGTCGCCAGGGGTCCCGCGCCGAAACGGAGGACCCGCAGACCATGGCCACTGCCGCATTCGAACCCCGCATCGTCGCGTTCTTCTGCAACTGGTGCACCTACACCGCATCAGACCTGGCCGGCACCGCGCGCATGACCTACGAGCCGAACGCGCCCGTCGTCCGCGTGATGTGCTCCGGGCGCATCGACCCGCAGTTCGTCATGAAGGCGCTCCATGAAGGTGCCGACGGCGTCCTCATCGGCGGATGCCATCCCGGCGACTGCCACTACCAGGAAGGCAACTACAAGGCGCTGCGCCGCTTCCGCCTGCTCAAGCGCGTCCTCGGCCAGCTCGGCGTCGAGAACGAACGCGTGCGGCTCGAGTGGATCTCGGCGAGCGAGGGCGACCGCGTGCAGCACGTGATCAACGAGATGACCGGGCAGCTGCGCGCGCTCGGGCCCTTCAACGGGGCGAGGAGCTGACGTGGCACAGAAACCGAAGGTCGCATTCTACTGGTGCGCCTCCTGCGGTGGCTGCGAGGAGGCCGTCGTCGACCTCGAGGAGCGCATCCTGAAGGTCGTCGACGCCGTCGACATCGTGTTGTGGCCGGTCGCGATGGACTTCAAGCGGAAGGACATCGAGGCCATGGAGGACGGCAGCATCGCGGTCGCCTTCATCAACGGCGGCGTCCGCATGTCGGAGCAGGAGGAGTGGGTGCACCTGCTCCGGCGCAAGGCCCAGCTCGTCGTGGCCTTCGGCGCCTGCGCCCATCTGGGCGGCATCCCGGGGCTCGCCAACCTCTCCGACCGGCAGCAGGTCTTCCAGACCGTCTACAGCGACGTGCCATCACTGGACAACCAGGCCGGCACCGTCCCCGCCGTGCAGAGCAGGGTCAACGGCTACGACCTGCATCTTCCCGAGTTCTGGGACGACGTCAAGGCGCTCAATCAGGTGATCGACGTCGACTACTACCTGCCAGGATGCGCCCCGCCGCCGGATCTCATCTGGAAGGCCATCGAGGCGATCCTCGCCGGCACACTGCCGCCGAAGGGCGCGGTCCTCTCGCCCAACAAGGCCTGCTGCGACGACTGCCCGCGCAAAGACACCAAGCCTGACCGAATCGAGCTCACGGCGATCAAGCGACCGGCCACCCACCTCGCCGACCCGGAGACCTGCTTCCTGGCCCAGGGCTTCATCTGCATGGGGCCTGCCACGCGGCAGGGATGCGGCATGCCTTGCATCGAGGGCAACATGCCCTGCCGCGGCTGCTCTGGGCCCCTCGACGACGTCTTCGACCAGGGTGCGAAGTTCCTGTCGGCCTTCGCCTCGATCCTGGCGCCGAAGACCGAGGCCGAGATCGACGCGTTGCTCGATCAGATCCCCGACCCGGTCGGCACCTTCTACCGCTTCTCGTTGCCGGTCTCCCTGCTCCACCGGCGGAAACCCGGAGTTCGCGTATGACGCAGCGCATCACGATCGATCCCATCACGCGCCTCGAGGGCCACGGAAAGATCGAGATCTTCCTCGACGATCGGGGCGAGGTCGCGAGCGCGTACATACAGATCCCCGAGCTGCGCGGCTTCGAGCGGTTTTGTCTCGGCAGGCCAGCCGAGGAAATGCCGCGCATCACGGAGCGCATCTGCGGGGTGTGCCCGTCGGCCCACCACATCGCATCGGCACGGACGCTCGACTCGCTGTACCACGTCGACCCGCCGCCGGCCGCGCACAAGGTCCGCGAACTCTTCTACAACCTGTTCATGTTCGAGGACCACACACTGCACTTCTACTTCCTCGGCGGCCCGGACTTCATCGTCGGGCCAGGGGCACCGGCGGCGGAGCGCAACGTCGTGGGCGTCATCGGCAAGGTCGGCCTCGAGATCGGCGGCAAGGTCATCGAGGCGCGCAAGATCGCGCGCGCCTTCATGGCCGAGATGGCCGGCAAGGTTGTGCACCCGGTGTTCGGTCTGCCGGGCGGCGTGAGCAAGCCGCTCAAGGCCGAGATGGTCGACCGGCTGAAGGCCGCCGCGCCGGGCCTCGTCGATTTCGCCCAGTTCTCTCTCAAAGCCTTCGCCGACATCGTCCTCAAGAACCAGGTCTACGTCGATACGATCCTGGCGGACCATTACGCGCATCGGACCCACTACATGGGGACCGTCGACGCGAACGGCCGCGTGACCTTCTACCGCGGGCGCCTCCGCGTCATCGATCCATCCGGTACCCGCGTGGTGGAGTTCGATCCGTCCGACTACCTCACGTACATCGGGGAGCACGTCGAGCCCTGGTCGTACATCAAGTTCCCGTTCCTGAAACGGCCCGGATGGAAGGGCTTCGTGGACGGGCCGCAGAGCGGCGTGTTCCGCGTGGCGCCGCTCGCGCGCCTGAATGTGGCCGACGGCATGGCCACGCCTCGGGCGCAGGAACACTACGAGCAGATGGTGCAGACACTCGGCGGGAAGCCCGTGCACAGCACGCTCGCCACGCACTGGGCCCGACTGATCGAGGCGCTGCAGGCCACTGAGGCCGTCCAGGTTCTCGCTAACGATCCCGAGATCCTCGATCCGAACGTCCGCCGGCTCCCCGACCGGGCTCCCACCGAGGGCATCGGTGCCGTCGAGGCCCCACGCGGAACGCTGATCCATCACTACGCCACCGATCCCAACGGGCTCCTGACGATGGTCAACCTGATCGTGGCCACGGTGCACAACGCGGCGCCGATTCAGATGTCGATCGAGAAGGCCGCGAAAGGCGTGATCCACGGCGGCCAGGTCGACGATGGTCTGCTCAACCAGGTCGAGATGGCGTTTCGCGCGTACGATCCCTGCTTCGGCTGTGCCACCCATACGCTGCCGGGGGAGATGCCGCTCACGGCCGTCGTGAGACGCTCCGATGGCTCGGTCGTCACGACCCTCTCGCGAGGCGGGGCATGACGGGGACCGGGGACCGGGGACCGGGGGCCAGTTCTGCCGGACGCGCAGTGCTGGTGCTGTGTCTCGGGAACGACCTGCTGCGTGACGACGGAATCGGACTGGCAATCGCTGACGAGATCGAGGCGGAACTGAACCGGTCCCCGGTCTTCGGTCCCTGGTCCCAGCCCATTGTCGTGCGCAAGACCGCTCTCTCCGGCTTCTATCTCCTCGACGAGCTGACGGGCTTCGACGCCGCCGTCGTCGTCGACGCCGTGCGCACGGGCGTACACGCGCCGGGGACCGTTCACACATTGCCCTTCGAGTCGCTCCGTTCCCGGTCCGGTCCGTCGCCGCACGCAGCGGGGCTGCCGACCGTCATCCGTCTCGGCCGCCAGTCCGGTGTGCCGCTCCCGGAACGGATCCACGTCGTGGCCGTCGAGGTCGACGACATCGAGTCGATCGGCGAAGGGCTGACGCCTGCCGTCGCGCGCGCAATCCCGGCCGCGCGAGATGCCGTACTGGCTGCGCTCGAAGCCGTACGATAGGGGGCGCCGCAGGGGGCCCGATCGCCAGCCGGGCGTTGACGGGCTGGGTCGGAGACCCTGCCCTACGGGTCGCAAGCAACATGGCAGTTGTCACCACCCCGTCCGACGCTCTCTCCACCTCCGCCGGCGGCGCGGCGACCCGGCTGCGGGCGTGGGTCGGCGGCGCAACCATCCAGGGCCGTCTGGTCCGCAACTTCAGCGTCGTCATCCTCGTGCCGGCGATCATCACGGCCGTCGTGGGCGTCAGCATGATCCGGCAGCGAGTGTTCGATCAAGCCCAGGCTCAGGTGGACTCCGACCTCGAGGCCGCGCGGGCCATCTTCGCCGCCGACCTGGATCGCCTGAAGGACGCCATCCGCATCCACGCCACTCGCATGGTGATCTACGCCGCCCTTCAGCGCCGCGATCTGACAGGAGGGCTGGCCGAGGAAATGGACCGCATCCGCCGGGCCGAACAACTCGATGTCCTGACGATTGTCGACGCCGAGGGCCGGGCGTTCTACCGGTCGAGGAACCCCGGCCTTGCAGGGGACGACGTCTCTGACGAGATCGTCCATCGGGTGCTGAAGGGCCTCGAGCCCGTGGCCGCCACCGAGGTCGTGCCCGGATCCGAGTTGATCAAGGAAGGGCAGGCGCTGGCCCGGCAGGCCTTTACACCGGTGACGCCCACGGCCCGGGCGCGGGCGCGCAGCCAGTCCACTGTCACGTCGGGCATGATGATGCGGGCGGCGGCCCCGATTCTCACACCGTCTGGCCGGCAGCTCGGCGCACTGGTCGGCGCCGTCCTGTTGAACCGCAACTACGAGGTGGTCGACAAGGTCCGGCACACGGTCTTCAAGGAAGGGGAGTACGACGGCCTTCCGTTGGGCACCGCCACCATCTTCCTGGACGATGTGCGGGTGTCGACGAACGTGCGTAACGCCGATGGCTCACGGGCCATCGGGACGCAGGTGTCGGCCGAGGTCGCCGAGGCCGTGCTCGATCGGGGCGAGACGTGGCGCGGCCGGGCCTTTGTGGTCAACGACTGGTACCTCTCGGCCTACACGCCCATCACCGATCTGGGCGGCCGCACGATCGGCATGCTCTACGTCGGCGTGCTCGAGCGCCCGTTCATGGACAGTCTGTGGCGCAGCCTGCTGGTCTTCCTGGGCATTGCGATCGTCGGTGTTGTGCTCGTCCAGCTGGCCGCCATGCGGGTGGCGACGCGCATTTCCGGGCCCATTCACGAGATGTCTGGCGCGGCACACCGCGTCGCCCAGGGTGACTTCTCGGCCACGGTGTCGAGCGAATCGGACGACGAGCTGGGCCAGCTCGCCCGGAACTTCAACACGATGACGGCGGAGGTCGCGCGAGCCCGGCAGGTGCTGGTCGAAAGCGCCGACGAACTCGAGCGCAAGGTCGCAAGGCGAACGGCCGAGCTGCGTCGAGTGCAGGCTCACCTCATCCAGTCCGAGAAGATGACTGCTGTGGGCAAGCTCGCGGCCGGGGTGGCCCACGAGATCAACAACCCGCTCACCGGCATCCTGACCAACAGCAGCCTGATGCTCGAGGACCTGCCCGCCGACCACTCGTGGCGCGAGGATCTGCAGACGATCGTCAACGAGACCTTGCGGTGCCGGAAGATCGTCAAGGGCCTGCTCGACTTCGCCCGGCAGACCAAGCCTCAACGTGCGCTCCTGAGCCTGAACCAGATCATCGAGGACGTGCTGGCGCTGGTCCGCAACCAGACGGTCTTCAAGAACATCAGGGTGGTCAACAACCTCGACCCGACGCTGCCGACGGTGCTCGCCGACGCGGATCAGATGCGCCAGGTCGTGCTGAACATTGTGCTCAACGCGGCAGACGTCATGCCTCAGGGTGGCGAGCTCCGGGTCGAATCGAGGCATCACGCTGAGACCGGCCGGGTCGAGGTGCGCGTCACCGACACCGGCCCGGGCATGCCCGAGGAGATCATCAGCCGAGTCTTCGAGCCGTTCTTCACGACCAAGAAGACCGGCACCGGCCTCGGTTTGTCGATCGCGCATGGCATCGTCGAGCGCCATGCGGGTCAGCTTCGGGTCACCTCCGCACCGGGCAAAGGCACCACGTTCACCATCGACCTGCCGGTCACCGGAGCCGTTGATGACGAGTAGTGCGCACGGACCACGCGTGCTGGTCGTCGATGACGAGCCAGCCATCTGCCGGAGCTGCGAGAAGATCCTCTCCCGCGAAGGCTACGCAGTCACCACGGTCACGAGCGGAACGGAGGCCCTTCAGTACCTGGCCGAAAAACCGTACGACCTGGTGTTCACGGACCTGAAGATGTCGGAACTCGGCGGGATGGAACTTCTGGGCGCCCTGCGCAGCAGTTTCCCCGACATCGTTCCCGTGGTCATCACCGGCTTCGCGACGATTTCGTCCGTCGTCGAGACCATGAAGGTCGGCGCCTTTGATTACCTGCCCAAGCCGTTTACGCCGAGCGAGATGGCAGCAGTTGCCCGGAAGGCTTGGGAGCGGAGACAGCAGATCCTCAGATCGCGCGGGACCGTGCCGGCGGGCGGACAGGATCCGGCCGTCTTCGCCGGCCTCGTTGGCGGCAGTTCGAAGATGCTCGAGGTCTACCGGCTGATCCGCAAGGTCGCGACGACGTCCAGCACCGTGTTGATCGTCGGGGAGACGGGCACGGGCAAGGAGCTGGTCGCGAGGGCCGTTCACGTGCTGAGCCCGCGACGGCACGAGCGCTTCTTCGCCATCGACTGCGGCGCCCTCGCGCTGAACCTGCTCGAGAGTGAGCTGTTCGGCCACGTCCGCGGCTCGTTCACGGGAGCGACCGGTGACACGCGCGGCATCTTCGAGGCGGCCGACCGTGGGACGGTATTCCTCGACGAGATCTGCAACGTGGACGTCGAGGTGCAGGCCAAGCTGCTGAGGTTCATCCAGGAACGCGAGTTCCTGCCCGTCGGGAGCACCCAGCCGCGCAGGGTCGACGTGCGCCTCGTGTTCGCCACGAACCGGGATCTCGAGAAGATGGTCAGGGAAGGCACGTTCCGCGAAGACCTGTACTACCGGCTGTACGTGTTTCCGATCTACCTGCCTCCCCTGCGCGAACGGCGCGAGGACATCCCGCTGCTCGCGTGCCACCTGCTCGGCCGGGCACGGGAACGGAGCGGCAAGCAGGTGGACCGGCTCTCCGAGGACGCGCTACGCCTCCTCGAGCAATACGACTGGCCCGGGAACGTCCGGCAACTGGAGGCCGTCGTCGAGCGCGCCGTTATCGCCTGTGACGCCGACACGGTCGAACCGCGGCACCTGCCGCGGGTGATCACGCGCCAGATGCTGCCTGTGGATGTGGAAATCCCGAAGACCAACCAGGAGTTCCTCGCGTTGAAGCGCCGGCTTCGCGAGCAGGCCGTCGCCGACCTGGAACGGGAGTTCGTCATCGAGGCGCTGGAGCGCAACCGCTGGAACGTCACGCACGCCGCAGCCGAAGTCGGTATCCAGCGTCAGAACTTCCAGATGCTCATGCGGAGGCACGGGATTCGGGGTGGGCGCGGACACGAAGACTGACCGGGCATCGCTGAATCCGGGCTCTCCCGCGCGCCGTCTCATCGGAACCGGCAGCCGGCCGAGCTCACGCAGTTCGCGTGAGGGACGGCGCGTCAGCGCCTGTGCATCCGCAAGGAGACCCGGGTCCAAGGCGGGCGCGGTGTTCAACCCAACAGCTCGAGGCGGACCATGCACAGGTGCGCGCTATCGATGGTCCAATCCGACAATCCCGACGTGCCGAGCGCACAGAGGTCGCAGACGGCGTCACGCAGGATGCGCCACGCGCAGGCGAGCTCGTCGCGGTTCTGCCACGCGACCCTGGCCATGCCCAGGAAGTGCCGCAGTTTCTGGCGTGTCACGCCGGTCGGGACCCACGAGGCCCACAGCGAGGGTTTCATAGGGCATTGGTGCGGACGCGGTGTCTGGATGAGAGTGCCTGGGATCATACCGCGCCGCATGCGCGCCGCATGCGGGAGTCCAACCAGCGATGGCCAGGCGCCACGGTTCGGCGAGTCCCCGGAATGCAGCCCGATTCTCAGCCCTCCGAGTGTCGCGACCGGGTGCGCGCTGTCTGGCGAAGGGCTGACCCGGCTGTGACTGCATGCGTACTCGATGCACCGGCGCTCGGTGCCAGCACGTACCGACCTCCACCGAATTCGCGTAAGCTGCTCGATTTGAATGACTTGCCCGTTGACGTGAAGCGGCCCGCTGACCTGGCACGACCCTTGTTTCCAGAGCGGGAGTGAAACTCGCCGGGTTCTCTCCCGGTCTAGACCGGGAGTGGAACTCACCGAACCTCAAACGGGAGATGACAGTCATGGTCACGGCAACGAAGCGATTTCTGGTAGTCGACGATGAACGGTCTGTATGTGCCAGCGTCGAGAAGATCCTCGCGCGCCGCGGCCATGAGGTCGAGAAGGCGCTATCGGTGGCGTCGGCGGTGGCCCTGATCGAAAGCGGTCCGTCCTTCGATCTGATCATCGCCGACCTGATGATGCCGCAGTCGTCCGGTCTAGAGGTCTTGAGTGAATCGGATCTGACTCAATGAGTCAAGTTTTCTACGCCGCAAGATGTGCCTCCTTGAGCCAGACTTCCAGCGCCGCATCGAGTCGCTGGTAGGCGGTCGTGCGCGGGGTCGA
>JBFMFH010000018.1:0-10779 GCA_040752275.1 Acidobacteriota bacterium
GGCCCGGGGGGGGCGGCGCGGGGGCCGCTGGCGGGGGGACGATCTGTGGGTACCTCGTCTGGCAGCCCGTGGTGCTAGAAGGTCACGCGCACGCCGAACTGCGACACACGCGGGCCGCCGACGGTGTTGGTGATCGCGCCGAAGTCCACGCTGTCGTAGTTGTTCTCCGGCATGCCGAAGTTGACGGTGTTGAACAGATTGAAGATCTCCCAGCGCAGTTCGGCCCGCACGCGCGCGCCGAAACGCAGCGTCTTCGAAATGCTCAGATCTACCCGGTTCTGGCCGGGCCCGCGCAGGAAGTTGCGCGGCGTGTTTCCGGCCGCGGCGGCCGGCACGAGCTGGCTGCGATCGAACCACCCGTCCTCCGGGCTCGCCGCCTGTTCGTGCACGCTCTCTGCCGACGCGCCAGGGGCGAAGTCGAGGCGCTGGAAGCCGAGGCGGAGCAGGCCGCTTTCGGGACGGAATACGCTGAAGGGACGGCCGGACTGGAACTGCATGTAGCTCGACACGACCCAATCCCTCGCCAGCGCGCTCTTGCCGAGCGGCAGGGCCCACACGGCACTCAGGCTGAAGCGGTGGGGCCGGTCGAAGTCGGAGCGGGCCCAGTTGGATTCGATGTCCCGCGAGTCGTTCTCAACCGAGAAGCCCGTATTCGGCGTGTCGGGCCGGCCGCCGCCGGCCGTGCTGCCCGGGTCCGCCGACATCAGGTCCCTCGAGACCGAATACGTGTACGCGGCGTGGAACTGGTACCCCTTCGAGAACCGCTTCGTCACGCTGGCCTGCAGCGCATGATACGTGGAACGGCCAGCGGACTGAAGGAACAGCGCCTCCGCGTCGTTGAACCCGTAGTAGAGCGTCCGCACCTCGGCCGGGATCGTCCCGCTCGGGCCGCGGTTCTTGTCGCCGTTGTACCCGTACCCGAGCGCGTTCGGATCCTGGGGATTCGCCGTTCCTCCACCGGCTCGGTAGGCGGCCGTGATGCGATCGAGAATCTCCTGCGGCGTGTTGGGATCGTTCAGGTCCCACGGCTCGTTGAGGGCGGTGGCCAGCAGCAGGCCGTGTCCGCGGCTGCCGTTGTACCGCAGCTCGAGGGCCGTGCCCGGCGCCACTTCCCATTGCCATCCCAGGTTCCACTGCTGGTAGTACGGCGTTTGCAGGTTACGGTCGATTGCGCGGAACTCGAGCGTCTCCGCAATGTTGCCCGTGCCGTTCACGCCGGTCCCGTCGAAGATCCGGTACTGGCCCCCACTATAGACCAGACGGAAGGGGAAGAACATGTCGAAGGCCACCGGCTGCCCGTTGATGACGTTGGACGCGAACGCGTTCGCAATCGGCACCTGCCGGGTAGGGACCGTGATCTCGATCTCGCGGAGAATCGGGTAGTTGGAGAACACGGTGTTCATGAACGCCGCCGACGGCCGATCGAAGAAGATCCCGTACCCGCCGCGGACGACATGTTTCGGGTTGATGGTGTAGGCCAGGCCGACCCGCGGCGAGAAGTTGTTCAGGTCCTGACCGTTGAGTGTGTGCTTCGAGTCGACCGTGGTGACAGCCGAAATCCCCGCGTTGACGGCATCGTACGGCGTCATCTTGATGTTCGACGGCACGATGATCGCGTTCAGGGGGTTCGCCGAGTCGGTGAGGAGCGCCGGATCGAAGTTGCCGAACCAGCCGTTCTTCTCGTAGGGCCAGCCGAACCAGTCCCACCGCAGGCCCAGCGACACCGTGGTCCTGTCGTTCAACCGCCAGTCGTCGTTGACGAACCACGAGGCATCCTGCATCAGGAAGTGCTTGCTCGTAAAACCGAATTGTGTGTCTGCCTCGCTCGTGAAACCCAACAGGAACTGCTGGAAGTGCTCGATCTTCTCGAACTCCGTCGCCTGTTCTTCGGGGAGGTTGTTCTTGACCTGGTGCGTCTTGAAGTCTCCCCCCACGCGGAGGAAGTGGCTGCCCAGCGTCATCGAGACGGAATCCGCCACGTGCAGCGTGAGCTGCTCGCGCCTGTTGAAGGAATCGTTCGGGCCGCCGAACGACCAACTGATGCCCCGGTTGACGAAGTGCCCGAGCCGGCGGGTCGCCGCGGAGTCGTCGAACAGGAGGGCCGGGTTGATGATCCCGAACTGATCGCTCGTCAGCTGCAGCACGTCATCGTCGAGGCTGCGGGTGTTGCGGAGGGAGAACACACCCACGCGGGCCTCGTTGAGCCAGCCGTTGCGGAAGATGTGCGTGTTGCCGAGCGCCACGACGTGGCCGCGGTTCTTCTTCGCGAGCGTGAACGGCGACGCGAGGGTCGATGGATCCGGGAACGGATCGGAGCTCGGGAAGTCCGCCCCGAAGTAGGACACCTGCAGGCGGTTGGAGTCGGACACGCGCAGGTCGACGCGGGCGCTCCCCTGGAGCTGCCTGAATTCGGCCGGAACGACCTGTCGGATCTCGGCCATCGGGTCACCACCCGCGGTCGAGAACCTGCCAATGCCAACGACGCGGTCATTGCCAACGATGGGGCCCGTCGGGGCCGGGATGATGAAGTTTCCGGTCTTGGGATTCCGGGCGTTCAACAGGGCAAGCGCCACCGGCGAGATGTCCGCGGCCTGGAGCGCGAACGCCGGATTCAGCTGGCGGAAGGCGTCGACGATGTTCTGGGCCGTGCGTTCGCCGCTGATGAGGGCAAGCGCGGCCGGCAGGACGGCGCGGCTCGCGGCCGTCGGCACATAGCCCGTTTCGGCGTCGGTATGCTGGAGGCTTCCGAAGAAGAACGCGCGATCGCGGCGGACGGGCCCGGCAATCGTGAGCCCGGACTCGACGCGCCGCATCTTGGGCTTCTCGATGCCGTTCTTCTCGAAGAAGAAGTCATTGGCGTTGAATCGCTCGTTCTGGCCGAACCCGTAGAATGAACCGCTCAAACCGTTCGTTCCGCTCTTGGTGACCAGCTGGAAGTTGCCGCCGCCGCTCCGGCCGGTCGAGGCATCGTACATGCTGGTCTGCAGCTTGACCTCTTCAATCGTCTCCGGCGCCGGCGAGAGGCCTTCGTCCAGTGTGCCGGTGTTCGACAGCATGCTGGTAATGTCGACGCCGTTGTACAGCACGCTGTTGCTGGTCTGCTTCGTGCCGTTGACCGAGGGCGACACCGCACCGGTGTTGTTGCCGGCCACCGACGGAAGGTCGGAGCTGACTCCGGCGGTCGCCGTCAGCAGGTGCGTAAAACTCCGAGTCGACGAGGGAACCGACAGCAGCTCCTCGCTGCCCAAGCGGCGGGAAACGGCTGGCGAGGTACTCTGGAGCACCGGGCTCTCTGCAGTGACCGTGATCTGTTCGGCGACGCCCCCGATCTCGAGCTCGGTATCGACGGTGAGCGGGACGGCCGCCTCGATGAACAGCCCGCCCCGAATGATGGTCCTGAACCCGTCGAGCTGGAACATGACTTGATAGGGGCCGACCGCCAGGCCGGGGAACCGGTAGATGCCCTCGGCATTGGTCACATCCGTGCGAACGTCATTGGTCGCGGTGTTGGTGACCGTCACCGTCACGCCCGGAACTGCGCCACCGCTCTGGTCGACGACCTTCCCGCTGACCATGCCCGACGGCCCGCTCTGGGCCAGCCCTACTCCTGCCTGGACCAGAATGGCCACCGCACACACGAGGACCTTCGTCGCTGTATTCCTGAGAACAGACGTCAAGACAACCTCCTCTTTTCGCTTGCCCCGCCAGTCTAGGCAGGCTGTGTCTCGACCCTGTTGCTGAGGTGTTTCGCCGAGGTTAACTCTTCGTCGCCCGCGCCGCCCCTCCTCCAACCGGGCTGATACAATCCGTTCGTTCTCCGGCGGCCGGCGTCAGGGCGCAAACGGCACCAGACGTCCGCTGGCCGCGGGGCCGCCGGACTGAGGGATTCCTCGGGGAGTGACTCGCCATGACCCGTCATGCAAGGACGCGTGCCCGTCGCGCTTTTGTCGCCGCCGCCAGTGCAGTGGCAGTCTGTGCCGGTCTGCTACAGGCCCAGCCCCATCCCACGGCACTCTCTGTGCCCCGCTTCGCGCGCGAGGCGAACCCCATCGCGCTGGCAGGCCCGGCCCGGCCGCAGCGCTACATGGAATCGTCGGGACGACGCGCCGCGTTTCTCGGACGTGAGGACGGCAGCTTCGAAGCCTGGGTCTACCCGCTCAAGGTGCTGCACGACTTCCACCTGGCCTTCGGCGTGCCGGCGTACGCGGACCCGATTCCGGCGGCCAGCCTGGCGTCGTGGGTGGATATCCGTCCAGAAGCGAGCCTCGTTCGTTACGCACACGACTCGTTCACCGCCGACGCCGTCTGGCTGGTGCCGCTCAATGAGGCCGGCGGACTGGTGCTGCTCGACGTCAGCACGTCGGTGCCCATCACGGTGCAGGTCAAGTTCCGGGTCGACCTCAAGCCGATGTGGCCCGCGGCGCTCGGCGGGCAATACAGCTACTGGGACGACACGCTGAGGGCCTACGTCATCGGCGAGGCCAGCCGCAAGAACGCCGCGCTGGTGGGATCCCCATTCGGCCTCACGCCGCCCACCCAACCGGCGCACAACCTTCCGGACGCCCCCACGCAGTTCTCGGTTGCCGTGACGCCGGAGACGGCCTCACGGGGTCTCATCCCGATCGTCATCGCCGCGAGCACGGAAGGACTCGAGGCCGCGAAGGCCACGTACCAAAGGCTGCTGGCGTCTCCCGGCCCCCTCTATGGGGAGTCCGCGGCCCATTACCGGCGGCTGCGCGAGGACATGACGAGCATCGACTCACCCGACGATCGGCTCGACCTGGCGCTCGAGTGGGGCAAGGTGGCCCTCGACAAGGGCTTCGTCTGCAATCCGCATCTCGGCTGCGGGCTCATTGCCGGGCTCGGACCGTCCGGAACCAGCGAGCGGCCTGGGTTCGGGTGGTACTTCGGCGGGGACACGTTCATCAACTCGTGGGCCATGACGGCGTACGGCGATTTCGATGCCGTCCGGCAGTCGCTCGAATTCCTGCGCACGCGCCAGCGCGCCGACGGCAAGATGATGCACGAGCTGTCGCAGGGCGCGCAGTTCATCCGCTGGTTCGAGGATTTCCCGTACGGCTACTACCACGCCGACACGACACCCCTGTACATCCTGGCCGTGCGCGACTACGTGCGGGCGAGCGGCGACGCTGCATTCGGAAAGGACGTCTGGCCGTCGCTCAGGAAGGCGTACGAGTACTGCGCGGGGACTGACGAGGACGGCGACGGTCTGATGGACAACACGAAGGCCGGCTTGGCGGCCGTCGAGACCGGGGCGCTGCGCAGGCGCGACGTGCTGACGGACGTCTACCTCGCAGCGGTGTGGACCGAGGCGGCAGACGCCGCAGCCGAGATGGCCGCCCTCGCCGGAGACGACGGGTTTGCGGCCTCGTCGCGGGCTGCGGCGGTCAAGGCACGCGGGGCTCTGAACCGCCGCTTCCTCGACGATGAAGGGAGGCGGATCTTCTTCGCCGTGATGAAGGGCGGCCAGGGGCAGGCCGAACCGACGGTGTGGCCGGGATTCGGACTGTGGCGGGGCGTCTTCGACGCGGACCGACCCGCCGTTGCGGGTGCGCTCGACGACCTGGCCGGCGCCGGGGTGGGAGCCGACTGGGGTGCCCGGATGCTTTCGATCGACAGCTCGCTCTACGAGCCCCTCAGCTACAACAACGGCGCGTCGTGGCCGTTCCTCACAGGCTTCGCCGCGCTCGCGCTGTACTCGCACGGCCGTGCCGACGCGGCGTGGGCGTATCTGGACGGGACCGCTGATCTCACGTTTCTGGAGTCTCGCGGCTACATGGCCGAGCTGTTCTCGGGCGGTCGCCTGCGGTCCGTCGACGCCGCCGTGCCCCATCAGCTCTTTGCCACGACCGGGTTCGTCTCCACGCTGCTTCGCGGTCTTGTCGGCATCGATGCCCTGCCTGCGTCGGACGCCGGAGGGATCAGCCGGCCCGCTCGCCTCAGGATCGCACCCCGACTGCCGGCCGGCTGGCCGTCGCTGCGCGTTCGAAACCTCCGGTGGCGGGACGCTGTCGTCGATGTCACCGTCACGAGAGAGACCGGCGGCCTCGCCATTGCCGTGGCCCCGCGCGGCGGCGACGTGCCCATCGAGATCCATGCCACGCTGCCGCCGGGCGCGTCGCTCGCGACCCGTGATGCGCGCTGGCAGCCCGCCAGCGGCGCTGACCACGGCCGCGGCCTGCGCCTAGTCCATATCGCGAAGGTGTCAACGCCCACGACCTTCCGCGTGCGGCACACACCGGGAGTGGAGGTGAGGCCCATGCACGCCCCCCAGCGCCTGGGCGACGTGTCGTCGCGGGTGCGGGTCATCGACGCCCGCATGGACGGCGGCACCTACCGCTTGCGCGTGGAAGGCCGGCGCGGGAGGACGTACCGGCTCGAGTTGCTGACCGAACTCTCGGTGCGCCGCGTCGAGGGCGCGCGACTCGTACCGGGACTGGGCGAGCCCACTGCGATCGACGTGTCGTTCCCGGGGTTGTCCTCGGCGCTGTCGGGCCGGGTCCTGCGCCGCGATGACTGGGCGACGGCAGAGATCGCCGTATCATTCGAGCGGCGCTAGGCGTCTTGAAGGCCCGAATCTCATGCAGATGAGTCAAGCCTGAGGCGGAGCCTCGCTAGTCAGGGACGGGGGAGCAGCATCGCCGCGGCGGCGTCCAGAATTCAGAATTCAGCCCGTAGCCCGACCGCCTGGCGGTGCCCACGGAGTCTGTGTGCTGAAGCGTGCCTGTCCAGGGAAACCTATGCCCTCACGACTACGTAACTAGATCATGAAAGGCGGCTCGAAGGGTGGTCAAGTTCCTGCTGTGGGTGATCCTGTTCGTGCTGTGCTGGCCGCTGGCGCTCCTGGCGCTGGTGCTGTACCCGTTGGTCTGGTTGCTGCTTCTCCCCTTCAGGCTGCTCGGCATCGCCGTCGAAGGCGTCTTCGAGTTCCTGCGGGCGGTGCTGCTGCTGCCGGCTCGCGTGCTGGGCGGCGCACGGGTTCGGTGAGGCCTGGCGCCCCAACCGGGTCGCGGCGCCGGGTCACGAAACAGGAGGCGGGAGACAGGAGACAGGAGACAGAATAGGTGCCTCGGCCTGGCCGGCCGATCGCTGCTCAGCGTCAAGGGCCGCCCCTTCAGGTCGCTACCCGCAGGCTGCGCGACAGCGACACGAGCCCCCGCCCCAACTCGCCGGCGTCGATACCGAGCGCCACGCGGAAATGGGCTGGCGCGCCAAAGAAGTGCCCCGGCACCACAGCGGTCTCATGATCGCGCAAGAGCCGTTCGGCCAGGCCTTCGGCATCCTCTCCGCTCACCAGGCGCGGGAATGCCACGGTCCCGCCGTCGGGCTCGACCCACTCGAGGGTGGGCTCCCGTTCCATGAACGCCTCGAACCGGCGCCGGTTAGGCTCCAGCACGCCTCGGGCCCTCGCCAGCAGCGCTGGCAGGTGCCCGAACGCGATGGCGGCTGCCCGCTCGGTCAGTACTGACCCGACACCGTCGACGAGCGCCCGGGCAGCGAGCACCTCGGCGGCAACATCCGGCGCCGCGAGGACCCAGCCGCAGCGCAGGGACGACAGGCCGTAGGTCTTCGTCAGACTGCCGGTCGTGATGAGACGAGGCCCCAGCGCGGCAGCCGCCGGCCTCGGCCGGTCGATCAATGAGTCCGCGTAGATCTCGTCGACCAGGACGTGAAATCCGCGTCGGTCAGCCAGCGCATCCAGTTCCCGTAGCACGTCCACGGGAATGGCGACCCCCGTCGGGTTGTGGGGCGAGGTGAGCACGACGAGCCGCGTCCGCGGGGTCACAAGAGCTGCCACCCGGTCGACGTCGACCGAGAATCGTTCCTCGAAGCGGCGGTCCAGCCACACGAGCCTGGCGCCGAGCAACTCCGGCACCGCCCACATCGGGTCGTAGCCGGGCCGCTCGGCGATCACCTCGTCGCCCGGACGCAGGAGCGCGGCGCACGCCAGGAAGTTGGCGCCCGACGCTCCAGTTGCAGTGACCACCTGTTGCTCCTCGACGCCGTACCGGACCGCGACGGCAGAAACCAGCGGCGGCCAGCCCTCGTCGTTGCGCCCCTGCAGGCTCAGGGCCTCGCGCACACCGGGCAAATCGTCGAGGGTGCACGGCGGAACGTCGCTACGGGCCAGATCCAGGGTCGGATGCGGCCGGCGCTTGGCCCAGAGGAGGTAGTCCGCACGTGGAACCCGCCTGGAGTCGGGACTCCCCACTTCGCCAAGCTCGCTGCCGCGAGGCTTCGTCGTGGCAGGCGGGATTCGGGATTCGCTGCGGGATTCGGGATCGGTCACTCCCCTACTGTCTACTGTCTACTGTCTACTGTCTACTTCCCATATAATCCCGCCCCATGACGCTCCACGCCGTCGACTACGCGATCATCGTCGTGTACTTCGTCTTCGTGCTGGGCATCGGGGTCGCGCTCAAGCGCTTCATGCGGACCAGCCTCGACTTCTTCGAGTCGGGCCGCAGCCTGGCGGCCTGGATCACCGGTCTGGCCTTCATCTCGGCGAACCTCGGGGCGCAGGAAGTGATCGGCATGGCGGCCAGCGGCGCCAAGTACGGGATCATGACCAGTCACTTCTACTGGGTCGGCGCGATCCCGGCGATGATCTTCGTCGGCGTCTTCATGATGCCGTTCTATTACGGCAGCCGGGCCCATTCGGTGCCCGAGTATCTACGGCTGCGCTTCGACGAGAAGACTCGCGCGCTCAACGCGATCTCCTTCGCGGTCATGACGCTCTTCTCGTCCGGCATCAGCATGTATGTCATGGGCCGGCTGTTCCAGCTCCTCCTCGGCTGGGACATCAATCTCAGCATCTTCGTCTCGGCCATCGTCGTGCTCGTGTACATCCTGCTGGGTGGATTGACCAGCTCGATCTACAACGAGGTCGTGCAGTTCTTCCTGATTGTGTTCGGGTTCCTGCCTCTGGCGTTCCTCGGCGTGGCGGCCGCCGGAGGGTGGACGGGTCTCGAGGCGCGATTGGCCACCATGGCCACGGACGCGGGATACGCCGCCGGCGCATGGACGCAGTCGTGGCAGCACACCGGATCGCCCCAGGCCAATCCCATGGGCGTGGAGTGGTTCGGCGTAGCGATGGGGCTCGGCTTCGTGCTGTCGTTCGGCTACTGGTGCACCGACTTCCTGGTCGTCCAGCGCGCCATGGCAGCCGGATCGATGAATGCTGCACGCAGGACGCCGATCATCGCGGCGGTCCCGAAGATGTTCTTCCCGCTGCTGGTCATCCTGCCGGGGATGGTCGCCATCGCGCTCCTGCCCGCCGGGGCTTTCGTCTTCAACGGGAAGACTGACTACAACATGACGATGCCGCTCATGCTGCAGAGGTTCTACCCGCCCGGCCTGCTGGGCCTCGGGCTGACGGCGCTCCTGGCCAGCTTCATGTCGGGCATGGCGGGCAACGTGACGGCGTTCAACACGGTCTGGACCTACGACATCTACAAGCCGTACATACGCCCGCAGGCTTCGGACGGCCACCTGATGTGGATGGGCCGGATGGCAACGATCTTCGGTACGCTGGCCAGCGTCGGCACGGCGTACGTCGCGATGCAGTTCGGGAACATCATGGACCTGCTCCAGCTGGTCTTCTCGTTCATCAACGCGCCGCTGTTCGCGACGTTCTTGCTCGGGATGTTCTGGGTGCGCACAACACCACACGGTGCGTTCTGGGGCCTCGTGTCTGGAACCGGGGCCGCCGCCGTCCATTACGCGCTCACGGGTGTCGGCGCAGAGGGAACTGTGGGTCTGCACGCGTATAGGTCGGATATGGCCCAGAACTTCTGGGGCGCGATCTGGGCGTGGACGACGTGCTTCGCGGCCACCATCTTGATCAGCCTCGTGACCCGGCCTCGCGACTCCGCGGAGTTGAAGGGCCTCGTGTACTCGCTTACCCCGCGCATTCGCGAGGAGGGCGTCGTGTGGTACCGCCGCCCTGCACCGCTAGCCGTCGTCGTCGGCCTCGCCGCGGTGCTGCTGAACCTGTACTTCTGGTAAGGGGAGTGTGGTGGGGTTGCGAATCCCGAATCCCGCCTGCCACGACGAAGCCTCGCGGCAGCGAGCTTGGCGAAGTCGGGAATCCCGAATCCTGGCAGGTTGTGTTGACAGGTATTGATATGACCTTGGACCTCCGTCTCCCCCTGGGACTCCTGTTCACGATCCTCGGGTTGCTGCTCTCGGCGTACGGCCTGCTGAGCGATTCGGCGGTGTATCAGATCTCCCTCGGCGTGAACGTGAATCTCTGGACCGGCCTCGGCATGGCGGCATTCGGCGCGCTGATGCTGGCCGGCGCGGGCAGGGCCGCAAGACGATGATGCGCCCGGAGGAGACCCCGGGGGCGACCTTGTCGGTGTCGAGGGATTGACCTCCAGGGCCGCCTTCGACTTCGCTCAGGCCAGGAGGGCCCTGGGGCTGGTTCTGAAGCCAGGGGTCCGAGGCCCAGGGCGAGGGCGCGTGTCTGTGCCACGGGACAAAGGTCCGGTGGAGCCCCGCGTGCGGCGGGGTTCCACCGGTCACACCGGTCAGCCCGAGTCGAGCCGCCCGGCGGTCAGGGAGGGACTCACCAGTTGAAGCGGATCATGATCTGACCCAGCCGGCCGCCCGGATCGTACGTGTTGCTCGGGTCCGTGTAGCCGCTCGTCACCTGGAAGATCGTCGACCCACTGCCCGGATTGGCGACCGGGTTGAAGTTGACCGCATCGAACAGGTTGAGCACGTCCACCCGGACCTCGATGTTCATCGGGCCCC
>JBFMFH010000019.1:0-36035 GCA_040752275.1 Acidobacteriota bacterium
GGATCCCGGATCCCGGTTCCTCCGAATCCCGAATCCCGAATCCCGAATCCCGACCCCTGCCCTTTGCCCCCCATGTCCCTCACCGAACGGCTGGTGGCGGATTACGCGGGCACGCGACTGACGATCGGACCGCATCCGATGGCGCTCCGGCGCCACGAACTGTCGCTGCGCGGGATCCTGCGCGCCATCGATCTGCCGCGCGAACGTCAGGGGCGCCGCATTCGCGTGGCCGGCACGGTCATTACGCGCCAGCGCCCGGGCACGGCCAAAGGGTTCGTGTTCCTGACGCTCGAAGACGAGACCGGCATCGCCAACATCATCGTGCGCCCCGATGTCTTCATGCGCGAGCGGCTCGCCATTCTCGAGGAGCCATTCCTGATGGTCGAGGGCATCCTGCAGAACCAGGAAGGGGTCACCTCCGTGCGAGCTGAACGATGTGAAGGGATTCCCGGCGTGCCGGTCGGCGTCGAGTCGCACGACTTCTACTGAGCACGGGAACAGGGACCCGGGACCTGAGACCGGCCCTTCGATGAACTCAGGGCCGCCCAGTGGTTCGACAGGCTCACCGCGCCCTAAGCCCGCCGAAGGGCGAGCACGGTCGAGGGGCGCGCCGGGCCGCGCTACGGGACTGGGGGCGGCGCATCGTCGGCTGCAGCCGTACGTGACGCATCGCCGGGGAGGTCCGGAAACGCAGCCCCGGGCCGGACTTCGACCGTGACGTCCTGCACTGGTCCCACCCGCGCGTCCGCCGGCACGAGCGCCCGCAGGTACTCCTGTTCGAGGTCCGGATCCGGCCGCTGGAGCCCCCGCGCGACGCGGTAGCGCAGAAACGCGAGCTCGGCTGCCGCATGATGCACGCGGCGCGCGCGGCGCCAGGCGCGAGGGCCACCGCGCACGAGCGCCCGGGTCGACCCGAGCAGTCGCTGTCGCACCGAACAGACCTCAGCGTACGATGTGGCCGGAAGCAACCCCAGCTCGAACTCCGCCTGGAGATGCTCCCGCAACAAGTGGCCCTCGCGATGCAGTGACCAGGCCACCACGCCGAGGAGGGCGCCGAAGGCGGGCAGCATGATGAACGCGTAGACGACGAAGAAGACGCAGCCCGCCTGCGCGCCGGCATTCCAGAGCGCGTGGAGGAGGATCGCCGCGGCCAGTCCCGCCACCGGCGCGGCCCAGCGCACCCATCCCCGGCTGGTCTGACGAGCCAGGCCGAGGCCGATGCCGGTCATGCCCGTGAACAGCGGATGTGAATACGGGCTGATCACGCCGCGCAGCGTCACCGTGACAGCCAGTCCCTGCGTGCCCTCCGTCTGCAGGGCCCGCCCGTAGTAGTCGATGTTCTCCACGAACGCGAAGCCCAACCCCACAAGGGCTGCGTACACCACGCCATCGACCACGCCGTCGAACTCGTCGCGCCGGCGCGCGAACAGGTAGATGAGCACGACGGACTTCAGGACTTCCTCGGACACCGGAGCTCCGACCATCGTGCTGGCGGCCTCGCCGATGGTGCTGTCGGCGATGCCGTTGAGCACGCCAGACACAAGGATGGCGACCGACGTGCCCCACAGGAAGGCGAGGACGAGCAGCCCGCGCGGTTCGGGTTCGAAACGGTCGATCCACAACGCGGCGGCCAGATACAGCGGCAGCGGAAGGGCAGCAGCCAACGCAGCGGCCGTGAACATCTCCCTGCCCAGCGTCGCGGCACTGCCGACGAGGACGATGGCCGTCAGGGCGACGAGGCTCGGGATCGCGCAGCCGTAGTTCCGGACACGGGCCATCGAATACCTACGTGCCGCCGTCGCCTGACACCACGCTCTTCCTGGCTCGACCGACGGTGCCGCCGACTTCCTGTCTGTCGGCGGTCGAGGTCACGTCAAACCAACACGTACCGGCCATGGCGTGTCACTTCCCTGCGGTCAGCATGATTTCGACGAGCGCCTCGGGGCTGACCAGTCCTGCGCCCGCGACGGCCCCCACCGGCAGGTTCCCGCCGGCTCTGGTCTGCATCGCCTCGAGGATCAGCCCGGCCCTCGACAGGTCGGTGACGTAGACCACGCTGTCGATCACGTTCGGCCAGCCCACGCCCGCCAGGGCCATCGTCCGCTCGAGCCGGTCCAGCGCCTCGCCGGTCTGCGCCACCGCGTCACTACCGGACCCTGGACGCACGCCCAGCATGCCCGACAGGAAGACGCGCCTGCCGAAGCCGATTGCCGAGCTCAGATTGGGGCTCGGCTGCCCGGGCGAGCCGTCTTCCGCAGGCGTCGTGAACACGAGTCGGGTGCTGCCCGAGGCGGCCATCAGGGTGATCTCGATCCGGAAGTCCGGGTTGGTGAGCGTGGCTCGAACCGTGGCTCGAGCAGGCGGCGTCTCGGAGACGTACGCGCGGTAGACGTCGTTCATCCTCTGGAAATCGGCAATATCGGCGATGAATACGCGAGCGCTCACCACATTGGCGAACGAGAGGCCGGCGGCCTCCAGGAGCGCCGAGGCGCTGTCGAGCACCGCCCTGGTCTGGATGGCGATGTCGCCTTCGATTGCCGTCCCGTCCCTGGGACTGCGGGGAACGAGGCCGGACAGGAACACCGTGTCGCCCGCGCGGATCCCGTAGCTGTACGGGTTCGACGGCGGCTGCCATCCTCCCGGCAGCAGGACCTCGACATCGACGCCCGGCCTGGCCGCCACGGCGGACACCTGGAGCAGCGCCGTCGATGATGGAAGTTCGGCCAGCACCGTCGTCCTGGTCGGCGGTCGGGATGTCCACGTGCGGCGCCAGACCTCGTTCAGGCCCGCGAAATCCTCGGCGCGCTTCAGGTACACACTCGTGGCGACGACCCGATCGAGGTTCGTGCCGAGCCGGACGAGGCGCTTGGAGAGTTCGGCAACGACGTGCGTGGCCTGGCTCTCGATCGTGTCACCGTCCGCCGGTCCCGGCAGGATGCCCGAGACGTAGATGAAGTCCCCATGCGCGGCGGCGGGCGCGAAAGGCGGAAGGGTTCTCCCGGAACTCGTCATGGCGTCGGCGTCCGCCGCCGCCCAACCACACAGCGCGCGCACGTCCGACTCCGACACTCGGGCGTCTCCGTGCATGAGGAGGTAGGAGGGTGGCGGCATCTCGCCGGCCCTGACGATCTCGCACACCTCCTCCAACCTGCGAGCCTGGCGCCGGGTGTCGTAGGTGCGCCACTCCGAGAAATTGAGCGCAGAGCGGCCTTCCCGGACGTGGTTGGCCACCATCCAGGACACCGGAGCGACTTGGCTGTACCAAGGCCAGCGCGTGGCGTTCGAGTGGCAGTCGAAGCAGCTGCGCTTGACAATCGCGCTGACGTCGGCCGGGACGCCCTCGCCGGAGTCGAATGCCAGCGTCGGCTCGATCGGAGGGTTCGTGCGGTCCGGGCGGTAGAGCTGAAGGGCCGCGAGGAGCAGGATGGCCCCGACGGCGAGCTTCCGGGTGAATGGCATGCTGTATCTTAGAGCAAGTGAAACCCCCGTCGTACCCTCGAATCGTGCGCCGGCGAGAATACGAGACTACTCCACCGGCGGAACAGCAGGTATTCGTTGCACCAGCGTGCCGGGCTGCCGCAGCATGCTATGACGTGATATAGATCCGCCCGTTGGAGGAACTCATGCCTAGCACTCATCGCGTCGTTCGCGCGGCGGCACACCTCGCCGGCCTGGTCCTGGTGGCCATGCTGGCGCCCGCTGCATCGGGGCAGGGTCCGGTCGCACCGCCGGCTGCCGATTCGGGGTTCAGACTCAGCGGATACGCCCGGCACGTGGCCATGGCTGGACTATCGCCCTTCAAGGCCCGGACGTGGCAATTCCTCGGGCCGACGAACATCAGCGGGCGCGTCACCGATGTGGCGATCGTCACGCCGAAGGGTAAGTCCTATACAGTGTGGGTGGCGACCGCGTCGGGCGGAGTGTGGCGTACCGTCAACGAGGGTACCACGTGGGAGCCCGTGTTCGACCAGGCGGCCTCGACGTCGATTGGGGCCCTGGCCGTGACCCCCGGCCGGCCCGATGCCGTCTGGGTCGGCACCGGCGAGGCGAACATCTTCCGGAGTTCGATGGCCGGCGCCGGCATCTACAAGACCACTGACGGCGGGAAGACGTGGCAGCACATGGGCCTCGCGTCGACTCACACCATCGCCCGGATCGTCGTCCACCCCTCGGATGCCGACACGGTGTACGTGGCCGCGTCCGGACGCGAGTGGACCGACAGCGAGGACCGGGGCGTCTACAAGACCACTGACGGCGGGAAGACGTGGGAGAAGGTGCTCTACGTCAATACCCGGACCGGCGCCATCGACCTTGTCATGGATCCGGCCGACCCGAAGGTCCTCTACGCCGCCACGTGGCAGCGCGTGCGGAAGAAGTGGAACGATCCCAGGAACGAGGCAGACTACAACGGCAGCGGCATTCACAAGACGACGGACGGCGGCCGCACGTGGACGGCCACCAGCCAGGGCCTTCCCGAGGCCCGGTTCCGCGGCCGGATCGGTATCGACATTGCGCGATCGAAGCCGAACGTGCTGTATGCGTTCGTCGACAACTACGACATCACCCGTAAGGCCAAGCCCGGGGAACGCGATGCATACGGGCGCCAGCGCGCCGACGTCATCAAGGGCGCGGAGGTCTATCGCTCGGACGATGGCGGGGGGGCTTGGCTGAAGGTGAGCGAGTCGAATCAGTACATGGAACGCCTGGCGGGGACCTACGGCTGGGTGTTCGGACAGATTCGTGTCGACCCGAACGACGAGAATACCATCTACGTGCTGGGACTCGGGCTGAACCAGTCCAAGGACGGCGGCAGGACCTTCCAGCCACTGCGTGGCATGCACGGCGACCATCACGCGCTGTGGATCGACCCGGACAACTCGAACTACCTGGTCAATGGGAACGACGGTGGCGTGGTGATCTCCTACGACCAGGGGAAGACGTGGCGGCAGTTCCTCGACAACCTGCCGGCCGTGCAGTTCTTCAACGTTTCGTATGACATGGCCGATCCGTTCCACGTGTTCGGCTCGATCCAGGATCACGGGAGCCGGCGCGGCATGGTCGACCTGCGGCAGGGTCGTGACAGGATCCCGGCACAGGCCTTCGAGAATGCACCCGGGGGAGAGGGCTCCCGCCATGCCATCGATCCGGTCGACCCGAACATTGTGTACTCGGCCGGTTTCTACCACAACATCAGCCGCAGCGATCTCTCGCAGGTTGGCGAACGGGGACGTGCCGCGTCGAAAGGCATCACGCCGAGGCTCTCCCCGTCCGACGGAGAACTGCGGGGCCAGTGGCTCACGCCGATCATCATCTCGCCGCACGACCCGAGCGTCCTGTACTACGGCGGGCAGTACGTCTTCCGATCCTCGAATCGCGGCGACACCTGGGAGAAGATCAGCATCGACCTCAGCGGCAACGATCCGAAGAAGCAGGGGGACATCCCTTATCAGACCGTGTTCGCCCTGTCGGAATCACCCATGCGCGCGGGTCTGATCTACGCCGGCACGGATGACGGGCGCCTGCACGTCACGAGGAACGGCGGCGGGTCGTGGGTCGAAATCACCAGGGGACTCACGCCGGCGCGCTGGGTGTCGAAGGTCGTGGCCTCCGCCTACGACGAGGGCACCGTCTACGTGTCGCAGAACGGCAAGCGGGACGATGACTTCGGCGTCTATCTGTGGAAGTCGACGGACTTCGGGGCGACCTGGACGAGCATTGCCGCGAACATCCCGTGCGGGCCCGTCAACGTGGTGACGGAGGATCCGGTGAACCCGGACGTGCTGTATGCCGGCACCGACATCGGCGTGTACGTCACGGTGGACGGCGGAGCGACCTGGCACGTGCTCGGCGACAATCTCCCCTCGACCTTCGTGCACGACCTGGTCGTCCACCCCCGCGATCGCGTGATCGTGATCGCCACCCACGGCCGCGGCATGTGGGCGATGGACGCCGTCCCGGTGCAGACCTACAAGAGGTAGCGTGGGCCACGTCTTCTACATTCACGGGTTTGCCTCGTCGGCCCAGTCGACGAAGGCTGCGTTCTTCGCCGACCGGCTGAGGCCGCTGGGCATCGAGTTGCAGTGCCCGGACTTCAACGGGCCGGACTTCTCGACGCTGACTTCCTCGCGGATGATCTCGCAGCTTGAGGCCGTGATGGCGGCGCTTCCGCCGGGGCCCGTTGCGCTCGTCGGGTCGAGCATGGGCGGGTTCGTGGCGTTCCACGCCGCCGTCCGCCAGGCCTCGCGGCGGGCTCGGCGGGAGTGTGTGTCGCATCCCATCGATCGGCTCGTCTTGCTGGCGCCGGCCTTCGAGTTCGGGCGGTCCCGCTTCGGGACGCTCGACGAAGAGGGCGTCGCGCGCTGGAAGGAGAGCGATCGGCTGGACGTGTTCCACCACGGCGAGAAGCGGGTCCTGCCGCTGACCTTCGCCATCTTCGAAGATGCGCAACGCTGGGATTCGTTTGCCGAGGAGGTGCCGGTCCCGACACTCATCTTCCAGGGCTCGCGCGACGAGGCGGTCGAACCGGCGATGGTGCGCCGCTTCGCGGCACCTCGTCCACTCGTGACGCTTCGGATGCTCGACGACGACCACCTGCTGATGGCGAACATCGATCTGGTTTGGCGCGAGACCGCCACGTTCCTGGGCCTGCCGCTGCTTCGTGCCGGGTCGTCACCGGTGGTTCCGGGCGCAGGGCGCTAGTCGTCGACCCCGAGCGGCGGCCTGGCGGTCGGGACGCGGCCTTCAGGTGTGGCCCGCGCTCTTCAGCCCGCGGGTCAAGGGGCAGGCGGCGAGCCGGGGAGCCTCGGATGATGTCGTGCACGGGAACATTGCGGTGCAACCGTCGTGGGCACTGACGTCAGCCGGCTGATCGTCGTTGCCGCGGCCGTTGCCCTGGCGGCGCAGGCGCCCTCGCCAAAGGGGCGCCGGGTATCGACTGGGGCCACACCGGCCTATCTGCTCCTCGAGTTGCCATCGGGCCGTACGCTCGCCGAGTCCCGGCGGGCTGTCCTCGACACCCCCGTGGCGCCCGGATCGATCGCGAAACTGGCCACACTGGCCGCGGCACTCGAAACGGGTGTAGTGACCGACCGCACGCGCATCCTGTGCCGCCGCCGCGCCGACACGGACGGGCACGTCGTCGAATGCGTGCATCCAGACTTGCGCCGGCCCCTCGATGCGGTCGAGGCGCTGGGCTACTCGTGCAACGGGTATGTCGCCTCCATTGCCCGGACGCTCGACCGGGGTGCGTTGAATCGGACGTTGGCGAGACTGGGGCTGCCGACGCTGGATCCGGCCACGCCCACCGTGACGGGTGCCCTCGGCCTCGCCGGCATCAAGGCCACGCCGCGGCAGTTGCTCGAGGCGTTTCTCCGGATCGCGGGTTCGTCCCGGGTTGCAATCAGGCTGGACGACCGGCATCGAGCCGTATTGCGGCGTGGGATGGAGCTGGCGGCCTGGTCCGGGACTGCATCGGCGCTGGCCGAGGCGGGCTTCCGCGGGATGGCGAAGACCGGGACGGCGCCAATGCCCGGCGGAGGCTACGAAGGTCTCGTGACGGCTCTCGTCGACACGGAGCGTCCAACTCATGCCCTCGTTGTGGTCGCGCCGGGCGCCTCGGGCGCGCACGCAGCCGAGCTCGCTGCCGGGATCCTCAAGCAGCACGGCGCACCGTACGGCACGGCGCGTTCGCCCGTCCCGAGTGCGGTCGAGGGGCAGCGTGCATCAAGCGTGTTCCGTGTCGGAATCACGCAGCGCAACGGGTCGCACGCCGTTGAGGAGATGGAGGCCGAGACCTACGTCGGCCGAGCCGTGGCGGGGGAGGGCGGCGACTCCCTGCCGCCTGCGGCGCTTGAGGCGCTGGCCATCGCCGCCCGGACCTTTGCCGAGGCCAGCCGCGGCCGCCACAGCGCCGAGGGCTTCGATCTGTGCGACCTGACGCACTGCCTTGCGCTGCGGCAGGTCTCGTCGCGGTCCTTGGCCGCCGCCGCGGCAACACGGGGCCTCGTGCTCTTCGACGGGCCGCATCTCGCTGACGTCTACCTGAGCGCGTCGTGCGGCGGTCACACCGAACGTCCGTCCGTGGTCTGGGCGTCGGCACGTGATGTTGCGTACCTCTCGGCCCGGCCGGATCCTGCCTGTGCGAGCGAACCCGGGTGGGAGAGCCGTGTGCCGGAGGTTCGCCTCAGGCGGGTGCTGCAAGCCGCCGGTTTGCGCGGCGGTCCCGTTCGCGATCTCCGCGTTGCCGACCGCACCTCATCCGGACGCGCGCGCCGGCTGAAGGTCGAGGGGATGGTGCCGGAACTCGTCGATGCCGGGGCGTTCAGGCTTGCGGCCGGCCGCACGCTCGGTTGGCAGACCATCAAGAGCGCGCTCTTCGACATTCGGCGCACGAGCGATGGCTATCGGTTCGTCGGAAAGGGCATGGGACACGGCGTTGGTATGTGCGTCCGCGGCGCGGCGAACCGGTCCGCCGGCGGTGCATCGCGTGAGGCGATCCTCGCCTTCTACTTTCCCGGCCTTCGGATCGGATCGACGCCGGCTTCCGTTCGTGTCGTACTTCCCGAAGAGGACCGCGACGCCCTGGCAACCGTGCGACGGAGCGTGGCGGCGGCGCTGGACGACCTGGCCCGGAAGCTGGGCGTCACCGAATCCCCTGAGGTGGAGATCCGGTTTCACCCGACCGTCGACGCGTACGCGCGAGCGACCGGTCTGCCGTGGTGGACGTCGGCTCGCACGTCTGGCGCCCGCATCGATCTTCTCCCGCTCGGTGTTCTCCGCAAGCGAAGCACGCTGGAGTCGACGTTGCGTCACGAGCTCGTCCACGTGCTGACCGACGAGGTGTTGAGGGACCGGCCCCTCTGGGTGCGCGAAGGGCTTGCGCAGGTGATCGCCGGCGAGGCGCCGCCGGCAACGAAGGGGAGTGGAGCCGGCGCCTGTCCGGGCGAGGACGAACTGCGAGCCCCACGCTCACCTGACGCCTGGCGCGATGCTTACGCAGGCGCGGCGCGTTGCGTGGCGGCCGCCCTGGCAAAGGGGCAATCCTGGCGCGAGCTTCGCTGACGCTCGTTCCGCCGGCACCGACAGCGGGCGTCCTCACGTCGGCATTGCCGTCTGGCCGTGGAGTGCCTACCTCGGGGCCGACGCGCGCGAGCTGGGCGTCCGCGCGAACGTGTCGTCGTACACGCGCCACCACCCCAACGTTTCTATGACGAAGGCGAAGATCACCGGCAGTTATGCCAACTCGATGCTGGCGAAGACCGAGTCCGTGCGCCTCGGTTTCGACGAAGCGATCATGCTGGACAGCCAGGGTAGGGGATGGCGGTCCCCCAGATCCTCCGGGGGCGCGAACGGTCGTCATGACGCGCTTGCCGGATGTCGGCCGGGACGTCCGCCACAGGACCCAGCCGGTCCCGGGGCGCAACGCCCTTCCACGCGGCCTCCGAAGACGCGGGCGCGCGTGGAGGTCGCTTGCTCCCGGATGCTCTCCCTGGCGGATAGCGTACGGGCTCTATGGCTGGGTGGCTTCGTCGGAGGGTTGGGGTCCGCGTGCGGCACGCTCGGGAGTCGCCTCGACCGCCTCTGCCGCAGATCTCGACGCCTCCTGTCCGACTGCCCATAGCACAACCATCCAGAGCGCGTTCATGACCACGAACAGGACACACAGCTTCGCGCCGGCGAACGCCGGCTGGGCCCAGGTGGATGGCAGACTCGCCGGGCGCCAGTAGGCCAATTGCCATGGACCTGCCCAAATCGCGAACATCGCCGCACTTACCGTGACGAGCGTGCGCCACGACAAGGCGCGCCGAACCCACACGAAGCTCGCTGCACCGCTCGCTCCGCCACGAAGTCCGGCGGCCAGCAACGCGAGGGCCAGCGAGAGTCCCATCGCAAACCGCACGAAGTACAGGACCCACCCGATCGTCGTGTGCAGCCACGCGGTGCGGACCCATCCGGCATTTGCGATGAACCACGCGTCGATCTCGCCCGCATGCGCGGCAAAGTACGCGAAAAGCGCACCGGTCGCCCACCAGACCGCACCGAACACCAGAAGCGCGGGCACGACCCACCAGACGCGCCGCAGGATGTCCGCAAGGAGGCCCCGCATCGGACGCGCCCTCCGCCAGGCGAGCAGCCCGACCCCCTCGACGATGCTCACCCAAAGGAGCATGCCGATGACGAGCAGCGCCGAGACCGCCAACGTGAACACATTCGACTCAGGCGTCTGCAAGAGCGCCCAGTACAGCCCGCCGAGGATCGCATGGCCCCCAATCAGCCAGGCCAGAATCGCCATCGACCGCCGGATCACTGCCGGCCTCCACCGGGCTGGACCGCCGCGCCGCCAGCCGCTGATACCACCGCTACCGCCTGCGCGGCGCTCGACGCCGTCCCGTCGGGCACATACATCGCCGAGATGCGGGCGGGCGACGCCCTGAAAACTCCCGGCGTGACGGCTCTGAGCAGATACGTGTACTCGTAGCGGCCCTGCGAGAAGCTCTGCTGGAAGAACACGACGCGGTCGTCGCGGTACTCGCGCTGGCTGCCCCACCAGTCCCCCCGCCGGCGTTCGAGTTGGTAGAGTCCGTCCTGTTGGACGGGCTCGGTGCCCGCCGGGATCGGATCTTCGAGCATGAGGTACCGCCAGTCGGTCGAGCCCGCCGCCGTCAGCCTGACGAGCAGCAGGTCTCCAGGCTTGACGCTGCCGGTGAAGGGCGATTCCCGGTACACGATGCGATTGTTCACCGTCGCCGGCGTCAGCGAGAAGTACTGCCGTTCCAGGGCGAGGCGGTGGCTGCCTGTCCGCTCCTGGGCGCCAGCCGTGTCGTAGTAGCCTGCCTGTGCGCCCCAGTAGATGGTGCCAACGCCCTTCGTCACGACGCGCACGGTGTTCGCGCCGGCCACAGCCGGAGCCATGAACTCGATGGGATCCGGCGCCGACAGGTCGGCCCCGGTCAGTCTGCGCGATCCCACCGCGCCGCCGTTGACGAACACCTCAACGTCGACCTCGGCGCCCTTCTCGCCACGCGCCCGCATGTAGTCGATGAGGCCGGCCAGCACCATTGACGTCTGCTTGGTGCTCGCCCAGTAGGTGCCGAAGGTGCGGTTCAGGAGCAACCAGCGCACCGCCTGTTCGAGCACCGGACTTGTCGGCTCGCGCGGTGCGAGCGCCCTGACGATGGTGGCCGTGGCCTCGACGCTGGTGTCGGCGAAGTCCTCGAGCAGCGGGTCGCCAATCGTGGTCCACCACGCCAGATCGCCCTTGCGCTCGACCGCCCCGAGCAGTTCCCGCGCGAGATCGTCGCCTCGCGGGTCCTTCACGAGGTCGAGGGCCATGAGGAGCAGTCCGCGTCCGTAGGGACTCATGCGGCCTCTGGCGCTCCACAGCTCGTTGAGCGCCGCGTTCCGCTCCCACGAAGGCGGATCACCCCAGTCTTCGGCCTCGATGCCGCGGGCCGTTGCGAGCAGGATGACCCAGGTCGTGTAGGTCTTCAGGTCGGGGATGGCTCGCGGGTACTCGGCGTAGAGCTTGCGCAAGGCGCGCACACCCTGGCCTATCCTCCACTCGTCGACCTTGAATCCCGCCTGCCGGGCCTCGAGCAGCCCGGCGACGGCGTAGGCCGTCATGAACGGGTGGTTCTCGTCGGTCTTCCACCAACCCCATCCGCCATCCTGATGCTGGTAGTCGTACAGTCGGGTGAGGCCCTCGGTGACTCGCCGGTCCAGATTGCGCAACTGCTCGGTCGGCGGCAACTGCAGATCGGCGAGCGCGCGCTGGACGAGGATGTTCGGCACGAAGCTCGACAGCGTCTGCTCGGTGCACCCGTACGGATACGAGGACAGGAAGTCGAGGGCGCCCAGTAAGGGACCGGCCAGCGTCGGCGCCACCTGCACCCGGATCGATCGGGCCGAAGGATTCGAGGTGGCCGGGACTTGCAGTTCCGCGGTCTGCACGCCAGCCCCCACCATCGACCCGGCTGCGCCCGCCTCCCGCTTCAGGCCGAAGGGCCGCACCGGGAGCGACAGCTCGAGGGCGTCCCCGTTGTCAGGGGTGACGGCCGTGCCGCGGACGACGGCTTGGCCCACCTCGTTGGCTTCGAGCCGCCAGTCGACGCGCGCCTCGCCGTTCTGGGCGATCTGCAGCTCGCGGGGCGCTCCGAGGCCACCGGCCGGCTGCTCCGCCTCCGGCGCAAGGCCCGTGGCGGCACCCGTCAACGTGACGGTCGCATCGCCCGGCAGGAAGTTGTGGACGATGAACGGCAGATCGACCCGGTCGCCTTCCGTCAGAAACCGCGGCGTCGCGATGCGCAGGATCAGGTCCTTGGTCGTCATCGTCCGGGCCACGCCGGTGCCGGCCCTCGTGTCTGCCGTCACGGCGCGGGCGGTCAGGCGCCAGGTCGTCAGCGCGTCGGGGTATGGCACTTCGACCTCGGCCCTGCCGTCGGCAGCCGTCACGAGGTCGGCCACCCAGAAGATCGCATCCGGGAACTCCTTCCTCACCTGTGGGCGCTGGGGCGTGTCGCCCTTGAAATCCGCGAGCGTGAAGGGACGCCGCCGATGGGTGAGCAGCAGCTCCTGGCTGCCGGCATAGCCCACGAAGGAGTAGTCGCGCGAGAAGTCGGTCCAGACGCGGCTGTAGGACAGCCGGTAGAAGAACCGGACCGGATCCGGCGTCGAGTCCGGCTTGACGCCGTACACGGCTTCGTCGACGATCCCGACGCTGAGCTGGGCCTTGACCGGCGCGCCGTCTGCGTCAGTCACCGAGAGTGAGAATCGCCCGGTCCCGCCGGGCTTGCCAACCTCGGGATCCGCTTCCACCGCAATGGACAGCTGTCGCGACGTGGCTGGGACCTTGACACGCCGCTCGGCGCGGTACAGCCGATCGTCCTTGAGGAACACCACGTTGACGTAGGTGTCACCGAGGTCGCTCTCGTCGATCGGGACCTCGACGGTCGCATCCGCCCCCACCTGCGCGACGCGGTGGTAGGAGATGTACTGCGCCTCCTTCGTGACGAGAACCGGCGCTGAGACCTGGCCTCCACGGATGACGAGGCGGGCCGTGTCGCCGGGCAGGTAGGTCTTCCTGTCGGCGATCAACTCCAGGAACACGTCGCCTTCGTCCCACGCCTCCGCCCGCTCGCCGGCGACCCAGAGGTCCGACGTGTCTTCGACCGTTCGGCCGTCGCTCTGGGCGGCCACAACCACGCGGTAGCTGCCGGAATCGCGAGGGATCGTCGACGACCACGAGGCCAGACCGTCCTGGTCCGTCTGGATCGTACCCTGAGCCACCGGCGTGATCCTCGGATCCGACCAGCGCCCATCGGGGTAGGTCAGCCGCTCGAGTCGCAGACTGAGACCCACGCCGGCCTGGGCGTTCCCGGTGTAGTCGAGCGCCTTCGCCGAGACCTGAAGCGGTGCGCCCGCGCGATACACGTACCGGTCGGTCGACGAGGTCACGAAGAACTTCCCGTAGGTGCCGTGCACCATCGTGGACCCGGAGACTTCGCGGTTGCTCGCATCGGTCACCCGCGCCTCGATGCGCAACGAGTAGTCGCGGCGCTCCTCGGAGACTGGCACCGGCACGCTAATGGTCGCCGCGCCGTCGGCCCCGAGCCGGGTCGTCGCCTCGCTGGTCTGCTCACCGCCCCACCAGCCGCTGTCCTCTTCGGCATCGTCGATCCATCGCAGCGGCGAATAGTACGGCTGCCGGTGTACGACGTACGTCACCGCCCCGCCGGAGACGGGCTGGCCGAAGTAGTACCTGGCCGTGATGGTGGCGCGCGCCGTGCCTCCCTGCACGACGAACCGGTCAGGAGACGTGACGGTGACCTCGAATTCCGGCTTCCGGTACTCCTGGACCTCGAAAGACCCGTTCGCTCGAAGGTCGCCGCTGGCGACGGTGATCGTGTAGTAACCCAGCGCGGCGCCGGTTGGCAGCGCGTAGCTGGCGTGCACGCTGCCGAACTCGTCCGGCCGTACTGTCTGCCGAAACACGACCTTGTCGTTGCTGTCGGCGATCGAGATCTCGGCTTCGCGAGCGTCGAAGGTCGACAGCAGGGCCCGCGACCGCCAGCGCAGCACGGCCTTGGTGTTCACCGTGTGACCCGGTCGGTAGATGGGCTTGTCCGTGTAGACGTAGCCGACGAGGGTGCGGGTTTCTTCCTGCAGCGACCACCCGCCAGGGTCGCTGGCCGTCACCTGGGTCCCGCATCGCGCGACCGTCACGACCGTGTCTGGCCGAACGACGTTGATGTCCCAGACGGCGATGCCGTCGTCGCCGGTTCTGCCGGCCTGCAGCGGCTTCCGATCGATGAACGTCTGGACGTCGCAGCCCTGCTGCGGCTTGCCGGTCCTGCGGTGCGCCGCGAAGACCAGGATCTGGCCCGGCGAGGTCTTGGTCACCAGGCCAATGTCTGAGATCATCACGATCGTATACGCCTTCAGCGGCGCGTTCACGGCCTCGATGACGTAGACGCCCGGGTCCTTGACGTCGAGCGGAATACGGCGGGACTCGGGGTCGCGCACCGGCGGCAGCACCTCGCGCCACGACGCCACCAGGCGTGACGGGTTCAGCAGGGGCACCTGCGCGAATGTGTTGTAGCGGAGCGTCTGGCGCAGCGCCACCTCGCTCTTGTCGGCCTGCTCCCGCCGCAATCGCCGGTAGTCGTAGCTCACCTGGCGCCGTAGAAAGTCGCGGACGTCCAGGCGGCGCGCCGATTTCCACAGCGCGATGCGCTCGATGAGCGTCTGCTCCTGTGGCACCATCGGCTTCTCACTGCCCAGCCGGTGCGGATCGTCGAGATTCGAGAAGAACGCCAGCGGGTCCTCCACGCGGTAGACGCGGAAGTCCAGATGGTCGATCCGGCGGAACGTCAGGTCGAAGGACGCACGTTCGCCCGTCGTGTAGATTTGACTGCTCCACACACTGAAGGCCGGACTCTGGCTGTTGCCCTGGGGCTGGGCGGCGCCCAGGGTCGGGACGAGGAGGATCGCAGCCAGGAGGACGATCGGGGCACGACTGTTCATAACCACGCCAAGCGAAACACCCCAACGAATGCGGGGTTGTGTGATACGGGCCGCCAACGTGGCGCCGGGTGCTGCATGAGGTCCGACAATCGCACTTTGCGAACTTCGCCGGGGCCGGTGTCGGTTGGTCCTGTATGGTACACGATCCAATCCCGCCCGCCCGATTCGAAAGCGGAATCCCCCACGAAGACCATCAGGTGGTCCGGCGTTCGCTGCCGCTCTTGCCGGAAGTGGAGCAAGTCGCCCGGGCGCAGGGCCCTCACGTCGCGCCCCAGCCACCGGGCGTTGAGTTCCACGATGGTCTTCGCATCCGCGAACTCGGCATAGACCTTGTCGCCGACGCGGAACAGCGCCAGGCCACCGGCACCCGCCGGCGGACGAACTCGCACGTCAGGAATGGCCGGCACGAGCGGGAGGGCGGCCTGCCGATGCCACTCGGGCGTGTGGGGCCGCAACGCCTCTCGGGCGGCGTGGCGGACCAACCCGGCACAATCGTTGACGTCCGGCGTCGGCCGGTAGAACTGCGCATCAGCCAGGAGGACGAACCATGATTGAAAGGCTTCGCGGTCGGCATGGTCGGCCAGATGGACCTGAGCGCCGAGCGGGAGGGCTGACAGCATGAGCACGAGCGCGCAGGGCGCGACACGGCTCACGTCTCGCGCTCCAACCAGTCGTGCCCGAGCACTCCCGCAGCACGGGCTGCCACCAGCGGCTCGTTCAGGAAGGCTACCAGGGGCGCAATGGCGCGGAAGACCGTGACCAGCGAGCGGAAGAACGCCGGAGAGTGCGCGAAGGCCGCTTGTTCTTCGCGGCCCGCGAGAAACTGACGATACCGCAGGAGGTCGGCCGCAGGGTGGTCCCTCGGGAACCCCCGAGGAACCCTCGACAACCGTTCGCCTTCGAGCGAACCGACGGCCCGACGGAACGCCGGTGAGTCGATGATCCGGCGCAACCGCCTGTGACGCGTTGCCAGGTGCTCGCGAACAAGCTGCAGCTGCGATGTCGAGGGCATATACATCCCCCCGCCGAACCACACGTGGCGAGGCGCGATCTCGACGTAGAGGCCCGCGCACTCGTTCTTCGGCAGGCGACGGTGTGGAAAGTGCGCAGCGACGTGGGTCTTGAGCGGCGTCTTGTCGGGACTGAACCGCGTGTCCCGGTAGACCCGATAGATGGAGACCCGCGGGGACGCCACCAGGTCCGGCGCGAAGCCGTCGAACTCCGCCGCCAGACGCTCGATGAGCGCCACCATGGGGGCGCGGACCTCGAGATTGTATTGCTCGCGCCGCTCCAGAAACCACTCTCGCCGGTTGTTGCGCTCGAGTGCGCGGAGAAACGAGAGCGTGCGCGGGGTGAAGAATACCACCCGGTTGTGCCTCCTGAGGGGAGCCTCTGGGGAGTGTACCAGAACCCGGGATTCGGGATTCGGGATTCGGGACTCAGGACTCGGGAATAGTCCCGGGCCGAGTGGGGTTATGTCCATCCAGAGGGACACCCGACATGCTGATCAAGCCCCCGTGCGATATTCGTACGTCCGACATCACCGACGAGCGGTGGTTCCTCCGGCGTCGCGAGTTCTTGACGACCGCGGCGTTTCCCGCTATCGCCGGTGCCGCGGGGCTGTCACGTCCCTCTGCCGCCGTGGTGCAGACGCCGCTGGACAACCTGAAGACGGGCCCCTTCGGCACCGGCGAGAAGCAGACGCCGTGGAACGATGTGACGACCTACAACAACTTCTACGAGTTCGGCACGGACAAGAGCGACCCAGCGCGCAACGCCGGCACCTTGAGACCGCGGCCGTGGACCGTGCGCGTCGGCGGACTCGTTGACAGGCCGGCCGACTACCAGGTCGACGACCTCATCCGCCCGCACCAGCTCGAGGAGCGGGTCTATCGCCTGCGGTGCGTCGAAGGGTGGTCGATGGTCATTCCCTGGGTGGGCGTGCCGTTGGGCAACCTCATCAAGCGCTTTGGGCCGGCGTCGAAAGCGAAGTACGTCGAGTTCAAGAGCCTGCTCGATCCGAAGCAGATGCCCGGCCAGCGGTCCAGGGTGCTCGACTGGCCTTACGTGGAGGGCCTGCGTCTGGACGAGGCCCTGCATCCGTTGACGATCGTCGCGGTGGGCCTCTACGGCAAGGTGCTGCCGAATCAGAACGGGGCGCCGATCCGGCTGGTGGTGCCGTGGAAATACGGGTTCAAGAGCATCAAGTCGATTGTCAGCATCCGGTTCGTCGAGCAGCGGCCGGTGAACTCGTGGCAGGCGGCCATTCCCCAGGAGTACGGTTTCTACTCGAACGTGAACCCACAGGTGGATCATCCCCGGTGGAGCCAGGCGAGCGAGCGCCGAATCGGCGAGTTCTTCAAGCGGAAGACGCTGATGTTCAACGGGTACGCGGATCAGGTGGCGAGCCTGTACGCGGGGATGGACCTCAGGAAGGACTACTGACGGGGACCAGAGGGAAGGGCCGACGAACGTGCGCACGCTGAAGGTTCTGGTATTCGCGGCCGCGCTGGGACCGCTGGCGGTCCTGGCGTGGGGAGCCGTCTCGGGCGGTCTGGGCGCGAATCCCATCGAGACGGTCACACGCGAGACCGGCACCTGGACCCTCCGGTTCCTGCTGATCACGCTGGCCATCACACCGCTCAGACGCGCGGCTGGCTGGAACGCTGCGATTCGGTTCAGGCGCATGCTGGGGTTGTTCGCCTTCTTCTACGGCGCGCTTCACCTGCTGACCTATCTCTGGCTCGATCAGTTCTTCGATGTGCCGGCCATCCTCAAGGACGTGTACACGCGTCCGTTCATCACGGCGGGCCTGTCGGCCTTTCTGTCGATGGTGCCCCTGGCGGCCACTTCGACCGCCGGCATGATCCGGTGGATGGGTGGCACGGCGTGGCGGCGGCTTCACCGCTTGGCGTACCTGGCGGCGGTGGCCGGGGTGGTGCACTATTGGTGGCTGGTCAAGCTGGACGTGACGGGGCCGCAGATCTACGCGGCCGTGCTGGCGTCGCTGCTCGGCGTCCGTGCGGCGTGGGTCGTGGCATCGAAGCGGGCGCGCATGCGCCAAGCCCGCGCGTTGTCGACTTTACAGCGCGAAGCACTTGACAGACGGCCCCCTCCCGCGGTCTCCTGATCCCGAACCCAGGCACCGCACCGGTCCGGGTCCCGACAAATGGCCGAACCGCAACTGCGTGACCCCGTGTCACTGGACCGCTACGCGGCCGAGCACCTGGCTTACATCAGGCAGACCATGGAGCGGGCCGGCACTTTCACCGCCATCTCGGGCAAAGGACAGGTGGTCGTGGGGGCAATCGGCCTCCTCACCGCGCTGGTGGCTGCGACCGAGACCGACGGCGTGCTCTGGTTGGCGACCTGGTTGGCAGGCGCCGTCGTGGCCGGCGTCGTCGCCCTCATCAGCATCTGGCTGAAGGCCCGGCGTCTCGACGTGCCCCTGCTCGCGGGCCCGGGACGGAAGTTCGCGCTGGGGTTCCTGCCGCCGCTGATCGTCGGAGCGGTCATGACGGGCGCCCTCTACTACGCCGGCGCTCCACAGCTGCTGCCGGCGTTCTGGCTGCTGGCGTTCGGTGCCGGCGTGCTCGGCGGCGGCGCGTTGTCGGTCAGGCCCGTGCCCGTCATGGGCGCGTGCTTCATGCTGATCGGCGCCGCCGCGCTCGTGACGCCGCCGTCGTGGGGCAACTGGATGCTGGCGCTCGGCTTCGGTGGTGTGCACATCGCGTTCGGCTTCTTCATTGCCGCGAGGTACGGTGGCTAGCCGTTCGACGTCAGGGCGGGCGGTGCGGCGGACGGCCGAGCCCGACGCCGGTTCTGGGCCGGCTCGGCGCGACGTGACCAGCCGCCTGCCGGACCTCGATCGGATCATCCACGAGCGGATCCGCCTGGGCATCATCAGCGCGCTGGCCGTCAACGACGTGTTGTCGTTCAACGACCTGAAGGCGCTGCTCGGCACCACAGATGGCAACCTCTCCGTGCACGCCCGCAAACTGGAACAGGCGGACTACGTGGCCTGCACGAAGTCGTTCGATGGCCGCCAGCCGCGAACTGAATTCCGCATCACCGCAACCGGCCGGCGGGCGCTCGATCGCTACCTGCATCACATGGACGCGCTCATCCAGGCCACGAAACAGCGCTGAGGAGCGTACGAAGGGATCGGCCAGCTGCTGAAGCCCGGACGCCTCGTCCGCCTCGCGCGCGATCGTCCGGCCCCGGGTTATGCTGGAGCCCCACGCCGGGCCGGGACCTATCGGGCGCAGCGAGCACCGAGACGACGATCACGGACGTTCGATCCATGCAACAGGACCAGCACACACGCGATCTCGCGGCGGCACTGCGGGCGAGAGTTGACGGAGAGGTTCGCTTCGACGCTCCGAGCCGGGCCCTCTACGCCACCGACTCATCCAACTATCGGCAGGTGCCCATCGGCGTCGTCGTGCCTCGCCGTATCGAGGCCGTCGTCGAAACCGTCGCCGTCTGCCGGGAGCACGGGGTGCCGATCCTGGCCAGGGGCGCCGGGACAAGCCTGGCGGGGCAGTGCTGCAACGTGGCGGTCGTCATCGACATGTCGAAGTACTGCGACCGCATTCTGGCTGTCGATCCCGGTGCCCGGCAGGCTAGTGTGGAGCCGGGAGTGGTGCTCGACCGGCTGCGCGACGCCGCGGAGGCGCACCGCCTGACGTTCGGCCCGGACCCCGCCACCCACCGGTGGTGCACGCTGGGCGGGATGATCGGCAACAACTCGTGCGGCGTGCACTCGGTGATGGCCGGTAAGACCGATGACAACACCGATGAGCTGGACATCCTGACCTACGACGGCGTCAGGATGACGGTCGGCGCGACCAGCCCCGAGCGTCTGGAGGCGATCATCCGGGAGGGAGGGCGGCGGGGCGAGATCTACGCCGGGCTCAGGGCGATCCGGGACCGATACGCCAATCAGGTCCGTGCGCGGTTCCCGAAGATTCCCCGGCGCGTTTCGGGCTACAACCTCGACGCGCTGCTCCCGGAGAACGGCTTCCAGGTCGCCAGGGCACTCGTCGGCTCCGAAGGGACGTGTGTCACGGTACTCGGAGCGACCCTGCGCCTCGTCGAGAGTCCGCAGGCGCGCACCCTCGTGCTGCTGGGGTTCGAGGACGTCTTTGCCGCGGCCGACGCCGTGCCGTTCGTGACCGGCTTCGGGCCCATCGGTCTCGAGGGGATCGACGAGCTGCTCGTGCTCCATTCGCGGAAGAAGAACCTGAACACGAAGGGTCTCGCTCTGCTTCCGGAAGGGCGGGGCTGGTTGTTCGTCGAGTTCGGCGGGACGACGAGGCTGGAAGCCGAATCGCGTGCAACGGCGCTCATCGACGCCGTACGCGCGAGCGGCCAGTCGGTCTCCGCCCGGGCGTTTGCGGATCCCGGCGAGTCGCAGCAGGTCTGGGCCGTGCGCGAATCGGCGCTCGGCGCGACGTCGTTCGTCCCCGGGGAGGGCAAGAACTGGGAGGGTTGGGAGGATGCGGCCGTCCGGCCGGACCAGCTCGGCGATTACCTCCGCGGCCTGCGCAGACTGATGGGCGACTACGGATACACCGGGTCGCTCTACGGCCACTTCGGCCATGCGTGCGTCCACACGCGGATCAACTTCGACCTGAAGACCCCCGATGGCATCGCGAAGTACCGGCGGTTCGTCGAGGACGCTGCCGACCTGGTCGTGCGCTTCGGCGGATCGCTCTCCGGCGAGCACGGCGACGGCCAGTCGCGCGCCGAACTGTTGCCGCGCATGTTCGGCCCCGAACTCATCCGGGCGTTCGAGGAGTTCAAGGCCGTCTGGGATCCGGCGAACCGGATGAATCCAGGCAAGCTCGTCCATCCCTTCAGGCTCGACGAGCATCTGCGGATGCCCCAGTACCACCCACCTGCACACCAGACCCACTTCGCGTACCCGGTCGAGGGCAGTTTCGCGGACGCGGCGCTACGCTGTGTCGGCGTCGGCAAGTGCCGGAAGACGGATATCGGAGCGATGTGCCCGTCCTTCATGGCGACACACGAGGAGCAACACTCGACCAGGGGACGCGCGCGGCTCCTGTTCGAGATGCTGCAGGGCGAGGTCGTGCGGGACGGCTTCAGGAGCGAGGCCGTACGCGAGGCCCTCGACCTGTGCCTCTCGTGCAAGAGCTGCAAGACGGAGTGCCCGACCGGGGTCGACATGGCCGCCTACAAGGCCGAGTTCCTGGCCCACTACTATGAGGGGCGGCGCCGGCCGCTCGGGGCGTATGCGTTCGGCCTGATCAACCACTGGGCGGTGCTGGCCGAGCGCGTGCCGTGGCTCGCCAACCTGTTCACGCAGGTGTCTCCTTTCAGCACCCTGATCAAGTGGATGCTCGGTGTGGCCCCGCGACGCCGCCTGCCCAGATTCGCGCGGACGAGCTTCCGCCGGGCATTCCTCGCGCGCAGCATGCAGGCGAAGGCGTTGGCGCCGGGGCGTCAGCTGGAGAACGATGAGCGCGCCCGATCAGGGCGCGACCTTCCCTGGTCCCGGGTCTCCGGTCCCCGGTCCCCGTCCTCCCGCGTGCTCCTCTGGCCAGACTGCCCCAACAACTACTTCCACCCCGAGGTGGCGCACGCCGCCGTCGAGGTCCTCGAAGCCGTGGGTTTCCAGGTCGACGTTCCGCGCGAGCGGCTCTGCTGCGGCCGTCCTCTCTACGATCATGGAATGCTCCGGGTCGCCCGGCGCCGGCTCACTGAGACGCTCGACGCCCTCGCGCAGGAGATCGAGGCGGGCGTGCCCATCGTCTGCCTCGAGCCGAGTTGCGTGTCCGTCTTCCGTGACGAGCTTCCACGCTTCTTCCCGGACGATCCGCTGGCTCGCAGGTTGAGCAGTCAGACGTGGTTCCTGACCGAGTTCCTCGAACGGGAAGCCGCCGTCGTTCCAGCGCGGCTGGCGGGCCACGCCGTCGTCCAGCCGCACTGCCACCATCGGGCGTCGTTGAAGCTGGATGATGAGGCGGCGGTGTTGAGGAAGCTTGGCATCGACTTCGAGATGCTCGACGCCGGTTGCTGCGGCATGGCCGGGGCGTTTGGGCTCGATCGAGAACACGACGACGTGTCGCTGAAGGTGGCGGAGCATGGCCTCTTGCCAGCCGTTCGTGCCGCGTCGCCCGGCACCTACGTAGTGTCGAATGGGTTCAGCTGCCGCGAGCAGATCACCCAGGCCACGGGGCGCCGCGTCTGGCACATTGCTGAACTGCTGAGAGCCGGGCTCATCCGGCGCAAGGACCGCAGCGACTGACGCCCGCGGCGCCCTCCATGGAGCGTACGAATCAGCCGGCCTCCCGCCGCCGGCGTCGTGGGGCCGCGCGGGGGCGCTGAGAGACTCGAGTCGCTCAAGTGTGTCCGGGTCGTTTCTGGCGAGTCTGGAGCCTGCCGTTCGACAACCGCTCCGAGCGCCCAGCCCGGCACGAATAGAGAAGGCCGCGGGCTCGACCCTGCGGCCCCCATGGTGACCCGACCTGCAGCCATGGGTCTCCAAACTGGCGCGGCACAACTGCCGCGGTCAGTCTGGCGTCTCGTCAACAAGCTCGGCGGAGGCCGGAACATCCTCCTCTCCGACCCGAGGGGCAAACTCCGCCGCCAGCGGGTGGGCAAGCGAGGGCGACACCGGGTCCCAGACCAATCGCTGAGTCCGCGAGCGCAGGTTCGGAGCTCCGTAAACGAAACGCAGGTCGTACTCCCGGTAGAGCACTTCGAAGAATCGGGCGAACAGGAGAGGGCTTGTTGTCCTCGGGTATCCACCAAACACCCCGCCCAAGTCATCGACCTCTGGCTTGGCGAGAATCAGCGAGATGGCCTCGTATCGGCTCACATCGTCCCTGAGGTCGCGCCGGCCAGCCAGGCGCGCCATCGCCCGGGCGTAGTTCGACACGAAATCTGTCACTTCGCCAGACGAAGTGATGGCCAGGTCCTTCGCCTGGACTCGGCCGCGGTCGTCCGGCGCAAGGAACGGGCTGTCGGGCGGTATCGGGCCATCGGTATTGCCCCGCAGCAGATGGATGAAACCGTACACGAGCGCCGGGTAGGCGATGTGGACGTTCGTGCAGTCCCCGACGGCCTCTTCGAGTCTGTTCGTCAGGTTCCGGAAAGCGTTCAACGTGCCCTTCATGGACACCGCCAGGCACGGGCCGATGCCGTCTACGTTGACGACGACGTCGATGTCCTTGGTCTTGAGGCCGCCGAAGACGGTGCACTCGCCACTGCCGCCAGACTCGGGACTGTGATGGAGGCGATAACCGCGTCCGCGTCGCGTGACGGTGAACGGCGGTCGAGGCGTAATCCGATCGGGGTGGAATCCCCCCTCGATGACGAGGCGGCAAGCCACGTACCAGTGCATCGGCTTGATGTGTTTCTGGCCCTGGGTTCCGGACTCGGCCCTCACGAACGCCGCGAGCGCCTCTCTCAGCCCCAGCCACGTGCACCGCTCAGGCGCTCTCTCAGGAGTCACAGTGCCTCCATTCACGAAGCGTGTCGACAGCCTCGGATGCTGCGCAATCGTCCTCTGGAGTCCACGACCGGGGACGGCCGAGCAGGATCCTGCAAGCCTCCCGGGGCTCGATCTTGAGCAGGCCGCCGCCCAGTGGATGACCCTCCAGTTCACAACTGAGTTCGCGAAGGGGGCTGTTCCAGAGCCGAACCAACTTGGGCAGTGTCGCCCCCGGCTTGAGCCGAACCGTGTGCACCGAATTGGTGCCCACGCAGCGAGCTTGGTTGGCGACGAGTGAAGGGCCACGGCCGCTCATGTACGTCAGGAACGCGTCGGGGACATGCACATCGGGGACCACGTACCAGGGATCGCGGTTGCGGCACTTGTAGGTGTCTCTGGCCCGCATCGCGTCGGCGGACTCAAGGTACAACGTCACACCCTTCGGCAGGGCGCTCTGCGGCGACAGCCGCAGGAGCAGCACAGGCGCATCGGCAGCCAGCCATCCCGAGACCTGCTCCGCGGTGACCGCGGGGGCGGTAAGCATGCGACCGTTTCGAACAGCGTGGTGGAGACAGCTACCCGGAATACCCAGGGACATCGCCGCTGAGGGACGCAGGTGAAAGAAGTCGTTCGCGCCCGTGACGTAGCCGATTCCGACCTTCGCGAGGGAACCCAGATGTCGAGCAGCAGGGCCGTCGGCGATGTTCCGATACCGTTCGAGGATGCCGCTCTTGAGCAGGAACGGTCGGAGCCTGCCGTTCCAATTGCGCCAAGCGGAGGTCGGCACAAAGACACCGCGCCGTGGCGGGTGAGCAGAGAACCCGACCCGGTCCACCGTCGTCAGCAAGAAGCCGGTACCCGGTGTTCCGAAGCCGCGTGCGTACAGAAGCCACACGTCTTCCGACAGATCCGGAAACACCTTCTCCTTCACGGCGATCACCTGCACGTGCGCGAAACAGCGAACGAGGTACTCGAGGAGCGGTCCTGCGTAGGGTGCGTGGCCAATCTCCGCCGGCACGATGAACGCCGCGCGCCCACCGGGCTTCAGCAGCGACGCGGCCGCCACGAGAAAGGGGGCCCACGATGAGGTCAGCGCCGAGAATCGCACCCCCTGCGCTGCGCAGTAGGTCAGGGCTCGTTCACGTGTCGCACCTGAGAAGACTTGATACCGGATGAACGGCGGATTGCCAGCAGCGCAGTCGAATCGTTGGTCCGTTCCGGCGGCCCACTCGAAGAAGTCGCGATGGTGCACATCGGCGTGAGGCGCCCGCTTGCGGGCCTCGGCAGCCGACATAGAGTCCTGCTCGACACCCACGCACCGCCGGTGGAGGGCGAGGAACCGGCCGTCGCCGCAGGACGGATCCAGAAGCAGGTCAGACGACTTGCGAACGGCCCACTGGACGAGCGAGGCTACCGCGTCTTCAGGGGTGAAGAACGCGCCGCGTCGTTTTCGCGCTTCTGACGTCATGGCGGCTGCGTACAGGATAGCAAGAGCCGGGCCGTTGTGCGTGTTTGCGCACAGTGGCCTCGCAACGCGGGAGATTGGGACCGACCCACGGACCGGCGGCGCCTGCCCAGCATCGTCCGAATCGGCGGAAGCTGCGACTTCTGCACGGTTCGAACTGGTTGGCCTTCACGCGGGGGGGCGAGGCGAGGGCAGAAGGCGCCCCCCGTGGTGTTGGCCTCGTGGCGGCTGGCAGGACAATCGACGGCTTAGACCCGGGCGGGCAAACGAAAAGGCCGCCAGAAACGGGCGACCTCTTCGTGCCGATTCGATTGGTTGCGGGGGGGGGATTTGAACCCCCGACCTTTGGGTTATGAGCCCAACGAGCTACCGGACTGCTCCACCCCGCGTCATAGCAGGCGCCACGCGCACGCCCGAGATCATCATGGTAGCACCTGCGCCGGAGGGGGTCAATTCGCAGGAAGGCCTCAGCCCTTCGATGCGCAAGTATGGCAACGTATTCTTGCCCTCAGGACTGAGTCCTGAGCGAGCAGATCCGGCCGAGTCTGGCGAGAACGAGTCGTGGTCTTGCGAGTCGAAGCACTCAGCGGGCGGTCGGTCCCGCCGGCACGTCCCTGATGATGAAGAGCTTCTCGCCCGGTTTGATTAGCCCCAGGTCGCGGCGGGCCAGATCTTCGATGGCCGAGGGGTCCTCTCGCAGGCGCCGCACCTCGGCTTGCAGACGCACGTTCTGCTCCCTGGCGCGTGCGACGTCGGCCGCGAGGCTGCGGTACTCCTCCCGGACGCGCAGCAGTTCCGCCAGCCCCCGCTCGCCGACCAGTTCCGTGACCACGAGCGATGTCGCCAAGAAACCAAAAACAACCGCGAAGGTCCTGCGGCCGCGCGGGGGACGACGCTGCCTGGTACGCGCAACGGTCGGCGCTGCGGACGTCGCAGGCATGTCGCATATGTTGTACCCTAAGTCCTTCGATGCGCAAGTATGGCAACGTACTTGCGCCTTCAGGACTGAGTGCTGAGCGAGGGGATCCGACCGCGTTCGGCGGGAACGAATCGTGGCCGTACTTGCGAGTCGAAGCACTGAGTTCCGCCGTTTGTGACCAGGGAATTCCGGCAGGCGGCTCGCAAGCCGCCGGCCACTCTCTCGCGAGGATCTCGTGGAACCGTCCTCTCCCGTCATTGTCCTCACCACCCTTCCCATGACCGTAGATGCCGCCGCGTTCGCCCGTGTCCTCGTCGAAGAGCGACTGGCGGCCTGTGTCGCCGTCCAACCCGAGATGCGGTCGGTCTACCGGTGGAAGGAGACCATCGAAGAGGACGCCGAGCGGCAACTGGTGATCAAGACGACGGCGTCCAGGCTGGCGGCGCTCGAATCCCGGGTGGCCGCACTCCACCCGTACGATGTGCCCGAGTGGCTCGTCCTCCCCGCAGCGGATGCGTCCGCAACCTACCGGGCCTGGCTCGGGGAGTCGACCGCGGCTGGGCTATGATGACCCCGGACCGGCGCGATGACCGATGAGACCCAGGGCACGAGAGCGGAGGTTGACGGCCGACGCTCGCGTGTGGGGCGACTGGCCCACGGGTTCCTGTCGAGCCTTCCCGGCCGACTGATCCTCGCAGGTGCGGCGGTCAAACTCAGCATCCTGGCCCTTGGGGCGGCGGGCATGACGGTGGACGGCTTGCCCGGAGCCGTTAGCACGCTTGGCGGGGTCTTGCTGGCCGTGGGCGCGGTCGTGGCGCTCGTCCAGGGAAGCGTTGCAGCCCGCAGGCGTCTGCTGTGGCGCGTGCGCCAGAAACTGCTCCTGTCGTACCTCTTCATCGGCGTGCTGCCGGTCCTGCTGGTCGTGATCATCTTCGTCCTGGCGGGCTTGCTCCTGTTTGCGAATCTCTCGTCCTACCTGATCCGCGACGCCTTGACCGAGATCGGGGCGGAGGCGCGTCTGGCCGCCCGCTCGCTGGCCATCGAGTTGTCTCTCTCTCCGGGCCGGCCGCCGGGGGCCGTGGTCAACCGCTGGTACTCGCGTGCAGCAGGTACCGCGACCGGGCTCTCGATTGCGATTGTGCCCATCGCTGCCGCGCGCTGCGATGCGGGAGTGGGCAGCCAGCCCGGCCCCGGGATGCCGGCGGCTTCGGCGACGGACCCGGCGGCCTCTGCAGACACTGCGCCGCTGGCGGTCGTCGGCCCATGGCGCCATGAGGCCCCGCCGCCCGATCTGCCCGACTGGCTCGGGTGCCGGGAGTTCACCGGAGTGGTGGCGGCGCCGAAGAACGCCGCGGAAGCCGACGCATCCGGATCTGCCGCACGGGTCACCGTCCGTGCCGTGTCGATCGTACGGAGCCCTCGTCCGGCGGGCGTCGTCGTCGACATCCCATTCGAAGGGGCCGTGCGGGATCGCGTCGAAGCGAGCACGGGCGTGACGATTGGCGACGCGAGCCTCGTCGGTGATGGGGCCGCGGTGGCCGCTCCGGCGGCGAGCACAAGGGTCGCCACCGAGTCGATCGCGAGGGGGCGCGGGTTTCCGTGGGTCGCGCTCCTGGATCACACCGAGTGGCGATCGGGGCAGACGCAGCCCCTGCCGTTGCGGATCGGCATCAGCGTCCGCAGCATCTACGCACGGCTGTCGGCGTCGCAGGCCTCGCTCGGCACGCGCAGCTTCGGCGATCTCCTCGTGATCGCCGTGTTGCTCGTTGCCCTCCTGTTCCTGATCATCCAGGCGGGCGCCCTGGCGATGGGCTTCGTGCTGGCCCGTTCGATCACCGGATCGGTCCACGAATTGTTCGTCGGGACGGAACGGGTGCGGCAGGGAGACTTCGGCCATCGTATCGCCGTGCGCACGCGCGACCAGCTGGGCCAGTTGGCCGATTCGTTCAACCTGATGACGGGCAGCATCGAAGACCTGCTCCGGCAGGCCGCCGAGAAGCGACGCCTCGAAGAGGAGATGCGCCTCGCGCACGAGATCCAGACCTCGCTCTTGCCGAACGGTCCCCTCGACATGCCGGGTGTCCGCGTGTCGGCGTTGTGCGTGCCGGCCCGAGAGGTGGGTGGCGACTACTACGACGTCCTCCCGCTGCCCGACGGCCGCTTCGGGGTCCTGGTGGCCGACGTCTCCGGCAAGGGCATGTCGGCGGCGCTCTACATGGCGGAACTCAAGGGCCTGATCCTGTCGCTCAGCCAGATCCACGAGTCACCCCGCCAGCTGCTCATCAACGCGAATCGGGTCATCTCGGCGCACCTCGACAGCCGGAGCTTCATCACGATGACCTATGCGGTGGTCGACCCCAAAGCGCGCCGGATGACCTACGCGAGGGCCGGACACACTCCGCTCATCCACTTGGCGCGCGATGGGCGGGGCGGACGCCGGACCCGCATCCTGACTCCCGACGGCATGGTGCTCGGGCTGCGGATTGACGACGGGCAGCGATTCGAATCGCTCCTGGCCGAAGAGACGCTCGAACTCGGCTCCGAGGACATCCTCGTGTTCTTCACCGACGGTATCAGCGAGGCGATGAACGAGCGGTCGGACTGTTTCGGCGAATCCAGACTGGCAACCCTCATCGAAGCCCATGCGGACCTCGGGTTCGAGGAGATGCGCGAACGTATCCTGCGTGAGATCGAAGCGTTCGTGGGGAACGCACCCCAGCACGACGACATGACCATGATCATCCTCAAGGTCCAGGATGCCGCCGCCTGACCTACCCGGGGCCGAGCCCGTCGTCGTGCTCCGGACCCACTCGGACATCGAGGCCTCGATCGTCCGCGGCCTGCTGGATGCCCATGGCATCACGGCGACGCTGACGTCGGACGTCCCGCACTCGGTGTTTCCGCTCTCGGTCGACGGCCTGGGGGAAGTGCGGATCACGGTGAGCGCGGCCCAGGCCGATGAGGCCGCGCGCCTGATCGCCGACTACCGCCAGGACGAACGGCGCGGCACCCCGATCCCGCTGCGGGACGAGTTCGCGGACCTCGAGTCGTCCCTCGGCCACCGTTTCAGGGATCGGGGAATGCTCGAACACGCGTTGACGCACCGATCGCGCGCCCACGAAGACGTGACCGGCGGCGTGGTCGACAACGAGTCGCTCGAGTTCCTGGGCGACGCCGTGCTGGGGTTCATCGTGGCGGACATGCTCTTCCGCCGGTACCCCGATCGCGACGAGGGGCAGAAGTCGAAGATGAAAGCCTCGCTCGTCTCGGCGGCGACGCTGGCGGATCGGGCCGAACGCCTCAATCTGGGCCAGCACCTGCTGCTCGGCCGGGGCGAGGAGAAGAGCGGCGGCCGGCGCAAGCTGGCCCTGCTCGCCGACAGCTACGAAGCCGTGATCGCCGCGCTCTACCTCGACGGCGGCATAGGTGCCGCCCAGACGTTCCTCGAACGGGAACTCGGCGACCTGGTGGAGGAGGCCGGCCGACCGGGTGCGGCAGCCGACTTCAAGTCGGCGCTCCAGGAGCACCTCCAGGCCAAGGGCGACCCACTGCCGGCGTATGTCGTCGCGGCCCAGTCGGGACCCGCTCACCGCCGCACGTTCCATGTCGAAGTCAGGCTGAGGGGCGTCGTTCTGGCCTCTGCCGATGGGCGTACCAAGAAAGAAGCCGAGCAGGAGGCCGCGAGGCTGGCGCTCGAGGGCGAACGACGGATTGTGGAATAGCCTCCGGCGGGAGGCTCACCCGGTCACCCCGATCAGTTGGCGCTCAGGGCAGGCGCCCGAGGGCGTAGCGCCGGACCTCCCCGGCCACCTGGTCCTTCGTCGGGCGTACCGCCCCTGCATTCAAGCGGACCCAGAGGCGCAGCACCGGGTCGGTGAACGCGTAGCGTTTGTGGCCCACGGCCACGAGGTCGACCTCCTCGAGCCACGACAGGTAGTCTTTCGTCGACCCCGGCGTCCGCCGCAACTGGAGCGCGATCTCGGTGAGCGTGAGCGGCTCTTCGTCGGCCAGGATGGCGAGAATGGCGCGCAGCGCGCCGTAGCCCCGCGTGCGGTTCAGGCGCAGCTCGTACGAGAACGCGCACCGGCGGGCGAGCAATCCGCCAGGCGAGAGCAGCTCGATCAGGGCCGGCACCGGCTCGAGCGTGGCCGAGTGACCCATGTAGTCGGCGAGGTCGCGCAGGTAGCCGTAGCGCCCGTCGGTCAACGCGACGGCGCTTCGGGCGACCTCCTCGGCCTGTGCGGCGCCCATCCCCGGGATCCGCTCCAGATCCGGCGTTACGTCGTCCGGCTCCAGGGCGGGCACCGCCTGCACGAGGAGCCGGCCGGGCTGATCGCGGACGACGCGAAGCGCCCGGCACGCGAACCTGGTCGTCAGCACGAAGCGATTCCGGCTGGACACCAGCCCCTCGAACGTGTCGCGGACGACGGACTTGAGACCCGGGAAGCTCTCGAAGGTACGCAGATCGAGAATCTCGTCGAGCAGGAAGGTGGCCGGCGCCCCCTGCGCCCCGGCAGCGGTCAGGAAGCTCAGCGCCCGGGCGAACGCCTGGGCGGGCCCATCGGCTGCAACGGAGGTGACTCCGGGACTGAACGGCGTGTTCTCGGCCAGTGACCCGCAAAACCGCTCCGGTGTCGTGGTGATGCGGGAGATGTCGGCCAACTGGCAGGCCTCCGGACCCAGCCTCGCCCTGACGCGATCGAGCATCGCACTGCGCCCGGAGTGGCATCCCCCGGTGATCAGGGGGATGCGTGAGGGCTCTCGCGTCAACCAATCGAGGATCCGGCCGTCGAACTGCTGCCAGGCCGTACTCATCCCCGCGAGCCGCCGGTCGGAGCCATCGGGATCCTCACGCCGCGAGCCGCCGCCGCCGCACGTGCCTCAGGATAGCCGGCGTCGGCATGCCTGGCGATGCCGATGCCCGGGTCGGTTGTCAGCACGCGCTCGAGCTTCTCGTCCGCTTCAGCCGAGCCGTCGGCCACCACCACCATGCCTGCGTGCAGCGAGTAGCCGATACCGACGCCCCCGCCGTGATGGACGGAGACCCAGGTGGCCCCGGCGGACGTGTTCAGCAGCGCGTTCAAGATCGGCCAGTCGGCGATGGCGTCGCTGCCGTCCAGCATGCCCTCGGTTTCTCGGTTGGGTGAGGCCACCGAGCCCGAGTCCAGGTGATCCCGGCCAATCACGATGGGCGCCTTGATGACCCCCCGGCGCACGAGCTCATTGATCTTCAGGCCGAAGCGGGCCCGCTCGCCGTAGCCCAGCCAGAAGATACGGGCCGGAAGGCCCTGGAACGCCACGCGCTCGGATGCCAGCCGCACCCAGCGGCAGAGGGAGGCATTGTCGGCGAACATGTCCAGGGCCGCCCGGTCGGTGGCGTGGATGTCCGCCGGATCGCCCGAGAGTGCGGCCCAGCGGAACGGTCCCTTGCCCTCGCAGAAGAGCGGCCTGATGTAGGCGGGCACGAAACCAGGAATGTCGAACGCGTTCGCGACCCCGCCCTTGACCGCATGGGCGCGGATGTTGTTTCCGTAGTCGAAGGTGACTGCCCCTCGCTGCTGCAGGTCGAGCATCGCCCGCACGTGGGTGGCCATGGTGGAGGTCGCGCGTTCGACATACGCCTGAGGATCCCTTGCCCGGAGCGCGACCGCATCGGCGAGGCTCATGCCGTTGGGCACGTAGCCGTTGAGCGGGTCGTGAGCCGAGGTCTGATCGGTGAGCACATCGGGGACGATGCCGCGCGCCACAAGGGCGGGCAGCACATCGGCGGCATTCGCGCAGAGTGCTATCGACTTCGCGACCCGGTCTCGCCGCCAGGCGGCCACGCGCTCCAGCGCCTCGTCGAGGTTGGAGGTCGCCTCATCGACGTACCGGGTTGTGAGCCGGCGCTCGATGCGTGTGGGGTCCACCTCGACGACGAGCGCGGCGGCGCCGTTCATGGTGGCGGCCAGGGGCTGGGCGCCGCCCATGCCGCCGAGGCCCGCGGACACGAAGACGCGACCCTCGAGCGATCCATCGAAGTTCTGCGATGCCAGCGACGCCAGTGTCTCGTAGGTGCCCTGCAGGATGCCCTGCGTGCCGATGTAGATCCAGCTGCCGGCCGTCATCTGCCCGAACATCGTGAGCCCGCGCTCTTCGAGGTCCCGGAAATTCTCGAAGGTGGCCCAGGCCGGCACGATGAGCGCATTGGCGATCAGGACGCGCGGCGCTCCAGGGTGCGTACGGAACACGCCCACCGGCTTGCCGGACTGGACGAGCATGGTCTCGTCGTGTTCCAGCTCGCGGAGTGTGCGGACGATCGCGTCGAAGCACTGCCAGTTGCGGGCGGCTCGTCCGGTTCCCCCGTACACGATCAGGCGGTCGGGATGCTCCGCGACATCGGGGTCGAGGTTGTTCATCAGCATGCGGAGGGCGGCCTCCTGCGGCCAGCCCTTGCAGGAGAGCGCGGTGCCCCTGGGGGCCCGGATCGTACGCGTCGGTGTCATGGCCATGTGCTCGTCGAGGGGCGGGACTGCCCGATGCTACTCCGGATCGCGAGGACCGCGCTACTCCTGTGCTAACATCCGGCTGGCCGGCGACGACCGAGCCGAACGTGCGGACTCCATAGGAACCTGATCATGAATCTCGCAGTCGTCGGGGCGCAGTGGGGAGACGAGGGCAAGGGCAAGATCGTCGACCTCTTGGCACCCCGTTTTTCGATCGTGGCCCGTTCTGGCGGCGGGCACAACGCCGGGCATACGGTCCATGTGGGCGGGCAACGCTTCGTGCTGCGCCTGATCCCGTCCGGAATCCTGCACCGCTCGGTCACCTGCTACATCGGGAACGGACTGGTCGTCGATCTGCACGCGCTCTTCGAAGAGGTGAACGAGCTCGAGTCGGCTGCCGTCCCGGTCGACGGGCGCCTGTTCGTCAGCGATCGCGCGCACGTCATCCTGCCGCATCATCGCGATCTCGACACCCTCGGCGAGATCCAGCGCGGCGCCCGGCGCATCGGCACGACGTCGCGGGGCATCGGCCCGGCCTACGAGGACAAGGTGTCGCGGCGTGGCATCCGCATGTGCGATCTCGTGCACGAGGATCGGGTCACCGAACACGTGCGCGAGGTCGTCGAGGCGCGCAACCGCCTGGATTCGGCCCACCCGCTCGACTGGCGGCAGATCGCCGACGCGACCCTCGGGCTCGCCGCCCGCGTCCGTCCTTGGGTCACCGACGTGTCGGTGGCCCTCGCGAGGGCCATGAGGGAGGGACGGAGTGTCTTGTTCGAGGGAGCGCAGGGCACCATGCTCGACCTCGACCACGGCACCTACCCGTATGTCACCTCGTCGAGCGCGACGGTCGGCGGCGTCTGCACAGGGCTTGGCGTGGCGCCCAAGGCCGTCGGGGCGGTGCTGGGAGTCACGAAGGCCTATACGACGCGGGTGGGTGAGGGGCCGTTTCCCACCGAACTGAACGACCCTGATGGAGAAGGGTTGCGGACGCGCGGGCACGAATTCGGCGCAGTGACTGGGCGCCCACGCCGCTGCGGCTGGTTCGACGCGGTGGTGGTGCGTCACGCCGCCCGAATCAACGGTCTCGACGCACTCGCGGTGACCAAGTTGGACGTGCTCGACGGCCTCGACCGCATCCCGGTGTGCGTCGGGTACCGCTGCCGCGACGGCGCCATCGCGGACTTCCCGGCAGACCTCGAACGCCTCGCCTCGTGCAGCCCCGTGCTCGAAGACCTGCCGGGATGGCGCCGGCCGACATCCGGCGTGCGCCGGATGGAGGACCTGCCGGCCGAAGCCCGCGCCTATCTCGCCCGCCTCGAATCGCTGACGGGCGTCCCGATCTTCATCGTCTCCACAGGTGCCGCTCGAGAGGAGACGATCGTGGCCGACAAGGAGACCGCGCGGCGCTGGTTCGGGACGGACGTTCTCTGATGGTGAGCGGTGCTACTTCCCGACGGGCTGATCGTCGGATAGTGCCAGCGCCCCGATCGCCTGTTCGAGCGATCCGCGATCGGGATTCGCGAATTCCAGGCCCGCCCGGAACTGCGGAGCGGGCTTCCCCTTCGGCAGTTCGAAGAGCGCCCACGCCACGATGGCGACGGTGCGCGCCCCGCCCGCGACGGGGAGGTTGACGCGCACGCGCTGGTTCGGCTTGAGGATCGTGGGCGACACCACCTGCGCGCCCAGCGTCGACAGATCGACCAACTGGGTGGCGGCCCCGTCCACCAGCATCTCGGTCCCGGGCTTCACCCGCACGCGGGGCGCGCGCCGGGTGCCCCGCAGATCGACCGGAGGTCCCGGCCAGGAAGGAGGCGTCACGAGGCTCCCGCTCTCGGGCAGGACGAGCACCTGGGTGTCCGAGAAGGTCGGGTCTCCCTTGATGCGCCCGAGGATGGCGACGCCGCGGGGCGTGCCGGCGAAGTCCTTGTCCAGGATCAGGACGGCGGGCCGTCGATCGAAGATCGCGTCGAGGGCTTCGCGTGTGCGCTGATCGGAGAACAGAAGGAGTTCAGCGTCGTTGGAATCGGGTCGTGAGCGGTACAAGTCGAGCAAGTCCTGGGACCCGATCAGGACCACGACGCGAGACGGCATGGAGCTGAGTGTACTGAACGTACCTGCGGCGCGCAATGGCAGGCCACGCCATTGCCCGCGCCGCGTCTCACACCTTACCTGATCCGGCGCGAGGTGTCGAAATCGGCGAGGGTGAAGGCGTCCAGCGCCTGGAGTTCCTGTGTGCGCGGCGCCGACAGTGCGAAGTCCACCTGCGACAGGATGTCGTCATCGGGCATGGAGACGTCGCTCGTCACGGCGCGAACCACGGCGCGGTCGGGGCCGGGCGTGGCGCCGATCACTGGCGTCTGGCGCGGGCCGCTCGGACCGTCGGCGGGCCCGCTCGTCCACAGCCAGCGGCCGGCTGACAGGCCGAGCAACAGGCCCGCGATGGCGGCGGCCGCGGCCCAACGCAAGGCCGGCCGGTTGCCGATCCCGAACCCACTGTGGGATTCGGCCGCCGGGAACGCCAGCACACGGCCAACCGATGTGTGTGCGGCGATGCGCCGCAGAATCCGCTCGCGCTGGCGAGTCAGCTGTTCGCCGGAGAATTCCCGATCGGCCCGAGACTCGACCAGGCTGGCCGAGGCGTCCAGTTCCGCGCTGACGACTTCGTAGCGCCTCGTACAGGACGGGCAATCAGCCAGATGCCGCACACCCGGTTCGTCGCCCGGCCCCAGCGCATCGAGACTCCGATCCGCGAGGTAGCGTCGAATCAGCGCATCGTCCTTCAGGTGCGAGTCATCACCGGTCACGGCTGTCCTCCAGCGCGGCCCGGAGCTTCCGGAGCGCGCGAAACAGATGCACCCTGACGGTCGACTCGTTCAGACCCGTCAGCGATGCCACCTCCCGAGGTGACCGGCCCTCCGCATGGCAGAGCAGCAGCACCTCCCGCTGCCGGGCCGGCAGCCCGTCAATGGCCATCAGGACCGCCCGCTGAGTCTCGCGCCCGAGCACGCGCTCCTCTGGCGACGGTCCGGTTGCCACGGCGCCTTCCAGGACGGACCACCCGGTGTCCCCGGTCCCCGCGGAAAACTCCCACCGCTGGCGCCGCAGCCGCGACTTCCGCCGGTCCCGGCACGTGTTGACCAAGATGCGCCGGAACCACGCCTCGAACGGCAGGTCCTCCCGGTAGCTCACGATGTGCATGAACACCTTGACGAAGGCGTCCTGCACGGCTTCCTCAGCCTCGGCCGGGTCACGCAACAGGTACAGTGCCAGCCGCAGCGCCGACCGCTGCTGGGCAGCCACCAGGTCCGAGAAGGCCTCGCGAGCCTCGTCAGGACGCTCCGCCAGGACCAGCGCCTTCACCCGACGGGCCTCGTCCGAGCCCGTATCCGTCGTCTGGCGGGACGCCCAGCGTCTCGCGGAGCCAGGGACTCCGGAAGTCGGCCAGCCCAGGGGCAGCGGCGGAAGATCCTGGGGCGCGGACACAGGCGTCACCTGCTACTACGTTCCGGCGTGGCGGCGCGTTTACCGTTGTGTGCTTGCACGAACCGATCCTAGTGCCCTGGAACCGTGATGCCTCACACAATTCCCGGGCGGGGCATCCCGCCTGGCGGCGTTGCTCCTCCCTCACATACCGGGAGTATGCTCAGTCGTCGCGCCTGGCCAGCCGGGCGCCGCGCT
>JBFMFH010000020.1:0-54493 GCA_040752275.1 Acidobacteriota bacterium
CTCCCTCACATACCGGGAGTATGCTCAGTCGTCGCGCCTGGCCAGCCGGACGCCGCGCTCCGGGACTTCTGCAAGGCATCACGGTTCCAGGGCACTAGCCCGGCGTTCGATTGAGGTGACCGCCCGCCGGGAACGTTGCCCGCGGGCCGCTCAGGTCCGAGCGCGGTCGGAAGCAGCCCGCGGCCCCGGGGCGGTCGTGCCTAACACACGTCAGCTCCCGCAGTCAGTCGTTGCGTCGCGTGCGGATGCCGCCCAGATCCGGCGGCACGCCGCCCCTGGGGGGCACGATCGGCAGCAGGATGTAGGAGGCCCGGCTGCCTCCCGTGTAGATCGTGTTGCTCTTGAGGTGGTACACCGCGAAGTACTGACTGCCGTCGTGAGGCAGGATGTCCACCCTGATCCGGGTCCCTTTCTGGAAGATCATGCTGGTCGCGCGGATCTCGACTTCGATGGGCACGACCTCGCCCGGCTTGAGCTTCTGCTCGACATCATGGGTGTGGTAGGGCCTGTCGGGCCGCGACAACGCGGGGTCGAGCTTGCGGTGCGACACTTTGAGGACCCCGTCGGAGACGTCCTCGACCGACCCGTCCGGATTCACCTTTCGCAGCCTGGCGAACACGTCGGCATCGTCAGTCTCCGACGAGATCCACAGGACCAGGTTGACGTGGCCGGTGATCTCGGTGTCATCGGACATTGGATCGGAGACGAACGACGCACCCGGATCGCCACGCGTGCCGCGGGCGGAGCTCAGCGGCCCGGCGTCATAGGTCAGGGCGCGCTCGACGGAGGGCGGCGCCGCGGAGAGCGTCATATCGTTGGTCGAGGCTGGCACCAGGCCGCTGGAGGGCTCGGCTGTCAGGTAGTACCTCGTGTACTTGGTGCGCTTCAGAGGGAACTCGTCTTCGAAGCGCCACCGGCACTCCCACGGGTTCGAGCGCACGCAGAGGCGCACGGGCGATTCCGTCATGATGCCGGTGTCGTTGCTCTTGAGCCAGTGATCGTAGAAGCGGAGCTGCTCGGTCTTGCCCTCGTCCGAGTAGAATTCCGTTAATCGCCCGCCGATGTGCACCCGGAACAGCTTGTTCCGCGAGGCTGCACGTTCGAACGCCTCGACGTTGCCTCGGAAGTGAAAGCTCGTCCAGTTGCCCACGCTGAAGAACGGCACCTCGATGCGGTCGAACTGGCCCCGCGCCTTCACCTGGTCCCACCACGGGCCGTCCAGGTGGTTCACCATGAGGTTGTAGATGTAGTTCTCGTTGTAGGCGGCCGCGTTGTCGATCCTCGTATGTTCGAGGAGCTGCTTGCCGGTCACGTCCGTCCACCAGCGCATGACGCGGGCCTGCCCGAACAGCCCGCCGGGATACGCCCACTCCCGGTACATGTCGGTAAACCCCTCCCACGGGAGAATGCACGTGAGATGCGGCGGCTTCAGGCCGGCGACGATCCACTGGGTGACCGCGTAGTACGACACGCCGGCCAGGCCGACCTTCCCGGTGCTCCAGGGCTGCGTCGCCGCCCACTCGATGGCGTCGTAGTAGTCCCGGGCCTCAGCCATGCTCCAGATCTCCGCGTGGCCAGGCGAGCGGCCGGTGCCCCGGCTGTCGACGAAGATGAGGACGTAGCCGCGCGGCACCCAGAAGTCGGGCTCTGGCCGCTCCTGGTGCGTGAAGGGGCCGGCGTGGGGTACATACTGCAGTTCCTTCTGGTACACGCTCAGGGAGAGCAGCGGCGGAAACGTCTCGCCCGGGGCGTCTGGGCGGAACACGTCGGCCATGAGGTAGGACCCGCCGCGCGTTGGGATCTTCACGTCCTTGTCCACAACCATCCTGTAGGTTGGCTGTGAGAGCCTGGACGCGTACGGGGGCGGCGTCCATGGCGACGGCTCATGTGACTGCGCCAGCGGCGAGAGGGTGGCGGACCCGGCCGTGGCGGACAGCAAGGCGGCCAAGGCGCCGCCGCACGCGAGCCGGCGGGCTGACGTCCTCGCTGAGGATGACGAGCGTGTTGGCATGCGAGCCTCCTGGGATACCAAGGGATTCATGAGCATCCGCTTCTGGTGCCGGTCCGCCCCCGTCGGTTCTACGGGGCCGTTCACGCGGGGGCGACCTCGCGACCCCGCGCCGAGGGCCGAGCGGGACGGCTGATCCACGCGTGGAGGTGCCCCACTGCGAGGGTCGCGTGATGGCGGCGAAGGCTGCTAGCGGATGCCGGTCGTGCGTGCACGCGGTTGGCGCCTCATCGGGTGGTAGCCGGACGTCTCTCGTGTGTCTGGTCAGACAATCCTACCATCGAGCCACCATACCCGTCCACGGGCCGAGATTCCCTTGGCAAGTTGACTTTCGGAACCAGGTTTTTGGTATGATGGCTAGACCAGCACGGTAGATCTAGAGCATACTACCCCGTACCAATGTACAGGACTGTCCGCACCGCTCGCCTCTACCAACAGATAGTCGAGCAGATCGAAGGGTCGGTCCGCTCCGGACAGCTCCGACCGGGCGACCAGCTTCCGCCCGAACGGGACCTCGCACTGCAATTCGGCGTCAGCCGCACCGCGGTGCGCGAGGCCGTCAAGGCCTTGTGCGAGAAGGGACTTGCTGAAGCGCAGCCCGGCCGCGGCACGTTCGTGGTGGACGGCACCTCGAAGGTCATCAGGAGCTCGGTCGACCTGCTCGTGGCGATCGGCCAGGCCGAGCGCACGGCGCACCTCGCCGAGGTGCGCGAGATGCTCGAACCCGAGATCGCGGCCCACGCGGCCGAGCGCATCGACGAGCGGCAGCTCTCGAGCGTGCGAGAGGCCCTCGCGGTCATGGAGGCCTCGCCGCACGACGCCGACGTCTTTATCGAGGCCGACCTCGACTTCCACCTGGTCCTGGCCGAGGCGGCCCAGAATCCCCTGATCCTCGCGCTGATCGACTCGATCGTGGGACTGCTTCGCGATCAGCGTACCCGAATCTTCAACGCGGCCGACGGCCCGGAACACGGCCTTCTCCACCACCGGCGGATTCTGGACGCGGTCGAACGGCGGGATCCCGAGCAGGCCCGCGCCGCCATGCGGGCTCATCTGGCACAGACCCGGATCGACGTGGCTGCCGCCCCGCCGTCCGACGGTGTCAACCTCACCGGCGGCGGCCGCTGAGCGGGGAGATCGACCGATCATGCAGCACGTGGGATGGGTCGGCCTCGGCGTGATGGGCAGCGAGATCACCCAACGGTTGATCGCCAAGGGGCACTCGGTCGTCGGTCACAACCGCACCCGGGCGAAGGCGGCGGCCCTCGAAGCCATGGGGATGGGGTGGGGGCCTTCGCCCCGCTCCGTGGCGGAGACCTCGGACATCGTGTGCTCGATGGTCACCGACACGAAGGCCCTGCATGCGGTGACCGATGGCCCCGACGGGATTCTCGCGGGGCTCGGTCCCGGCAAGCTGTACGTCGACATGAGCACCGTCAGCCCTGCGGCGAGCCGGGAGCTGACCGGCCGCGTCAGCGCAACTGGTGCCGTGATGCTGAACGCGCCGGTGTCGGGCAGCGTGGTCACAATCCGCCAGGGCCAGTTGGCCGTGATGGTGAGCGGCGCGCGCGCCGCCTACGAACGTGCGCGGCCGTTTCTGCTTGACATCGGGCCCAAGGTGACCCACGTTGGCGAGGATCCGGGCCTGGCCCTCGCCATGAAGATCGCGGTGAATCTGAACCTCCAGGTCCAGATGCAGGCCTTCTGCGAGGCGGTGCTCCTGGCCGAGAAGGCCGGTGTCCCCCGCGAGCTGGCCGTGGAGATTCTCTCCCTCGATACGGCGGCGGACGTGTTCGTCAACACGGTGGTCACCTCGCCGATGGTCAAGTACCGCGGGCCGTTCGTCCTCAAGATGCCAGAGGTCGCCTGGTTCAACGTCAACATGATGCAGAAGGACATGAACCTCGCGCTGGAGATGGGGCAGCGTCTCGATGTACCCCTGCCGGCGACGGCGATCTCCAACGAGTTCCTGACGGCGGCGCGGGCCATGGGCCTCGCCCACCACGACATGGCCATCGTCTTCGACGTGCTCGCGGCGCTGGCCGGGGTGGAGGTTGAGCGGTAGCAGTCTTGCACGCGAGGATCGTCGCGTGTCGATGAGGTCCAGCATTCCTACGTGGAGGATGACAGCATGGCTAAACTCGGCTTTGTCGGTCTCGGCTTGATGGGCAGCAACATGGCCAAGCGGTTGCTCGATGCCGGTCACGACGTGACCGGCACCGATCTCGTGCGTTCGAAGGCCGACTGGCTGGCCAATGTGGGATCCGGCCTGAGATGGGCCGACACGCCCCGGGCGGTCGTCGAGGCGTCGGAGGTGGTGTTCAGCAGCGTGACCAACACGGCTGCGCTGCAGGCCATCACGAGCGGTCCCGACGGCATCATCGCCGCCTTGAAGCCGGGCCAGGTGTACGCGGACATGAGCACGGTGAGCCCGGAGACCAGCCGCGAGATTGCAGCCAAGGTCGAGAAGACCGGGGCTGCGATGCTGGATTCACCGGTGTCGGGCACGGTCATCTCCGTGCAGCAGGGCGTGCTCGCGATCATGGTCGGCGGCCCGAAGGAGGCGTTCGAGAAGGCCAAGCCGTACCTCCTGGCCATCGGGCCGAAGGTGACCCACGTCGGTGGCAATGGTCTGGCCCTCGCCATGAAGATCGCGGTGAATCTGAACCTCCAGGTCCAGATGCAGGCCTTTTGCGAGGCGGTGTTGCTGGCTGAGAAGAGCGGCATCGCGCGCGAGACGGCGGTCGAAGTGCTCACCAACAGCGCGGTGGCATCACCGATGGTCAAGTACCGGGGTCCCTTCATTCTCAAGATGCCCGAAGTGGCCTGGTTCAACGTGGGGATGATGCAGAAGGACATGAACCTCGCGCTCCAGATGGGCCAGAAGCTGGACGTGCCGCTGCCGACGACGGCCGTCTGCAACGAGTTCCTGACGGCCGCTCGCGGGATGGGGCTCGCCGAGTACGACATGGCCATCGTCTTCGACGTGCTGGCCGCCATGGCCGGCATCAACGTGCAGCGATGAGGACAGCCGCTCGCCCACGGCAGGCCGGGCCGGCGATCGATGCGGATCGCGCCCTGGCCCTCTACTCGCAGATGGTCCAGATCAGGGCTTTCGAAGAGAAGGTCAACGATCTGTACACGCGAGCCGTCATGCCAGGGCTGGCGCATCTCTACATTGGCCAGGAAGCGGTGGCCGTCGGCGTCTGCCAGGCCCTTCGACGCGAGGACTACGTCACGAGCACGCACCGGGGCCACGGCCACTGTCTGGCAAAGGGCGCGGCGCCGGAACTGATGTTCGCGGAACTGCTGGGCAAGGAGGCCGGCTACTGCAGAGGGCGCGGCGGGTCGATGCATATCGCCGACCCTTCATCCGGCAACCTCGGTGCCAACGCGATCGTGGCCGGCAGCGCGGGCATCGCGACGGGCGCAGGCTTTTCGGCGAAATGGCGGGGCACCGACAACGTCGCGGTGTGCTTCTTTGGCGAAGGGGCCCTCGGCCAAGGAGTGCTCTACGAGGTGATGAACATGGCGGCGCTCTGGAAGCTGCCGGTCATCTACGTGTGCGAGAACAACCTCTACAGCGAGTACACGCACTTCCGCGAGACGACGGCCGGGGAGATCCTGGCCCGGCCGGCCGCCTTCGGCATCCCGGCCCAGGAGGTGGACGGCCAGGACCTCGTGGCGGTCATCGGGGCCGCCGCCGAGGCCGTGGGGCGGGCGCGGCGCGGTGAGGGCCCGGGCTTCCTGCTGTGCCACACGTACCGATACCGCGGCCACCACGTCGGCGACATCAACCGTGCCTACTACCGGCCGAAGGTCGAGGAGCAGGAGTGGATGGCGACGCGCGATCCGATCACCACGTTCGGCGGGTGGGTGATCGCGCAGGGCCTGGCCTCGGCCGAGGCACTCGAACACGTCAGCACCCGTGACCACGCCGCCATCGAGGCGGCCGCGCAGTTCGCCCTGGACGCCTCCTATCCGGATGCCGGCGCCGTCCGGCTGCATGTCTATGCCTGAAACCGCCGCCCGCGAGATAACGTTCGCCGAGGCGATCCGCGAGGCGCTGGCGGAAGAGCTGCGCCGCGATCCGCGCGTCGTCATCCTCGGCGAGGACGTTGCCGAGGCCGGAACACCATTCAAGGTGCTGTCGGGGCTGGTCGAGGAGTTCGGGCCGACCAGGATCATCGACACGCCGATCTCCGAGGCCGGCTTCACCGGCATCGGCGTGGGGGCCGCGATGACGGGCATGCGGCCGGTCGTCGACATCATGTTCGGTGACTTCCTGACGCTGACGATGGATCAGCTCGTGAACCAGGCGGCGAAGATCCACTACATGTCGGGCGGGAGGCTCCGGGTCCCCATGGTGCTGCGCACGACGATGGGCGCCGCGCGACGGTCGGCGGCGCAGCACTCGCAGTCGCTGCACGCCTGGCCGAGCCACATCCCGGGCCTGAAGGTCGTCCTGCCGTCGACGCCATACGATGCCAAGGGCCTCCTCAAGGCAGCCATCCGCGACGACAATCCGGTGGTCTTCATCGAGGACAAAATGATGTTCCGATTGAGGGGCCCGGTGCCGGCCGAGGAGTACACCATTCCGTTCGGTGTCGCCGACATCAAGCGTGCCGGCACCGACGTGACCATTGTCGCGACGAGCAGCATGGTCCAGACCGCCCTTGGCGCGGCCCACGTGCTCGAGGAGGAAGGCATCAGCGCGGAGATCGTCGATCCGCGTACGACGACGCCGCTCGATCGCGAGACAATCATCGAATCGGTCAAACGAACCTCCCGCGCCGTCGTGGTCGACGAGGGACACCAGCAGTACGGCATCACCGCGGAGATCGCGGCGGTCATCGCCGAAGGGGCGTTCTACCACCTCGACGCACCCGTCCGGCGACTGGGTGCCATGGACGTGCCGGTGCCGTTCTCGCCGCCGCTCGAGGACGTCACCGTGCCCACCGAGCAGGCGATCGTCGACGTGGTGCGCGGGTTCTTCAACAGGAACTGAGGCAGGAGGCCAGGATGGCAATCAAGACGTACGGAACGATGGCGGTGGACTGGGAGAACCGGGTCGATTTCGACCGGCTCCGACGGCAGCGCCTGGCGCGTGCCAAGGCGGAAATGGAGAAGACCGAGCTGGGCTCGCTCCTCTGCTTCGATATGAACAACGTGCGGTACATCACAGCCACGCACATCGGCACCTGGGCGCAGGACAAGGCCAACCGCTTCACGCTGCTGCCGCGCAGTGACGAGCCCATTCTGTGGGACTTCGGCTCGGCGGCCCGGCACCACCAGCTCAACTGCCCATGGCTGGGGGAGCGGTCGCGGCCGGGTATCTCGATGCTCAGAGGCGCGATCTCGCCCGAGATGGGCCGGGCCGAAGACGTCGCGCGCAAGATCCGCATCGAGCTCGAACAGCGGAACCTGCACAAGCAGCCCGTCGGCATCGACATCATCGAGCCTGCCGTCCTCTTCGCCCTGCAGCGCGAGGGACTCACCGTCGTCGACGGGCAGCAGGTGATGTCACAGGCCCGGGTGATCAAGACCCAGGACGAGATCTCGCTGCTGACCCATTCGGCCATGATGGTCGACGCGGCCTACGACGAGCTCTATAGAGCCATGAAGCCCGGCATGCGGGAGAACGAGGCCGTCGGCCTCGTGTCGAAGGTCCTCTACGATCTCGGTTCCGAGTACGTCGAGGCCGTCAACGCCATCTCGGGCGAGCGCTGCAACCCGCACCCGCACGTGTTCTCGGACCGCGTCCTGCGTCCCGGCGATCCGGTCTACTACGACATCCTCCACTCGTACATGGGCTACCGCACCTGCTACTACCGCTGCTTCTCGATCGGATTCGGGTCGCGGGCGATGGTCGACGCCTACAAGCGCTGCCGCGACTACCTCGATGCGGCGATCGAGCTGATCCGGCCGGGCCGAACCACGGCCGAAGTGGCCGCCGTGTGGCCGAAGGCCACGGAGTTCGGCTTCGCCAACGAGGAAGCGGCCTTCGCACTGCAGTACGGCCACGGTGTCGGCCTGGCCATCTGGGAGCAACCGGTCATCAGCCGCCTCGTGTCCCTCGACCATCCGCATGAGCTCAAGCCCGGGATGGTCTTCGCCCTCGAGACGTTCTGGCCGTCCACCGACGGGTGGAGCGCGGCCCGCATCGAAGAGGAGATCGTCGTGACGCCGACAGGGCACGAGGTGATCACCCGGTTCCCCGCCGAGAAGCTCATGGTCGCCGGCGCCCACTACGTCAGCGTCGAGGGGCCGCTGCCGGTGACACGCGAGTTGGAAGCGCCGCCGAGCGCGGACGTCCTCGCCATGATCGAAGCGAGCGCGCGGACCGAACAGGTGGGGGCCTAGATCGACGATGGCCACCAGTGTCGTGATGCCTGCGCTCGAGATGGCGCAGGAGACCGGAAAGCTCGTCAAGTGGTTCGCGCGTGAAGGCCAGTCGGTCTCGAGGGGCGATCTGCTCATGTCCATCGAGACCGACAAGGCCGTGGTCGACGTCGAGGCCGACGCGGCCGGGATCCTCTCCGGCGTGACGGCTCAGGAAGGCGACGTCATCACCGTCGGCCAGGTGATCGCGTGGATCCTGGCCCCAGGAGAGGCCGTTCCCCAGGAGTCCCGCCCGCAACTGTCCGGGCGGACTCCCACCACGAGACCCGCGGCGGGCCCGGCCGTTCCTCCACCCGTGGCGCCGAAGGCCGATGCGGGTGCGGCGCGGCTGTCCCCCAAGGCGAGGCGCCTGGCCGCCGAACGCGGCGTCGACGTGCGCGCCGTTGCGGGCTCGGGTCCCGGCGGCGCCATCGTCGCCGCCGACCTCGAGTCGTCCGCGGCCGTTGCCCCACCCGGGGAGGAGCCCTCCACCGTCTGGCGGATCATGGCGGAGCGGATGTCGGCCGCGTGGTCCGCGGTTCCCCACTTCTTCCTGGTCCGCGATGTCGATGCGACGGCCCTTGCCTCTGCCCGCGCGCGGCTCGTGGCCGGTCGGCCGGCAGGAGTCGGGCCGGCCGTCACCTATTCGGACCTGTTGGTCGCGCTGGCCGCGCGGACCCTCGCTCGGCACCCGCAGGTGCGCACGAGATGGGTTGCCGGACGCCTGGTCCGGCACGACGGCTGCAACATCGGGCTTGCCACGGCGGTCGAGCACGGACTCGTGGTCCCGGTGATTGCCGGGGCGGACGGACTGCCGGTGTCGGAGATCGCCTCGCGGAGGGACGAACTCGTCGCGAAAGCGAGGGCCGGACGATTGTCGCCGGCGGACATCGGTGGCGGCACGTTCACCATCAGCAACCTGGGCATGTACGCCGTCGACGCGTTCGCGGCCGTCGTCAACGCGCCCCAGGCGGCGACCCTGGCCGTCGGCCGCATCACCGAGCGCGTGGTGGCGAAGGACGGCCAGGCCGTAGTGCGACTCATGCTGACCCTGACGCTGTCGTGCGACCACCGGGCCCTGGACGGCGCCCGCGGGGCGGCGTTTCTCGCCGATCTCGCCGCCGCCATCGAGGATCCCGATCCGGTACTCGGCGGCGCGTGACTCGGGCCGCCGGGCCTCGCCCGCCGTGCCTTCGCTGGACAGGTGAACCCGGCCGACGGGCTTCGCCCATGGGCGATTGACAGGCAACCGTTTCGAGAGGAGGACGTCGTGGCGGCAACCCCGGGCAAGAAGAAACCGCTCTACCGTCAACTGTGGGTGCAGGTCCTGATCGGGATGGGTGTCGGCGTCGTCCTGGGACACGTCGCGCCCGAGGCGGGCGCGGCCATGAAGCCCCTCGGCGACGCGTTCATCAAGCTCATCAAGATGATCATCGCCCCGATCATCTTCGTGACGGTCGTCGCCGGACTGTCCAAGATGTCGAACATGAAGGAGGTCGGGCGCATCGGCGTCCGCGCCGTCATCCTGTTCGAGGTCGTCTCGACGCTGGCGATGGTCGTCGGCCTGATCGTCGGAATCGTCTTCAGACCCGGCGCCGGGCTGAACGCGGATCCAGCGAGTCTGGACGCCGGAGCGGTCACCGCACGGACGGGCGGGTCGGCGCCTCCTGGGAGCGTCGAGTTCTTCATGAACATCATCCCGGAGACCGTCATCGGCGCATTCTCCACCGGCTACATCCTGCAGGTCCTGTTCTTCTCGGTCCTCTTCGGCCTGGCGCTACTCCGGATGGGCGAGAAGGGCCGCCCGCTCCTGAATCTGATTGACACGCTCTCGAAATCGCTGTTCTCGGCCCTCGCGCTGATCATGAACCTGGCGCCCATCGGCACGTTCGGAGCCATGGCCTTCTCAATCGGCAGGTACGGCATCGAGGCGCTCGTGCCCATGGCGAAGGTCGTCGGCGCGGTCTACATCACGTGCATCCTGTTCATCTTCCTGCTGTTCGCTCCGCTGGCGCGGATCATCGGGTTCCGCGTGACGAAGTACCTGGCGTACATCAAGGAGGAGATCCTCATCGTGCTGGCCACGTCGACCTCCGAGGTGGCGCTGCCGCGGCTGATGACGAAACTCGAACAGGCTGGGTGCAAAGGGAGCGTCGTCGGGCTCGTCGTGCCCACTGGCTACTCGTTCAACCAGGACGGGTCGGCCATCTACCAGATGATCTCGGTGATGTTCATTGCCCAGGCCATGAACATCGACCTGAGCTGGGGCGTCATCATGACGTTCTTCATGGTGCTGCTCCTCACCTCGAAGGGGGCCGCAGGTGTCTCGGGGTCGGCGTTCGTCGTGCTGGCCGCCACGCTCGCCTCGACCGGCACGCTGCCCGTCGCCGGCATGGCCCTGCTGCTTGGCATCGAGCGCTTCATGTCGATGGCGCGCGGAACGACCAACATGATCTGCAACGGACTGGTCACGATCGTGGTGGCCTGGTGGGACAAGGCGCTGGACTTGGAGCAGCTGCACAAGGCCTTTGACGGCAAGGGGCTGCCGGAGCCGGCCGCGGCCGCCGAGTAGCCGCACCGCCGGGGTCGGCTTGGGGCGTTCGGCGCGAGAGGAGCCATATCATGCGTCTCGTCGTGAAGAAGGTCGTGCGCCGCGTGGCCGTGCTGGCCGTGCCGGCCAGCATCGCCGCGGTCGCGGCTGCCACCGGACCGGTCCAGACGCCGGCCGTCGCGCCCGCCGTTCGGGTCGTCTCCTTCGGCGGCGTGTCGACGGTGCCGCTGCTCGTCGCCGAGGCGCAGGGGATCTTCGCCAGACACGGCGTCGGTGTCGTCACGGAGTTCACGCCGAACTCGACGGTGCTCCGCCAGGGTCTGGCCGATGGCACCTACGAGATCGCCCACGCGGCGGCCGACAACGCCGTCGCGATGGCCGAGACGGCTGGTGTGGACGTCGTCGTCGTGATGGGCATCGACGACTCGATGAACGAACTGTTCGTGCAGCCCGGCATCGAGTCGGCTGCGGCTCTGAAGGGCAGGACACTGGCCGTCGACGCCCCAAACACCGCGTACGCCCTCCAGGGGAGGAAGATCCTGCGGTTGAACGGTCTCGAGAATGGCCGGGACTACACGCTCGAGGTCGTGGGCGGGACGCCCCAACGCCTCCAGGCCATGCTCAAGAACAGCCAGCTCACGGCATCGATGCTGAATCCGCCGTTCTCGATCCAGGCCGCGCGGGCCGGGCTGCGGAGCCTCGGGTCCGCGTCCGATCTCATCGGCGCCTACCAGGGGATGTCCGGATTCGTGCGCCGGTCATGGGCGCAGGAGAACCGGGAGACGCTGGTGCGCTACCTGGCCGCGTACGTCGAGGCGCTCAGGTGGTTCCTGGCGCCTGGGAACAAGACCGCTGCCCTGGATGTGCTCACGGCGCGGTTGAAACTCGAGCCGGAGGTGGCCGCCGCGACCTATGCCCTGGCCGTACGGTCGCCAGGCGGCCTCTTCCCGGACGCCGAGATCGATGTCGCCGGTTTCGCCAACGTCCTGAAGCTGCGGGCGGAGATCGAGGGACAGTGGCATGGCATGCCGCCGCCACCGGAGAAGTACATCGACCGCAGCTTCCTCGACGCCGCGATCGCGTCGCTGGGGAGGGGTAGGGGACGCTGAATGGCCTCCGGGTACGATCTGAGAGTGTGGCGAGTCAACGTCGGAACTCAGACCCTGACGAGAGAACCTGTGCCCGAGCCATGGCTGAGCCTGGGTGGGCGGGGTCTCGTCGCGCGCATCCTCCTGGATGAGACCGATCCGTCGTGCGAGCCTCTCGGCCCGCGCTCCAAGCTCGTCTGGGGTCCGGGCCTGCTCGTCGGCCACATGCTGAGCGCCAGCGATCGGCTCTCGGTCGGTGGGAAGTCGCCGCTGACCGGCGGCTTCCGCGAGAGCAACTGCGGCGGCAGCACGGGCATGCGCCTGACCACCATGGGGGTCAAGGCGCTTATCGTCGAGGGCGTGCCGGCGGAGCCCGGCTACTGGGTGCTGCACCTGAGCCTCGACGGTGCACGCTGGTTCAAGGCGGACGACCTGGCCGGCAGGGGTGTGCACGAAGTGGCTGCCACGCTCCTGGAGCGCCACGGCAAGAAGGTCGCCATCGCGATGATCGGCACGGGGGGCGAGCAGCGGCTGGCCACTGCTGGGATCCAGAACCTGGACAAGGAGCGCGTGCCGGCCCGCATCAACGCCCGAGGCGGCCTCGGGGCCGTCATGGGATCGAAAGGGCTGAAGGCGATCGTCTTCGACGATGCGGGCGGGCAGAAGCCTCCCATCGTCGATCCCGAGGCGTTCAAGCGGGCGCAGAGAGCCTACACTCAGTCCGTGCTGGCGCACCCGCAGTCTCACACGTACCGGGACTACGGCACCGCGGCCAACGTCCTGATGTGTGATGCCCTCGGCGCGCTGCCCACGAGGAACTTCTCGTCGGGGAGCTGGGAGCGTGCAGAGGCAGTGAGTGGCGAACACATGCGCGAGCTGCTCCTGGCGCGGAAGGGCGACTCCGACACGTCGCACGCCTGCATGGCCGGGTGCACGATTCGATGCTCGAACATCTTCGCCGGCGAGGACGGCAGAGCCATCGTCTCGCCACTCGAGTACGAGACGATCGGGCTGCTCGGCCCCAATCTCGAGATCGCCAGCCTCGACGACATTGCCCGCCTGAACTGGGAGATCAACGACATGGGCCTCGACACCATCGAGGTCGGCGCGGCCATCGGCGTGGCCTGCGAGGCCGGCCTCATGACGTGGGGCGATGTCGGCCGGGCGATGGAGCTGCTCGGGGAGATCCGGAAGGGAACGCCCCTCGGACGAATCCTTGGGGCGGGATCCGTCATCGCCGGGAAGGTCTTCGGTGTCGAGCGAGTGCCCGCGTCGAAGGGCATGGCCATGTCCGCCTACGACCCCCGGGCCATCAAGGGGACGGGAGTGACCTTCGCCACCTCGACCCAGGGCGGCGACCACACCTCCGGTCTGACGCTGCGAGCGAAGATCGATCACCTCGATCCCAAAGGGCAGGTGGAGGTTTCGAGAGCCGCGCAGATCAACATTGCCGGCTACGATTCGCTCGGCGTCTGCATCATGGCCGGGTTCGGCTACGGTTCGGCACCAGGGGTCGTGCGTGACCTGCTGAACAGCCGCTACGGCTGGTCGCTCGGCGACGATGCGCTGCAGGTGATTGGGAAGGAGACCATCCGCCTGGAGCGCGAGTACAACCGGCTGGCCGGCTTCACGAAGGCACACGACCGGCTGCCCGAGTGGTTCACGCGCGAATCGCTTCCCCCCAAGAACACCGTCTTCGACGTGCCGCCCGAAGAGATGGACACCATCTTCGCCGACCTCGACTGAACAGCGGGCTGCCGAGACTGAGCGCCGGCTTCTGCCCCTCGTCTCGGCTTCTCGGCCTCGCCGGTGGCCGTCGGCGGCACGATCTTCTTCCCGGACTCGAGTGAGGTGAAGTCAGAGCCCGGGTCCACCCGCCGACTTCGACACTTCGGTCTTCTCCCCGGGCGCGACCTCCCACGTGTAGGCGCGGTCCATGACGTGCCGCTCGAACCAGTCGAGATGCACGTTCACCTGGAAGAGCTCGTGGCGCAGCTCCTGCCAGCCGTGCGGCTCTCGCGGCGCCACATACAGGCGGGTCGGCACGCCGTTGCTGCGCAGCGCGCGGAACATCTCGACGGACTGCGCCATGGGCACGCGCACGTCCTGCTCGCCCACGAGGAAGATCGTGGGAGTCGTGACGTTGGCGGCGTACTTCAGCGGGGAGTGCTCCCAATAGACGTCGATGGGCGCGTCCTTCTGCCAGGGCGTGCCACCGAACCACGGTGTGCGGTACGTGCGCACGTCACTCTGACCGTACATCGAGATCCAGTTGGCGGCTCCGGCTCCCGAGGCAGCGGCCTTGAACCGACCAGTGAAGGTGATGATCTTGTTGGTCATGTGGCCGCCGCCGCTCCAGCCCATCTTGGCCATGCGGTCGGGATCGGCGAGACCGAGAGAGATGAGGTGATCGACGCCCGTCATTACATCGAGATGCGCGTTCTGGAAGTAGTGCCGCACCATATCGCGCAGGACCTCGTCGCCGTACCCGGTGCTTCCCCGGTAGTTGGGTTTGAACACCATGTAGCCCATACCCGCCAGCACCTGCACGAAGTCGCTCCACCGGCCGAACTCGAACTTGTCGGACGCCTGCGGGCCGCCGTGCGTCTGGACGACAAGGGGACAGCGCCGGCCGGGCGCGTAGTCCAGCGGGTAGTACACGAGGCCCTCCACGGTGACGCCGTCCGCGCCCTTCCAGGAGATCCGCTCCTGGCGAGGCAGCTTGAAGTCCTTCGCCAGGTGGTCGAAGACGTGCGTCGCCTGTTCCGGCTTGCCGCCCGGAGCCATCATCCAGATGTCGCCCGCGTTGGAGGGCCCGTCGAGGCCGAACACATGGACCCCAGGGCTGTGTGCGAAGGACCAGTGCCCGAGCGTGTGCTGGCCATCAGTCAACTGCCGCCGTGAGCCGCCCTCGGCCGGCATCTCGAACAGCTGAGTGTGGACGCCCATGTTTGCCACGTAGTAGATGGCGCGGCCATCCTTGGACCAGTCTGCGGACGTGACCTCGTCGCCGACCGCCGACGTCAGATCGCGCGCAGGGCCGCCCGCGGCGGGCACGACGAAGACGTTCGCGTTGTAGTAGGTCTCGAACGTGGCGTTCGAGCCCGAGAGGAAGAGCACGGTCGAATTGTCGGGCGACAGCGTGGCGCCGCTCTCGGGCACGGTGTTGCGCGTGAGCTGCAGCGCGTTCGCACCGCTCGTATCCATGATCCAGACCTCGCCGCGCTCAGCGTCGCCGAAGAGGGGATTCGGCGTGCGGTGGTGTGCGATGCGCGCCCCGTCCCGCGACAGACGGTAGCTCGACACCGTGAAATCGCCGCTGGTGACACGCTCGGCTGCGCCGGTGGTCACGAGGGCCTTCCACAGGTGCTGCTGCTGGAAGTCCTCGTCGAACGCATACACATCGTCCTTGGCCTTCTCCTTCTGCTGCTGCTCCTTCGGCTTCGGATCGGCGGCCAGGAAGTAGATGGCCGAGCCGTCGGGCGACCATGAGAGGTTGCGGACGGCGGTCTCGTGCGATGTGAGCCGCCGGGCCTCGCCGCCCTGGTTGCTGATGAGGTAGATCTGGCTTGCCTCGTCATCGCCGCGGCGCGCGACGACGGCAATGGTCCTGCCGTCTGGCGACCACCGCGCCCCCGACTCGCCCCGCTCGCCACGCGTCAGTTGGATCGCGCCCGTGCCGTCCCGGTCGACCCGCCAGACGTGTGTGACCCGCCGGTTGTTCTTCCAGTCCGTCTCGGACTGCGTGTACAGCAACTGGCGGCCGTCAGGCGACACCTGAGGATCGCCGACGTTCGCCAGGTTCAGAAGGTCGACAATGGTCATCGCCCGCTGGGCGGCGACGGGCCGAGCTGCGACGAGCATCGACAGAGCCAGAACGCAGAAGGTCTGACGAACGCGCATGGGAGAATCTCCTTGTCGGGCCAGAGTGTAGCACCCAGTCCTACTTCCTGATCGTGCCTCGAAGCGTCTTCCCCCTGACCGGGTAGGCCGGCCGCGTCGCCGACGCCGGCGGCGCCTTCTTCAGCTCGGCCAGCGCCACCTCGATGGCCTTCTCGAGTTGAGGGTCGCGACCCGCGACGACGTCGGCCGGTGTCTGCTCGACCTCGATGTCCGGCGGCACACCCTCGTTCTCAACGACCCAGCCTTCCTCAGGGGTCCAGATCGCCAGGTTCGGGGCCGTAATGGATCCGCCGTCCATCAGCACCGGGAAGCCCAGGACACCGACCAGCCCGCCCCACGTCCGCTGGCCCACGAGCGGCCCGAGCTTGAACTTCCGGAACATCCACGGCAGCAGGTCTCCGCCGGAACCGGCCATCTCGTCGATGATCATCACCTTCGGCCCCTGGATCGAGGCCATCGGCGTCTTCAGATCGTCGCCGTAGCGCATCGCCCAGTTGCTGATGAAGGGCCGCCGGAGGATGTCGATGTAGTAGTCGGCCACCGAGCCGCCTCCGTTGAACCGCTCGTCGACAATCACGGCGTCCTTGTGGGCCTGGGGAAAGAAGTATCGCTTGAAGTACGTGTGGCCCGCTGCGGCGGTGTTCGGCACGTAGACGTAGGCCACGCGGCCGTCCGTCGCCTGGTCCACTCTTCGGAGGTTGCCCTCGACCCAGTCGCGGTTGCGCAGCGCGCTCTCCGACGCGACGGGCACCACCTGCACCGTGCGCGATGAGGCGCCGTCAGGGCTGGCTCCGACCGTCAGCTCGACGATCTTCCCGGACGTGTTCTCGAAGAAGCTGTAGAGGTTGGCCGGCGGCCGCACGTCGCGGCCGTTCACGGCGAGGAGGTACTCGCCCGCCTCCACGTCGACGCCGGGCTCGGTGAGTGGCGCGCGCAACTCCGGCGTCCAGTTGAGGCCGCCGAGCACCTTCTTGAAGCGGTAGCGGCCATTCGCCACTTCGTAGTCGGCGCCGAGCAGGCCGCCGGGCACGCTTTTCGCTTGTTCGAGCCGGTCGCCCCCGCCGCCCCGATGGTGGCCGACGGCCAGTTCGCTGCACATCCACGAAACGACGCGGTTCAGGTCGTTTCGCGTGGCGAGGTCGGGCAGGAATGTGGCGTACTTCGCGCGCATCGCCGTCCAGTCGATGCCGTGCATGTTCGGCGCGTAGAAGTAGTCGCGGTTGATCCGCCAGGCCTCGTTGAAGATCTGCGTCCACTCGGCCCGGGGATCGATGCGCACCTCGACGTCGGCGGCGGCGATCCGGCCCTCGCCCGGGGCGATCTTGGGACCCATCGCCGTGATGAACCACGCCGAGGCCTTCACGTAGAGAATCTTCTTCGCGTCGGCCGACAGCGTGTAGGCGTCCACGGACGCCAGCGGCGTGTCGTCCTTGCGCTTCGAGAGGTCGAAGTGATGGAGCGAGGCGTCGTTCCCCTGCCGCTGGAGGTAGTAGAGATGGCCGGTGTCGCCCACCTGCAGGCTCGACAGCTCACCAGCCGGAACCGGCAAGGCGAGGATCCGGTTCTGGATGTCATCGAAGTCGATTGAAAAGGGCTCCTTCTTCTCGGGCCCCGCCTTCTTCTCGGCCGCCTGGTCGGGCTTGTCAGGAGCGGCCTCGGGCTTCTTGGGCTTCTCCTCGTCGCTCTCCTTTGCGAGCGGCGAGGGCAGACCCTTCCGCAGGACGATCAGATAGAGGTTGCGCGTGCGGCGCATGTCCGCGTTCGACTGGGCGAACCAGTCCTGCACGGGACCTGCATTGGTCGAGCCGAACAGGTAGAGGTACTTCCCGCCCTTGTCGAACGCGGGCTCGGTCACTTCGCTCAGGCCGTCCGTGACCGGGAACGACCTGTCACCGTCGAGCGAGTAGGCGAACACCGTCGTGACGAGCGGTTGCGTGTTGACCACGTACCCGATCCACTTCGAGTCGGGCGACCAGTCGAGACTGAGCGGACTGTCAGGGTTGTAGACGCGGTTGCCCCCGACCTTCTTGACGGCTCCTGTCGCGAGGTCCAGCCAGAAGGCGGACTGCGAGTTGTCGACGAAGGCGATCTTCTGGCTGTCTGGCGACCAGCGGAGCCGCGAATAGAACCCGGCTCCGCCCAGGCGGTACTTCCTCACGTCGCCCTTGCCGTCCTGTGGCGCGACGTGCAGCTCGTACTCCCCCGACGCGTCCGACACGTAGGCGATTCGGGTACCGTCGGGCGACCACTGGGGCGAGCGCTCGTGCGCGGCCATGCTGTTCGTCAGATTGCGCGCGTCGCCCTTCTCGGCTGGCAGGGTGACAATCTCGCCCCGGTACTCGAACACGGCGCGGGCACCGGACGGCGAGAGTGCCGCGTTGCGGATGTAGCTGGCCCCCTTCACGAAGCGCGCCCGCGTCTCGCGCAGGTCGGCCGCCACCGGGATGATGAGCCGCTTCGCACTGCCGCCCGCCGGGTCGAGCAGGTGCAGCCAGCCGCCTTGCTCGTAGACGATCTTCCCGCCGCCGGCCGACGCCTTCATGACCGGGAAGTCGTCGTGCCGGGTGATGCGGCGCACCTGCTTCGACGAGGTGTCGTAAGCGTAGAGGTTGAACTCGCCGTCACGGTCCGACCGGAAGTACACCGCACGGCCGATCCACATCGGATCGACGTCATTCGAACGATCGGCCGGCTGCGGGATCTTCTCGATACGGTGGTCGGCGATGTCGTACAGCCAGAGCCGAGACACGCGCCCGCCCCGGTACTGCTTCCACTGCGCGAACGCCGGCGGGAGGGGAACATACGCGATCTGCCGGCCGTCCGGCGAGTAGCTGGCTTGGTTGGCGTAGGGGATGGGCAGCCGCTCTTCGAGGCCGCCGTCGACGGGAACGGCGTAGAGCTGCTGGTGCCCGCCGGTGAAGGCCGCGCGGCCGGACGTGAAGAGCACACGCGTGCCGTCGACGGTGAAGCCCTGTACCAGATCGGCACCGGGATGCCAGGTGAGGCGCCTCGGGGCCCCACCGCCGACCGGTACGATGAAGACATCGGTGTTGCCGTCGTACTGGCCGGAGAACGCCAGCATCGTGCCGTCCGGCGAGAACGCCGGGCTCGTCTCGACCCCGTCGTCGGTGGTCAGGCGGCGGACATCGGTGCCGTCGATCTTCGCGATCCAGAGGTCGTCGGCGTAGGCGAATGCGACGTGGGTGCCACTGGTCGCGGGCTGGGCCAGCAGGCGCGTGTCGCGCGTGCTGGGGTCGGTCGCGACGACAACGGAGCCGAGGAAGACGACGAGCAGGACCGACATCACGAATCGGGCGAAGCGCATGATCGCAAACCTCCCGTGAGAACGAGTACGCCGGACGCAAAACGCCGTCACGATCGTCAATCATATGTCGGACTGGCGTTGATGCTCATGCCCACCGTACACCTCACGCGCAAACGCCGAGAGTAGCCCGGGAACACTCCCGCTCTGGAGCGGGAGTAGTCCGGGATCACTCCGGGATCACTCCCGCTCTCAAGCGGGGGTGCTACAATCCGCCCCGATGAACACCACCAGCAGGCGGCGGTTCCTGGCGCAGACGGCGGCGGCCACGGCCGGCTTCATGATCGTGCCGCGGCACGTGCTCGGCGGACAGGGCTTCACGGCGCCGAGCGACCAGCTCACCAAGGCCATCATCGGTGTGGGCGGCATGGGCCGCGCCCACATCCGCTACGAGGGGACACGGCTGCTCGCCGTGTGCGACGTCGACCGCAACCACCTCAGTGAGGTGCTGGCCATGGCCGGCCCGGACGTCGAGGGCTACGCCGACTACCGCGACGTGCTGCAACGCCCGGATGTCGACGTCGTGCATATCGCCACGCCGCCCCACTGGCACGGCCTGATGGCGGTCGAAGCTGCCCGCTCCGGCAAGGACATCTGGTGCGAGAAGCCGATGACGCGGACCATCGGCGAAGGCATCCGCGTCGTCGACGAGGTGAATCGGTACGGCCGGATGTTCAGAGTCAACACCTGGTTCCGCTTCAGGGACACCTTCTACGGCATGGGCACCGACGTCCGGCCGCTGAAGAAGATCGTTCAGAACCGCGTGCTCGGCTGGCCGCTCACGGTGACGGTCAGCGGCATCACGGGGTACGACTGGAAGTTCTACTGGAGCGGGCGCACGGATCTGACGCCGCAGCCGGTTCCCCCCGAACTCGACTACGACATGTGGCTGGGACCGGCGCCGTACAAGCCCTACGCCGTCGAGCGTGTCCACGCGAACTTCCGCGGCTACTGGGACTATGACGGTGGCGGGCTGGGGGACATGGGCCAGCATTACCTCGATCCCGTGCAGTACCTGCTCGAGAAGGACGACACGAGCCCAATCCGGATCGACGTCGACGCGCCGCAACAGCACTACGACGCCGCTGGGTCGTGGCGGCGCATCGAGTTCACCTATGCCGACGGCTGCCGAATCATCCTGGACGGCGAGAACCGCGACAAGGACGCGGCCTACATCGCGGGTCCGTACGGGCGGATCGACCGCGGCCTCCGATCGGACATCCCGCGCCTGCGTGACCTCCTTGCCACGCTCCCGGATCCGGAGCCCCAGATCCTCACCTTCTCCGACTCGGTCCGCACGCGCCGGAAGTTTCCATTGAACGAAGCGAACGCACACCGCTCCGCCACCCTCGTGAATCTCGGCGTCATCGCCGTGCGTCTGGGCCGGACGCTCCACTACGATCCGGAGCGGCAGCGCTTCCGCGATGACGAGGCCGCCAACCTGCTGATCGATCAGCCAATGCGAGCTCCCTGGGTCCTGTAGCGAGGAGGCGCCCATCATGTTCAGGACACCCACGCCAGTCGCCATCCTCCTCGTCCTCGGCGTCATGGGCGCCGGGGCGTCGTCCGCCGCACAGGAAAGCGGCCAGACCACGGCGTCGGCGGCCGGGATTCTCGCGCAGTTCCCGGCGACGAGCCCGGGCTCACGCGATCGTCTCGCGGGGCAGATGCTGGCCCTGGGCGAGCCGGGTCTTGCGGAGATCACCCGCCAGCTCGTGCCCGACGGGGCGGGCCGCGACACCTCGGCCCGCTTCGCGCTGAACGCCATGGCGGTCTACGCGAGCCAGTTCGGCGGCGAGCACGGGCGTGCGATTGCGGAGCGCGCCCTTATCGTTGCCCTCGCTTCATCGACTGCGGCCGAAGTGCGGACGTTCCTGCTGAGCCAGCTCCAGATCGTGGGGCGTGAGGCGGCCGTGGAGGCGGCAGCGCCGTTGCTCATGGACCCTGCGTTGGTCGAGCCGGCCACGCAGCTGATGCTCGCCGTGAGAAGCGAATCTGCGGGCGCGGCTTTGGTCGCCGCCCTGGGTTCCGCAACGGGGCCAGGCCGGGTCACCATCGTCAAGGGGATTGGCGAGTTGAAGGTCGGGCAGGCCTACGAACGCCTGCAGGCATTCGCGAAGGACCCGAATCCATCCATGCGGCGTGCCGCTCTGATGGCGCTCGCGCGACTTGCCAACCCGAGGTCCGAGAAGACCCTCTTCGATGCGGCCGAGCGCGCCGGGTTTGGCTACGACCCGGCCAACGCGACTGCCGCGCTGCTCGATTACGCGCAGAACCTCGCCGAGCGCGACCCGAAGACCGCCGAGCGGCTCTGTCGGCAGGTGATGAAGAAGACCGACCGCGCCGGACGGCTCCCCACGCGCGCCGCGGCCCTTGTCATCCTCGTCGAGACCCGCGGCACGGACGCACTGCCGGATCTCCTCAAGGCAGTCGACCACGCGGATCGCGCCTTCCGGCAGGCTGCGTTGCAGGCCGCCGAACCGCTCGCTGGTGTCGCGGCGTTGCAGCGCTGGATTGCCAAAGCACGCTCGGTCAACCCGGAACGCCGCGCCGAGATCATTGCGATGCTGGGGCGCCAAGGGGATCGCCGGGCGCTTCCCTTCCTCCGCGCGTCACTGGCCGCGCGCGAACCCGAGGTGATGGTGGCCGCTGCAAACGCTCTGGCTTGCATAGAGGAGGCCGAGGCTGCGCCGGATCTCCTCGCCCGGCTGAGGACGGCGCCAGATGAGGCGGCCTTGAAGATCGCGGACGTGTTGCTCTGGATCGTCGACGAGCCGCACCTCGGCCCGCTGGTCGAGATGCTCGACGAGTTGCCGCCTGCGACGAAAGTCGCGGCGATAGGGGTTGTCGGTGCGAGGAACGGGAAGCGGTTTGCCGACCGGATCCTGCCACTCACCTCCGACCGCGATCCCGCGATCCGAGCCGCCGCATTCGGCGCGCTCGCAGGCGTGGCCCGGGCGGCGGACGTACCGGTCCTTCTTGGGTTGCTCGACAGCGCCGATGACGAGCTCGTGCCCCTGGTGCAGAAGGCCATCGTGGAGGCCGTCAGCCAGAGCGCGCCCGGGACGGCGAGGGTCCGGCTGCTGGCGCAGGCGCTGGCCACATCCGCCCACCCTGAACGGATCCTCGAGGCGATGCCCCAGATCGGCGGAACCGACGCACTCGCCACAACGGCCGGGCAACTCGACTCGGCGGCCGACGACGTGAGGGCCGCGGCGTTCCGCGCGCTGACACGGTGGCCGGGGACCGAAGCGACGGGCCGGCTCCTCAGCCTCTTCGCGAGCGGGCACGAGACGTACCGCAACCAGGCGTTCTCGGCCTACGTCCGCCAGATCTCGACGTCGTCGCTCCCGGCCGATCAGAAGCTGCTGAGGCTCCGGCAGATCCTCGTGCTCTCGTCGACCGTTGGCGATCGCCGCATCCTCATCCGCGCACTGGAACGGATCAGGACGTTCAAGAGCTTCCTGCTCGTCGCCTCGTTCCTGGACGATGGGGAGGTGGCGGGCGAGGCGGCGGGAGCGCTGATGCGCATCGCACTGCCGACGTCGGCCGGCGCTGGCGATGGCCTGACGGGCACGATCGTGCGGGATGGCCTGAGCAAGGCTCTGCCGCTCCTCACGGGACCGCAGCGAGACGCAGACCAGGAGAGAGTCCGGGAGTACCTGGCCGCGATGCCCGCCGGCGAAGGGTTCGTCCCGTTGTTCAACGGAGTCGATGTGACTGGGTGGCAGGGGCTGGTGGAGAACTCGATCGCGCGGGCCAGGCTCACGCCGGAGGAACTTGCGGCGAAACAGACGGCGGCCGACGAGAGGATGCGGGCGAACTGGAGCGTACGCGACGGCTCCATTGTCTTCAACGGCGCAGGCGACAATCTCTGTACGGTCAAGGAGTACGGCGACTTCGAGATGATCGTGGACTGGCGCATCACGAAGGGCGGCGACAGCGGCATCTACCTGCGCGGGACGCCGCAGGTCCAGATCTGGGATCCGGCCCGCACGGACGTGGGCGCGCAGGTCGGCTCGGGCGGCCTCTACAACAACCAGAGGAACCCGAGCAAGCCGCTGGTCTTCGCCGACAATCCCGTGGGCGAGTGGAACACCTTCCGTATCACGATGGTCGGCGACAAGGTGACGGTCTTCCTGAACGGCGTTCTCGTCGCCGATCGAGTCACGATGGAGAACTACTGGGATCGGAAACAGCCGATCTTCCCGCGCGGCGCCATCGAACTGCAGGCCCACGGAACGGACCTGGCGTTCCGCGACATTTACGTGCGCGAGCTCGGTCCTGAGGGCTACAACCTGACCGAAGAGGAACGCGCAGAAGGGTTCGTCGCCCTGTTCAACGGCCGCGATCTCGACGGGTGGGTCGGCAACACGACCGGGTACACGGTCGCGGACGGCGCCATCGCGTTCGACCCCAAGGCGGGCGACCGGTCGAATCTATACACGGCGCGGGAGTACGCGGACTTCCAGTTCCGCTTCGAGTTCCAGTTGACGCCAGGGGCGAACAGCGGCGTCGGCATCCGAGCGCCGCGCGAGGGTGATGCCGCATACGTCGGTATGGAGATCCAGGTGCTCGACGACGACGCGCCACGGTATGCGGCGCTGCAGCCGTATCAGTACCACGGGTCGGTCTACGGCATCATCCCGGCGAAGCGGGGGTCCCTGCGGCCGGCCGGCGAGTGGAACAGCCAGGAGATCCTGGTGCGAGGTACGCGCATCCGCGTCACGCTGAATGGCGCGGTGATCGTCGACGGTGACCTTGCCGAGGCGACGCGCAACGGGACGCTGGATCACCGCCCGCATCCGGGCCTGGAACGCGCATCGGGGCACATCGGCTGGCTGAGCCACGACTCCGTGGCCCGCTTCCGCAACATCCGCATCAGAGACCTGTCACCGGACAGGGCACGGAGATAGCCCGGCAGCGCGCCCGCATGCAGCTGGCGTTCCTGCTGCGTGGCCATGGGCGTGAAGTGGGCCGGCCGCGCCTGCGGCTCGAGCTTGAGCTGCCCTCACTGGAGCTGTGGATGCGCGAGTACTTCCTCCAGCAGTGCTCCAAGCTCGGCGACTTGGGCCTGCGCGACTGGCCGGTCCGTCCAACCCTCGCGTCAAGCTGGGACCCACGGCGGATGGCGTCGACGACTTGCACATCAACCGGCAGGGACCGGGGCAGTCACTCCGCGCGCAGGGCTTCGGCGGGGAACACGGCCGCAGCGCGGCGGGCCGGACCGACGCCGGCGAGCAATCCCACGATGGTCAGTAGCACGACAGCCGTGGCACCCGTTTCGAAGGAGATGTGCGGGCGCGCGCCGGCGGGGATCCGCGGAATGAACACCGCGATCTGCGCGAGCGCCCAGGCCGCGAGGATCCCGACCACGCCGCCCGAGAGTGTCATGGCGAGGGCCTCGACGAGGAATCCCGCGAAGATCGCGCGCCGCGTCGCGCCGACGGCCCGGCGAACGCCGATCTCCACGCGCCGCTCGCGCACCGACACGAGGAGCACATTGGCGATGCCCACGGCCCCCACGAACAGCCCGATGCCGCCCACGAGGCCGACGACGAGTTTGATCGTCGTCAGGACGAGCGTCAGCTCGCCAAGACGGTCGATCGTGCTGGTCACCTGGAACTCGCCGCTCGTCTCGCCGCGCCGGCGGCGTTGAAGGTCCAGGATCCTCTGGGTCTCGGCCACGGCGGCATCGGCGAGATCCGGTGCCCGCAACCGAAGCCGGATCGAACTGGCATGATCGTTCGGGCGGAACGCCTCGGCCGCTGCCTTGAACGGGACATAGATCCCCCTGTCGGGGAAGGCGGGGAGATCGCCCACCCAGTCGAGGACGCCCACGATCTGGAACGGCCAGTCGCCAATGACCATGGTCTGCCCGACCGGCGACTCCTGGACGAACAGCTCCTGTGCGACGTCGGCACCCACAACGGCCACGCGTGACCCGTTCTCGTACTCGGCCCCCAGGAACAGGCGTCCCTGCGCGGTCCGAAGGCCGAGGACGTCGAATCCTCCTCTGGTGAGCCCCCGAACCGAACTGCTGCGGGTGCTCCGGCGCAGCGTCCGGACAGGCAGATTCGCTCCGTTCTCGGCCACGCCGCCGTCGTAGTACTCACTGTCTGCGAGCAACGCATCGAGATCGGCGGTGCGCAGCGTGAGGTCGAAGCCCCGCGGATCGTGCGTCGTCCGCATGGGCGTGGTGTTGATCTGGATGAGGTTGCCGCCGATGTTGCCGAGGGTCTCCAGTGGGAACCGGTGTACACCGGCCACGATCGACACCAGGAGGACGACGGCGGTGATGCCGGTGGCGATGCCGAAGGCGGAAAGCGCCGCCTGCATGCGGCGGCCCTGCAGGCTCGCAAGCGACTCGCCCAGGACGTTGGCGATGACGACAGCGTCGGCCCGGAGCAGCGAGGTGATGCGAGCGATCATGATGCCCGGCACACGATGGTCTGGCCGGCTTCGAGACCGCTCCGGATCTGGATGCGGTCTTTCTGGATGACGCCGATCTCCACGACCCGCGTCCGGTTGCCCATCTGCGTCCGGACGGTCACATACGAGCGGCCGGCCGGGTCGGAGCGGACGCAGCCTTCCGGCACCGACACCGACCGTGCCCTGGCGCTGAGGATGATGTCGGCCTGGGCCGGGACGTTCACCCACCCTCCCGGCGGCTGGGACGCGAGTGCCACGACGATGGGGAAGGTGGTGAGCCGCGTGGACTGATCGATGTCGCCGGCCATCGATACCGACTGCACGGTGGCCGGCAGCACCTCGGCCGCGTCCGAATCGAGGCGCACGCGGGCGGCCAGGCCCGGTCGCAGGCGCTTCGCGTCGGCGGCCGTGGCCTTGGCGTACAGCGCCGACTTCTGCGCGTCCCCGAGGGTCATGAGGATGCTGCCCCCGGTGGTGGACTGGCTGACTCCGGCAACGCCACTGCCGACTTCGACGAGGCGGCGCAGCACGAACGCGTCGAAGGGAGCGCGCACCGTCGTGTGCAGGAGCTGGGTCCGCGCCTGATCGACCTCGGCCCGCGCCTGGGCGATGCGCGCCTGGCTGCTCTCGACGTTGCGCTTGGCGCGCTCGAGGGTCCGGACGGCGGCCTTCCACTCGAGATCGCGCTGCTCGAGTTGTTCCCTGGGGATGAGCCCCCGCTCGTGCAGCGACTGCGCGCGCTCCAGCGCCTTCCGCTTCATCTCGAGGGAGTCTTCATCCAGGTCGAGCCTCGTCGCGGCGTCCTGGAGTTCGGCCTGGCGAAGATTGGCTTGCGCCCTGTCCAGCGAGGACTGCGCGAGCTTCGAGTCGAGCCGGACGAGCTCCTGCCCTGTGACGACCCGGTCGCCTTCCTTCACCCCGACGAACTCGACGATGCCCGAGGCCTCGGCGCGCAGGTCGATGGTGACGGCTGGCTTCACCAGACCCGCGACGACGAGCACGTCCTCCATGGTCGTGAGCTCGGCCTGGAAGGTCCGCTCCCGCGAGGCGGGCCGTTTGGGCCAGAACTTTGCCCAACCGCCGTAGCCCAGCGCGGCGACCACGGCGAGGCCGACGGCGTACTTGATCACTCGTCGCATCAGACAGCTCCGGCCGGGGCGAGAACGGTGCCGCGCATCATACCCCGTCGCGCCCATTCCGGAACGCAGATTCTGCACGGTTGGCGACTGGTCGATCCTCAGGCGAGGCCGAGCGCGACGCCCAGCGCCTGGTCCAACGCTCGCAGGCGCCCCGCGCCGAGAGACCCGATGAAGTCGGTGAGCAGCGCCTTCTGAATGCTGACCAGCGCATCGCAGTGGATACTCGACTCGTGCTTCAGGCCATGCTCGGGCCCGAGATCGACATCCTACCTAGGCCACGGATCCAGACTCGCGTCATGGCTGCTTCACGTCCCCAGGAATCGTGAACTCCATCCGCAGCGGCCGGGTGAACGTGCCGAGGTCCTCGACATCCAGATAGACGAGTTCAGCGCCGGCGAGCCAGTCGGCCTCGAGCCCGGGGCCGGTCGCCAGCCACTCGGCAGTGAGCGGCCGCCCGTCCGATGGCAGCTTCAGTGTCATCGTGGCGTGTTCCGGCCTGACGCCAAGCATGCCCAGCGCACCGGTGAATCCTCGGCGGTAGCTGACGTAGTACACGCGGGCGGCCTGCCGCCTGTCACGATTCCGCAGGCAGAGCGCCGTCTGGAAGAAGCGAACGTCAGGTGGGCCCTGGATTGAGGTGATGTGGAGTTCGGCGACGCCGCCCGCGCCCGGTGTGACCGACAGAATCTCCATCGACTTTCCGCGTACCAACAACCGCGACCCGGGGCGAAGCGGCGCGGTCGCAGCCACGCGGCATCGTCCTGCTGCCAACTCGACGTCCGCCATCAACGTCTGACGCGACGCAACGAGGCGACGCGCGTCGTCATGCCTGATTTGCGCGAGGCCCATGCGGTGAGGCTCGGCCGGGGCGCTGGTCTGCGGAGCCGCCAAGAGGGGCACTTCCCCCAGCGCAGCCTGCAGGCTCAACTGCCACGCGTCGGCGCCGGGGGCCCCAATCAGGACGAACCCGGGCCGCGTGGAGAAGGAGACCGAGCCGCCATCCGCCGTGAGCCGGCCGTCAATGCGAAGGGGCCGGACGAACACGCCGTCCGCGAGGCCGTCGGCGACCAAGGCCGCGAAGTACTCGACCGTGCGCCCGCTCGTCGGGCTTCCCGACACGGCGGGCGCGGGGGCCGGGAGCGATCCGGGCGCCGCCGACAGCGACACCGCGTCCGGACTTACGACAGCCCGGTTCAGCGGAACCGCGACCGGACCTGCATCTCTCGCCAGGAAACGCGGCGACGCGACGGCCGCCACGAGCGCGAAGGCCACCAAACCTGCCGTGCGCCACTCGCGCAGCGTGAAGTACTGGTGCGCCACGGCCGCCAGGCCGAAGGCGAACAACGTACCGAGGTACCACGCCGGCTTGACGCCAAAGAGCCGTTCCCACACGAACGGCCGCGTCGCCATGATGGCCGGGAGCAGCACCCCATTGGCGAGGGTCACGAGTGCCACTCCCGCGACCCCGGCAATGACGAGATGCACCAGCGAGGCCGTGACCACGGCGGCCATCGCCGTAATGACGACGACCATGGCCTGCTCGACGGCCAGCACTCGTACGGCGACGAGGCCATCGGTCGGAAGGAGCCCGGTGCCCCACCATGCCGCGCCCAGGACTACGGCCGGCAACAGGACCGCGACCAGACCGAGCGATGCCAACTTGCTCGCCAGGAGCGTTCCGCTGCCGATGGGTCGCGTCCGCCAGAACGCCGTCGTGCCCACGAGCGGGTCGCGATGAATGAGGCGCGCCGTGAGCAGCGAGGCCAGGAGCATCCGACCCAGGGATATCGAAGCGCCGACGGCACGGTCGGGCGGGAGCGTGTAGCCGGCCAGGATCCACATCACCTCAAGTGCGAGAAGCAAAGCGAGCAGTGTCAATATCGCCCGCTGGGATCGCACGTCGTGCCTGATGAGGTGGCCGACCAGGTTCATCGCGGATCTCCTGGACGAGTCTCCTCGCCCGCCGGTCCCGCCGCCGCACCGGGCGAGGCGTCCAGACTGAAAGGCTCAATGTGAATCGCGCGCGTGATGGTGCCCAGTCGTTCCTTCCGCATCACGACGAGCTCGGCTTCCTTCAGCCAGGTATCGTTGACGTGTGCGAGGGCGGGCCGGTCGACGAGTTGGGCCTGGAGGTCGCGGCGCATCACTCCAAGACCGGCGCCGGTGAACAACGTCGTACGCAAGAACGACTCGCCACCGGAAGCGAGCAGGATTGCCTGGCCGTTGGCGCGGTTACGCAACAGGTAGCGGACAGGCCAGGCCGACCCGAGCTGCAACAACACGTGGTGCACCCGCAGGCGGACTCCGCCCGCGTTCGACTCGAGGCCCTCGGATGTGTACATGCCCGTTGACCCCGCGGAACTCGCGCCCGCCATCAGGGGCAGACGCGCAATGACCGCGTATCGGTACGCCAGTGCCGTGAGTTCAACGTCCAGCGTCGCGCGTTGCTGCCCTCGGACGACGGCTGTCGGTTCGGGCACCTCGAGGATCGGCACGCTGTAGCGCTCGCCCATCACGTCCCTCGGGTCCACGAGAAGGGTGCCGCCGATCGCGGCAGCCATGCTGGCGTAGGGCTGCTCCGCCACCGTCGCGTCGGGGTGGTGTCCCGGTACCGCAACGGAATCCGTCGGCCGGCCCCACTGGTACGTAGCGACCGTGCCGTCGGGGAAGCGGATTGTCGAGGCAATCGACCGCGGGGCCACCATGACCGCGCCCGGCACTCCCGCGTCCCGGAGCTGTGCCCAGTAGCGAATCCCCGGTCTCGCCTGCGACCCAACCTCAGAGGGCCGGAGCGGCGCGCCGCCGAAGTCGGAGATGCGGTTCGGCCGGATCGCGGTCAGCTCGAGCGCGGGCGCTTCGATTCCCACGGACTCCCCGGCGGCCGGATCCCGGGCCACGACCCTCCAGGCGGGATACCTGAACAGCAGGACGTATCCCACCAGGATCACGGCCATCGAGAAGATGGACCGGCGCGTCCTCAGCGTCAGGTGCTGATGGACGGCGACGAGGACGAACAACAGCGCAGGGAGCAGCAGAAGCCCCACCGCCACCAAATCGGCGTCGTCGACCGTGATCGCAAAGGGCAACGCCTGCCGCGGCGGTCGGCCCACGAAGTACGCGCGCCCGACCGTGAACAGCACCAGTGTGCCCAGGCCGCCCACGACGATCTGAGCGAGGTTGGCTGATACAGACGCCAAGGCGAGCACGAGACCCGCGACGAGCGTCTGCTCGACGCCGATGTACCCGGCTCCACGGAGTACCGCGGGAAAGTCGAGCCCGAGGGCGAGGAAGGTCCCGGTGGACCAGGCGACGGGGACGGCGATGATCAGGATGAGGACCTCGGTGGCCTTGGCTGCCAGGACTTCCACGCGCGACATCGGGCGCGTCCTCCAGAACATCGTCGTGCCCACCAGCAGGTGCCGATGCACGAGCGTGGCGACGAGGACGACCGCCACGGCGAAGCGAATGACGATGACCGCGAGGTCGAATGAGACGGCGGCGTTGCGGGTGTTCGGGTCCGGCGAGGGTGGACCGGCCCACAGCACGAGTGACTCGAGCCCGAGCACGCCGAACCAGACGGCGATGATCGGCGCGATCGACCGCAGGTCGTAGCGGACGAGATGAAGGGCCCTGGTCAGCATGGTCGCGCCTCGTCAGGACGACAGCCGGTAGATGCGAGCCAGCGTGATGAAGATCTGCCGCAGCGGCATGGGCACGACCTGGATATCCGTTGCTCCAAGGAGCAGCGAGCGGATTGTCGCGATCGACTCGGTCTCGGAAAACGCGCTGTCGACGAAGCGCAGGACCGGGCCAGCGGCCTGCGGAAGCAACCACGGCGATGGCAGGCTCGGCGGCACCGACGTGGCTCCAGCGAACGCCACCTCGACTTGGCGGAAGCGCGCGAGCAGAGAAGAGACGGGCTCGGCCAGCTCGAGGCGGCCCTTGTTGATGATGCCGATCCAATCCGCCAGCCGCTCGACCTCGTCGATGTCGTGCGACGAGATGAAGACGGTCCATGGGCGCTCGCCGGCAATCTCGAGGATGCCCTGCGCAAACTCCTCGCGCACGAGGGCATCGAGGCCCGCGAACGGCTCGTCCATCACGAGCAGCTCCGGCCGGTAGGCCAGCGACACGAGGAGCGCGGCCTTCATCTTCATCCCGCGCGAGCAGTGCCTGAGCCTCGTCTCGAGGGGCAGGTCGAGTTGGGTGGCCAGTTCACTCGCGAACGCGGGGTCCCAGGTGGGGTAGAACGGTTTGCAGTAGTCCATCAGACCGGCGATGGTCAGGTACTCGGGCAGCTCCTGGTTCTCGGAGACATACCCGACGCGCGCCAAGAGAGCGGGGTTGATCCGGCGCGAGTCCACGCCCAGCACCGACACCCGACCGTTCGTTGGCTCGAGCAGGTTCATCATCGTCTTGATGGTGGTCGTCTTGCCTGCGCCGTTGGGTCCGATCAGCGCGAAGACGCTGCCGGTGGGCACCTGCATGGTCAGGTCGCGCACGGCCTCGGTCCGGCCGAATCGGCGCGTGAGGTGCTCGGTCTCGATGGCGTATGACATAGCGTGTCCGCTCTCCCTATCGGCCGCGGTCGAAACGGGTCCAGTGCTCGACGACGGCGTCGACGACGTCCTGCACGTCCAGAGAAAGATGCCGCGCGTCGACGACCAGGCGCTCGACATCATCGCGAAGCAGAGCCCGCCGCTCGCGGGCGCCTGGAGCCGAACGGGCCGCCACGAACGTGCCAATGCCCGGACGAACCTCGAGCAGGCCCTCGTTGAGCAAGGTCGCGACCACCTTGTGGGCGGTGTTCGGATTGATCCGGAGCTCGCGACTCAGCGTCCGCACCGACGGGAACTCGTCGGCCGGCCTCATTCGTCCGGAGACGATGGCCTTCTTGGCGGCGAAGACCACCTGCTCGTGCACCGAGAGCCCCGGGCGGAGGGTGAGAGTGAAGGGCAGCACCTAGCTGTACTATCTACACTAGTACAGTTAATACGTCAAGAGCCGGGATTCGGGAGTCGGGATTCGGGATTCGGAGACCCCGAAGCCCAGGGCCGGGGCCTTCGCCAGAGGCTGCGGCCGCCCATGTGAGCCGTGGGCCTTCCCCGTGGCTTCCCTGGCCTGAGTGAAGTCGAAGGCAAGCCCCGGGGCCGCGGACCGGCCTGGATCCAAGATTCCGTTGATCGGTCGTCTCCCGTGTCGGCGGCCGATGCACGAATAGGGTTCGTTTGCTGTTGAACCGGTTCGCGACACCTTACGACGTCCTTACTGGAGCGACCCCGACGCCGGACTTGTTCGATCCGCGTCGGAGCTTCATTCGCGTCGCGTCGCCAATCCCCGCGGCCGCGACCCTTGCGATCGCAGATCTTCGGCATCGTGGATTCGCCGTCCACGTCGCTGGACGCCGATCGCGCCGATCGGCCCGAGTTCGGCCGCAACTCGCGCCTGGGCCACGGACGACGACCTGGGAAACCGCCTCATTCCGGCCACGGACCCGCGCATACACGCGTGGCATGAATCTCGCCTGGGGGACGATGGCCCCCAATGTCGAGGTGCCGCAAGCCCTCAGCACGTCAGGAGGTTCATGATGGTCAGGGAAGGTCGGGTAAGACGAGGGTGGCTCGTCGGTGCCGCCGCAGTGATCGCGCTGCTGGTGGTGACTCCGCCCATTGTGCAGGCGCAAACGGAAACCGGCCGGGTGGCCGGTACCGTGACTGACGCGAGCGGAGGCGTCCTGCCAGGCGTGACCGTCACGCTCATGTCGACGGCCACGCGTGCCATGCGAACGTCGGTGACCGACGCGGCCGGGCGCTACACGTTCTCGAACGTCCTCCCCGGGGAGTACGAGCTCATCGTCGAGCTGGTGGGCTTTGCCACGCGTCGCTCCCGCGTGGGACTCGCCGTCGGCGGATCGGTCGAACTGACCGCGAAGCTGGACATCGCGGCCCAGACCGAGACGATCAACGTCGTGGCGGAGACACCGGTGGTCAATACCGTCAACTCGGAGGTGTCTACTGTCGTCGGCCAGGCGCTGGTTCGCGAGCTGCCGAGCATCACGCGCAACATCTACGACTTCGTTGCCGTGTCGGGCAATGTCTCGACCGACGATCCGAGCGGCGTGAATGGCCGCGGAGCCGGCGGGTACGTCCTGAACGGCCTGCGTGCGGCCTCGACGAACGTCCTGCTCGACGGCTCGGCGAACAACGACGAGTTCCGGGCGTCAATCGGGATGCAGGTGCCGTTGGATTCGGTCCAGGAATTCTCGGTGGTGACCGCCAACTTCTCGGCGCAGTACGGCCGGGCTGCCGGCGGCGTCGTCAACGTGGTGACCAAATCGGGGACCAACACCCTCAGTGGATCCGCCTACTCGTTCTTCCGGAACGAGAAGCTCGCCTCGAACCTCTTCGACAACGAGGAGCGGGGTGTCGAGAAGGATCCGTTCGACCGCAGTCAGAACGGCGTGTCGATCGGAGGTCCCATCAGGCGCGACCGGATCCACTTCTTCGGGAGCGCGGAGTACATCCGCGTCCGCAGCAACGCGACAGACGTGGCCCTGGTCCCGACGCCGCAGTTCCTGGCGATGACCTCGCCCGTGACGCAGGCGTTCTTCAACGACTACCGCGCGTTTCCCATCAACGGGTCGATCGTGACGGCCGGGGAGATCGCGGGCGTGCGGCCTGGCGGACCGTTCTCGCAGATTCCGGCGAACACACCAGTATTCGGCCAGGTGATTCAGCAGTTCCCGAGTGACGCCGGAGCGGGCCTGCCGGTGAACGAGTACCAGGCGGTGGGGCGTGTCGACTGGTCGCTCGGCAACAACTCGAGCGTCTACGTGCGCTACGCCGTGCAGAACCAGGACTTCCTTGCCGGCACCAACGCAAACAGCGCGTACGAGGGGTTCAACACCGGGACGAAGAACGACAACCAGAACATCCTCGGGTCCTACACGCGAGTGTGGTCGAACACGTTCACGACCCAGACCAAGTTCGTGTACAACCGGCTGAAGAACGACCAGCCGCTCAACGGGGCGCCGACCCCTACGCTCTACCTGCGGGCGTCGCGCACCAGCATCGGTGGCATCAAGGTGTCCCTGCCGGGCTACCTGCCCTACAACCCGGGCAGTGCGATTCCCTTCGGGGGGCCGCAGAAGCTGGCGCAGTTCTACCAGGACGGCACGGCGATCTCGGGCAGCCACGAGCTGCGCTTCGGCGGGTCCTTCGTCCGGATCATGGACGATCGCACGTTTGGCGCGTTCATGAACCCGGTGCAGACGCTCGGCGGATCGCTCGGTGAGGCGCTCGACAACCTTATGCTGGGCCGCCTGCTGCAGTTCCAGACGGCCATCGATCCGCAGGGCCGCTTCCCCGGCGAGACGGTGCCGCTGCCGGTGGAGCAACCGGATTTCACGCGCCACAACCGCTACAACGAGTGGGCGCTCTACGTCAGCGACACCTGGCGGCCTCGCAACCGCCTCACGCTGAATCTCGGCCTGCGCTACGAGTACTACGGCGTCCAGCACAACACGGACCCGTCGCTCGACTCCAACTACTACTTCGGGACGGGCAACCAGTTCGAGCGGATCCGCACCGGCCAGATGATGGTGGCGCCGGAGAGCCCGGTTGGTGCCCTCTGGAAGACCGACAAGAACAACTTCGCGCCGCGCCTGGGCGTGGCGTGGGACCTGTTCGGGGACGGCCGCACCAGCGTCCGGGGCGGCTACGGGATGGGCTACGAACGCAACTTCGGCAACGTAACGTTCAACGTCATCCAGAATCCCCCGGGCTACGCGGTGGTATCACTGCTGGCCCCCAACGATGTGCCCGTGCTCCCGATCTTCAGGTCGGTCCAGGGTCCGCTCGGTGGGACCGGTACGGCGCGCATCCCGAGCATCAGCACCCGCAACGTCGATCCGGACATCGTCAACGCCTACGCGCACTTCTGGAGTGCCGCCTTCCAGCACGAGCTCTGGAAGCGGGCGACGCTGTCACTCGAGTACGTGGGCTCGGCCGGAGAATCGCTCTACACGCTGTCGAACGTGAACCGCTCGGGCACGGGTGCCTACTACCTGGGTGATGCCAACCCGAACGCGCGGCTGCGCACGACGCAGTACACCAACATGAACACCCGCTCCAACGGCGGGCGGTCGCGCTATCACGGCATCATCGCGGGGGTCAGCTTCTCGCGGTTGGCCGACATGGGCCTCGACCTCAGCGGGCGCTACACCTACGGCCGGGCCCAGGACAACCTGAGCTCGACCTTCAGCGAGTCGTTCAACAACCTCAACCTCGGGCTCCTCGATCCCTTCGATCCGGATCTCGACTGGGGCTGGGCCGACTACGACGTGCGGCATCGCGTCGCGATCTCGGGCGTCTACGAGCTGCCCTTCTTCAAGAACGCCGAGGGTTGGACGAGAACGCTCGGCGGCGGCTGGCAGGCGGCGTGGATCTTCACGGCGCAGACTGGTGCGCCCTTCACGATCTTCGATTGCAGCAACGCGGTGACCACCTGCGCGCGCATGGCCCAGGTGGCCGACATCAACGCCTACACCCGGACGGCCACCGGCAGTCCGAACCAGTACGTCTACCTGGATCTGGCGAATCAGGCAACGGGCATCGGCAGCATCGTGAACACGCTGACGGGCTCGAACGAGGTGCCGCCCGAAGGCGGGTATCCGTCCACCATGACGGAGCGGAACGCATTCCGCCGGCCGGGCCGGTGGATGCTCGATGCCTCGTTCGTCAAGCGGTTCCGCTTCGGCGCACGGACCGCCGCGAGCCTGCGGGTCGAGGTGTACAACATCCTGAACCGCGCGAACTGGTACGTCGTCGACGACGCGGCTGACATCTCCGGCGCCACCGAGATCCTGGCGGTGCGCGGCTACACTGGCGCGTCCGGGTACGGGCGTCCCGGCGACGGCCAGCGCCGCGTTCAGATCGGCTTCCGGTTCGAGTTCTGATCCCTGAGCCGGGCGTGCGCCCGGCGCACGTGGCCCATGACGGGGAGCCCACGTGGGGGCTCCCCGTTCGTGTACCAGGGCATCCGCGACGGATCGGCTCGCGCCGAGGCGCCGGTCGAGGCGCCTCAGGTAAGGGGCAAGGCTGCTGTCAAGCAGGCTTGACTGACACATTCAATCAGGCCTAAACTACACTAGTGATTAATGTTAGAACGCTTGAGTCGTTCAGGAAGGCGCGTGGCTGGTCGCAGGCCGAGCTCGCGCGCCGTGCCGGTGTTAGTCGCCAAGCTGTGGGCCAGTGGTTTCGCAGGGATGAAGCCAACCTCCACAGCCGGCACCTGATCCGGCTGAGCCAAACGCTCGGCGTTCCAGTGGAGCACCTGACGGGGCCACTTCCGTGCCTTCATGGGGCGGCGCACGCACAGATGCGGGCCACGTTGCTCTGGGACCGCCTGTTCCCGGATCTGGACGATCTCGCGCTGGCCTTGCGCGCGGGGGATCCGCGGGCCCTGGGACGGCTTGTCGAGGTCCACGGCCTCTTTGCGGCAGAAGCGGCCCTGGGGCCACGGGTGTGGAGCGAGTTCCCGACCTACAAGCGCTACGTCCATCCAGTGCGCCGCACTGAACTCGAGGTGTTATGGGCCTGGCACGAAGGCCGGACAGCCGCCTAGCGACTGAGATCCTGCCGCCTCCGTTGTACCGTGCGCTGACACACGTCTTCTCGCACGGCGCCGACGGGGTCATGCTCGTCGGTGGAACGGCGCTGGCCGGGTACTATGCCGGGCACAGGCGTTCCGATGACCTGGACCTCTTCACCGACAGCATGCCCGCGCACAGGGCGGTCGTCCTCGCGGCCAGGTCTCTCGAAGAACTCGGGTGCACACGGGTGGCTGAGCGGACGTCGGCGCACTTCTACCACGCGACATGCGAGCTGGACGGGCACGACTTCACGGTGCAAGTGGTGCTGGACTCGAACCTGTTTGCCGTTGGGTCCGGAGCCAGCGCCGGCGACGGGGTCGTGGTGGCTGATCTCGAGACGCTCCTGAAGATGAAGGCCGCGACACTCGTCAGTCGCGCGAGCGAGAAGGACCTGTACGACCTCGCCTGGCTCTTCGCCCACGCCCGGCGGCTCGACATCCCGGCGTTGATTGCCATGGGCGGGGAGGTCGATGGCGGAATGAACGGCGAAGCCGTGCTGATCGGTCTCGTCGGGACCGAAATGCGGGAGGCGGCCTGCCGATTCTCTCTGACCGAGAGTCCCGCCGCCGTGCTGGCCAGGGTCACGCGTGTCCGGGCCGGACTCATCCGTGGTCTCGAGCGGTACCTACGCGGCCAGCCGGCGCCGCCGATAGCCGCGCTCATCCAGAAGCTCAGTTAGCATCCCCGCCTGCCTCGAGGGAGCCGCGCCCTTCGACCCCTCGACTACCTCGGGGTCGGGAATCCCGAATCCCGGATGGTATAGTTCCTCCGGAGAGCGCCCACCGTGCCCGATCCGCTTCGGCCCCCACCAAGCCGACTCGACGACTTCCACGTCGGCAGCTGGCTGGCCGAGCCCGCCCTCAACCGCCTGACGTCCGGCGAGACCTCCATTCGCATTCGACCGCAACTGATGGACGTGCTGGTGTGCCTCGCCAGGCACCAGGGCCACGTCGTCCTCAAGGACGAACTGCTGGCCGAGGTCTGGCCCGACCGCGTGATCACGGAGTCCGGGATGGTGCGCTGCATTGCCGAGCTGCGGCAGCTTCTGGGCGACGACTCCCGCGAGCCTTCCTACATCGAGACGATCGCGAAACGCGGCTATCGCCTCGTCGCGCAGGTCCGGTGGATCGCTCCGCCCGATCCGGCGGCGGATGCCACGGAGAGCGCGGGCACACGCGCTGATGCCGTGCCTGCGCCGCTGGCGTCCGGGGCCCAGAAGGTGGCGAGCCCGCCGCCGCATCCTGGTGCCCTCGTCCGGCGGATCCGGTCGTGGTGGTGGGTTGTTGCCGCCGGTTTCGTCGTCGTGTTGGCCGGCGTGGCGACGGTTCTGATCCTCGGCCGTGATCCCCGGCCCGCGCTGACGGAGCGGGACACTGTCGTGCTGGCCTTCGAGAACACGACCGGCGACCCCGTGTTCGATGACACCTTGCCGCTGGCCCTCGCCATCCAGCTCGCGCAGTCGCCGTTCCTCCGGATCCTGCCCGACGAACAGGTGCAGCAGACACTGGCCTTGATGCAGCGGCCGGCGGATACGGCCTTGTCCCGAGCCATCGGCGCGGAACTCTGCGAGCGGGCCGGGGCCACGGCGCTCATCGTGTCGTCGATCGCCCCGTTGGGCCGCCACTACGCCATCGGTCTGGAGGCGGTCGGTTGCGCCAATGGATCGGTGCTGGGCCGGCAGCAGGTCGAAGTGACCGGCAAGGACGCGGTGTTGCGCGGTGTGGGGCGGATTGCGAGTGCGCTGCGCCGCCAGCTCGGCGAATCGCGGGCGTCGATCCAGTCCTACGATGTGCCGATCACCGAGGCGACCACGGCGTCTCTTGATGCGCTCAGATCAGTACGCCGCGGCGACGCGGCCCGCGATCGGGGCCAGGTGGAGGAGGCTCTGCGCTTCTACCGCGAGGCGATCACGCTCGATCCGAACTTCGCGCTTGCTCATGCGCGGCTCGGTGGGTTGGCGATCGGCCAGCACTACGAACAGGAAGGGATCGCCCACATCGCCCGCGCCTACGAACTCCGCGATCGCGTGACGCTGCCGGAGCGCCTCGAGATCGACCTCATCTATGTGTCCGTGATGAGCGGGGATCAGGTCAAGATTCTGGAAACCCTCGAGGCGATGAGGCAGGCGTACCCCCGGCGGCTGTCGGCGCGCCGCCGGCTGGCCACGCTCTACCAGAACACGGGACGCTTCGAGGAGGGGCTCGCCGAGGCGCTCGAAGCCGTCACACTCGAGCCCGGGAGCGCACTCGCACACCAGGCGGTCGCGCGCGCCTACGAAACCTTGAACCGCTACGACGAGGCCCGGCGGGTCGCCGACGCCGCGATTGCCCGCGGCCTCGACAGCCCGGTCCTGCACGTCACCCTGTTGCACATCGGGTTCATCACCGCCGATGCGGAGCTCGTGGCGCGAGAGCGCGCGTGGGCAGCGACCCACACCGCGGCGACGCCCGTCTTCCTGGAAGCGGAAGCCGAAGAGGCCCTGTGGCGAGGCCGTCTGCGCGAGTCGCTCGAGTATCTCGATCGTTACCAGGCGCTGGCCCGGGAGCGGAACGCCGAGCACCGCTGGATCGTGCTCGAACTACGAAAGGCGCGCTACGAAGCCATCTGCGGCTTTGCCGCCCGCGCCCGCGCCAGGGTGGCCGCCCAGCTCGCTCGCGGCGAGATCGGCAACGATCTCGTGGTCGACGCCCTCAAGGTCGCCGTGTCCGCCGGAGACCTGGACACGGTCGCGCAGATCCTCGACCGACTCGATCAGGACCACTGGCCCCGGACCGAGGAGCCGTTTGCCGGCTTCGTCCGCTCCTACCGCGCCGCCCTCGAGACCGGCCGCGGGTGGCCGGAGCGGGCCCTGGAACTGCTGCGTCCGATTCAGCCCTTCGAACTGGGCCTGTCCTACGGGCTGATCCCCCTGCACGAGCGGGCGGTTGCGCACCTCGCCGCCGGTGACTGGCAGCAGGCGCGCGACGCATTCCAGAAGATGCTCGACAACGCCGGCGTGTTCCCCGGCCAGAAGCTGCTGCCGCTGGCACAACTCGGCCTCGCCCGGGCGTTCGCCGCCGGCAGCCGGACGGCAGAGAGCCGCCGGGCCTACGAGCAGTTCTTCGACTTGTGGAAGGAGGCCGATCCGGACCTGCCGCTCCTCGCTCAGGCCCGCCGCGAGTACCAAGGCCCGTAAGGCGTCCTCTTCGTTCCGGCGTTCCTCGACAACCGGGTGATAGCGCTCCGATCCCGCGGGAGCTCGCCAGCGGCTCATTCGCGATCCATTCCCGGTTTCAGTGGCGCCGCAATCGAAGCGGCCGCGCGGCCGATTCGAAGACGACGCGATCAACTTCCTGCGCCGCCGTCCGTCAACCCTGACAGCAGGCCGGAATCACTTGAGAGCCCGGCGGGCAGGGAGGCGGCGATGCGACAATCACTGGGTGCGCTGACGTGCCTCGCGGTATGGCTGTTGCCGGTGGCACCCGCCAGGGCCGGCCATCCCGAGCCGCACGTCCGCGCCCTCGACTCCTGCGCGGCATCGATCATGGCGGAGGGCCTCGAACGCTCGGAGACGATCCGTGCGCTCGGGGACCGGCTGGCACAGAGCGACGTCGTGGCCTACGTAAGATGCGAATGGGCCCAGGCGGATCGCCCGTCAGGATCGCTGGTGTGGGTGAGCCGCACGCCGACGCTCCGATACGTGCTGCTGAGGCTGTCACACACAGAAGCACCCCGGCGCCGCGTGGAAATGCTCGGGCACGAAATGCAGCATGCCGTGGAAGTCGCCGAGGCGCCGTGGGTGCAAGACGAGGCGGACCTGCTCAGGCTGTTCGCACGGATTGGTCACCAGACGTCTCCGCACCTGACCTTCGAGACCCAGGCGGCGCGGGAGAAGGAGATCGCGGTGCACCGCGAACTGGCGTCGCCGCCGCCGCCGGCACTGCCGGCTGGGTGGGTGCTGGCCGATGCGAGCCGACCCGCATCGACGATCGGCCCTGTGTCAACGGCGTCTGAGGGCGGCAGCCTCGCGCCGGGCGGCGGCGAGCAGCGCGAGCTCCGCATCGGCGTCCTTCCACAGGTCCAGGAGCGCCTGATAGCCCTGCAGGCTCCTCACCGCCTCCCCCGACGCCGCGAGCGCGCGGGCCTGCCCAAGCAGGGCCAAGGGATAGAAGACTGAATAGGCCATCACCCCGCGGTTGTCGAGGATGACCTGGAACACCTCGGCCGCCTGGTCGTAGGCCTGCAGGCCGAGCAGGGCGTGGGCACGGATGAATGACGGCACGAACTCGAAACGCGAGCCGAGCTCGTACGGCCTGATCGGCTCGAGCAGCGCAACGACTTCGGCGAAACGCCCTTCGGCCACGGCGAGCGCGGCGCGTGCGGGCGCCACGAACTCGAGATCACGACCCGCCCCTGGCGGCACGGTGCGGTCGTACTCCTCCAGTTGACGACGCGACGCAGCCACGTCGCCAGCCAGGGCGGACACGAGCGCGCTCTGGGCCAAGCGGCCGGGACTCCTGTCGATGTCGAGGGCCGCCGCGACAGATGTGGATGTGCCCGTTCTGTCCCCGAGCAGCGCGCGGCTTCCGGCCTCGGAGAGAAGCGCCGTCGAAGCCGCAGTGACGTCCTGCCGGGCCTCGGCGTCGGCTCTGACTTGGGCCCACAGGTCGCGAGCCTCCCGGAAGCGCCCTCGGTACATTGCCAGGCGAGCCCGCCGGACCAGCAGGAAGGGCGTCATTCCCGGCTCGCGCGACGCATACTCGTCCTCCGAGCGCATGAGGGCCTCGTCGCCCGTCAGAAAGGCGAGATCGTAGCGAAGGTCGTGTGTGCTTGGCGACTCGCGGCCCCTCGTCTCGGCCAGCGCCTGGAGGGCCTCATCGAACCGGCCGGCTCCGGCAAGGGCGCCGGCGAGCACCAGGGACGCGACAGCGCTGTCGGGCTCGAGGCGGACGGCCTCGCGTGCCTCGTCGATGGCCGGGTACCAGAGGCCGACCTGCTGGTAGAGCGACGCGAGATTGACGCGGGCCGCCAGTCCATGGGACGCCGACTGGCTGAGCACCGAAAAGGCGTCGATGGCGCGCAACGGGCTCTCGAGGACGCCGTTGTAGTAGTGGCCTTCGATGTACAGGCGCTCGGATGCGGTCACGCGCCCGCTCAACTCGAAGGCGCGCGTCAGCGGCGCGATGGCCTCGCCCCGCCGGCGCAGGTTGAGCAACGCGACTCCGGTGCGGGCATGGGCGAGGGCGAATTCCGGATCGATGGCGGTCGCCCGCTGGTACTGCTGCAGGGCTTCGACATACGCCCCGAGGTACCCCTCTCGATCGCCCAGGCTGACCGCACGAAGCGCCTCGAGCGACGGGGTGCTCGCCTGCACGAGGGGCACGTCGAAGCGTTCGACCGACGCCATCGACTCGCCAAGATCGCGCCGTATCGTATTGGCGGCCCGAGACAGGGCCTCCAGCACGTGCTCCTTGCCGGCGGCCTCGGCTTGGGCCCGCGCAATCGTGTCGCGCGACGCGCAGGCGATGGCCTCCAGGCCGACCACGTAGCGCTGGCCCAGCGGCGCAATCGACCCGTGCAGAATGGCGGATGCGCCAATGCGCTCGCAGATCTGCAGCGCGAGGTCCGGGGTGATGGCCGTTGTTGCCGGCTGCCCGAGAAACTGCAGGGTCTCCTGCACCTGCCGTTCCGGAGTCACGCGGACGTATGGCGACTGCTCCAGATGGATGGCCAGTGCGAGGCGGAGCGTCCCGTCGAAGACGGGGTCGCCGGTCGTGTTGGTGAACGCCAGCACGACCGGATCGCGCTCTGCGAGCGGCGGCGGCGCCGGAGTCCAGAGCAGCCGCCAGGCCATCAGCGCCGCCGCCAGGGCCGCCACGGCCGCGGAGGACATGACGAGCCGGCGGCGGGATCGGAGCCCGAAGTGGAGCCAGAGACGGGGCTGGGGACGGGGGAGCAGGAGTTCGGGTCGCGGCAGGTCGAGCGCGGAGTCCCCCAGGGCGCCTGCCGCCGTGCCTGGGGCTGTCGCTTTCAGGGCTGGCCAGCCTCCCTCGGGACTACGGCGGTCCGCCGAAGCGTCCGCGAGGGCGAACCGCCCGTCGCTGTGGCCGTTGCCGTCGGCAGGAGCGACGGGAGCAATCAGCCGGTAGCCCCGTTTCGGGATGGTCTCGATCAGCGTCGGCGACTGCGCACTGTCGCCGAGAGCCTGGCGCAGCTCGGCCACACAGCGCGCGAGGGCCGTGTCGGCCACGAACTGGTTCGGCCACACGCGGTCCAGCAACTCGTGGCGGCTGACAGGGCGCCCCGGGGACGTGGCCAGGCAGACGAGTACGTCGACGAGCTGCGGTCGCAGGTGGATGGTCGTGCCGTTCCGCGATGCGCGGTTCAGGCTGGGCTGGATCAGCCAGTCACCAAGCGTGAAGTCGGCCCCGGGCCCTGCGGTGGCACTCGGCGCGACCTGAATGGGGTCCGACATGCTGCAGGCCCTCCCCCTCTCCGGTCGGGAGCGGACCGGATCCTGTACCCGTTAGACGAATGGACGGATTGCGCGGGCTTACGGTTCGCTTCGAACTCGCTTACGGTGCCGGATCTTCTCGTCACTCGGGCCCGGCCGGTCGAATCGAAGCCAGGACGAACGCGCAACGAAGGCTTCGGAAACCACGGTCGACCCTCGATACCGCATACTGAGGGGCAGACGCGCTTTACGGCGGCGGGCGGCCTCCTCTTCGTGTCGCCAGGGTCCTGCGACACCCCGCTCGCCGCCGTCCTTTTCGCCAGCAGAACCTGCCTCGACCCTGCCAGGCCGCCGGCGCCGGGTGTAGACTGGCCCCGTGCCATTCCACCACTCGTTCGGACGCCGCCTCCAGATTCTCGGCGGGGCCACCCTGATGCTCTTCGTCCTTGGGGGCCGGGGCGCGTGCCATCGTGCGGCGGCCGCGCCGCAGACCGCCCCCCCCGCCTCCTCCATCCCGAACGGGTCCTTTGAAGCCGTCGAGGGGGATCGGCCGGCAGGCTGGCGAACCGCCACCTTCCAGCGGGCTGCCGAGTTCGCCGTCGACGCCATCGCCCATTCCGGCACACGAAGCGTACGCATCTCGTCCCGTGACGGCACCGACGCGGGATGGACGGTCCGGGTCGAGGTGCGGCCCTACGCGCGCTACCGGCTCAGCGCCTGGATCAAGACCGACAACGTGGACGCCGGCACGGGTGCGGGTGCCCTGCTGAACCTCCACGGCCTGGGCCGCATGCACACCGAGGCGGTCACCGGCACGACCGACTGGACCCAGGTCTCGCTCGAGTTCGAGACCGAGGCGAACGACGGTCTCCAGGTCAACTGCCTGCTCGGCGGCTGGGGCCGCTCCCGCGGGACAGCGTGGTACGACGATGTGGAGCTCGTGATGCTGTCAGCCCGGGAGCTGCGGCCGGCGGTCGTGATTGATGCGGGCTCGCGGCGCCCCCCGATATCCAAGTACATCTACGGCCAGTTCATCGAACACCTGGGGCGCTGCATCTACGGCGGCATCTGGGCCGAGATGCTCGAGGACCGGAAGTTCTTCTATCCGGTGGGGGCCAGGGAGTCACCCTGGACGATCGAGGGCGACCCGCGCTCCGTGGCCATGAGACGCGTTGACGCGTATGTGGGCGAGCATTCGCCCGAGTTCGTCGTTGGGCCTGGCGCGCAGGGCGGGATCGGACAGTCCGGCTTGGCGCTCGCGGCCGGGAGCTCCTACACGGGACGTATCGTCCTGGCAGGGGACGGATCCGGGACCCCGGTCGACGTCAGCCTCGTGTGGGGTCCCGCGCCGGCCGAGCGGGAGACCGTCACGGTGCGAGGGGTGCGAAGGGCGTTCCGCACGTTTGCGCTGTCGTTCACCGCCCGGGAAACCGCCGCCGACGGGCGGCTCCTCATCACCAGTCGCGGTGAGGGTCCCGTGCGGGTGGGGGCCGTGTCGCTGATGCCGGCCGATCATGTCGAGGGCTTCCGGCCCGACGTCCTGCGGCTGCTCCGTGAGCTGAACGCGCCAGTGTACCGGTGGCCGGGAGGGAACTTCGTCAGTGGGTACGACTGGCGGGACGGCGTCGGCGATCGCGACCGCAGGCCGCCGCGCAAGAACCCGGCGTGGCAGGGCATCGAGCACAACGACGTAGGCATCCACGAGTTCATGGCGCTCTGCCGGCTGATCGACGCCGAGCCGTACATCGCCGTCAACAGCGGCCTGGGCGATGCCCGGTCCGCCGCCGACCAGGTCGAGTACGTCAACGGCGCGGCCTCGACACCTATGGGGCGGCAACGCGAGGCCAACGGCCATCCCGAGCCGTTTCGGTGCCGATGGTGGTCGGTTGGCAACGAGATGTACGGTAACTGGCAGCTCGGCCACGTGCCGCTGGCCGACTACGTGAAGAGGCATGCCGAGTTCGCCCTGGCGATGCGGGGGAAGGACCCGTCGATTGCGCTCGTGGCCGTCGGAGCCGTCGGGACCTGGGACGAGGCCATGCTTGCCGGGAACGCCGCCAGCATGGACCTCATCAGCGAGCACTTCTACGTGCAGGAAGGCGTCGGACTCATGGGCCACGTCGCCCAGGTGCCGCGGGCCATTCGCCGGATCGCGTCGGCGCACCGTCGCTATCGCGAGACGATTCCGGCGCTGGCCGGCCGCGACATCCGCATCGCGCTCGACGAATGGAACTACTGGTACGGCCCGCACCTCTACGGCGAGCTGGGCACGCGCTACTACCTGAAGGACGCGCTGGGCATCGCCGCGGGCATCCACGAGTACGCCCGGCAGTCCGACATCATCTTCATGGCGAACTACGCCCAGACGGTGAACGTGATCGGCGCGATCAAGACGACGAAGACCGCAGCGGCTTTCGACACGACGGGACTCGTGCTGAAGCTGTATCGCGCCCGGTTCGGGCAGATCCCTGTGGAGGTCGGCGGGGCGCCCGAGCCGCTCGATGTGGCGGCGGCCTGGCGTGGGGACGGATCCGCGTTGACCCTGGCGGTCGTGAATCCGACACGGGACGAGCAATCGCTCGCGCTTCAGCTGACGGGCGGGGAATTCAGGCCGGATGCGACGCTGTGGCGCATCGCCGGCGAGGATGAGCGGGCCTTCAACGAGCCGGGAAAGGCGCCGGCCGTGTCCGTTGTGGAATCGCGGGGAATCCCGCTGGGCAGCACCCTCCTCGTGCCGCCCATGAGCATCTCGCTGTACGAGGTCGCCGTCACGACAGATCGGCCGGCGACGTCGCGGCCGGGATCCGGGCTCCCCGACGTCGCCAGGCCCCCTGCCGCGGGGCTTCGTCGAGGCGGGTAGGATCCAGCGCCCGGAGCCGGCGCGACGGATCGTACCCCTTCACGTGAAATCGGAACTGGCGCCCCCAGTACGCCACGTTCAGCAGCAGCGGGACGTGAAAGTTCCTCAGCCCGGACGGCATGGTCAGCCAACGGCAGAGCCGCCGCAGGATCCGCGCGGGCGAGTAGAACCGCTTGTTGATCCATTGCAGGCCGGCCATCAGCTCGTCCCTTGTCATCTGCGCCGGTTCGAAGACGGCCCACTTGTAGTCGTAGTGCTCCCAGTTCCAGTCCACGATGCGATGACGCATCCGTTCGAAGAGCCTCGTGCCGGGAAGCGGCGTGAGGATGGAGGCTTGCATGACATCGGCGCCGATGTCGTCGAGCGTCGCGAGGGTCGAGCGAAACACCTCTCGCGCGTCGGCGTCGAACCCGAAGATCACCGCAGCCTCGACGACGATACCGAGCGCGTGCAGGCGGCTGATCGCATCCCGGTAGAACTCCGGGGAGCGGATTGCCTTGTTCTGCGAACAGAGGGCACTCTTCGAGAAGCTCTCGAGTCCGATGAACACGCCCACGCAGCCCGAGCGGCGCATCCACTCCAGCAGCTCCGGGTCGTCGGCGGCCTCGACCGACACCTGCGCGGCCCACGTCTTCCGAAGGGGCGCAATCGCCTCGAACAGCCGGAGGGCGTAGTCGCGGTCCTGCGTCAGGTTGTCGTCCATGAACAAGAAGAACCGGTCGTCGAAGCTCCGCAGGTGCGCGACGATGGAGGGGATGTCCCGCTGGTAGCGCCGGCCCTGGTAGAAGGCGGTGATCGAGCAGAAGGCGCACTCGTTGCGGCAGCCGAGCGTGGCCGAGCACGTGTTGACCGACACGTAGCGGCCCCTGCGCAACAGGTGGCGGGGCAGTGACACCGGCACCTCCACGTCCGGATCGCCGTGATAGATACGCCGCAGGCGTCCAGCCTCCACGTCCTCGATCACCGAGGGCCAGGCTCCGCCGGCCGGGCCGATGACCACGGCGTCGGCGTGGGCGAGTGCCTCGTCCGCATTGAACGTGGGATGGAACCCCCCGAGCACCACAGGGATGTGACGTGCCCGGAACTCGCCGCACAGGGCGTACGCCCTTGGCGCGGCGGCGGTCATGACGGTGATGCCGGCCAGGTCGAACCCTTCATCCCAGGGGATGTCCTCGACCTGTTCGTCGACCACCCGAATCTGATGGCGGTCGGGCGTCAGGGCGGCGACGCTCAGCAGTGACATCATCGAGAAACGGAATGTCTTGCCGTTGAACAGGCGTTTCTTGCCCAGTCCACGCCAGGCTCCAGAGGATGGGGCGATGAGGAGGATCTTCACATCTGCCAATCTAGGGCCGGACAGGTTCGAAGTCCTGACCGCCCGGTGAGGAATCGTGAGAAGGCCTCTCTCCTTGACCCGCGAGCCTGCCAGCCGTATGTATATGTTAGGACGCCCCGCGCTCGCGGACCTTCCTATGCGTCTTGGCATCGACCTCGGCGCCGACCGGCTCAAACTCGTCTGCTGCGGCGAGCACGCGGACCCCCTGTACATGACAAGCCGCGAGGTCCGCAACCAGCCGCACATGGCGCTTGCCGACGCCCTCGCCGAGCTCGATCTCCACACGGCCGCAGCCGCCCAGGTCCGCGTGGGCGTGACGGGCGGCGGGCGCGGCCTCGTCGAGGGCATCGCGACCTGCCACGGATTCAACGAAGTGGTGGCCACCGCGCACGGCGTTCGGACCGCCTGCCCCGACGCCCGCACCATCATCGATCTGGGCGGCCACTTCTCGAAGTGGATCCTGATCGGCGCCGAACCGGGCGCCGACGCAACCGTGGTCGATTTCGCCACCAACGGCCTGTGCGCGGCTGGTGCGGGCGCGTTTCTCACGCAGCAGGCCGACCGGCTCGGCCTCAGCGTGGACGAGCTGGGACGAATGGCCGGTGCGGCCAGACGCGGCGCGACGATCGCTGGCCGCTGCAGCGTCTTCGCGAAGTCCGACATGATCCACCTCCAGCAGAAGGGCACACCCGTGGACGAAATCGCCTACGGGCTGTGCCAGGCGCTGGCACGGACGTTTCTGGCCACGATCGCCCAAGGACGCGCGATCGAGCCTCCCGTAGTTCTTGTGGGTGGAGGCGCCGCCAACCCCGGCCTCGTGCGGGCGTTTCGTGAAGCGCTTCGCCCGGCCGACGGCGTGGTCGTTCCGCCGGATCCGCTCTACTACGGCGCGCTGGGTTCGGCCCGGCTCGCCGCCGCCGCGCCGCCAATCGCGCTGGCCGGCCTTCTCCAGGCGCTGCAACAGCGGCACGCCTGCGCTGCCGTCAGCCAGACCGGCCATCTCTCGGCTCTTCCACCCCTTCGGCGGCCTGCGGCTTGGGCGGCGCCATGCCCAGAGGAGACCGCGGTTCCCCCACGGGGGCGCGTCGAGGGCATCCTCGGCGTGGATGTGGGGTCGGTGAGCACCAACCTGGTCCTGCTGTCGTCGTCTGGTGAGGTGCTGCAGGGCATCTACCTGCCCACGCGCGGCCGCCCGGTCGAGGTGCTGCAGGACGGTCTCGATCGGATTCGCGCGCGGCTCGGCGAGCGCTTGAGCGTGCTGGGTGTCGGCGTGACCGGCAGCGGGCGCCACCTCGCGGCGGACCTCGTCGGCGCCGACGCGGTCCACAACGAGATCACGGCGCAGATGACGGCGGCGCTGGCGTTCGCGCCGGACACCGACACCATCTTCGAGATTGGCGGCCAGGACTCCAAGTACATCGCCATCCGTGAGGGCCGGCTCGCCAGCTTCGAGATGAACAAGATCTGTGCCGGCGGTACGGGGTCGTTTCTGGAAGAACAGGCCACGCGGCTTGGTATCAGCGTGTACGGCGAGTTCGAAGAGCAGGCCTTCCAGGCGCGCCAGGTGTGCGATCTTGGCTCGCGCTGCACTGTCTTCATGGAGAGCGAGGTGGTGCGCGCCCGGGAGCGCGGCACGGCGCTGGCCGATATCTGCGCCGGCCTTGCGTACTCGGTCGCGCGCAACTACCTGGAAAAGGTCGTCGCCGGCCGGCGCGTTGGGAGGCACGTGCTCTTCCAGGGCGGGTCCGCGTCGAACGCGGCACTGGTGGCCGCCTTCGACCGGCTCCTCGGCCGCCAGGTGCGTGTCCACCCGCACAATCGGATCTCGGGAGCCATCGGTGCGGCCCTGCTGGCCGCGCGCGCTGGTTCCGGCAAGAGCCGCTTCAAGGGGCTGTCGTCGTGCGCGTCCGTGTCCGTGCGGAGCTTCGAGTGCCAGCGCTGCGAGAACCGGTGCCAGGTCAACCGCGTCCGAGTCGACCAGCGAGTCGCGTACTTCGGCGACGTCTGCGAGCGGTACTCGCAGCGTGCCGATGAGCGCCCCACAGGTTTGCGGTCGCTGCCCGGACTGTTCGCCGCGCGCAACCGGCTGCTCGACACGATGCCTGGTGCACCCACCGGGGACGCGGCTGGGGATCGGCCGCGCATCGGCCTGCTCCGCGCGTCACTCAACTTCGAGTACCTGCCGTTCTGGCGTCTGCTGCTCCAGGAACTCGGCTTCGAACCCGTCGTCTCGCTACCCACGACGGCACGCATGCTGCAGGAGAGCGGCCGCGGTCTGCCGGCGGAAGTGTGCCTCCCGATGAAGGCCGCCGTCGCCCAGGCGCGATCGCTTCTCGACGGGAGGCTCGTGTCCCGGATCTTCGTGCCGGCGCTGGTCGAGTGCCCGCCGCGCGGCCGCGACGACCAGAGCCACACGTGCTTCTACGCCCAACAGCTCCCCGACATGCTGCGGGCCCACCTCGGCGATCGCATCCTGAGCGCGCAGTTCGGCCTTGCAGGAGGCGGCATTGGGCTGATGGAGCCCGTCCTCGCCCTGGCCGAGGCGCTGGACCGGCCCATGTTGGCCGTCGCCCGCGCGCTCGCCAAGGCGCAGGCGGCGCAGCAAGCCTACACCGCCGAGCGCCGGCGGCTCGGAGAGGCCATGCTGAGCGGGTCCTTCGATCGCGCCGTGGTCGTGCTCGGCCGGCCCTACAACACCCACGATCCCTTCCTGAATCTCGCGCTCGCCGGTCACATCGAGCGGCTGGGCCTGTGCGCCATTCCTTGGGACCTGCTTCCGCTCGACGATGTCGAGCTCGGTGCCCGCTGGCAGAGTGTGCCGTGGCACTTCACCCGCGAGCAGCTGCGGGCGATCGAGGTCATGCGCCGCGACGCCCGGCTGTTCCCGATCGTCGTATCCAGCTACGGATGCGGCCCCGACGGCTTCACGGTCAAGCACGTGGACGAGCTGCTCGCGGATCGCCCGCGCCTGCTGCTGGAATTCGATGAGCACTGCGGTGAGGCGGGTCTCGTCACGAGGCTCGAGGCGTTCGCCGACGAAATCGACTCGCACCTTCACGAACGCCGGCGAGTGGCGACATCGGCTCGAACGACACCGGGGCCCCGGGATCTGCCAGTCGGCCAGCGGTTCTTCGTCCCCCATTTCGGCGAGCACGCGCGCATCTACGCGGCCACCCTCCGCGCCGGTGGCTATGCCGCCGAGATGCTCCCGCGTCCCGGTGAGGCAACCATCCGGCTCGGAGAAGCGCACGCCTCCGGACAGGAATGCCATCCGTACGCCATCCTTGCCGGGGAACTCCTCCAATTCGCTCGCGAGGCAGCCGGGCGGCAGGACGAGGTCTTCCTGTTCCCCAATTGCACGGCGCCCTGTCTACTGCGCCAGTACGGCGACTCGTTCCGGCTGCTGCTCGACCGCGAGGGATACGCGCGCCCCGAAGTGTGGGAGGCGACGACCGCTCAGCTCGCCCGCATCCTGGGCATGCCGGGCATGATCCGGCTCTATGAGGGGCTGTTCGTCACCGACGTACTCATGACACTGGCCACGCGCCTGCGGCCGTACGAACGCTCCTGTGGGACGATCAACGACGTCCTGGAGGCGAGTCTCACGGAGACCGAGCGGGCGGTCGCCGAGCGCCGGCGTCTCGACGATGTCCTGGCTGGCGCGGTCGAGCGGCTCTGCGCCGTGCCCCGGCACGCCGATCCCGGCACGCGCCCGATCGTCGGTCTCACCGGCGACCTGTACACGCGCGTCAACGCCGCGGGGAACGCCGCGCTCGTCCAGCGGCTCGAGGCGATGGGGTGCGAGGTGTGGCTCAGTCCATTCTTCTCGATGATGGCCGATGCCGCCTACGCCCTCGATCTGCCGCGGCGCACCGAGCGAGGGCTCCTGAAGGACGCTGCCCTCGACGGCCTGGCGATGGCGCTCGGATCGGGCCTGCGTTGGCGGCTGCTGCGCCGCGTGCCGCCGCGCGTCGTCGAATGGGCCGTCGAGCCGCCGGTTGAAGACCTGATCTCGCTGGCGCGGCGTTATGTGGGGCCGCGCACCAATCACCTCATCCTCACGAATGCCGCCAAGCTCGCCGACTTCCTGAGCCGCGGCGCGTCCGGGGCGATCAACGCCGCAGCGCTCAACTGCATGGTCGGCACCGCCGTCGCCGCCGTCGTGCCCGCCATCCGGGCCGATTTCGCCCAGGCTCCCGTGCTGACACTCTTCTACGGCGGTAGTGAGGGGCCGGCACAGCGCATCCGCCTCGAGACCTTCGTCCACCAGGTGCGGGCGCGATGGCGCTCCGCCGCGTAGCCTGCCTCGCCCGCGGCGTGCGCCACCTGTGCGGCTACCCGCCGCACAGGTGTGCGCACACCCGTGCGTGCCCAGCCTCCGGTCCCCTCAGAATCCCGTAAGTGGCTGAACACACTAGGGGTTAGCTCAAAGTCCCCGGCACGGCCCTGCCCTTGCCCTTCTAGCGGGCAACTGGAGAAAGAGGCAGGAGCCATGACGAACACGACACTTCGAAGCTCACGCGGCTTGTCACTGATTGAAACCACAGTGGTGCTCTCGGTTCTGACCGTCCTCACGAGCACGCTGGCACCGGCTGTCCACGACTACGTGGTGGACGCCCGCGGCGTCAAGGCCCGCAGCGACATGGACAACATCGCCGTGGCCGTCGCGCGCCTGGCGTTCGACGTCCCGGCCGCCCGGGCGCGGACCTGGGCGGAGCTCGACGTGCTCGTCGGCGCGGGCGAGATTCCCGGCGCGGACGCCGCCGGGACCGAACCGTGGCTCGCAACCGTGGACTCGGGCCGCGCGGCCACGCTCGACGACCATTTGGTCACGAACCAGCCCGGGTTCGCGCGGCGAACCGCGTTCGGCGGGTCGCTGGTGGCGCGTGGGTGGGCGGGCCCGTACCTGACCACCGGGGTCGGTCCCGACCCGTGGGGTAATCGCTATGCGGTGAGCGTCGGCAACCTGGCCGGCGACGCGGGCCTAAGCGCCGTGGTCATCTCGGCCGGCCCGAACGGCCGCATCGAAACCCCGTTCGGCGGTCGCGGCGCGGCGCCGGAATCCGATGACCTCGTGGTGACGATCTCAGGCGGTCGCCGCTGACAGGCGGCTGCGCACGATTCGGCAACGAGCACGGGACTTTCATGCAGCAAGGAGCAAGGAGACGATCATGAACGCCAGACAGATTCTCACGTCAGTCAGAGGGTTCACCGTGGGCGAAATGGCCGCCGCGTTGAGCGTGGCCGGCCTGCTGGCAGGGGCGGCGGCGCCGGCCCTCCAGGACTACATCGACGAGGCGCGTCACGCGCGCGCCCGCCAGGACGTCCGAGCCATTGCCAGCGCCATGTCGCGGCTGGAAGGCGACGTGCTGGGCCAGTCGGCGAAGCCGAACGGCTGGGCCACTTACGAGCTGCTGGTCGGCGCGGGCGAGGCGCCCAAGGCCGGCGGGACCGGCGACGGGGCGTGGCTCGCCATCCCGGGCACCGCCAATGTGGGGCTTCTCGACGACCAACTGGTCACCAACACGGCAGGCTACGCGTCCAGACCCGCGCGCCAGGTCGAGTGGATCCGCGGCTGGCACGGCCCCTACCTCGAGGCGGGCGTCGGGCCGGATCCGTGGGGACACCGGTATGCCATCAACGTACAGGCCCTCGCGGGCGGCGGCAGCTCCACGGTGGTCCTGTCGGCGGGCCCGAATGGACTGGTCGAAACCGCGTTTCGCAGTCCCGTGATTGTCCCCGGCGGGGACGATCTCATCGCCCTCGTCGCAACAGGCCGATAGACGCGGACCTGAAACAGGGGGTCTCGCGGCTCTCGGGTTTGCGACGCGCAGGAGGTCGGCCGAAGGGCTGGCCTCCTGCGCCTTTCGATCGCGGAATGCGGGCCGCTGCTACCGCAGGCCGAACGTGTCGAGCCGCCGGTAGAGGGCCCGGCGGCTGATGCCCAGCTCCCGGGCCGCGGCCGAGATGTTGCCGTTCACGCGTTGAAGGGCTTGCTCGACCAGCTCGCGCGTGAGCGCCGGCACGGGCGGCTTCGGTTGCGCGTCGACTGCGGCCGGAGCCGGCAACCGGATCCGATCGGCGCCGCCCAGAGCGGCGACCACTTCCCGCTCGGTCAGAATGCGGCCCTCGGCCTGCATGCACGCTCGTTCGAGCGTGTTGCGGAGCTCGCGGACGTTTCCCGGCCACGGGGCGCCCTGAAGCGCGCGCTCGGCGCCGGCGCTCATGCCGATCAGGGCCTTGCCGAAGCGAGAGGCGAATTCCTTGACGAATGCCGCGGCGAGATACGGAATATCCTCGCGTCTCGCGCGCAGCGGCGGCAGCGGCAGCTCCACGACGTTCAGGCGGTAGTACAAGTCCTGCCGGAACCGCCCGAGCCGGACCTCTTCGGCCAGATCGCGGTTCGTGGCGGCGATGAGGCGGACATCGACGTGCCTGGCCTCCGTGGCTCCGACTCGCTGTACCTCGCCGTACTCGATGGTCCGCAGCAGCTTCACTTGCATGGCCAGCGGAAGCTCCCCGATTTCGTCCAGGAACAACGTACCGCTGTGGGCGGCCTCGAACACCCCGGCCTTGGCCTCGGTGGCGCCGGTAAACGCCCCCCGCGTGTGACCGAACAACGTGCTCTCGAAGAGGGTGTCGACGATGGCCGAGCAGTTGACCACGAGGAATTGACGCTGGTGCCGGCCACCGAGCTTGTGAAGTGCCCGCGCCACGAGTTCCTTGCCGGTCCCGGTCTCCCCGGTGACGAGGGCGGCCCGAAGGTGGGGAGCCAGCCGCCTGATGGTGTCGAACAATTCCTGCATGACGGGGCTGCGCCCGCGCATGCCGTAGAACTCGAACCGGCTGCCGAGTTCGCTGTCGGCGACGAACAGCCGGTGCCGGCGCTCGAGCCCGGCCCGAACGGTGGTCAGCACCTCGCGCAGGCGAGTGAGGTCGAACGGCTTGCTCAGATAGTCGAGCGCACCGAGCTTGACCGCCTCGATCGCCGAATCGACCGAGGGCTGTCCCGTCATGAGGATCACCTGACAGGCCGGATCGGCATCGTTGATCGCACGCAGCACGTCGAGACCGGTGACCTCGGGCATCCGCAGGTCGACGAGTGCCGCATCGACCTTCAGGGCTGGCAGCTCCGCGATGACCTGCCGGCCGCCCGTGCGGGCGATGACGTCGAATCCCTGGCGGCGTACGAATTCGGAGACGACGGCCACGACGCCGGGTTCGTCGTCGATGACGAGCAGCACGGGGCGTGTGTCCTGCATGATCTCCGCCGACGCTGGAACCGAGTCTAGTGCCCTGGAACCGTGATGCCTCACACAATTCCCGGGCGGGGCATCCCGCCTGGCGGCGTTGCTCCTCCCTCACATACCGGGAGTATGCTCAGTCGT
>JBFMFH010000021.1:0-22336 GCA_040752275.1 Acidobacteriota bacterium
GTCCCGGCCGGTCAGCGCGACGACCACGAGACCGCCGGCGCGCGCCGCGGCGAAGGCCGCGAGCACGTTCGCCGACTGCCCGCTCGTCGAGATGCCCAGCGCGATGTCGCCCGACCGGCCCAACGCCTCGATCTGCCTGGCGAACACGCGGTCGAACGCGTAGTCGTTGGCCAGGGCCGTCAGAATGCTGGTGTCCGTCGTCAGGGCAATGGACGCGAGCGCCCGGCGTTCGCGCGTGAAGCGGCCGACCAGTTCCGCCGCGAAGTGCTGCGCGTCGGCCGCGCTCCCGCCGTTGCCGAAGACGAGGATCTTCCCGCCCATGCCGAGGCACTCGATCATCGCGCGGGCGGCGTCAGCCGATGGCCCCGCGCTCGGCGCCACCGACGCCTCGTGCAGCCGGGCGGAATCCCCGAGCACGCTGGCGATGTGCGCGGCGGCGTCGATCACCGGGACCCGTCCTCCCGCACGGCGCGGTCCCGGCGGATGTTGGCGCGGAACTGCTCGGCAGTCAGCTGGATCGCCTCATCGGTCTTGACCGGCCGGTTCACCTGTACGGGGTAGTCCTTGCGCTGCGGGTGGCCCTCCCAGTCCTCGGGCGTGAGAAGCCGCCGCAGGTCGGGATGGCCGCTGAACACGACGCCCATCAGATCCCACACCTCGCGTTCCAGGAAGTTCGCCGCCGGCCAGACGTCAGTGGCCGTGGGCACGCGCGGATCGGCGCCGCCGACGGCGATCTTCACGCGCAGCCGGGCGGGCGGATGAAGGTCGGGCGCGACCAGGTGGTAGTTGAGTTCGAATCGCGGGTCCTTGGGAAGCAGGTCCACGCCGGCGATGTCCACCAGGGCCGTGAAGGCGAGACCGGCGTCGTCGCGCAGCGCCACGGCCACGGCGGGCCACCGGGAAGGCGGCACGGCCACGGTCGGCTGGTCGCCGTGCGCCAGGGCCTCGACCGAGGCGCCCGGCACGAGCGCGTTCAGGGCTGTCGCGATGCTGGCTGCGTCCATAGAGGTGTGACCCGCTTCTAGCTGCGGAACGAGCGCTGCTCGTCGATCTTCCGCTGCAGCTGGACGATCCCGTAGATGAGCGCCTCGGGACGGGGGGGACACCCGGGCACGAAGACGTCAACCGGGACGACCTTGTCGACGCCCTGCACGATCGCGTAGTTGTCGAACACCCCGCCGACCGACGCGCAGGCTCCCATCGAAATCACCCACTTCGGCTCGGGCATCTGATCGTAGATGCGCCGCAGGACCGGCGCCATCTTGCGCGACACCCGGCCGGCGACGATCATCAGATCCGCCTGCCGGGGCGACGCCCGGAAGACCTCGGCGCCGAAGCGGGCGATATCGTAGCGCGACGCACCCATCGACATCATCTCGATGGCGCAACACGCCAGCCCGAAGGTCACGGGCCAGAGCGACGAACGGCGCGCCCACTGGACCACTTTCTCGACGGTCGTGGTCAGAACCGGGATGTCCAGATCGTTGGCCATGATGGCTCGTTGACCGGCTCCCCCGCCTGGCGCGCTGGCGCGCGCGCTGCAGGTCGGAACGCCAGCCGCCTTGCGGGCAAACGGGCTCGAGCGGCGGGCCGCTCAGGCCCGGTCCCAATCCAGCGCGCCTTTCCTCCACACGTAGATGTAGCCGGCTGCCAGGACCGCGAAGAAGACGAGCACCTGCGCGAAGCCGAGCCACCGCAGGTCCCGCAAGGCCATGGCCCACGGGTACAGGAAGGCAACCTCGATGTCGAACAGCAGGAAGATCATCGCCACCAGGTAGAACTTCACCGACTGGCGTTCGCGGGCATCCCCGACGGGCGGCACGCCGCACTCGTAGGGAGCATCCTTGACGGGACTGGGCTTGCGCGGCCCGACCAGTTTGGCGAAGAGAATCGACCCGAGCCCGAAGGCAACGCCCAACAGCGCGAGGAGGACGATGAACAACCATCCCTGCATGATGGTCATCATGCTAGCGGACGAGGGGGAGGAGGGGCAAGTTCCGGGATTCGGGATTCGGGATTCGGGATTCGGATTCGGGATTCGGATTCGGGATTCGGGATTCGCTTGCTGTGGTACCTTTGGGGGCGGATGCGTGTCGCCTGGTTCAGTCCCCTGCCACCCCACCGGTCTGGCATTGCCGCCTATAGCGCGGAACTGCTGCCCCGCCTGGCCGGGGCCCACGCGATCGAGGCCTTCGTCGATGATGGCGACGGCAGCGGCGGGGCCGAGGCGGCCCGCGCGTTACCCGCTGTCCGGGTCCTCGGGGCGCATCAGTACCCCGTGCGTCAGGCCAGGGCGCCGTACGACGTCACCGTGTATCAGTTGGGCAACGATCTGTGCCACGACTACATGTGGCCGTACCTGGTGCGCTACCCTGGCTTGGTCACCCTGCACGACGCCCAGTTGCATCAGGCGCGAGCCCGGGGACTCATCCGGCGCTTCCGCTACGCGGACTATCGGGCGGAGTTTGCCTACTGCCATCCCGAGGTCCCCGCCGATGTCGCCACGCTCGTCATCGCCGGCCTCGGCGGATCCTTGTACTACCTGTGGCCGATGCTGAGAATCGCGGTGGAGGCGGCCGCGTGTGTCGCAGTCCATACGCCCTTCCTGGCACGGGAGATCGAATCCTCCCACCCTGGGTGCGCGTGTTTCCGCGTTCGCTCGGGCGTCGAGGATGTTCCCGCAGCAGCGGCGGCGCAGGCAGCCGGACTCCGGCGGACGCTCGGCATCCCGGACCAGGCCGTCGTGTTCGGCTCCTTCGGCCGCGTGACGCCGGAGAAGCGTCTGAGCGCCCTCCTGCTCGCCTTGGCGCAGGTCGCGCCGCTCCTTCCGGACCTGCGGCTGCTGGTCGTCGGCGAGACGCCGGAGTACTACGACCTGCTCGCCGAGGCCCGGGAACTCGGCGTCGCCGACCGTGTGACGATGACCGGCTACGTGAGCGATGCGGCGCTGCCGGCCTACCTGGCCGCGGTCGACGTGTGCGTCAACCTGCGCTGGCCCACCGCGCACGAGACATCCGCAGCGTGGCTCCGGTGCCTCGCGGCCGCCAAGCCCACCATCATCAACGACCTCGTCCATGTCGGCGACGTCCCGAGCCTCGATCTGCGATCGATGCTCACGCTGAACGCCGCCGGGCCGGCCGACGACCCGGTCTGCGTGTCAATCGATCTGGTCGATGAGGTTCCAACCTTGCGCCGGGCGTGGCGCTTGCTGGGCACGGATCCGCAGCTCCGTTCCCGCCTTGGGGCCGCCGGCCGGCGGTACTGGGAAGCGCATGCGACTCTTGCCCGGATGGCGCTGGACTACGAGAACGCGCTGCGCGTGGCGGCCGGCGCCCGGGCAGGGACGGCCCGGCAGGCGGACGCCCGGGCCGGCTGGCCCCCGCATCTGCGTGCCGACGGCACTGCCAAGGCGCGAGCCATCGGCCAGGCGGTTGGTGCGCTGCCGGATTGGCTGGAGTGACGCCGCCCGAGCGGGCACGACGAGGTGGAGACATGTTCCTGTGGCGCAGGCTGAACCCGGACGAGGTCGAGCGGCTTCGCAAGGGCCGCGAGGAGGCGGATCGCCGCTACAACGAGGCGCTCACCGCGCTCGACAGCGCGATCCCTCCGCGGCGTGAGGTCCCCCATCCACCCCCCGGCTACGATGAGCACCAGGTCACGCCGCTCAACGAACGGTGGGAGATCCTGGCCAGCAACGACCTCGACGGACTCGGCGGGTGGAGGGGCCGCGTGGCCCGGGTCTTCTGGCCGCTGCTCCGCCCGCTGTTCGAGCGGCAGCAGGCGTTCAACTCGGCTCTCGTCGACCACGTCAACCGGAACGTCCCCGTCCACCGGGCGGCGCGGGAATCGGCGGCAAGCGCCCTGGCATTCGCGCGGGATCAGATGGAGCTCGCCGCCGCCTTCTACAACCGGCTGATTCTCTATCTGCAGACCGTCACGGCCTACATCGACACGAAGGACCGGGATGAGACGCAGGCACAGGTCATCAACGGCCTGTCGGCGGGGATCGACGCCGTCTCGCAGGAAATGCACCGCCGCTGGGAAGCCATGCAGGCGCGCGAGCAGCGCTTCAACGGGGCGCTCGATGAACTCCGCACGAGTGTGGCGGCCGTGCAGCAGACCGGCCTCGTGCTGAAGCGGGAACTCGAGCGGCTGCTGCACCCGGCCGCCCGGCCGACCGCACCGCTGGCAGCCGCCCAGGCGCCGCCGCCCGGGGCCATCGGACAGGCGCCTGCGCCGGTGCCGCCTTCGCCGCGGCTGGGCGTCGACGAACTCAGCGCCCATCGGTACCTCGGTTTCGAGAACAAGTTCCGGGGATCGCAGGAGAGCATCAGGGATCGCCAGGCTTCGTATGTCGACCTCTTCGCTGGCGCAAGCGAGGTGCTCGATCTCGGGTGCGGCCGCGGCGAGTTCCTGGCGCTGCTGAAGGAGCGAGGCATTCGGGCTCGGGGCCTGGACGCCAACCACGAAATGGTCGAAGTGTGCCGGGCGCACAACCTGGAGGTGGATCGCGGGGACGCGCTCGACTATGTCGCGTCGCTTCCCGACGGGGCGCTCGGGGGCCTCATCGCCATTCAGGTCGTCGAGCACTTCCCGCCGCCGTACCTCGTCCGCCTGCTCGACGTGGCGTACCACAAGCTCCGGCCCGGGGCGAGGATCGTGCTCGAGACGGTGAATCCGTCGAGCTGGATCGCCTTCTTCGAGGCCTACATCCGCGACATCACCCACGCCTGGCCGCTCCACCCGGAGACGCTCAAGTACCTCGTCGTCGCCTCCGGGTACCAACGCGTGGACGTGCGGTTCCTCTCGCCGGTCCCGGCCGATGCGCAGCTCCAGCCAATCCTGGTGCCGTCCGCCGGCGCGACGCCGCTTGCCGTCGCCAGCGTGGTGAAACCGTTCAACGACAACATCGCCAAACTGAACGCACTGCTGTTCGGACCCACCGATTACGCGATCATCGGCGAGCGGCTCTAGTGCGTGGCGCAGACCGACCTGCACCACGGACTGGAAGGGGATTGTGCCAGGTCCAGTCCTGTCGTGGCCTACAGCCGGAAGATGTGCGGCGCCTTGAACTGCCTCAGGGCGTTGCGCGTGTCGACGATGAGAGGAGCCGACGAGACGAGCGCCGCGTAGTCGAAGGCCTCGTGATCGGTGGTGATCACGACGCAATCCGGGCCGGAGGCGAGAGCCTCGGCCTCGCCGATGGACGCGTACGCATGACCGGCGTGCGAGAAGCCGGGGACGTGCGGATCGCTGTAGGTCACCGTCGCCCCGCGGCGCTGGAGCTGTTCGATGACGTCGATGGCCGGCGATTCGCGCATGTCACCGACGTTCTTCTTGTACGCGACGCCGAGAATGTGGATGCGCGATCCGTTGATGGCCTTCTTCTGCGAGTTCAGCGCATCGGCCACACGGGTGACCACGAACTCGGGCATCGACGAATTGACGTGCCCGGCCAGTTCGATGAAGCGCGCCTCGAATCCGTTCTGGCGGGCCTTCCAGGACAGGTAGAACGGGTCGATCGGGATGCAGTGGCCGCCGAGCCCCGGGCCCGGGTAGAAGGGCATGAACCCGAACGGCTTCGTCTTCGCCGCGTCGATGACCTCCCACACGTCGATGTTCATCCGGTGGCACATCAGCGCCAGCTCGTTGACCAAACCGATGTTGACGGCGCGGAACGTGTTCTCTAGCAGTTTGGCCATTTCCGCGACCACGGCCGAACTCACCGGCACCGTCCTCGTGACCACCGATCCGTAGAGGGCGCAGCCCAGATCCGTGCTGGCCTGGTCGATCCCGCCCACGACCTTCGGAATGTCCTTCGTCAGAAACTGCGGATTGCCCGGATCGACGCGTTCGGGCGAGAACACGAGATGGAAGTCGTCTCCCGCCTTCAGACCCGTCTCCTCGAGCATCGGCCTGACGAGCTCGTCGGTCGTGCCGGGATACGTGGTGGACTCCAGGCTGATGAGCTGGCCCCGGCGCAGGCTGGCCTTGACGGCCTCGACCGCCTGCACGACGTAGGCCATGTCTGGATCTTTGGTCTTGCGCAAGGGCGTCGGGACGGCGATATCGATGACGTCCATGTCGCGCAGCGCCGACATGTCGGTGGTCGCCCTGAAGGTGCCCCTGGCGACGACCTCGGCGAGATCCCTCGTCGGGACGTCGGGAATGTAGCTGCGCCCGGCGTTCAGCTCGGCCACCTTGAACTGGTCGACGTCGAAGCCGGTGACCGGGAACCCGGCCTTGGCCAGCTCGACGGCGAGCGGAAGCCCGACGTAGCCCAGGCCGATGATGCCGACCGGAGTCTCCCGCTTCTGAATACGCTCGAGCAGACTCATGTGTGCCATCCCACGTCGCGGCGACGCGGCCTCTCCGTCGTCAGACCGATCGGCGGCCCGACAATCGGGCGATGTCCGCGTCCACCATCATGCCCACCAGTCCTGCGAAGTCGACCGATGGTTCCCAGCCCAGGGTCTTGCGGGCCTTGGCCGAATTCCCGATGAGGTGATCCACTTCCGCCGGCCGCAGGAGGCTCGGATCGACCGTCACGTGCTGCTTCCATTCGAGGCCCGCATGCGTGAAGGCAATGGTGACCAGGTCCTTGACCGAGTGGCTCAGTCCCGTGGCCACGACGTAGTCGTCCGGCGTCGGCTGCTGGAGCATCAGCCACATGGCGCGCACGTAGTCGCCGGCGTAGCCCCAGTCGCGGTGCGCCTCGAGATTCCCGAGCGACAGCGAGTCGGCCATGCCGAGCTTGATCCGGGCCACGCCGACTGACACCTTGCGCGTGACGAACTCGAGCCCGCGGCGCGGCGATTCGTGGTTGAACAGGATCCCGGAGCACGCAAACAGACTGTAGCTCTCCCGGTAGTTGACGGTGATGTAGTGGCCGAAGGCCTTCGACACGCCGTACGGGCTGCGCGGGTAGAACGGTGTCATCTCGGTCTGGGGCACCTCGCGCACCTTGCCGAACATCTCGCTCGACGACGCCTGGTAGAAGCGGATCTTCGGATTGACGACCCTAATCGCCTCGAGCACCCGCGTGACACCCTGGGCGTTGAACTCCCCCGTCAGCATGGGCTGATCCCATGACGCTGGAACGAAGGACATCGCGGCCAGGTTGTAGAGTTCGTCCGGGCGCTCGTCCTCGAGCAGGCGGATCAGGGACAACTGGTCGAGCAGGTCCGCCGGCCGGAGTCTGATGCGATCGACGAGGTGCTCGATGCGCTCCAGGTTCGGGGCGCTCAGCCGGCGAATCACGCCCGTCACCTCGTAGCCCTGTTCGAGGAGGAATTCGGCGAGGTAGGATCCATCCTGCCCCGTGATGCCTGTAATCACCGCCTTCTTGGCCATGCACCCGCCCTTCACCGAAACGGCAACACCCCATCTTAGGGGGTTCGGCGAGAACCGCGCAAATGGAAACCATTGATGCGCTCGTGGTCGGCGGCGGCGCCGTCGGCCTCGCCAGCGCCTGGTCTCTGGCCGATGCCGGCGTCGGCGTCTGTCTGGTGGAGCGTCACCAGAAGCCTGGCATGGACACGAGCACGCACAACAGCGGCGTCATCCACGCCGGCCTCTACTATCCGCCCGGATCCCTGAAGGCGCGGCTGTGTGTCGAAGGCGCGGCCCGCCTGTACGAGTTCTGTGCGGCACGGAGCGTCCCCCACCGCCGCTGTGGCAAACTGATCGTCGCCCTTACGCCCGGTGAGGTGCCGGCGCTCGAGGCGCTCGCCCGCAACGGCGAAGCGAATGGCGCCCGCGGACTCGAACTGGTCGACCGGTCCTTCATCGCAAAGCGCGAGCCCCACGTGGCCGGCATCGCGGCGCTGTTTTCCCCTGACACCGGGATTGTCGAACCGGAGGCGCTGGTCGCGGCGCTGGTCGCAGCGTGTGCGGATCGGGGAGCATACCTCCTGCCGGGCACGCGGGTGGTCGGCGCGGACCTGGCGCCCCATGGCGTGGTCGTGCGGACGGACCGGGAAGCCATCCTGGCGCGCGTCGTCGTCAACGCCGCGGGACTCTACGCCGACGATGTGTCTGCCATGCTCGGCGGCGAGGCGTTTCAGATCCATCCGTGCCGAGGCGAGTACGCCGAGCTCGCGGCGTCCAAGCGCCACCTGGTCAATGCCCTCGTCTATCCCCTCCCCAACCCGTCCGGCCACGGGTTGGGCGTGCACCTGACGAAGACCACGTGGGGCAGTGTACTGCTCGGCCCGACCGTGCGCCACCAGCGGGACAGAGACGACTACGAGCGGGACCGCCTGCCGCTGGAGGACTTCCTCGAGCCGGCACGGCTGCTGCTGCCGTCGGTGACCATGCCCGATCTGCGCCTCGGCGGGACGGGCATCCGGCCGAACCCGATGCCGCCCGGCGTGCCGTTCGGCGACTATCTCATCCGGCGCGACGCGCGCAATCCCCGCGTGGTGCAGGCCGCCGGCATCGCCTCACCCGGGCTGACTTCGTGCCTGGCGATCGGGCACATGGTGTCGGGGCTGGTCAGCGAAGTGCTTCGTCAGTAGTCAGGAGTCAGGAGTCAGGAGTCAGGAGTCAGGAGTCAGGAGTCAGCAAGTCAGTAGACAGTAGCCCCTCGAGGTATCTCCGCAACGCCTCCTGCCACGCGGGCATCCGGATCCCCGCCGCCGCGAGCTTCGCGTTCGAGAGGGCACAGTACTTGGGCCGCGGCGCGCGCAGATTCACATCGGCCAGCGTGAGCGGCTTCAGGTTGGGTGAGACTCCGAGTATCCGCGCCGCCTCCTCGGCAATCTCGTACCACGAGGCGACCCCGCCGTTGACGCAGTGGTAGAGGCCCGGCTCGGGGCGCAAGTCCAGCAGCGCGAAGGTCGCATTCGCCACGTCGTGCACGTAGCTGGGCGAGACCGTGCGGTCCGTGAACACCGGGACTTCGTGGCCCGCCCTGATGCGCTCCACGATGGTGTCGAGGCTGCTGCGCCGCCCGTGCCGTGGTCCCTCCGCGCCAAAGAGGCTCTCGACGCGCAGGACGTACGCCCCGGGAGCCTCGCCGGCAAGCCACTCGCCCAGCAGCTTCGAGGCCGCATAGACGCTCTGTGGCTCCGGCGCATCCGCCTCGAGGTAGGGGCGGGTGGCCGTCCCGGCGAACACGAAGTCGGTGCTGTAGTGGACGAGCGTGGCGCCGATGGCTTCTGCACCCTGAGCGAGTGTCCGGACGCCGAAGGCGTTGACGTCGAGCGCCCGGTCCGGGTGGTCCTCGGCCGCATCCACGTCGTTGTCGCTCGCGCAGTTCAGGATGGCGGAGGGCCGCAGGGCTTCGAGCTTCGCCCGGACCTCATCGTCCCGGGTGATGTCCAGGTCCGTGCGGGTGAGTCCGACGACGGGAATCGTGCCGCCGCCTCCGCGCAGCAGTGTCCGTCCGAGCTGGCCGGCGGCGCCCGTCACGACAATCGGACGGGTCATCAAATGGCGTCGCCTCCTGGCGTGAATGCGCGCATCTTCTCGTCGTCGAAGACCCCCTCCCACCGCGCGACGACCACCGTCGAGATGCAGTTGCCCATGACGTTGACGGCGGTCCGGCCCATGTCCATGATCTGGTCGATGCCCAGCAGGATGGCGGCCCCTTCGAGGGGGAGGCCGAACTGGGTCAGCGTCGCAGTCAGCACGACGAGCGCGGCCCGCGGCACGCCGGCCACGCCCTTGCTTGTCAACATGAGCGTCAGCATCATGATCATCTGCTGCCCCAGCGTCATGTCGAGGCCCGCCAGCTGGGCGACGAAGACGCTGGCCAGGGAGAGGTACAGCGTCGTGCCGTCCAGATTGAAGCTGTAGCCGGTCGGAAGCACGAATCCCACGATGTTCTTGGGCGCGCCGAAGCGCTCCATGATCTGCAGCGCCTTCGGGAGCGCCGCCTCGCTGCTGGCCGTCGTGAAGGCGATCAGGAAGGGTTCCCTGATGGCACTCACGAACTTCAGGAACGGAATCCTGACCAGGTACGACACGCCGCCGATCACGACGATCACGAAGACGAGGAGACCGCCGTACATCAGCAGCACGAGCTTGCCGAGGGTGTACAGGATGGCGAAGCCCTTGTCGCCCACGGTGGCGGCGATCGCCGCCATGACGCCGATGGGCGCGAAGGCCATGACGTAGCCGGTGAACTTGAACATCACCTGCGCGACGCTGTCGAAGACCTCGAGCACCGGCTTGCCCTTCTCGCCGACCGCCGCCAGCGCGACGCCGAAGAAGCTCGAGAACACCACCAGCTGCAGGATGTCGTTCTTCGCCATGGCGTCGACAACCGACGTCGGGAACAGATGCAGGAAGATGTCCCAGGCGCTCTGCTGCTTCTGCGCCATCGCCGCCAGCGCCGCCGTGTCGCCGCCGATCGGCACCGCGAGTCCGGAACCCGGCTGGAACCAGTTGACCAGGCCAAGGCCCCAGAAGAGCGCGATCGTCGTCGCGACCTCGAAGTAGATGATGGCCTTCAGTCCGATGCGGCCCATCGACTTGATGTCGCCGGTCCCCGCGATGCCCACGACAAGAGTCGCAAACAGCAGCGGCGCGATGATCATCTTGATCATCTTCAGGAAGGCGTCGGCCAGCGGCTTGATCGAGACGCCGAACGACGGCCAGGCGTACCCGATGAGAATGCCGATCGCGAGTCCGATGAAGATCTGCGTGGTGACACCCGGAACCCTGGTGCGGCGGGCAGGGGCCGGCGCGTCAGCGGGAAGCTGGACGTTCACTGTGGCCAACTCCTCGTAGGGGCCGGACGCCGGATCGGGCGGTCACACCCGCTCCAGGGCTTCGGCCAGACAATCGACGACGTAGCGCTGCTGGTCTTCCGTGAGTTCGCCGTAGATCGGCAAGGCCAGCGTTTCCGCCGCAGCCTGCTCGGCATGCGGGAACTGGCCGGCCCGGTACCCGAGATAGGCGAAGCACGGCAGCTGGTGGAACGGCACGGGGTAGTAGACGGCGGTCGCGATACCGCGCGACTCGAGGTGCGCTTTCACTGCGTCGCGCCGAGGCACGCGTACCACGAACTGGTTGTAGATGTGGGTCCGGTCTTCGAGGGCCGCGGGCAGAACGACGCGCCCTGCGATCCCGCGCTCCGTCACCAGGTGCGCGTACCGGCCGGCGTTCCGGCGGCGCGCCTGGCTCCACCCCTCCAGATACGGCAGCTTGACCCGCAGCACCGCGGCCTGCAACGCATCGAGGCGGAAGTTCCCCCCGATCACCTGATGGTAGTACTGCTGGTCGGCCCCGTGCACGCGAAGCCGCCGCAGCGCGGCGGCCAGCTCGTCGTCGCTTGTCGTGACCAGGCCACCGTCGCCGAACGCGCCCAGGTTCTTGCTCGGGAAGAACGAGAACGTGCCCAACGTGCCGATGCTGCCCAGCGGCCGGCCCCGGTAGCGGGCACCCACCGACTGGCAGGCATCCTCGATGACGGCCACACCGGCCCGGGCCGCGGCCGCGACGATCGGATCGAGGTCGGCCCCCTGGCCGTACAGATGCACGGGAATGACGGCCTTCGTCCGGGGCGTGATGGCCGCCGCCACTGCGGCCGAGTCCAGGTTGTAGGTGCGCGGATCGATGTCGGCGAAGACGGGTGTCGCACCGAGGCGCGCCACGCACCCGGCCGTGGCGAAGAACGAGTACGTGCTGGTCACGACCTCGTCGCCCGGTCCAACGCCGAGCGCCATCAGCGCGACGAGCAGCGCGTCGGTACCGGAGGACACGCCCACCGCGTGTCTGACGGTCAGGATGCCGGCCAGCTCGCGTTCGAGTCCCTCGATCTCGGGTCCCATGATGAACCGCTGGCTGTCGCACACGCGCGTCACGGCGGCCAGGATCTCATCGCGAATGGGCCGGTACTGGGCCTGGAGGTCGAGGAGAGGGACGTTCATCTGGCTCGATTCCGGACGTCGAGGGATCACCGGCTGAGGATCGCCGGTGTGCCCCAATACGCGAAGTCGCTGCGGACGTCGCCGGTACCAGGCGGGCCCGGATCGGTGTTCAGGATGATGTCGACGGTCTGCCCTTCATAGGCGGACAAATCGACGGTCGCCGTGAACCACCGCCGATCGCGCTCGCGCTCGCGCGGATTCACGACCTCGCGCAGATACTCCTCGTAAGTGCGTCCATCCGACACGCCAACGCGAAACTGGGCCCCGTTGCCGTCGGCGTTCCAGGCGTCCAAGCCGAGCCCGAACGCCACCTCCAGCCGCCCCCGACGAGGCACCTCGATGCGCCACGTGATCCGACTCGGAGGCGGGGCGAAGATCGCCCGGCGCGTCTCGCCCGCCAGGCCCACCTCTCCGACCGAGAAGGGAGGGTCTCCGGGCTGGCTCCACTGCGTGCGCTTCTGCGCGTCCCCGAGCATGGCGATGAGATCGTAGGCCGTCGCGCCGCGGGGGCCGCGCACCATCCAGATCACGGCCGCCGCCGCGACGGCCAGGACAATTGCCAAGGCAATCACTTGGTATCTGTTCTTGAACACGACCTCACTCCTTCATGCCGCCACGTCCAAGTCCTGGAATCCTAGCACCCGACCGGTAGAGCAGCAAGGGCACGGCGGGCGTCGCTAGCGCTCCTTGATCGCCGCCCTCGTTTCCCGCTCGACTTCGCGGCGCTTGATGGTCTCCCGCCGATCGTGCGCCTGCTTGCCTCTGGCCAGGCTGATGGCAAGCTTGACCTTTCCCTTCTTGAAGTACATCCGGACCGGAACGATGGTCATGCCCCGCTCGGCGGTCTTGCCGATGAGCTTGCGGATCTCGTGCTTGTGCAGGAGCAGCTTGCGGGGGCGCAGTGGTTCGTGATCCGCGTACCCGCGGCTGCTGTAAGCGCCGATGTGGATGTTGTGGACGAAGATCTCTCCCGACTCGACCCGGCCGAAGCTGTCCCGGAGATTGACACGCCCCTCACGGATGGCCTTGACCTCGGTGCCCACCAGTGCCAGGCCGGCTTCGAAGGTCTCGAGCAGATGGTAGTCGTGCCGGGCCTTCCGATTGTCCGCGACAATCCGTTCGGCCGCCTTTCGTTCGGCCTGCTTCGCGGCCTTCCGGTCACCTTTCGCCGCACTCACGCGGCGTCTCCTGTCCCGGGCTGGCGACGCCCGTGCCCTGAGAGTCGCGCCGCGAGGCGCACGGCCTCGACCAGGCTGCCATGACTTGCCAGACCCTGCCCCGCAATATCGAAGGCCGTGCCATGATCGACCGACGTGCGGATGATGGGCAGACCCAGCGTGACATTCACGGCCCGGCCGAACGCGAGCAGCTTGACCGGAATCAGCCCCTGGTCGTGGTAGCACGCAACGATCGCATCGAACTCACCGGTGGTGGCCCGGGCAAAGAGCGTATCGGCCGGAAACGGTCCCCGGACGTCGATCCCGCCGGCGCGGCAGGCCGCGATGGCCGGCTCGATGACCTCGCGTTCCTCCCGGCCCAGCACACCCGCCTCGCCGGCGTGGGGATTCAGGCCTGCGACGGCAAGCCTGGGCGCCGGGAACCCGAAGCGCGGCAGCTCCCGCGCGGCCAGGCGGATCGTGCGCTCGAGCAAGGGGCGGGTCAGCAGCCGCGGGACCTCCGCGAGGGGCACGTGAATGGTCGCGAGCACGACGCGTAGCGCGTCCGCGTAGAACATCATCGCCACATCGGGCGCGCCCGTCAGGTGCGCGAGCAGCTCCGTGTGCCCCCGCCACGGCAGGCCCGCGAGGGCGAACGCTTCCTTGCTGACAGGCGCCGTCGCGATGGCGTGCACCCGGCCGGCCACCGCGTCCCGGACGGCGGCAACGACAGCGTCGTACGCGGCGCGTCCGCCATCGGCCGAGGCGTGGCCGAGAGAGAAGACCGCGTTGGCCGGCGGACCGTAGAGCACCGGGTCGCACACCTTCGTGACGCGGGGATCGGCGGCAGCCTTCTCGGCAATCTCCGGTCCGATTCCGGCAGGGTCGCCAACGGTCAGTGCGATGCGCGGACGGTCCATGACGCGACGGCTAGCGGCGACGGCAGCCGCAGCCTCCTCCGGCACCGGATCGGGAGCAACCTCCACCTGCCGGCGGCCCAGGCTCGCCGGACGCACCCGGATACGAACCGTTCGACGGCCTCGCGGAGTGGGCCCCGTTGGGCAGCTCGTAGCGCAGGCAGCACTTCAGTCGCCCGCAGAGCCCCGAGAGCCGTGCTGGGTTCAGCGCCAGGTCCTGCTGCTTGGCCATCTTGATGGACACCGGATCGAACGCCTTCAGCCAGCTTGTGCAGCACAGCGGCCGGCCGCACGTGCCGTACCCGGTGAGCATCTTCGCCTCGTCGCGCACCCCAATCTGCCGGAGTTCGATCCGCATCTTGAAGTCGGTGGCCAGCTCGCGCACGAGCTCCCGGAAGTCCACGCGCTCCTCCGCGGTGAAGTAGAAGACGAGCCGCGACCCGTCGAACAGCTGCTCGGCGCGCGCCAGCTTCATTCCCAGGCCGCGCTCGCGGATCTTCATCGTCGCAACGCGCAGGGCGTCCCGTTCGCGAGCCTCGTGGCGCCGCCGGAGTGCGAGGTCCTGCGACGTGGCGCGCCGGAGGAGACGGGGGCTGGCATCGTTCAGGGAATGGCGATCGATCACCAGCAGCGGTCGAACCAGGACGTACCCGAGGAGCGGGCCGTTCCCGGCCTGGATCACGACGGGTTCGCCGTCCGACAGCGGCAGAGCGAAGTTTGGTGGCACCGTGGCGTGGACCAGCGAGCCGAGCGGGGTCCTGACATCCACGGCGCCGGGAGTGCCAGCGCTTGTCATCATCGGCATCTATGGCCGACGGCCGACAAGGGAACTAGAGCTGGAGCGCCAGCCAGTCGGCCACGATCTTCGGACTGGCGTTGTTCCGCTCGAGTGCCGCAATGGCGCGGCCGACGGCTGAAAACGCGCGGGTCAGCCGGTCCGGGTCATAGCTCCTCGCCAGGGATTCCAAATCCGGCCTGAGGTCGAGGTTGACCAGTTCCGTCTCCGCCGCGCGGGTTGACATCACGCTCATATCGCGCAGTAGCGCCGCAAGCGCGCGCAGCCTGAGCGCCACGGCACTGCGGTCCGCTGCGGGTGTCTTGTTCTCTCTGGCCTTGCCCTTCTTGCCCGCCCCCTGGAGCAGCGCGCCGGCAGCGGCCAGGCGCAGCCGGGGCTCCGTCGAACCAGCCGTCTCGATCAGAACGGCCGTGGCGACGGCACGCGCTTCGGAAAGCGCTCCTCCGCCGGCCGCAAGCGCCCGGCCCATGCTGCCGACGGCCAGCGCCGCCGACGCACGCGCCTCCGCGGCCGGGACCCCGTGCCGGTTCGCGAGCGCGCCGGCGATGTCGCCTGCTGACAATGGACCGAAGCGGAGCTGGCAGCACCGAGACCGGATGGTATCGAAGAGCTCCGCCGGGCGGGACGTCACGAGGATCCACACGTTCCGGGATGGCGGTTCCTCGAGCGTCTTGAGCAGCGCGTTCTGGGCCGGCGGTTCCAGCAGATCCGCCTGGTCAACGACGATCACGCGGACGCGCCCCTCGGCGGGACGGTAAGCCAGGTGCCCGGTCACCTCGCGGATGGGGTCGATCTTGATGGAGTCCTTCTCGTCCGGCTCGACAAGCAGGACGTCCGGGTGGACCCGCCGGGCGATCTTGCCGCACGACCGGCAGGTTCCACACGCGTCCTGGCGCGGCGGACGCTCGTCGATCACCGGCTCCAGGCAGTTCAGCGCCTCGGCAACGCTCAACGCCATCAGACGCTTCCCCACGCCGTCCGGCCCGGCGAAGATCAGGCTCGGCGGGAGCGACCCGTTCGCGATCGCCCGTCCCAGGAGGTTCACCAGCCGCCGATGCCCGACAATGTCCCTGAAAGCCATGAGAGAAGGCGAGTTACAGCGATGTTAGCACAGCAGGCGTCAGGCGATGGGCACGCTGGGGAACCGCGATCCTCGGCGGCGTGATCAGAAACCCAACCCCCACCCCCCAATCCCCAACCTCCAGCGTCGCAGCAGGAACATCTTCGCTGTCAGCAGGCCGACGACCGCGGCGAGGCCCAGCAGGGCCCGCCACTCGCGGTTCCGCCGCACCCGTGCCCAACTGAAGGGCCGCGACACCTCGGCACGCGCCCCATTGCGATAGGCGCTGTACTCGGCGCCAAAGCGAGATTGGAGAAACGCCTCTTCGGTCCGGATGGCCGCGGCAACGGTCAGGCCGAAGTAGAGCGACACGACCACGGCCACACCGAGGCTCGCGCTGGCGATGACGACACCGAGGGCCATGATGGCGGATCCGACGTAGAGCGGGTGCCCCGCGAATCGGTACGGCCCCGACGTGGTCACCTCCCTGCCCTTCTCCAGGTGTCCGGCCGCCCACACCCGCACGGCCTCGCCTGCAAACGCCACGAGAGTCCCGGCCAGGATGGCGCGGGGCCCCGGGGTGGCAAGAACGACAGCCACGACACCGGCCACGAACCCCAACGGCACGCGCAGCCTGGCGAGTTGCCGGGTCCACTCACCCACGGGCGGTCTCCCGCGCGAGGCGTTCGTCGACCGCCCGCATGACATCGGGGACCGTGATGTCCCGCAGGCACGTGGCCGCGCGCCGGCACCGGTGCTTGTGGTGGCACTCGCAGCGATCGAAGGCGGACAGGCACAGGTCAGCCGGCGCCCACGGGCCATTGCGGACTGGATCGGTGGGTCCGAAAATGCCAACGATCGGCGCGCCCACCGCGGCGGCGAGCTGCAGGGGACCGGTATCGCCGGCAACGAACAGTGAGCAGGCTCGGCAGAGCGCCAGCAGATCTCCGACGTTCGTGGCGGGCGCGAGCCACGCGGCACCTTGCGAGGCAGACACGACGGTAGACGCGAGTTCGCGCTCCCCGGGTCCCCACGTGACGATGGCCGGCAGGCCGTGCATATCGCGCAGGTGCGTGGCCACCGCGCCGAAGCGGTCCGCGTCCCACCGCTTGTTCGGCCAGCCGGCGCCGGGGTTGAGGATCGCGAAGCCTCCCGCCTCGCCAGCGCCGAGCATCGAGCGGACCTCGGCAAGGACCGCCGATGGCGGGACGATCAGGTCGAGTCGCCGCACGACAGCGTCGGCCCCGAGGGCCGCTGCCAGCGCGAGGTTCTTGTCGATGACGTGGCCTCCCGTGCGCGGGTCGACCCGGTCGGTGTAGAGAAGCGCGGCGGCGCGCTCGCGCACCTGGCGCGCCGTGAATCCGACAATGCGCCGGGCTCCCGACAGCCGCGCCCATGCCGCCGACTTGATGAGTCCCTGCAGGTCGACGGCGACGTCGTAGCGTCGGGCACGCAGTGACCGGACGGCGTGGAGTATCCCGGCGCCACCCCCAAACCGCCGTTCGCTCCGGCCGGCGCGCTCGAGTGCGTCGGTCCGGGGGGCGCCGACGACCATCACGCCGTCGAGGCCGGGTACGTGTTCGAGGAACGCGGCGTAGCGTGCGTCGACCAGCCAGTCGACCCGCGCATCGGGCCGGGCGTGTCTCAGCGCCTCCACGGCAGGGACGGCGTGGACGAGATCGCCGAGCGCGCTGAGCCGAACGACAAGGATCGCTTGACCCATTCAGCGGGCCGTGATGCGAGACAGCAGGTCGCGCGTGGAGTGGTCCTTGGGATCGCCCACGATGGCGGTCCGTCCTCCGTACGACTGGACGATCGGGCGCTCCGGCACCGTGTCGACGGTGTAGTCGGTGCCTTTGCAGTGGACGTCGGGCCGAAGCCGCAGGAGGATGGCCGCAACGGTCCGATCGCCGAAAATCGTGACGAAATCGACGCAGCGCAACGCCGCGATGAGCTCGGCGCGATCGCCGGCCTTCATGATCGGTCGCCCTTCCCCTTTCAACTCCGTGACGGAGGCGTCGTCGTTGATCGCCACGACCAGGACATCGGCCTCGAGCCGGGCGCCTTCGAGGTAGCGGATGTGCCCGACGTGAAGCAGGTCGAAGACGCCGTTGGCGAGGGCGATCGTCCGCCCCTCGGCACGCTCGGCTTCGATGGCACTGGCCAGCTCGTCGAGGGGCAGGATCGAGGCCATCGTCACTCCGCCGGGTGATCGATCAGCCAGACCACGGCGTCGATGAGATCGCGGCATACCGCGTGGGCCGTGATCCCCGGCTGGGGGCGACCCGCCTCTGACGCGCCGTACCCGGTCTTCACGAGAATGCCGCGCGCGCCGATGTGGGCGGCGACGGCCAGATCGCGCCATCGGTCGCCGATCACCACCGAGCGGGTCAGGTCGATGCCGAGATCACGAGCCGCTCGCAGCGCCATGCCCGGCCGCGGCTTGCGGCACTCGCAGTCGGTTCTGTACGCCTCGATGACCGAGTCCGGCGAGTGAGGGCAGTAGTAGTGGCCGTCAATCCGGGTGCCGGCCTGTTCGGCCTGCGCCCGGAGGAAGTCAGCCGTCTCGTGGACGAAGGCCTCGTCGTACAGGCCCTGGGCCACGCCGCCCTGGTTGGTCATCACCACCGCCAGGTAGCCGGCCCGTCTCAGCAACTTGATGGCCTCGACCGCAAATGGGAAGAGCACGAGGCGCTCGAGCCGGTCGATGTAGCCCGCCTCCTCGTTCAACGTGCCGTCCCGATCGAGAAACGCCGCCGGCTGCAACCGATTCACGACACATCCTTCACCGCGCCGACCACCTGGTCGACGCTGACGCGGACCATGCACCGATGGTCGATCGGGCACTCGCGCAAGCCACACGGCCGGCACCAGGCCCGTCCCACGACGGCTCTGACCGGCCTGTGCACGCCGCCAGAGACACGCCCCAGAGGCGCGGTGACCCGTTCGTCGGTCGGGCCGAAGACCGCGACGACCGGCAGGCCGATTGCCGCGGCCAGGTGCGTGGCGCCCGAGTCATTCGAGAGGAACGCCGAGCAGTGCGCCATCACACCGGCCAGATCCTGGAGATCGGTGCGCCCCGCGAGATCGATCACCGCGCAGCGGCCAGCCGTGCCGATGATCTTACCGGCTTCCCGGGACACCGTGCACGCGATGACCTGGTCGGCTGCGCTGCCGACAATCACGCTCGTCAGGCCCCGATCGTGGGCCAGCGCGGCCAGCGTGCGGGCGTACCGCTCGGCCGGCCAGCACTTCGCTCCGCCGTAGGCCGCACCCGGCGCCACGCCGAGCAGCGGGCTGGCGCCGTCCCAGCCGGCGTGCTCCAGGAGCCTCGCCGCCCGGCCGCGAACCTCCGGAGGCACGTCGAGGCTGGGCTCTCGCGGACCCGGCTCGGCCCCGATCGCCGCGGCGAGGTGGCGGTACGAGTCGACCTGGTGGACGCGGCCTCTCGGCCTGGCCACACCGTAGGTCAGGAGCGGGCCGCGCAGGTCCCGCCGGTATCCGCAGCGTTCGGGAACGCCGGCGCGCCAGGCCACGAGGGCGGCGCGGGCCGAGTTCGGCAGCAGCACCGCCCGCCGGGCCCCAACTCGGCGCACGCGCTCCACGTCCGTCGCGAACCGGTGCCAGAGGTTGCCATCCGACGGGTGCGCCAGGCGAACAACGGCCTCGACGCCCGGCGCCAATTCGAAGAGCCCAGCCACCGCGGGCCGCGCGGCGACCGCCACGCCCGTCCCGCCCTGAAGCCGGCACAGATCCGCAAGAGCGGGCAAGGCCATCACCGCATCGCCAAGCCAGTTGGGGGCGAAGACGACGAGGCTCATGACTCGTCGGGTCCGTTCTCGCGGACGGCCGCCGGAAACATGCCGCGCCCGTCCCCGTTTGGCAGTGCGTCGTCGCGCCAGCGCCGGTGCATCCACAACCAGAATGCCGGATGGCGCCTGACATACATCTCCAGGACGTCGGTGCAGCGTTGGGTGAAATCGTGGATCGCCTCGGGGCTCTCGTCGCGCGGAGGGTCGACCGGATGCTCGTAGACGAGGCGATACCGCCCCGGCCCCAGCGGCAAGGCGAACACCGGAACGACCGGTGCACCCGTCCGCAGAGCCAGGATGGCCAGGGCGAGGGTGGTCGCCGCGGGCCGGTCGAAGAAGCTCACCGTCACGGCATCCGGCGCCTGAATGTGCTGGTCGATGAGCAGCGCCACGCCCTGATTCGATCCGAGGACACGTAGGACACGCCTGAGCGCCCCGCGCCGGTAGATCACGTGGTTGCCGGTCCGGCCACGCATCTGCTCCAGCAGCCGGTGCAGGTGAGGATTGTCGAGCGGCCGGGCGAGGACGCCGATCGGATCGAACCGGGCACCGTGCGCGATGGCGTGAATCTCCCAGTAGCCGAAGTGGCCCGTGAAGTAGAGGACGCCACGTCGCTTCCTCAGGGCTTCGCTGACGTGCTCGGCGCCGTCGATCTCGACGCGCCTCAGGATTTCGGCGGGCTCGAGACCGCTGAACTTCAGCAGCTCGAACAGGAGCCGCCCGAAGTGGCCGAAGACGCGGCGGACGATCCGGCGGCGCTCCCCGCTCACCTTGCCCGGGAAGGCAGCGGCAACGTTGGCGAGCGCCACCCGCCGGTGCCGGGCGTCGACGGCATAGAAGAGGGAGCCCAGGATCGTGCCGAGCCCGCAAACGGCCCTCCACGGCAGGACGCGAGCCAGCAGCCGCGTCGCGCTCACGCCCCAGTACTCGAGACGGTGCCTGAGGCGCTTCATGAGGCTGCGCTCCGGGCCGCCGCCAGCCTTTCGGCCAGCCACGCCTGAAAGCGGCCGGCCGGCTCGAGCGTCACCGAGAGCGGAACCCAGGCCACCGGCATCGAAAACGGACGGTGCGGCAAGAGTCGCATCAGGTCCTTTTCCGTGGTCACAATGGCTGAGGCCCTGTTGACCCGGGCCCGCTCGACGATCGCGACGATGTCATCCGCACCAAAGGCATGGTGGTCGCGAAACGCCACGGTGCCGGCGATGTCGAGCCCAAGCTCCTGGAGGTCCGCGAAGAACCGTTCCGGCCGGGCGATGCCGGCGACAGCCAGGAGACGGGTGCCGGGTTCGAGCGGCGCTCCTTCCGGAAGCGCGTCCCAGCGCCGGGGCAACTGGAGGTGGCGCGCCATCTCGAAGGCACGGGCCACGCCCAGCCGGGCCGCGACCTTCTCGGCTCCTTCAGGACCACCCGCCTCGGTCAAGACGGCGTCCGCCTGGGCCGCCGCCGCAAGCGGTTCCCTGAGCCGCCCCGCGGGCAGCGTTCGTGGGTCATCGAGGTCGGCGTGCGACACGATGAGCAGGTCGACACTCCGTTCCAGCGGCAGGTGCTGGAAACCGTCGTCGAGCACGTGGACGGTCGCACCCAGATGCAGCTCGGCCAGTCGCCCCGCGAGGTACCGATTCGGGCAGACCAGGACCGGCGTCTTGTCCGATCTCCGGGCCAGCATCAGCGGCTCGTCACCCGCCTGATCCAAGCCGGCACGGATGGTCGTGCCGTCGTGGACGACCACGACGCCGTCCGCACGATCGCGCCGCCCGTAGCCTCGGCTCAGGATGGCGGGGCGTTCACCCATCCCGGAGAGCACGGCGGCCACATGGGCCACGACCGGCGTCTTCCCCCGGCCGCCAACACTGAGATTGCCGACACTGACGACCGGCCGCCGGAGTCGGCGGCGGCAACCGGGCCGTTGGAAGCGGTCTCGTCGGGCGCGGGCGAGCTCGGCGTAGAGGGCACTCAGCATCGGCGGCAGAATCAGCGCCACACCGGGAATGGAACGACTCTGCCGCCCTGGCCAGGCAGCGGCAGGAGCCGGGCAATCACCTCCAGCGTCCGGGTCCTCGCGCCCCGGTTGGCCTCCACAAGCGCTCGGGCTGCCTGGCCCAGGCGCACCCGTCGCTCGGGCCTCGTCAGCAGGTCCACCAGGGTGTCCTCCAGCTCGCGGGGTCCCGACACCTGCACGGCGGAGGCGTTCCGCACGAAGGTCTCGGCGATTTCCTGGAAATTCTGCATGTGTGGACCGAAGACGATGGGCTTGCCGAGCACGGCGGGTTCGAGGATGTTGTGTCCCCCCATGTCGACGAGGCTGCCTCCGACGAAGACCACGGTGGCCAACTGGTAGACCTGGGCCAGTTCGCCGATCGTATCAAGAACAACGACGTCGGCGCGAAGCTCCCCGCCGACAATCAGGGCCGTCCGCCGGACGGTCCTGAAACCGGCTTGGCACGACAGACTCACCACCTCGCCGAAGCGCTCCGGGCGCCGGGGCGCCAGGATCAGCAGGGCGCCGCCGACCAGCGTGCGAATGCGCTCGAAGCTCCTCAGGAGGATCTCGTCCTCGCCGGGAAGCGTGCTGCCGGCGACGAGCACCGGGCGGCGGGCGGCCCCGTCGAACACGCGCAGCACGCGATCGGGCGCGCGAGGGGATCCCAGGGCAGAGCCGGGCACCGGCAGGGAGTCGAACTTCAGGCTTCCAGTGATCGAGATGCGGTCGGCCGG
>JBFMFH010000021.1:22346-63037 GCA_040752275.1 Acidobacteriota bacterium
CGCCGCGCGCCCCCCCCCCCCCCACTCCTCCCCTTGCATGCAGAAATGGTCCACCAAGTCGAGCACCCGGCCGAACAGGGGGCGAATCAGGCGGTAGCGGGGGTAGGACCGCGCTGAGATTCGGCCGTTGGCCACCAGCGTCCGCACGCCCTGCTCCCGGCACGCACGGAGGAGATTGGGCCAGATCTCCGTCTCCATCATGACGAACAGCCTGGGCCGCACGATGTCCAGGACCCGGCGGACGATGAAGGGGAGATCGATCGGGAAGTAGAAGATGCCGTCGGCCATCGGGAAGCTGCGGCGAGCGATCTGCTGTCCCGTCATCGTGGTCGTGGACACGAACAGGCGGAGGTGGGGATACCGGTCTTTGAGATCGCCCGCGATAGCCCTGGCGGTCAGTGTCTCCCCCACCGACACCGCGTGGATCCAGATGGACGGCTCCCGGTCGAGGTTCAGCGACACCGGCAGGAAGCCCAGGCGCTCCGGCAGACTGCCGACGTATTTCCTGTAGCGTACCGCCTGGTAGGCGAAATACGGGGCCGCCACCACGAAGACGAGGACGGCGACCAGGCTGTAGAGCAGGTACATGGTCCGGGGCTTCAAGATACCACGTGGGTTTGACCCCCCTCCAACCGGTTCACTAGAATCCCGGGGAGGGCAGCGGGGAGGGACCACCACATGGCAATCCGAGTTGGTATCAACGGATTCGGCCGGATCGGCCGGAATATCATGCGCGCGGCGCTCGAAGGTCGCGAGCTCGATTTCGTGGCCGTCAATGACATCACCGACACCACCACGCTGGCGCACCTGCTCAAGTACGACTCGATTCTGGGAAACCTCGAGGCGACGATCGAAGCAGGGAAGGACTGGATCAGCGTCAACGGCGAGAAGGTCCAGGTGTTGTCGCAGCGGGATCCCGGATTGCTGCCCTGGAAGGACCTGGGAGTCGACGTTGTCTTCGAGTCGACCGGTCGGTTCACCGGCCGCGAGGACGCGGTCAAGCACCTCGCCGGCGGGGCGAAGCGGGTGATCATCACCGCACCGGCCAAGGGTTCGGATGGAACCTTTGTGATGGGCGTGAACCACGAGCTCTACGATCCCGCCCGGCACGTCGTCGTGTCGAACGCCTCGTGCACGACCAACTGCCTGGCGCCCTTCGCCAAGGTCCTCCACGACTCGTTCGGCATCGTCAAGGGCTGGATGACGACGATCCACTCCTACACGAACGACCAGCATCTGCTGGACCTGCCGCACAAGGACCTGCGGCGGGCGCGGGCGGCGGCGGTGTCGATGATCCCCACGACGACCGGCGCCGCCAAGGCCGTCGGCGAAGTGATGCCGGCGCTCAAGGGAAAGCTCGACGGCTTCGCGATACGCGTGCCCACGCCGAACGTCTCGGTGGTCGATCTGGTGGCGATCGTCCAGACGAAGACGACCGGTGACGAAGTCAATGCGGCGTTCCGGGCCGCGGCTGCCGGGCCGCTCAAGGGCATCCTGGCGGTAGAGGACGCGCCGCTCGTGTCGATCGACTTTCGGAAGAACCCCAATTCGTCGATCGTGGACGCCGAGTATACCAAGGTCATGGGCGGCGACTTCGTGAAGGTTCTCTCGTGGTACGACAACGAATGGGGCTACTCGCGGCGGTGCGTGGATCTTGTGCTGTACATGGCGGACAAGGGCCTGTAGGCGGTTCGTTCGTCTTGCGTTCCCGCGATCTAGTGGCGATGGGAGACGGTTGCCATGAGTCCAAAGGGATCGTCTCGACGGCTGGAGACCAAGCCTCCATATGCCTGGCTGTTCTTCTTGGTGACCGCGGCGGCGGCTCTGCACTACGTCGCTGAGCACGTGGCGGCGATCATTCGCATCTTCTCCGGGCCTGACTAGGAGGGATCCGTGGCGAAGCTGTCCATCCGCGATCTCGACCTGAAGGGCCAGCGCGTGTTCATCCGCGTCGATTTCAATGTGCCCATCAAAGACGGGCGCATCAAGGACGACACGCGGGTGCGGGCGTCGCTGCCGACCATCACCTATGCCCTCGAGCGTGGCGCGACGGTGATTCTCGCGTCGCATCTGGGCCGGCCGAAGGGCGGGCCGAGTCCCGAGTTCAGTCTGAAGCCGGTGGCGGACCACCTGGCCACGCTCGTCGGGCGCGAGGTGACCTTTGCGGGAGACTGTATCGGCGAACCTGCGCGCAAGGCCGTCGAGGAGGCACGCGCGAAGGGCAACGACCTGGTCGTCCTCGAGAACGTGCGCTTCCACAAGGAAGAAGAGAAGAACGACGAGGGGTTCGCCAAGCAGCTGGCGGCACTGGCCGATCTGTATGTGAACGATGCGTTCGGATCGAGCCACCGGGCGCACGCGTCGACCGAGGGCATCGCGAGACTCGTGCCCAGGGCCGCGGCCGGCCTTCTGATGGAGAAGGAGCTGAGGTACCTCGGGCATGCGCTTGAGTCGCCGGCGCGGCCGTTTGTCGCGGTGCTCGGCGGCGCGAAGGTCTCCGACAAGATCGAGGTCATCGAGAACTTCATCGGCCGCGTGGACGCCCTGCTCGTCGGCGGGGCGATGGCGTATACGTTCTTCAAGGCGCATGGCCTGCCGGTGGGGCGGTCGCTGGTGGAGGATGACAAGCTGGACGCGGCCCGCGACATCGTCCGGCGAGCCGCAGAGAAGAAGGTCGCTCTGGAGCTGCCGGTCGATCACATGGTCGCGGCGCGGATCGAGGCGGGCATCCCCGCCGAAACGCTCGACGTCGCCGATGCCGCCATCGGCGAGCGGATGGGCCTCGACATCGGCCCGAGGACCGCCGCCAGGTACGCCGCCATTCTGTCTTCGGCGAAGACGGTAGTCTGGAACGGGCCGATGGGGGTGTTCGAAGTGAGTCCCTTCGAGGCGGGAACGACCGCCGTCGCGCTCGCTGTGGCCGCCGTCGATGGGACGACCATCATCGGCGGTGGAGATTCGGTGGCCGCCGCCGCCAAGGCCGGCGTGACCGGTCGCATCACGCACATCTCGACCGGCGGCGGCGCGTCGCTCGAGTTCCTGGGCGGTCGCGTCCTGCCGGGAGTCGCCGCTCTCAGTGAGAAGTAGGGCAGTCTGCCCCGGTCCTGAGCGAGCCATGCGCATCCCTTTCGTCGCCGCGAACTGGAAGATGTTCAGGACCATCGCCGAGACGAAGGCCTACTTCCTCGAGTTCCGCCCACTGGTCGAGAGCATCTCCGATGTCGAGATCGTCGTGGCGCCGCCGTTCACAGCGATCGCGGCGGCGGCCGAGTCCGCCCGGCACTCGAATGTCGGCATCGCCGCCCAGGACATGTACTGGGAGCCCGATGGGGCCTTCACCGGCGAGGTCAGCATCCGCATGATCAAGGACGCTGGTGCCGGCTACGTCATCATTGGGCATTCCGAGCGCCGGCGCTTGTTCGGCGAGACCGACGACACCGTCAACCGGAAGATCCTCGCGGCGCTCGCCGCCGACCTGACCCCCATCGTCTGCATGGGTGAGACGCTCGGGGAGCGTGATGCGGGCAAGACGCTGGAGGTCCTCGACCGGCAGGTCGAGGCGGGGCTGAAGGGCCTCACCGGCACTCATGTCACCGGCCTGGTCGTCGCCTACGAACCGGTCTGGGCCATCGGCACCGGGCGGAACGCGACGCCGGAACAGGCCGGCGAGGCGCACGCGCACATCCGGGCCCGACTGCACGAGTGGTTCGGGGCTGACGCCGCAGACCGCTGTCATGTCATCTATGGCGGGAGCGTCAAGCCCGGCAACATCCGGGAGCTCGTGATCCTGCCCGACGTGGACGGGGCGTTGGTCGGAGGCGCCAGTCTGGACCCCCGGGGGTTTTCCGAGATCGTGGCGGGCTGCCGGCCGGGCACGTTATAATGGCCGGATGCTCTACTACCTTCTGAGCGCGGCTTACGTGATTGTCTGTCTGCTCCTGCTGGTCGTGGTCCTGCTTCAGCAAGGCCGGGCCGGGGACATTGCCAGTGCTTTCGGCGGCAGCAGCAGCCAAACCGTGTTCGGGGCGCGGTCGGGCGCGACGGTGCTGACACGGGCCACGAGCGTGCTTGCGGTGTTGTTCATTCTGGGCGCTCTGGGCCTGGCGATTGTCGGTCAGAAGGGTCCCGGGTCGGTCGTCAGCGGCACGAAGGCACCGGCGGGCACACCGGCGGCTCCGGCGGCACCGGCCGAGAAGAAGTAGGAGAGAACCCACCCCTCGCGGAAGTGGCGGAACTGGCAGACGCACCAGCTTGAGGGGCTGGCGCTCGCAAGAGCGTGGGGGTTCGAATCCCCCCTTCCGCACCAGCCTTCGCGCGGCTTCGCCGAGCTTCGGCTCGGCAGGCCAGCGAGTCTCCGACAGGCGAAGGCTGTCTCGCCGTAGCAACGGGAGGAAGGCCTCAGGCCGGACCGTTGCGAAGGCGGACCTCCCGCTCAGCAGGATGCACCCAGAATGACCACCAGGAACCGGTAGAGATTCTGGTCAAGTCAAGTGGTTAAATCGGTGGTCAAGAATGACCACGGAACTCTCGATTCCCTGCCGGATGCGGACGAAAGGCCCGCCCCGGCGCGAGAGTCCGTTCAATTCCGCAGACGCCGCTGCGCGGCGGACTCGTTGTCGTGCCACTGGGCGTCGCGGTCATAGGAGCGGGAGATGTCCTCGAGGACGCCGCTGACGTAAGGATACTCGATCGCGATCTCCGCGGCTCGCGTCCGGTACCATCCCTCAGAAACGCCTCAATCCACTGAGGAGTGTTTTGACCAGTTGCTCGCCACGGCTGGCGCGATCACGAATCCCTTCGAGCAGTCGCTGTTTGTGATGGTGCAGACTGCCGTACTTGCAGCCTTTTGATGACGTGAACAAGCGCGTCTCGCGGATGGCGGCGAACATCCCGTTCATTCGCGCGAACCTCTCGCCGCACTCATTCGCCGACCTGCCACGCGATCTCTACACGCACGCGATGCTCGGCGTGTACGAACTCAACCGGATCGAGCTCCTGCGGGATGTGTTCATCTGGTCATACCAGCGATCGGCGGCGCGCTCTGCCGCTGTCCGACAATCGCTCGGCGAGCCGGATCCCTTCAGGCTGCGCTATCGCGATGGCCTGCGCACCCTCGTCGGCGACGTGGTGCGCGGCGGCATGGGCAGGCGGACGGCCTCAGGCCACGTGGCCACGTGGGTGGCAGCCTATGTGGAGGCGCCCGACCGGGAACAGTTCCGAGAGCTTGCCGAGAATGAGCTGCTGGGTCTTCACGAGGGCAACTTCGCGCGATACGGCATCAGGCCCGCAGAGTTCGTGGCGTGGCGGGCGGCCTGGGACCAGCGCGAGGCATGAGGTCGCTGCCCGCCGCAAGGACTTGCGTTGAATGCCGCGTTAATCTCCGCACATGGCGCGTAGATCGATGTTGACCATGTGCCGAATCGGATGGTTTCTCGGGTGCCTCGGCCGGGCGTTCGACGGAACCGACGCGACGCTCGCCACGGTGCTGCGCAAGGCGCGCTTCTGGGAGCGGGCAGCGCGCCTCTCCATCAACGAGCGGCAGCGGCTGGTGCTCACTCGCCTGCTCGATGGCTTCACCGGCACGCTCACGACAAAGAAGTGGCCATCCTCGCGAAGAGCTCTCACGATACGGCGCTTCGTGACATCCAGAGCCTCATCGACAAGGGCTTGCTGAAGAAGAACGCAGGCGGCGGTCGCAGCACGAGCTACTCCCTCATCCTCGAGTAGGTCCCAGTCGCTGCGCGGCCAGCGTCGATCGTGTGATCCCTGTCCCCCGCTCATGGAGCGCATCGTCAAAGCCGTTGAACGCGTCCAAGACGATTTGCTCGATCGTGAGGAGCTCGTCGTCGCGAAGCTGTCTGAACTCGCTTTCGCGGCGCTTCCGCGATAGTGCCCCGCCATTCTGCCGGATGAACATGACGAGATTCTCGGCCACGCGATCCGGCATCTCCACCGCGTCCATGATGCGCTGAATGGCCTCGTCATGGCGGCGGAGATACTCAATCTCCCGTGGCAGATCGGTCTCGACGGTGCGCCTGACGCAGGCGTAGAGAAACTCCGCGGCCTCCGTGCAGTCGAAGTAGCGGTACAGATCCGCGGTGTCGTTGAGGACCTCGACATTGCGGTCGGGCGTGGGCTTCCACTCGATGTAAGGCATGAGCGGGCCGGAGTGCGCCTGCAGCGTGGTGCGGTACTCATCGATGCGGTCGAGCATCACGGAAGAAACAGGAAGAACCATGCCCGGCGGGGTGAATCTCCGCTCCGCGAGGACGTGGTGAATCAGGCAACGGTGCAGGCGGCCGTTGCCGTCCTGGAAGGGGTGCACATAGACGAACCCGAACGCGGTCGCGGCTGCCTGGAGAACCGGGTCGATACCGTCTTCGCGCATGCGGTCGTTGGCTTCGAACATGCCGGTCATCAGGTCCGCGAGATCCTGCGCGCGCGCGCCGATGAATTCGGGCAGCGGGTCGCCGACGTGATCGCGTTCGCCGAGAAAGACGCCGTCCGGGCGCAGACCGGCCAGGATGAAGCGCGTGTCCTCGATGAGCACGCCATGCAGACGGACGATTTCGTCGGGCGTGAGGCGGTTCTTCCCCGCCTGCAGGACGGCGCGGCCCCATCGCTCAATCCTGTTGCGTGGCGGCCGTTCCCCTTCAATCTGGAAGCTGGCGCGGCTGTCGGCCAGCAACAGGAAGCTCGCGGCGCGCGCCACGAGATGGCCGCTCGTGCGACCGACGATGTCGCGCGCCTTGCCGGCGAGGTCGAGCGCCAGGGTCCGCTCTAGGGCTTCAGTTCGCCTGATGACGGGAGAGAACCGGCCCGTGCCCAGGAGATTGTCGCGCACGCGGTGCCGCTTTGAGAGGCGCGGCTTTCCTGTGAAGTAGCGCTTCGGGTCGAGCAGGTCAATCGCGGCCTTGGGCGGCGCGTCCTCGACGTCGAGGGTGCGGGCTGTCAGGGCTTCGTAGAGAAACCAGGCGCGCCGGACGTGAATCGCGGTGGGCGCGGCACGAACCATCGTCTCGATCGCGGCCGGTGGTGCGGCGGCGAAGATGCGCTTGAAGACCAGAAGATCCGCGTCCTCGTGCTTGAGGATGAAAGCCAAGTGATCGGCGAGGCTGTCGCCCGGCCAGTAGCGTTTGTCGAAGACCGTCCACCCCCCGTCCTGCCGGCGGCTGCCGCTGACATGCTGCTCGGCAACGCAGCTCGGGCGGCGAACGGGGGCCGAGATCGCCAGCTCATGCGCAAGAGCTGCGGCGCCCGCTAGGCGCGTGCCCCGAGGGACCGTCTGTTCCTGGAACGTGACCGGTTGCAGGCTCTTCGGCTCCATCGTCGAAGACTCCGTCTATGCATCGAAAATGTCGGTAGAACTGGCAAGTTCGTCGAAAAGCATACCAGACTCATGCGTCGAAATCCAGTCCATCATGTCGAAAGACACTCATGTATGAACCATATCGTCGAAACGAATGCCTCAGTTGTCTCTGGAGCCTCCATATCTGTTGCTGATTGCTGCCAGCAACATCACGACCATCGTCATCGCCAGAGGTGTGGCCGCACGACGGGAGGTGGCGATCTGTCTGGCACTTGGGGCCAGCCGCGTGCGCCTGCTCACCGAACGCCTCGTGGACCACCTGCTCGTGGCGACGGCCGCCGGCGCAGGCAGCCTGCTCGTGGCCGCGTGGCTGGCCGACGTGCTGCTCCTCATCCTGCCACTCGGATCCGGGCGGCCGTCCGTGACAACGACGCCGGATCGGCGCACCCTGCTCTTCACCGTCGGTGTGGCCCTGGCCACGGGCCTCTTCGTGTGGCTGACCTCGTCCTTCCAGATCATGCGGCGGGCCGCGCCTCCGCCGCTCACCGACACGGCCATCGGAGGCGTCTCGACGCGCCCCGTGAAGCTCCGCCGCGGGCTTCTCATCCTGCAGACGGCGCTCTCGGTGGCGCTCCTGTGCGTGGCATCGGTGTTCGTGCGCAGCCTGTTCAATCTCACGAGCATCGACCCCGGCTTTCGTGCCGCGGGCCTGACGACCTTCACGCTGCACCTGTCAGGCGCGACCGCGTCGAGGCAGATGGCGCCCCTCGTGCGCGACACGATGGCCGCTCTGGCGGGAACCGCGGACGTGCAATCGGTCGCTGCGGCCAGCAGCCTGCCGCTGATGAGCCGCGGTGCGCAACGTCGTTGGCGGCGACGTGCCTCTCGACGCGGAGCAGGCCGTGACCGCCGACCAGGCATCCGTCACGCCAGGTTACTTCACGACGATCGGCCTGCCGCTCGCCGCCGGACGGGAATTCACGGAGCAGGACACCGCCGCGACCGAGCACGGGGCCGTCGTCAACGAATCGCTCGCCCGCGCGCTCTTCGGCGCCAGAAACCCCATCGGCGAGCGCATCGGCCTGCAGCACGTGGCGATCGACACGATCGTGGTTGGGGTCGCCAAGGATACCAAGGCCAGCCTGAGACAGCCACCCGCGCCCGCCATGTTCACCCCCCTCACTCAGGACAGCAGTCCCCAAATGACCGTCGTCGTCCGCACGAGGAGCGGTCAACCGCTCAACGTGCGGACCGTGCAGGCGTTGGTGACCCGCATCGACTCGACGGTGCCCGTGACCGAGCCGGCGACCATGGAGCAGCGGCTGGCGGACACCTTGTCCCGCGATCGGATCCTGGCCGTACTGTCGGCGGCCTTCGCCGGACTCGCCGTGCTGCTGTGCGGCCTGGGTCTGTTCGGATTGATGAACTTCCACGTGGCGACCAGGCAGCGCGAGATGGGCATCCGGATGGCACTGGGCGCCGCACGACGGTCCATCCAGTGGAACGTCGTGCGCGAGGCGATGGTCGTCGTCGTGGCGGGCGCGCCGATCGGCCTGGCGGCGTACCTCGCGTCGAGCCGCGTTCTCGGGTCGTTCCTGTTCGATCTGTCGCCGACCGATGTGCCGACCGTGGCGGCCGCCGCGTTCATGATGGTGCTCGTCGCCGTGGCCGCCAGCGTCATCCCGGCCAGGCGCGCCACGCGTCTGGATCCGGCGGTTGTTCTGCGGAGGGAATAGCAGCGTTCTCGGGCGAGTGGAGGTCGACCACGATACGGCCTCGCTCGGTCGTGAGGGTCCCTGGCATCTTCACGGTCATCGAGGCGGTCGGCGTCGCGAGCGCGAATTCGCGAAAGGAGACCGGTCCTGCGCTGTCCGAGAGGCTCAGCGTGGCGCCATCGACTGAGAGCATGGGTGGAGCCGGCACGAAGAACGATACACGCTTGGCCCTGCGATCCCAGTCGTTCTCCTCGTAGATGGCCGTCTCCGAAACCTGCAGCGAGAAGCCGTCCATCTTCAGGGCGTAGATGCGGACGCGCGTCTGCAGCGTCTTGCTGCCGTCATCCACAACCCAGGTCCGGCCCTGGGAACTGCGCGATCGCGAGATCGATCGATAGCGAAGACCGACCTCGATCCGGACTCCGGACTGGGCCTCGAAGTCGGCCTTGTCGCGCTCGAAGCCGGATCGGTACCCGGCGATCAGCCGCTCGGCACGCTTGCGGATGGCCGCCTCGTCGTATCGTGTTCTGGCCGCCTCAGCCAGGGCGGCGAGGCGATCGGCTGGCAACGCCAGCCGGCGCTGGAGGTAGTCGCCGAACGAAAAGGTCCCGACGTGGGCGGCCAGCTCGGTCTTCCACTCAGGCCCCCAGAGATCCGCGAGGAAGCCGAGCGCGCTTCCGACGGGGTAGATCCGGTTGCGGATCATGTCACCCGGCGCGACGACGCCGTCCGTCGTTCGCGCGGCGAAGTCCTGTCGGAAGAGCTCAGCCGCAGACCACGGCCCAAGATCCTGGGACAGACGTGTGGTGAGGCCGCCCAGTCCGGAGTCGTCCTTCATGCCCCGCGCGAGATCCACGCTCCTCTTCTCGACGTAGGCCGCCGTGCCTTCACGCACCTCCTGGCCCTGTTCGTAGCGTGCCACAAAGGGCGGCGCGCTGCGCCACCGCTCAGCGCGGACCGCGACGAACATCTTCGCGGACTCCTGCGCCTGATCGCGCCGACCTGCCAGCGCCGCCGCCACGCCGTCGGCCAGGATTCGCATCTCGAGGGCCGCCAGGGCGGAGTTGCTGACGTGCAGAATCGGATAGCGCTCCTCCCGCTCCCAAGGTACTTCACCGAAGGCCTCACTCTGGTACTGGTGAAAGGCCTCGTGTACCACGAACCCGAGGATAGCGGCGGTCCGAGACGCCGCGTCCGCGTACTGCCCCTCGATCAGCCCCAGGGCGGCGAGCTTCGTTCCTCCGACATCGAAATCGAACGCGAGCTGACCCGCCAGCGTCCGGTAGGTTCCGGCGCGATAGGCGGCCCGCAGACGCAGCGCCGGCCATTCACGCGGCAGCGGCCCGAAGTCCTCATTGTCCGGTGGGTTCAACAGCAGCGCCCATCGGTCGGGAACATACACGAGAAGGGGGCGAGTCGACAGGTCGAACCCCGGCCAGATGCTCTGGGCCGACTGCTGGAACAGCGCAACGATCCCCTCACAGGCCTTCAACGCTGTGAGTTCGTGATCAGTGAACTTCGGGGACGGCGCAGAGATCTGAAGCGCCAGCACCACAACGAAGAGCGCCGCAGGCGAACTCCGACCAGGCATGTTGACCTCCCCTTCCGAAGGGCCTTGCCAGCCGTCGCGGATGCGGCTTGGACGCGCACCCGGGTGCAGTCCTCGAGCGGCTTCACTCGCCTCGGCTCAATGGAAACCAGGGACAGCACCGGCCTTGCTCGGGACTGCCGGCGCAAGCCGTTTGCCCGCCTGCCCTTGCGCCGACTCTACCATGCCTCCGCCGATCCGACACCGGACGCCGACGGCTTGATCTCGACCATCTCGGCACGCTGGTGCCTGACGCCCGCCCACGTGAAGCGCAGTGCCTTACCCGGCGCTGGGCAGAGCACGGACGTCTTGAGTCGGCCTTGGCCTTGACCAGATCCTGCTCGATCATGTCGAGCACCTGCAGTGACAAGTCGGTGGGCCGGTAGTCGGCGCCGCCCTGGACGTCGCCGGCGCTGCTCCCGATGACGCAGCTCAGCCAGACGAGGTTCATGCAGACTTCGTAGGCCTCCACGTACCACCGCAGCTCGACCTCGGCTGGTCCTTCGTGTCGGAGATCCCAGATGACGCGATTCACGCCACGGGTTCCGGCCCCGTCGAGTGTGCGCTGGACCTTCCCATCGGCGTCCGGGATCTCGAATGACACCCGGTCGCGCAAGGCCGTCTTCAGCTCGTACAGAACTTCGGCCGTTCCGCCCCTCCGCAGAGGGGAACGGTCAGGTCGTGCCGACCCGGGCGTATCCCTGCGGACATTCGCAACCGCCCCGGCGGAGTTCCGGCAGGGCGCCGGGCTGCCGCCACCCTGTTCGGGGCGATGAGAGGTTCATCCCCAGGAAACCGGCGGGAGCTGGCTGGCACGCGATGTGCGTCCGGCAACACGGGTCGTATTGCCGAACGAACGTTCGAACGGGTGCCCCGTGCCACGGGCCGCGACGCTGAGACAGGAACGGACTCCGAGATTCGACGCCAGGTTGCTCTCTCTCCTGGGCGTGGCGGCGCGGGTGTTCGCCGCAGACGGCTACGACAGGACGTCCATGCGGCGGATCGCCGCTGAGGCCGGTATGAGCCTCGCCGGCGTCTACCACTACTGCGCCAGCAAGCAGGAACTCCTCTACGACATCCAGTTCCACGCCTTCGACTCGCTCGTCCGCGGCCTGCGTGAATGCACCGCGAAGGTCGTCGATCCGCGAGAGCGCCTGAGGGCGGCCGTGCGCAGCCACGTCCGTCATTTCGGCGACAACATGGACGCGCTCAAGGTCTGCGCCCGTGAACTCCACGCGCTCGAGGGCGACGCCTACCGCGACGTTCACGAATTGCGCCGCGCCTACTTCGACGCGATGCACGACATCGTCAGGAAGCTCCGGCCGAGAAGCCGATCCGACCGCCAGTCCTGGCTCGCCACGGCCAACCTGTTTGGAATGATCAACTGGTTCTACCAGTGGTACGACGCCGGCCAAGCCAAGGTGAGCCTCGATGACCTGGCCGACCACCAGGTCTCGCTGTTTCTCGACGGGTACGCCGCTCCCCGCCCCAGGGCCAAGAGAGGACGTGCATGAGGTACGCCGAAACCGGCTTCAACCTTGAAGTGGACCTGACCCGCGGCAGCATTGAACGGGTGGCCACCGACCCGCACGACACCGAGCTTCTCCTCGGGGGACTGGGCACCAACGCCCGGCTGATGTGGGACCGGGTGGCTCCCGAGGTCGACCCGTTCTCCGCCGACAACCTGCTCGTGTTCGGCACCGGCCTGCTGGCCGCCACACCAGCGCCCGGATGCAATCGCACCATCGTCTCGGCCATCTCTCCGCAGACGAAGCTGTTCGCGTTCTCGATCATGGGCGGGTTCTGGGGGCCTGAGCTGAAGCACGCGGGGTACGACAAGGTCGTCATCCGCGGCAAGTCCCCCGAGTTCGTGTATCTCTGGATCAATGACGACAGGGTGGAACTGCGCGATGCCGGGCACTTCCGGGGGCTCGGTACGCTGGAGACCGCGGAACTCATCCGCCAGGAGCTGCAAGAGCCGATGGCCCAGGTGGCCTCGATTGGCCTGGCCGGCGAGAACCGGGTCTTCTTCGCGTCCATCGAGCAGGGCAGGTCGAGCGCCAGCCGGCAGGGCCTCGGCGCCGTCATGGGGGACAAGAACCTCAAGGCGATCGCCGTGCGCGGGAGAAAGGACATCAACATCGCCCGGCCGATGGAGTTCATCCGACACTGCAATGACGCGCTGAAGTACATCGAGATCCGGGACCAGCATCCGATTCCGGGCGTCATGCCCATCCTGGCCGGGCTCGGGTCGCCACAGGAGATGCGGGTCCACGACGAGCAGTGGCACACCGAAAACTTCGTGTGGGGCAATGCCCGCCACCGCCGCAAGGGGTTCTGGACCGACGAGATCCACGAAAAGTGGACGGCCACCATGGAGACGTTGCGGATGCGGCTGCTGAGCTGCCACAACTGTCCGCTCAAGTGCGGCGCGGCGATCTCGGTCGATACCCGGATCTGCTCGTACATGATGAAGTGCTTCTCGAAGCTCACCTATACCATGGCGGCCATGTCCGACCTGGACTTCGGCCTCAAGATCGCGCAGAAAGCGACCGAGCACGGCGTCGACGCCTTCTCGGCGCCGCAGACCATGGCGTTCGCCATCGAGCTCTACGAGGCCGGTATCCTGACCGACGCGGACTTTCCCGGGTGGCCTTCGGACCCGGAGGGCCGGTTCTACTGGCTACTCGACCACATCGTGCGCCGTGAGGGGATCGGTGAGGTGCTGGCCGACGGGACGTACTGGGCTGCCGAGCGGATAGGGCGAGGGGCGCAGGCCTTCGCCCACAACAACATCAAGAAGCACGAGCAACTGCCGCTCAAGCTCGGGATGCTCAATCCCATCTACTTCCTGATGTACTCGACCGGCGAGAAGATCAACATCACCCAGATCGAAGGGAACTTCCCCCAGACGCCCTTCCCGACGCGGGAGGAGCGCGAGGCCTTCGTCAGGGACTGGGAGCACGTCCCCGACGAGCGGTTCAAACAGTGGTTCCTCGACTGGGAGCTGCGGGGCGAGAAGTCGATTCCCCACTACCCGGCCATCGACGCGACCTGCGAGATCGTCCACTGGCAGGAGATGATGCACTACATCGACGACAGCACCGGCATGTGCGCCGGGCTGTCGTCGTTCCCCCTCAAGCCGCCGTACCACCTCCACAACTGGCCGGCGATCATCTCGACGGGGGCCGGCCTCGACCTGGACGAGGCTGGCCTCCAGCACGTGATCCGGCGGATCCGCACGCTCGTCCGGGCCAACAACATCCGGCGCGGACTGCGCCGCGCCGATGAGAAGCCGCCCGATGACCACTGGAAGCACCGGCTCCCCGACCTCGAAGCAAAGCTCCTGGACGCGTACTACGCGTTCAAGGGATGGAACAGCGACGGGATCCCGACGCATGCGACGCTGCGCGACCTCGGCCTCGATGACGTCGCCGGCGAGTTCGTCCGGCGCGGGATCCTAACGCAGGAGGAGGACGCGGAGCCAACTACGATCCCGAGGGCCGCCAGCCCGAGCGATGGGGCTGCGAGCGCGGGAGGCGCGCCATGACGCGCGTGAACGCCAGGACCATCAAGACCATCAGGATCGACATTGCCAAGTGCAACGGCTGCCGTGCGTGCGAGGTGATCTGCGCCGCCTTTCACGCGAAGCCGCAGTACAGCAGCACCAACCCCGCGCGATCGCGCGTCCGGGTGATCCGCGATCCGGTCGCGGATATCTACCTGCCCGTGTTCGCAGGTGAGTACACCGCCGCCGAGTGCGCCGGCCGCGACCGCTATGTCATCGACGGCAGGGTATACGACGAGTGTGCCTTCTGCCGGGCATCGTGCCCGTCCCGCGACGTATTCAAGGAGCCGGACTCGGACCTGCCGCTCAAGTGCGACATGTGCGAGTCGGACCCGGACATCGCGGAGCCGGTGTGCGTGCAGTGGTGCCTCGCGCACGCCCTGGTCTACGAAGAACGGGACGTGACGGTCGAGAAGGCGGCCGCCCTAGACGATGTCGACATCGGACTGCAGGCGCTGGCCGACGTGCACGGCTGGCCGAGAGTGAGAGAAGCGCTGGGCCGGATGGCAGCACGGGGAGCAAGGAGTAGATGAGGGTCCACGACTCTGTGTCGGCAAAGAGCCGACGCAGCGGCGAGCGAGCCGTACGGAGCAGGCCGCGCTCGATCGCCGGAAACCGACGAACGTGCGGAGGTTTCCCCGGCGCCGCGCGTAGCGGTCGATCAGGCGCGGATAGCGCAAGCCGGACTCGAGATCCGGAAACCGACGCAAAGCGAGGAGGTTTCCCGGACTGCGGAGTCCGGCTCGGGAGCCGTCGCGTCGGCTCGTCAGGTCGCCATTTCGAGTTGTGGCCTCCGGTTCAGTTGACTCCGTCGGACACGAGGTGAGCACGTTGGACACCGTCGCCCCTTTCGCGGAGATCGTCGCGGAGGTCAGCCGGGCGGGCGGCGAGACCAGCCGGCTGTGCTATCAATGCGGCAAGTGCGACGTTGTCTGCCCGTGGAACCGCGTGCGGAACTTCAGCATCCGCAAGGTGGTCCGCGAAGCCAGCCTCGGCCTCTCCGAGATCGGGCTCGACGACATCTGGCGCTGCACGACATGTGGCACCTGCCCGTCGCAGTGTCCGCGCGGCGTCGGGCAGATCGAGGTCAGCGTCGCCGTCCGGCGCGTGGCCACGAGCTATGGCGAATTCGCCGGACCGGCACGAAAGGTCCGTGCCGCCGGGACGAGTCTCGCCAGCGAAGGCAATCCGCTGAGCCAGGAGAGGGGCCGGCGGGCGGACTGGGCGAGGGGGCTCGGGGTGAGGCCCTTCGCCGAAGGGATGGAGCTGCTGTACTTCGTCGGCTGCTATGGCAGCTTCGACCCGCGCGTGCGCAAGGTGTCGGTGGCCATCGCGAAGGTCCTCCAGCGCGCAGGCGTGGACTTCGGGATTCTCGGCAACGAGGAGAGCTGCTGCGGAGAGAGCATCCGCAAGGCCGGCAACGAGGAGGTCTTCCGCGCGCTGGCGAAGGCCAACATCAAGGCCTTCATCGATCGCGGGGTGAAGCGCATCCTCGTCTCCTCGCCGCACTGCTACCACGCCTTCACGCGTGACTACCCCGAGCTCATGGTGCACTTCGAGGTGGTCCACCTCTCCGAACTCCTGGCAGAGCTCGTGGCCGACGGGCGGCTGGCGCTCACGTGTTCGCTGGGCAAGAGGGTCACCTATCACGACCCGTGCTACCTCGGACGCCACAGCGGGATCTACGACCAGCCCCGCAGCGTGCTCGGCCGTGTGCCCGGCCTCGAGTTGGTCGAGATGCCCGATTGTCGTCAGGACAGCCTCTGCTGTGGCGGTGGCGGCGGCAGGATCTGGCTGGAGACGCCCAAGGGAGAGCGGTTCGCCGACCTGCGGCTTGCCCAGGCGCGAGAGACCGGCGCCAGTGTGCTGGTCACCTCGTGCCCTTACTGCCTCAGCAACTTCGAGGACAGCCGGCTCAGCATCCCCGGCGGCGACGCGCTGGAGGTCAAGGATCTCGTGGAGGTCGTCGCCGATTCGCTCGACGGGGTCGATGCGCCATGACGACGCCGGCCGCCCGCTTCGGTGACGTGATGGTCGTGGGCGCCGGGATGAGCGGCATCCAGGCCGCGCTCGATCTTGCCACGGCGGGCTACCGCGTGTTCCTGGTCGAGAAGGCACCGGCGGTCGGCGGCAAGATGGCGCAGCTCGACAAGACCTTTCCGACTAACGACTGCTCGATGTGCATCGAGTCGCCGAAGTTCATCGAATGCGATCGGCATCCGAACATCGAGATCCTGACCCACACCGAAGTGAGGAGCGTCGCGGGCGAGGCGGGCAACTTCACGGTCACGCTGACCAGGAAGCCGCGCTTCGTCGACGAGAATCTGTGCACCGGGTGCACGACCTGCAACGAGTATTGCCCGATCCCGATCCCCGATCCCTTCAACCAGGAACTCTCCGCCAGCAAGGCGATCCACATCTACTTCGCCCAGGCCGTGCCGCTGGTGCCCTACATCGACGAGCGCTGCCGCTACCTCGAGGACGGCACGTGCGCGATCTGCGAGAGCGTCTGCAAGAACCACGCGATCGATTTGCGCCAGCAACCGACGGACGAGGTCATCACGGTGGGAGCCATCGTCCTCAGTCCAGGCTACGGCGCCTTCGATCCGCGACCGCGCGGCGACTACGGATACGGGACGATCCAGAACGTGGTGACCAGCCTCGACTTCGAGCGGCTGTTGTGTGCCACAGGGCCGCACGAGGGAGAGATCCTGCGGCCGTCCGATAGGAAGCACCCGCACAAGATCGCCTGGATCCACTGCGTCGGGTCTCGCCAGGTGCTCGCGGGCGGCCACAGCTACTGCTCGGCGGTGTGCTGCACTTACGTGCAGAAGCAGGTCATCCTGGCCAAAGAGCACGACGCCAGCACCGAGGCGGTGATCTTCCACAACGACATCCGCGCCTACGGTAAGGACTTCGAGCGCTTCTACGAGCGGGCGAAGCGCCTGCCCGGCGTGCGCTTCGAACGCAGCTACGTGGCGATCGGCCGCGAGATTCCCGAGACGAGGAACGTCACCATCCGCTACTCGAGCGACGGCGCGGTGAAGGAGGAGGAGTTCGAGCTGGTTGTGCTCGGCATCGGCCTTGGGCCGCCCGCCGATGCGAAGCGCCTCGCGCAGCAGTTCGGGGTCGAGCTCGACGCGCACGGCTTCTGCAAGACCGATCCGGGCAATCCCGCGGCCACCACGAGGCCCGGCGTCTTCGTCTCCGGCGCCTTCAAAGGCCCGATGGACATCCCCGAGGCCGTCGTGACCGCCAGCGGCGCCGGCGCCCTGTCGAGCGCGCTGCTCCGCTCGCGCCGTGGCAGGCTGGCTCGCGACCGCGTCTATCCGGCGGAGCGCGATGTGTCGGCCGAGGACGTCAGGGTGGGCGTCTTCGCCTGCCACTGCGGCGCGAACATCGGACGGGTCGTCGACGTGCCGTCCCTGGTCGAGTACGCCAGGGGACTCGGCCACGTGGCTCACGCCGAAGAGAGCCTGTTCGTCTGCTCGACCGACGCGGCGGCCAAGATCTCGGGCACCATCCGGGAGAAGGGGCTGAATCGCGTGGTGGTCGCGGCCTGCACTCCGCGCACGCACGAGCCGCTGTTCCGCGACACCCTGCGCGAGGGCGGAATCAACCAGTACTTCTTCGACATGGCCAACATCCGGGAGCACTGCTCCTGGGTTCATGCCAAGGAGAAGGAGGAAGCCACCCAGAAGGCCAAGGACATCGTTCGCATGTCCGTGGCCCGCGCCGTCCATCTGGAGCCCCTGCAGGAGTCGCAGCTCCCGGTGACCCACGTCGCGCTCGTCGTCGGCGGGGGCGTCGCCGGGATGACGTGCGCGCTCAGCATCGCCGACCAGGGCTTCGAAGTCGAGCTGGTGGAGAAAGACGAGGAGCTCGGCGGGATGGCGCGGAGGATCCGGACGACCCTCGAAGGGCTCGACGTGCGGGACTACGTGCGCACCCTCGTGCGCAAGGTCTACCGGCACCCGCTCGTCCACGTGTCGCACGCAGCGACTGTCACCGATACGTCGGGCTACGTCGGCAGCTTCGTCACCACGGTGAGGTGCGAGGGGCGGACGAGGACCATCCGCCACGGCGTTACCGTCCTCGCCACCGGGGCCGGCGAGTACCGGCCGACCGAGCACCTCTACGGGCAGGACCCCCGGGTGCTGACGCAGCTCGAGCTGGAGGAGCGCCTCGCCAATGGGGATCTCGGCGACGCCGGCGCCGTGGCCATGATCCAGTGCGTCGGCTGCCGCAGCGAGGACCGCAACTACTGCGCCCGCGTGTGCTGCAGCCAGGCGGTCAAGAACGCGCTCCTCCTGAAGAAGCGGCGGCCCGACCTCGAGGTCTACATTCTCTTCCGCGACATGCGTACCTACGGGTTCACGGAGGACAGCTACCGCGAGGCGGCCGGCAAGGGCGTGTGCTTCGTGCGCTTCGAGCCTCCGGAGGGCCCCGAGGTCGAACCCGCCGCCGATGACGAGGGGCGCGCCGTTCTGCGGGTCACCGTTCCCGATCCCGTCCTCGGCCAGAAGCTGGCCCTCGACGTGGACCTGGTCGTGCTGTCGGCAGCCGTCGTTCCGTTGGCCGGCAGCCAGGATGCCGCGCGCCTGTTCAAGGTCGCGATGAACCCGGACGGTTTCTTCCAGGAGGCCCACGTCAAACTGCGCCCGGTCGACACCGCGGGCGACGGCGTGTTCATCTGCGGCGCGGCGCACTACCCCAAGCACCTGTCGGAGACCATAGCGCAGGCGCTCGGTGCCGCCGGTCGGGCCGGCTGTCTCCTGTCGCAGGACTCGGTCACGGCTTCCGGCGCCGTCTGCCGTGTGGACGAGCGCCGGTGCGTGTCCTGCGGAGCGTGCCTCTCGGCTTGCGGCTACGGCGCCGTCGGCTGGCGCGAGACGCTCGAGGGCAAGAGGGCCGAAGTGAATCCGGCCCTGTGCAAGGGTGACGGGCTGTGCTGCGCCCAGTGCCCGACCGGCGCCATCGCGCTCCAGCACTTTACCGACGAGGAGATCTGCCACCAGATCGATGCGGCTCTGTCGGAGGAGTGGAATTGATGAGGGCACGCGAGTCAGAGCCGCGGCTGAGAGGAGCGGGCGCAGCGGCGAACGAGCCGTACGGAGCAGTCCGCGCTCGATGGCCGGAAACCGACGAGCGTGCGGAGGTTTCCGCGGCGCCGCGCGTAGCGGTCGATCAGGCGCGGATAGCGCAAGCCGGACTCGAGATCCGGAAACCGACGCAAAGCGAGGAGGTTTCCCGGACTGCGGAGTCCGGCTCGGGAGCCGCTGTGCCCGCTCCTCATACGCCTCCGAGTCGTGAACTCTCCCGTAGGAGGACTCATGGCAAGCCTCGAGCCTAAGCCGAGGATCATCGCGTTCCTCTGCCACTGGTGAGCGTACTCGGCATCAGACCTGTCTGGAGTGTCCAGACACAGCTACGCTCCTGAGGTCCGGATCATCCGCGTCATGTGCACGGGCAGGATCGATCTGTCCTTTATCATCCGCGCCTACGCCAAAGGCGCGGATGGCGTGATCATCGGCGGCTGCTGGCCCGGCGAGTGCCACTATGTGACCGAGGGGAACTACGACGCCTTGTGCAACGTGCACGTGAGCAGGAAGCTGCTCGCATGCATCGGACTCGAGCCCGAGCGGCTCAGGATCGAGTGGATCGCGGCCTCGCAGGGAGCCCGCTTCGCCGAGATCATGACCGACTTCTCCAGGCAGGTGAGAGAGCTGGGGCCCCTGGGACGAGCCGCGGGAATCGACCGGCCGGCGCTGCAGCTCAGGCTCGACGAGGCGGCGAAGCTCATCCCCTACATCAAACTCGTGCAGCGGGAGAAGCTGAGGCCTCCGACTCGCCGCGAGGACGAGATCAACGCGTTCTTCGCCAGTGACGAGGCCACACTGGTGTTCGACGAGTTGATCGCCGACAAGCTGCCGCCCGGCCTCGCCTTCACTCCGCCTGTCGCCTCGCCCTGTCAGTTGGCCTGTCCGATTGGCACGCAGGCGTGGCGCTACATCGCCCACATCGAGCGCGGAGAGTACGAACAGGCGTATGTGGCCATCAGGGAGGCGAATCCGTTCCCCTCGGTCTGCGCCAGGGTCTGTGACCACAGATGCGAGCGAAGCTGCCGGCTCGCGGTCACGGGCGAAGCGCCCATCGCCATTCGCGCGCTCAAGCGCTTCATCACGGATCGCACTGATCCCAGGGTCTACACGCCGGCTCGGGCCCAGGTGAGGAAGGCGCAGAAGGTAGCGATCGTCGGCGCAGGCCCTGCCGGGCTCACCTCCGCCCACCTGCTCTCGGTGCGCGGCTACCAGGTCACGATCTTCGACTCGAACGACAAGCCGGGAGGTATGCTGCGGCTCGGAATCCCGGCGTACCGGTTGCCGCGGGATGTGCTCGACCGGGAAATCGCCGCGCTGCTCGACGACAACATCACGCTGAGAATGGGAGTTTCGCTGGGTCCTTCGATTCGTGGGCTCGATGACGAGCCTATCCCCTCAGGACGGCGTGCTGAGCGAGCGTCGTCATCGAGTCGCCGTGAAGGAGTACGCGACCCAACTGGCGAATCGCAGCGCTCCGGCGGCGAGATCACGACAGACACGCTGTTCGACGATGGGTTCGACGCGGTGTTCCTTGCTCTCGGGTCGACGAAGAGCCTGCCGTTGGGCGTCGATGGGGAGCAGGCCCGCGGCGTCTATCCCTCGCTTCATTTCCTGCGCGAGTTCAACCTGCGGGGCGTGAGCCTGGCCAGGGGCAGGGTTGGCGTGATTGGCGGCGGCAACTCGGCGATCGACGCCGCTCGCATCGCCCTGCGGCAAGCAGGGGTGGACGAGGTCACGATCATCTATCGACGGACCCGGGAGGAGATGCCGGCGTTTGCCGACGAGATCGACGCCGCCATCGAAGAAGGGGTTGTCCTCAAGTGCCTGCTCTCGCCGGTGAGCGTTCAGACCGGCGATGGAGCCATCGTCGGCCTGATGTGCGTGAAGAATGAACTCGGTCCGTGCGACAGCAGCGGGCGCCGCCGTCCGGTGCCCATTGCCGGGACCGAGCACGTGCTGCCGCTCGACACGTTGATCGTGGCCGTGGGGGAGAGACCCGAGATCGAGAGCATCCGCCCGGCGGCGTCCCAGGAGTCCGATGTCCAGACGACCGAATGGGGGTCGATTGCAGCCGACCCACGCACGCTCGAGACCAGTCGCCCGGGGTTGTTTGCGGGTGGAGACGTCGTGACCGGTCCCAACACGGTTGTCGACGCAATCGCCGCCGGCAAGAGGGCCGCCGTCATGATCGATCGCTATCTGTCGGGTGAAGAGCTGCGCCAGCCTGGCGAGAGTGCCCGGTCGGGCAGGTACCTGGGAGCCGGGCCGGTCAGACACAACCCGGCCGGTGCCGGGCGCGCCGAACGCCTTGTTGTGCCTCACCTGTCCGCCAGCGAGCGACGAGCCGGCGTGGCGCTCCGCGTCGCAACTGCGGCCCCGTCGGTTGCGGGCTCAACCACCGCAGGTGCTCCCTCGGCACGAAGTCCTGAGGGCACGCCCTTGTTGCCGTGTGCATCGGCGAGCCTTGCCGAAGTGGAACAGGTCGTAACGGAGGGAGTCGCCCGCCGCGAGGCCGGCCGCTGTCTGCGCTGTGACCTGGACATCTACGAACTCTTCCCCAAGGGTCCGGCAAAGGGGGCGTGCAAGGTGGCCGGCCTGCCGAATGCGGATGGGTGTCTGTGAGGCCGCGAGCCTCCTTCCGAATCTTGATCTTCTCGTCCGTCGTCACCTGAAGCGCCGGAACTTCGTGCGCTACTTCTTTCCTCCCGGCTGTGTCGGCAGTCCCTTCTCCTTCCAGGTCCGAATCGGGCAGAACACCGCGGTCGTGTACCCGGCAGCCTCGGCGATCTTCGCAGCCTGCGAAGACGAGCGGCCGGTGTTTCAGGTGAAGACGAGGAGCGTGTCCTTCGGGTACGCCGCCAGGCGCGCGTCGATGTCGGCCAGCGGGATGTTCACCGCACCTGGCAGGCTCTCTTTCTCGAACGCCTCCGCAGACCTGGTGTCGATGATGACAAGCTTGCGCCCGTCATCCACGGCGAGCTTCAGCGACTCGGGTGCCATCTCCGTCGCGCCGATGGCGCGGCCGGTCGCGGGATCGACAGGGTAGCGTGGCTGCGCGGGCGGGGGCGCCTGGGGAGCAACCTGCAGCACCGCGCAGATCAGCAGCGTGGCGATCACAACGGGACCTCCTTTGTAGGAACTTGCCCGAGGCAGTAGTCTACCATCGCAGGCCGGGTGTGACCAGCCTGGCCATCGAGTTGCGCCTGAACAGCGAAACGCGGCAGTCGTCTCCACCGCCGACATGGTCTTCCGCACGCGCGAGATCGTCAGCTACATCTCCAGGTACTTCGCCCTCAAGCCAGGCGACGTGATCTTCGCCGGCACACCGGAGGGCGTGATCGCCGGCAGGCTGAAAGACACAGGCGGGGGGCGTGCGCCTGCGAGCCAAGCCGGGCGCGCCCTACCGTACCGCGATCTTCAACGTCGGATTCGCGCGGTTGAAAGCCGGCACCTCCTTCTGCACGATGGCCGCGTAATCGGCCTGGGCTTTCGCCAGGTCCCTCTCGATCATCTCGAGCACCTGCAACGACGAGTCGGTCGGGCGGTAGTCGGCCCCGCCCTGCACGTCGCCGGCACCGCTCCCGACGACGCCGCTCAGCCAGACCAGGTTCATGTAGACCTTGTAGGCCTCCACATACCACTTGTCATCGCTGTGCATCTCGGTTCGCGACAGGAGCTGCAACTCGACGTCCATCAGCTTCCTGTCGAGCGCCCGGAGCGCCTGCTCGGCCTGCCGCCTGCCGGCGTTCGCCTTCAGGGAGTCCTCGACCTGCTTCCGCATCACTTCGAGGTCGTTGATCATCATGACCGCCGCGTCCATGTCGTCGCGGATGCGGATCTGCGCCGCCGTCGAGGCCGTCAGATCGGACATGGGCGTGTCGATCTTCGGATCGAGCAGGATCTCGAGCGGCTGCGAGTAGGTCCGCCCCCCGGCCGACATCCTCACCGTGTAGCGGCCAGGTGCCGCCAGCGGTCCCTGGCGCTGCGGGTTCTGGATGCCCCAGTGCAGGATCGGGCGCGTGTCGCGCCCCTTGAACCGCGCCTCCTCCCAGATGTGCGGGTTGTCAGGTGGGATGGTCCGAAGCTCGACCTGCGCTGGTCCCGCATGCCGGAGGTCCCACGTCACGCGATTCATGCCCTGGCCGCCGGCTCCCGTGAGTGCGCGCACGACGTTCCCGTCAGCGTCCAGGACCTCGAACACCACGCGATCCGGGACGGCCGTCTTCAACTGGTACAGGAACCCGGCCGTTCCTCCGCGCCTCAGGCGGAACGCAGGACGTGGTTCGTACAAGTGCGCCGGCGCATTCGGATCAATCCGATCCTGCTGCTCGAGGCGCGTGATGTCCGAAAGCACGAACAGTCCGCGACCGTAGGTCGATACGACCACGTCATGGTAGAAGGGCTGCACCTCGATCCAACTCACGGGAGCGGCCGGCAGCCCTTCCCTGATCTGCGTCCAGCTTTTCCCATCGTCCATCGAGTAGTGGAAGGCGTTGCCGGTTCCCGTGAACAGCATGCCGCGGCGGTTCGGATTCTCGGCCAGCGACAGGACGTAGGCCAGCGGATGGTCCTTCGGCAGGCCATCGCTGATTCTGGTCCATGTCCGCCCGAGGTCCGTTGTCTTGTAGATGAACGGATCGCGGTTGTCCATGAGGTGGAAATCGACGGCCACATATGCCGTGTCCGGATCGAAGCGTGACGGCTCGATCTTGCGGATCGTGCCCCACTCCGGCAGACCCGTGATGTTCTTCGTCACGTTGATCCACGTGCGCCCGCCATCGGCGGTGTACCACACCAACCCGTCATTGGTGCCGGCCCAGATGAGACCCCTCCGGATCTTCGACGGTGCGATGGCGAAGACGACCTCCCCGTAGAACTGTCCCAGGTTGTCGCCGACGATGCCACCCGACGAGACGATGCGGCTCGGGTCCTGGGTCGACAGGTCCGGGCTGATGATCTCCCACGTCTGCCCTTCGTCGCTTGTCTTGAAGATCACCTGGCAGCCGTAGTAGACCGTCTCCTTCTCGAACGGATCGAACGCGAGCGGAGGTGTCCAATGGCACCGGTACTTGAGCGTGTTCGGCTCCGAGTCGAGCGTATGGATCCACGGGCTGACCGAGCGAGCGCCGCCGCGCCGGTTGTCGAACCGTGTGACCTCGTTCCCGTAGCAGGAGGCCCAGACGATGTCGGGATTGCCCGGCACCGGGATGGTGAACCCGGACTCACAGCCGCCAATCCCCTGTTGCCACGCGGCGCCGGCGCTGCCACCGCGCCCGCCTCCGCCGAAGCCACCTCCCCTACCGCCGCCGCGCCCGCCTTCCTGCACCCGCGCGTACGACGGCACGTTGGCTACCTCGACGGGGGCGTTGTGCGGCCCGCGCATGGTGCCGTCATCCTGCCGGTTGCTGTAGATCCAGTAGGGCACCTGATCGTCGACGGCGACGTGGTACATCTGGCCGATGGGCAGCCGGACATTGGTAAACGACTTCGCGTGGTCCCACGTGAAGTTCAGGCCGCCATCGTCGGTCACCACCCAGCGATCGCCGTTCGTCGGATCGATCCAGATGTCGTGACAGTCGCCGCAGCGGCCGCCTCCGGGCGGGAAGGTCAGGCCGCCATCCGTCGATCGGTGGAAGCTGCTGTTGGCGATGAGAACCTCGTCCTTGTTCTGCGGATTCACCTCGACGCGGATGTAGAAGCCGGCCCGCCCGATCAGCCGACGATCCCAGCTGACCACCTTCCACGAATCGCCGGCGTCGTCGGACCGCCAGAGGGATCCCTGGTCTGCCGTCTGGATGAGCGCGAACATGCGCGACGAATCGGATGGCGCGATCGCGACATCGATCTTCCCGACCGGCGACTTGGGCAGGCCTCGATCGAGGCGCTGCCACGTCGTCCCGCCGTCGCGCGACCGGAGGACGCCGCTACCGGGCCCGCCGCTGAACATGGCCCAGGTGTGCATGACGACATCCCACGTGCCCGCCAGCATGAGGTCGGGGTTCGTGGGGTCGATCGAGATCCCCGAGCATCCCGTATTGCGATCCACGAACAGCACGCGTTGCCACGTGCGGCCGCCGTCCGTCGTGCGGAACACGCCGCGTTCCTCCTGAGGCCCGGTCGTGCGGCCCAGCGCACAGACGAACACGATCTCCGGGTTGGCCGGATGGACGCGGATCCTCGACACACGCCCCGTCTCGCGCAATCCCACGTGCGACCACGTCCTGCCGGCGTCGGTGGACTTGTACACACCGTCCCCCATGACGTCCGCGTCGCGGATGGCCCAGGCCTCACCGGTGCCCGCCCAGACGATGTTCGGGTTCGTCGGGGCAACGGCCAGCGCCCCGATGGCTTGCACCGGCTGATCGTCGAAGATCGGTTCCCACATCTGGCCGCCATCGGTCGTCTTCCAGATGCCGCCCGACGCGGCACCCGCGTAGTAGGTCTTGGTGTCACCGGGGCTGCCGGCAATCGCCGCAAAGCGCCCGGCGCTCGGCGGGCCGACGTAGCGGAACCGCAGGGCGTCCGGCGGCTGGGGCTGCGGTGGCGGAGGGCCAGGCTGCTGGGCCTGCGCCTGCAGGATGAACGCGAGTACGAGCGCCACAAGGGACGCGAGTCCGAGCCGGGAATGAGTGTGCGGATCCATGACGACTGACCTCCTGCGGACAGGCGACCGCACCCGCCCGCCTGCTGCGAGTGGGGCGGATGGTAGCACACAGGGGACGGGCGACGGGCGTCAGGCGGCAGCCGGGCCACGGCATGGCCGCCGGAGGGGACAGGACGCAGGCGGATATCTCGACGATTTCGCCCCTTGGCACTTGACATTGTATTAGTATACTCATACATTATAGTACTGATATGGCAGTCCCGCGTGCGTCTCAGCGGCCGGCCTTCGGCATCGCACTCGACCTCGCGTCAGGCGTGCCCGCCTATCGCCAGATCATCGACCAGATCCTGGGCGCCATCGCCTCCGGGACCCTCTCGGGCGGCAACCAGCTCCCCACCGTCCGCCAACTGGCGGTCGATCTGTCGATCAACCCGAACACCGTCGTGCGGGCCTACCGCGAACTCGAGATTCGGGGAGTCCTGACGACGCAGCAGGGCATTGGCACCTTCGTGACCACCGAGCCCGTCCAGGCCGACGAGGCGACCCGCCAGCGCCAGCTCGATCAGATCGTCGGCGATGCGCTCGCGCGGGCCGGGGCCGCAGGCCTGACGGCCGACGATCTCGTGGCCCGTCTCCAGGACTTCACCGCCGATCACCGGAGGACCTCATGATGCCGTCGTTGAATCCCATGCGTCAGACTCTCGCCGAGCACGACACCCGCGCCGGAATCAGCAGCGTCGGCATCGGCCTCTTCATCGTGTCCCTCGCACTGTCGATCGGGTTGTGGCGCGTGGCGGGCGGACGCTGGTGGGCATGGACGGCTTTCCTCCCGGGCATCTACTGCGCCTTCGCTCTGAAGGTCGCCGCCCAGTGGCAGAAGGCCGCCGTGCTCCGACTCGGCCGCTACCGAGGGCTGCGGGGCCCCGGGCTCTTCCACATCATTCCCGTAGTCGACTCGGTCAGCCAGTTCGTCGATCAGCGGGTCCGCGTAACCGACGTCAGGGCCGAGACGGCGTTGACCCGGGATACCGTGCCCGTCAACGTCGATGCGATTGTCTTCTGGGTCGTCTGGAACGCCGAGAAGGCCATCTTCGAGGTGGCCAACTTCGCCGATGCCATCACGTTGAGCGCACAGACCGCCCTTCGCGAGTCGATAGGCCGACACGAACTCGCCCAGATGATCACGGAACGTGAGATGCTCGGGCACGAACTACAGAAGATACTCGACGAGAAGACAAACCCCTGGGGGATCACGGTGCAGTCAGTCGAGATCCGCGACGTCCAGCTCCCGAAGGAACTCGAGGACGCGATGTCGCGGCGCGCGCAGGCCGAGCGCGAGCGGCAGGCGCGGATTATCCTCGGGACCGCCGAGACGGAGATCTCGGACAAGTTCGCCGCGGCGGCCCGGGTCTACGAGGGCAGTCCGATCGCCCTGCACCTGCGGGCCATGAACATGCTCTACGAAGCGCTGAAGGAGAAGGGCTCGATGGTCATCGTGCCGTCATCGGCGGTCGAGACCATGGGACTCGGTGGGCTGCTCGGCACAGCGGCGCTGGCGGGCCGACTGCCGGGTCCAGGTCCAGCCCCGGGGACCGGCGCTCAGTCGTCGTAACGGACAGCGTCCGGCGGATCCGCCGGGTCGCCCGCGATCTCCCTTGCGGGCGTCGAGCGGATCGCCTAGGATCCCTCTGCTCACAACGCCCAGGCTGAATGACCGGCGCGCGCCCCCAGGGTTCGCGTACCGGAGGAGGTTCCCATGGTCACGATTCTCTCGCTGTGGCTCCCGATCCTGCTCGCGGCCGTCATCGTGTTCGTCGCGAGTTCGATCATCCACATGGTCCTGCCCTATCACAAGGGCGACATGAAGAAGGTCCCCAGGCAGGACGATGTGCAGGACGCACTGCGGCCGTTCGACATCCCGCCTGGCGACTACATGCTGCCGATGTGTGACAGCATGAAGGAGATGGGCGCGCCTTCGTTCCAGGACAAGATGCGCAAGGGGCCGGTGGCGATCATGACCGTGCTGCCGAGCAAGCCCGTCAGCATGGGCCCGAGCCTGGTCATGTGGTTCGTCTACTGCATCGTGGTCAGCGTGTTTGCGGCGTACATCGCCGGCCGCGCTCTCCAGTCCGGCGCGGACTACCTGGCGGTGTTCCGGTTTGCGGGCTGCACGGCCTTCCTGGGCTATGGCCTGGCGCAGGTACAGAATTCCATCTGGTACAGCCGCGCCTGGAGCACGACCATCAAGCACCTGTTCGACGCGCTCGTGTACGGACTGCTGACCGCCGGGACGTTCGGCTGGCTCTGGCCCCGGTAGCCGATTCGGCGTCGGCGTCGTACCGAGGCCGCGCGCGTGATCGGGTCCCGGTCACCGGCCGGTTGGCACCCCTGAAGGGAAGAGCTCGCCCGCGGGCACGGGATCGCCGCCTCGTGCCGCCGGATCCGCATCGCGCGATTCGGCGGATGCGTGCGCGATGATGTGCGAGTTCATCGGCGTGTCAACGCTTGGGTTCCGCGTGAACAGGGCGGCAGCAGCCGGGATCCATTCACCGGTGCGGTGGTCGGCCACATACGCCGTGGTGCCGCGGACCAGGTCGGAGCGGCGCTTCAGGTAGTCGGCCAGACACCCGACATCATCGAAGAAGGCCGGCTCCTCGCCCGGAGCGGTGACCTGCGCCGCGAACCGCACGTTCGACACCGGCATCCGACAATGCGCGCACCGGTCGTTGCGCGTGTCGATCTGCGCCGGCCCAGTCGCGCCACCGCACGAAACGGCCAGAACGGCCAGTCCGACCGCTGCGAACGATCGCCGAAGACACGTCATGCGCACCTCCGTCACGCGGCAGCTGCCGCCGGTTGGCACCTGCCCGCCGCCCCGAGTCCGCGCGATCAGATGTCAGCGCGCGCCAGCCGCCACGATGCCACCACAAGCGGGACGACGAGCCAGACGGCCAGCGACAGCCCGATCAGCACGCCGGTTCGCGCCCCGCTCCCACTGAAGCGGATGAGCGCCAGCGAGGCGGGGCCGAACGCGGCAGTGCCTTCGATCGCGAGCAGCGCCCCCGTCTGGATGGCATCGATCGGGTTGGCGAGCGACGCGACGATCAGCAACCGCGAGGCCGTGCCGGATCGGAGCATCGACGCCAGCCCGAGCGCGGCCAGATCGAAGGCGAGCACCAGCACGACCCAGGCGACCAGCGCGAAAGCGAGGGCGCGGGCTCGCCGGTGACTGCCGGCATCGGACGAGATGAGCGCGGCCAGGCCCAGGCACACCGCGGTCAGTACTACCGACGCCGCCACGACGGCGAAGAACCCTGTCAGACCTTCGGGGCCGGCATTGGCGTAGATCACGAGTCCCGACGCACCGAATCCGATGAACTCTGCAGCCACCAGCGCGAGCAGCAAGCCCGCCGTCCGGCCGACCAGTACCGCCGGGCGTGCGACGGGCTGTGAATAGAGCAGCTCGGCTGCGCCAGGACCGGGGGTGAGCGACAGGACGCCGAGCAACAGCGCGGTCAGCGGAACCAGCAGCAGGACGAGCTGCACGAGCGACGCCGCGGTTCGCGCGAAGTCCTGGACGCCTCGTCCTCCCGACAGGATGTAGCCCGAGAACGCCACGCCGAGCGCCAGTGCCGCAAACACGACGGCGAAGATCTGGGTCCAGCGGGACCGGAGCGCCAGCATCAGTTCCTGCCGGGCACACAGGGCCACGGTTCGCCGGAACGAGAGTCGCGTCATGACGCGTGCCCCCTCCCTTCGGCTTCGGCCACCAGGGCCGTGTAGAACGTGTCGAGGCGCCCTTCTTCGGTCGTGATTCCGCAGACCTCCACATCAAGGCCATGCACCAGACTCAAGACGCCCGGGCGCTTCGACGCCGGCCCAGGCACCACGAGTTCGTCACCAACCCAGTCGGCAGCCGGTTCGTGCCGCCGCACGGCCTCGAGCAGCGCGGCCGGGCATTGCCGGAGGCGCAGCCGCATGACGCCGGTCGCCGACAGTCGATCGTGGAGCTCCCGCTGCGTCAACACCCTGACCAGGCGCCCTTGAACGAGCACGGCGAATCGATCCGCGAGGCGGCCGACATCCCCCAGCTGGTGGGACGTGAACAGGATGGTCCGCCCCTCCCGTGCATGCCGCTCGGCGACCTCGTAAAAGGCCGTCAGCCCGTCGGGATCCAGAGCGGCGGTCGGCTCGTCCAGCAACAGCACCGGGGCGTCGGGCAGTAGGGCGACTGCCAGCCCGAGGCGCTGGATCATGCCGCCTGAGTAGGTCGCGACAGCGCGGTCGGACGCACCGTTCAGTGAGGCGAAGCGCAAGACATCGCGCACGCGGCCTTCGGGCGCGCGGCGCAGCTTCCGGTAGAAGTCGAGGATCTCGTGGCCGGTCAGCGCGTCGGGGAACGACGCCCGCTGCGGCAGGAAGGACAACACGGATCGGGCTTCGGCCTCGGTCGCCGGGCGACCCGGGGATCCGATCTCGATTGCGCCCGATGTCGGGTGTACGAGGCCCGCCGCCGCCTTGAGGCTGGTGGTCTTGCCCGAGCCATTGGGACCGAGCAGCGCCACGACCTCGCCGGCCTCCACCCGCAGCGTGAGGTCGTCGACGGCGACATGCCGCCCGAACACCTTGCGGAGCGCTCGAAACGCAATCATCGCAGGGCCTCGCGTCGCCGTTTTCGGCGCGCGCCCGCACTCGCGAGCACCAGGCCCATCAGAAGCAAGGCGGCCGAGGAGGTCGCGCCGCCGACGTTGACACCTGCCTGGCGCCGCTCCACCCGTGGAACAGCCGGAAGCGCGGGCGGCCGCGCCAGCGGACGTTCGTCGACGACGGGCACGGGGTCCAGTACGGGAAACGCCTGCTCGGCCGCCGCCAGCGCAGCGGCCGCGGGACGCCGGGCGAAGAGATCGGCCGCCGTCACGTTCCCCCTCAGATGGTCGAACACGTTCGACAGCCGATACGGCCGGTCGGTCATCCCATCCCCATCCAGGTCTGGCGATGGGTTGTCGGACCAGTAGTTCCCCGCAAAGACCGTGTCGGTTCGCCGGCCGACCAGGGTGAGCGGTGTGAAGTTCCCGATGAAGGAGTTACCCTCGAATCGGTTCTGGCCGCTGGAGTCGTACAGGACGATGGCGCTGTCCGACTCGGCAACGATGTTGCGCCGGAACAGGTTGCGATACGACCCTTCGAGGAAAATGCCGCGTGCGTTGTCGGCCAGCAGGTTGTCTTCGGCCACGACATCGTCGCACTCCTTGAAGAGGAGGCCGACCGACGCGAACCCACGATTGTGGATGAACTGGTTTCGACGGAAGGTGATGCGCTCTGAGTACATCAGCGCCGTACCGGCATCGCTAGTGGCGAAGACGTTGTCCTCGAACGTATTGTCGTCGGAGAACATGTAGTGAAGGCCGTAGCGCAGGTCGCGGGCACGATTGCCGGCGACGTAGCCGTGCGGCGACGACTGGATGTAGAAGCCGTCGCGCACATCCGCGATGTCGTTGGCCATCAGCCGGAACCCGTCCGTATTCCAGACATGGATGCCCGATCCCTTCTCGCCGGGCTGCAGGTTCTTGATCCCCCGAATCCGGCAGCCCTGCACCAGGGTGCCGTTCGCCTCGCGTAGGTACACGCCAAACAAGGTGCGGCTGATCCGGCAGTCGCGGACAACCACGTCGCGGGCCGCGACATGGACTCCGGAGGCGTCGCGCCCGAGGTCCCCGCCACCCAGGCCGTCGATGTCGAACCCTTCGAACACGACGCCGTCCGCACGGATACGGACGACGCTGTCCGCGCCGGACCCGATCAGGAGCGGGCGGCCCTCTCCGACGACGACGAGTCGCTTGTCGATGGTGAGGTCGCCGCGGTACGCGCCCGCCGGCACGACCACCCGGCTGCCTGGGGGGGCCACGTCGATCAGCCTCTGCAGCGGAGAGGTGCCCCCTCCCACTGCCGCGGGCGCCCTGGGCTGTCCCGCAACGCCGGCCGCCCCTCTCCCGGCCTGCGCCAGGATCAGGACCGCGGCCACCCCGAACGTCATGGTCTTCACGACGTGATGCCCTCACGCCGGCGGGTCGAGCGCCAAGCGGCAAGGAACGCCAGGACGACGCAGAGCGTCGACACCCCCATCGCGTAGGAGGCGAGACCCGGATAGGAGTAGACCTCGAAGTTGGCCAACTGCCTGAAGCCGAACATCGGCGGCATGAACGGATCCACCTGGACAGCCGCATTGGGGGCGAGGTTGTGTCCGTACTGGTAGAGCTTGAAGCCGAACGACCACAGGGCGAACGCCGAGAAGTACAGGTTCAGCACGAGGACGTCGACGACGTGTCGTGTGGTGCCCAGGACCGCCGCCCGCAAGTACAACAGGCCGAGGGCCCCGACGACGAATGGGAGCCACTTGAATTCGCTGAAGTCCTCCGCGGCCAGGTCGCGCATCCCGATGTAGTGATTGAGGACGTTGATCTCCTTGATGTCCTGGTTCGCGTTGCCGCCCTCCAGCTTGAAGCTGTAGATGTCGAGGCGGAGCCCCTCCGGGTACTGGGGCGCGAACATCGTCAGGTTCCAGAGCGGAAGCACGTAGACGGTCAGGAGGAGGATGGCCGCGGTGATGAGGGCGGCGCGCGAGCGTACGGGAAGGGGCGTCGTGAGGAATCGGTTGAAGCGATCGAGTCGGGAAGACATGCGCTCCTTTCCACAATCAGCCGGTTGGGGCGTCGGTGGTGCACGCCTCACGCCACCGGCGGCCGGGGGGCGTGCACCCGCAGGTGCGGGTGCCGCCCCTCGGTGGCGATCAGCGAACGATCATGTAGCCCTGCATCTCCTGGTGGAGCGCCGAGCAGAAGTTCGTGCAGTAGTACGGGAACACGCCCCTCTTCCTGGCCTTGAACGTCACGGTCTTGGTCTCGCCAGGATCCACGACAATGTTGATGTTGTAGTCGAGCAGGCCGAATCCGTGCAGTTCGTCGGTGGTCTGCTCGATGTTCGTCACCGCAACGGTCACCTCGTCGCCCTCGCGGATCTCGAAGTCCGTCGGAGTCATCGTCGATCGCACGACAACCATCTTGACGAGCACCTTGTTGCCAGTGCGCGTCACGCCCGCGTCCTTCACGTCCCAGACGGCGTGCGGGTGGGTGTTCTCCTCCTTCGGGTAGACCTCGATCGGATGCAGCTTGTCGGCCTTCACCATCTGAGCGTAGTGCGGCTCGGGCTCGGTGAACGCGTCGAGGAGGAGCTTCATCTTCTCTTCGGTGATGTCGACCAGTTGTGAGGACTCGGGCTGCGAGGGGCCGACCGACAGGTGCCGGCCATGCGAGAGCTTGTTGAGACCGACCAGGTAGACACCATCCGGGCTGACGGTATCGCCCTCGGCGGCCGTCAGATGCCCGATCGAGTACGACATCGGCACCTTGTCGACCACTTCCCAGGTGCCGAGCTTCCACTTCGCGATCGCGCTGTCGACGAACAGCGACGTGTACGCGTAGCCGTCCGGGCCGAACTGCGTGTGCAGCGGCCCGAGTCCAACCTCGACTTCCGCGTCCTTGATCGATTCGTACTTGAGGACCGGGATGCCGTCCTCGTCACCGGTGAAGTCTTTGTTGCGGATGGCGGTCTGGATCTTCTCGAAGTTGAAGGCCGTCGTCACGCCCTGAAGCTTGCCGGAGCCGACGATCCAGTTGCCGTCGGGCGACACGTCGACGCCGTGCGGGGACTTCCCGCAGGGGAGGAAGTACACGAGGCCGGGAATCTCCTTCGGATCGAGCACCTTGACGCCGCCGATCATTCTGCCCTTGCCTTCGGCGGTCGACTTCTCGGCCAGTCGCCAGTCCACCATGGCGATGTAGTCGCGGTCGCGCTGCGACGCGGTAACCTCGAGGCTGCCAGTGGCGCGCTCGGTGTTGTACGACGTGAAGAACATGTAGCCGTCCGACGCCCTCTTGCCGGCATCGCCGATGTCGTAGTCGAAGGGCGGCATCAGGACCTGCCAGCCGAAGGACAGTTCCCCGGTCTTCGGATCGACCTTGATGCCCGTGACGACGCCCTTGTAGTCGGTGGCGTACTTGCCGACCTCGATGGCCGTCCCCTTCGGGATCGGAATCGAGAACCGAGAGGCCATCATCGAGTATTCGCTGTTCGGGGTCACGAAGGCCGACCCGTGGTTGCCGGAGACGTTCGGGATCGGCCCCAGGATCTGCTTCGTCTTGAAGTCCCGCAAGTCGATGCGCGCAACCCGCCCGTTCATGTCGTTCACGAACAGCCAGCGCCCGTCGTAGTCCCCCGCGGTCTCCGAGAGCGCAGGATGGTGCAGGTCGCCCCAGGTCAGGTCGCCGAGCATCCTCTTCGATTCGTCGTCGAACCCGTAGCCCGTGGCCGGGTACGGGGTGAAGACCGGAATCGTCGAGAGGTGACGCATCGAGGGCACGCCGTACACGTACACGTTGCCCGAGTGGCCACCCGAGGCGAAGAGGTAGTACTCGTCCAGGTCGCCAGGGGCGACGTAGACCTTCTGGGCCGCCACGGCCAGATCGGACGTGCCGCCCGTCCGCCTGGCGTCCTTCGGCGCGCTCGGCGCGCACCGGCTGACGAACAGGGCCAGCGCGCCGACTCCCACCACCGTCCACAGCGTCGTCCGTTGCCGAATCCAGTTCATAGGCATCTCCTCCACCCGGTGCCGACCCGGTCGGGATTCCGTCCGAGGTCCTGGCTGGCGCACCGGGTTCGTCGCCCGCCGCCAGGCCCGTTCATTGCTGCGCCCCGCCATCCGACGGCGCGAGCGGGTTCCTGCCTTCAGCCACCTGCCGCTGGTACTGCGCGAACGCCTCGCGCAACTTGGCGATGGCGATCGCCTTCTCCTCCGGTGTCAGGACGATCTGGCGCGACAGCACGACCGACATCGTACCGGTCGGGTTCGCCAGGAACCGGTCGATTGTCACGCTGAACCGCTTCTGCACGTCCTCGACCGCCGTTGACAGATCCGGTCCGATCTGAGCCGGGCTCTTCACCTTGAGTGCCGCGACGGAATGGCACACGAAACACCCCGTCTGCACGAACCAGGCGCCCGGACCGGTCTTCATGTCGAGTTCGGCCTGCCGTTCCTCGGGCGTCTGCGGATCGGTGCGGGGCACGCCGGCGAGGAAGGCCGCGTCGAAGCGCACCTTCTTCCACGACAGCATCAGCATCGCCAGGGCCTGCGCGTCAGCCGTGGTGAAGTGGAAGTTCGGCATCACCGTGTCCTGCACCAGCGCACGCGGATCCTTGAAGTGCGCCACGTGCCAGGCAAACGTGGTCTGCTGGCCGAAGAGCCGCCCGTAGTCGTACTGCTCGGGTGCCTTGTCGCCGACCCACGTGAGATCCGGACCGATCGTGCCGCCCCGGCTGTTGATGACGTGGCACGCGCGGCACCCCTTGTCCTGTACCAGGGCCTTGGCGCGGTTGATCATGTCCGCTCCGGCGGTTTCGCGGTCGTAGCGGTGGCAGACGTTGCAGTTGATCTGCATCAGCGCCGCCTTGTTGCCCGACAGGCTGTAGGCCTCGCCCAGCATGGAGCCGAGCAACGGCTCTTCCCAGTGCGCCATCTCACCGTGCGCTTCGGCGGCGTCGATGGCCCATCCCTGGCCGCCGTGACACGCTGTGCATCCGAATCGCGTGGAGGGATGTGCCCCCAAGAGACCGGCCGGGTGCGTGCGCCACGGCTCGTCCGCGGTCTCGAATCCCCTCCACGTCACGGCCTGGTGGCAGGTCTCACACCGGTCGGCGCGGCGAAGTCCGGGCACCCACACCTGCTGGATGCCTTCGGGGACCTCGGCCGCTCGTTCCTCGCCGAACTTCTCGGCCACCATGCGGCGGAACTCGTACTGGTAGTACCGGTAGTCGTGCTGCCTGTCGCTCCACGCGAAGAATGCCGTCGCCGCCACCAGCACCAGGCCGACAAGGGCGAGCACCGGGCGGTCGATCCTCGGGAACGGGGAGTTGGTCCGCTGCTCCATCTCAGATCCTCCCGGGAATCGCAGGCCACGCCTGCCAGGGCCAGTAGAAGTTCCAGTAGGGCCCTCGCATGAAGAGGCCAACCACCGTGAAGGCCACGATCACGAGCAGCAGCGCGATGAACACGAGGTTCTGCCGCCGGCGGGACACGGGGAACCAGACCCCCGCATCCGCCGGGCCCGACCGATCGAGCCACGGCCAGACGGTGAGCAGCGCGAGGAGCAGACCGGGGAGGATCACGCCTCCGAGAAACGCGCCGTTGATCGTGAACGTCCCCATACGCACTGTGGTGTCGGTGACGATTTCCTGGAGCCAGAGGAAGTACCATGGCGCCTTCGCGGGGTTCGGCGTGACGAGCGGGTTGGCCGGCTCCTCGAGCGGGGACGGGATTGCGCTCGCAAGCACACTGACCAGGGCGAAGGTCGCCAGCACCGCGATGAGTGTCCGCCGGGTCAGGTCGGGCACTGCGTTCACGCTCACCCCTGGCGCCTCAACCGAGCGGGCGGTGATCGTCGGGGCCGTCCCCTTGGCCACGCCCAGCAAGGTGTAGGTCTTCTTCGAGGCAGTGGCCGCCGGCAGCGGTTCGGCCAACGTGCCGGCCGAATCGGCGCGCGCAAGCCCGCCGTCCTTCCGGATCCGCCACATGTGATACGCGAAGAGGTACCCCAGTGCACCCGGCAGCACGATGATGTGCAGCACGTAGAAGCGGATGAGCGTCGCCTGCTCGATCTCGCGCCCGCCGATCAGCAGCTCGCGGATGCCGGGGCCGACATACGGGATCGACGAGGCGATGTTCGTGCCGACCGTGACCGCCCAGAACGCCAGCTGGTCCCACGGCAGCAGGTAGCCGGTGAACGACAGGAAGAGCGTGAGCAGCAGCAGGGCCACGCCAATCACCCAGTTCCATTCCCGACGCTGCCCCTGGCCGACGCCGTTCTTGTACGCGCCCGTGAAGAACACCCTGGCCAGGTGCAGCACCACGGCGACCACCATGAGGTGCGCACCGATGCGATGGACGGCGCGGATCCACCAGCCGAAGGTCACGACATACTCGATGTCCTTCACCGACTGGTACGCCCGCTCGACCGATGGCACGTAGAGGAACATGAGGGGCAGGCCGGACAGGATGAGGAGAAAGAACAACGCCGCCGTCATCGTCCCGAGCCAGAAGGAGTACGTCCACGACAACGAGGTCTTGTGGACGGTGGACGGGAACCAGTGCAGCAGCAGGTTCGACACGACGGCGTCGCCGGCGTCGCGGTCGGACTGAGGGCGGAGGCTCCAGAACACTCGTGGCCGGACGCCAGGCGCCGAGGGGGCATCAGGTTCGCGGGTTGATCGTGCCTCCATCGTGGCTCCTCAGGCAATCGTCAGGCGGAACGTCCGATCGACCTCTTCGGCGAGGTCGACGACCAATTGACCGTCGTCCGATGCGACCGACAGGCGGTACCAGGCGAGCGCGCGGGGCGCCGGCCCGGAGACGTTCGTGCCGTCTCCGGCGTACCTCGACCCGTGACAGGGGCACATGAAGCGGTGCGTGAGCCGCAGCGCTTCGCCGTCCACCGTCGTCTCTTCCGGCCGGCTGAGCGCCTCGGCCCGGACGGTGCATCCCAGATGCGTGCACACGGCGGAGATGGCATGGAAGGTCTTGCCCGCGCGGAAGACGAACAGCCGCTCGTCCGGAAGAAACTTCAAGCCGTCGGGGAATTCCTCCGCCGGCCCCAGCTTGACCGTGGTCGGGGCGTCGTACGAGACGTTGGGCACGAGCGAACGGAGCGAGGCTCCTGCCTGCGCGGCGATCGCCGCGATTCCCGTGCCCGTGCCGAGCCTGATCAGGAAGTCACGCCGATCCTTCTTCTGGGATGCGGTCGAATCACTCATGATGTCCCCTCGGGTGACAAGACGGCGGCCGGCGGCGTCGGTCCGCCGGCGTGCAGCCCCTCGGTGATCGTGAAGCGTTCCATCGTCATGGCGTCGGTCGGGCAGCGGATCGCGCACAGCCCGCACCGGATGCACCGCTCGTCGTCTTTGACCATGGCCGACAACGGAACACGCGCCGGTGCCGTCTCGTCTGCGAGCCGTCTCCGCACCCCCTCGTCCAGCTCGAGGTCGTCGAAGGGCACGAGGGCCAGACAGTGCTCCGGGCAGATGTCGACGCAGCGGCCGCAGAGCACACACCGGTCAGGATCGTAGATGGTCTGCACGTGGCAGACGAGGCATCGGGCGGCTTGGAGCCGGGCGTGTTCCGGGGTGTAGGCCGTCTCGACCTCGGCAATGCCGGTTCGCCGCCCAAGGTCGAGCGTCGGTGGCGCGGCCCGGTCGTGCTTCTCGAAGCCGGTCATCATCCGGTAGCGGGACGTCGGGATCTTCTCGATGGCGAGGTGAAACGCGCGCGATGGCCTCGTCTGGGACAGGTACTCGTGGATCGAACGAGCGGCGCGCTTGCCGTTCGCGACGGCCTCGATGAGGTTCCTGGGTCCGAACGCCGCATCGCCCCCGGCGAATACCCACGGGGCGGAGGTCGCCAATGTGGTCGGATCGACCTTGATCGTGCCAGACGGCGACAGCGCAATCCCATCCGATGGCGTCAGGAACGACAGGTCCGCCTGCTGGCCGATGGCGAGGATACATGAATCCGCATCGAGCGTCACGACATCGTCGTCGTCGTAGACCGGCGCGAAGCGCCCGTCGTCATCGAACACGGATTGGACGGCTCTGAGCTCCACCGACGACAGGCGGTCCTGACCGAGGAAGCGCCGGGGTCCCCGGCGCGTGAGGAAGGTCACGCCCTCCTTGCGAGCCTCGTCGAACTCCTCGTGTCCCTGCGTCGTGCGGAGCACCGGCATTTCGTCGAAGTGCTCGAGTGACACGATGGTCACATCGCGGGCGCCGGCGCGCAGGGCGGCCCGGGCCGAATCGAGCGCCTCCTTGGCCCTGGCGTCGGCTGCGCCTTCCGCCTCCGCCCGCGCCAGCCCTTCGGCCGCATCACGGTCCGAATCGCGCAGGGCGGTGCGGGCCGCGTCGAACGCGACGAATCCGCCTCCGATCACCACGACCCGGCGACCTAGATCGATCCGGTAGCCGCGGTTGACGTTGAGGAGGTAGTCCACCGCCTTGATCACGCCGTCGCGATCGACGCCGGGCACCTGTAGGTCGCGCCCGCGCGACACGCCGACCGCCAGGAACACGGCCTCGTACCCGTCCTGCCGCAGTCCGCTCAGCCCGTACGCCGGCGAGAGGGGGGATTGCAGCCGGAGTTCGACGCCAAGTGCGAGGACGCGGTCGACCTCCTGACGGATGAGCGTGCGGGGAATCCGATACTCGGGAATACCGAAGCGAATCATGCCGCCGGGCTCGGCAGCGGCCTCGAAGACGGTGATCGTGTGCCCGTAGAGCGCCAGGTCGTGCGCCGCGGCCAGACCGGCAGGGCCACCTCCGATGACGGCCACCTTGCGCGTGGACCGCGCCGGCGCCTTGCCGTGCCAGGTGAGCGGCTGATGCCCGGCGTAGCGGTTGCCTTCCTCCGGGGCCTCGCTGAGCAGTCGCTGCTGCGTCGCCGGCTGTCTGGACTCGACACCGTACTGTTCGGTCACGAAACGCTTCAGGGCCCGTATCGAGACCGGCGCGTCGATGGCCCCGCGCCTGCAGGCGTCTTCACACGGCGCCGCACAGACTCTCCCGCAGACGGAGGCAAACGGGTTGGGCGATCGGGCAACGAGATAGGCGTCCTCGTCGCGGCCTTCGGCGATGAGCTGGACGTAGCGGCCGGCGTCGGTCCCAACCGGGCAGCCGGTCTGGCACTTGACCTGTGCGCGCCAGTGCGCGAGGTCGGGAATTGTGGCACGCACGGACATCGGCCCGGCCTCCCATGCTCATCATGGCCTCACGTCCGACGTCACACCATGACGAGCGTCATACCCTGTCCCCGCGGCCGAAGGTGGAAGCGTCCGGGGGCACTGGAATCGGCTCAACGTGGCCCGATCGCGCCGGAGCGTCGTGCGCCGGCCAGGGATTGACATGCGGTACGGGCGTAGCCTACCACAGGCCGCCGGCGGTCCCAGAACCCTCTGGCCGCCGCGCCGGGATCCCGGCCGGCGAGGCGCGATCTGCCGGGATATTCACCGATTCTACTCATCGGAGTATAGCCCGTGTTGTGCGACTTTCAGGCGGAAACGGGGGTCGTCCGCCTGGCCCCCACCTTGCAGGCCTGGAGATAAGTGGAGTCGTTTTCTCCGAATTTCCGGCAACTCGTGCGGTAGGCACCCATGCAGCTCACACGTGCAGCCGACTTCGGCGTTCGGGCCATGGTTCACTTGGCGAGTCTCGAGCCCGGCACGCGGGTGCCCCTCGGCGCGCTGAGCGCGGCGGCCGACGTCTCACCGGCCTTTCTCTCGAAGGTTCTCCAGCGACTGGTGAGGGCCGGCTACGTGAGTTCGCGGCGGGGTCGAACCGGCGGGTTCGCGCTGGTGCCCAGGGAGATATCGCTGACGCTCCTTGACATCATCTCGGCCCTCGACGGACTGCCCCCCTTGAACGACTGCCTGAAAACCGAGGACGCCTGTTTGCGGCGGACGTGGTGCGGCGTGTACCCGGTCTGGCAGCAGGCCCAGGCTCAGTTGCGCGCGTTGATGGCGGCGGCGTCGCTCGACAGCCTGGTTCGCGACACCGCCGCGCGTCGGGCGGCGCTTGGCCTCGGGCCTCTCTAGTGCCCTGGAACCGTGATGCCTCACACAATTCCCGGGCGGGGCATCCCGCCTGGCGGCGTTGCTCCTCCCTCACATACCGGGAGTATGCTCAGTCGTCGCGCCTGGCCAGCCGGGCGCCGCG
>JBFMFH010000022.1:0-101930 GCA_040752275.1 Acidobacteriota bacterium
GCCGTGGTGATGGCCCGACTGGCGATCGCCGTACGCGCGCCCGGCCTCGACCCCGGGGAAGAGCCCGTCACCGCCGACGTGTCGCCCGGCCGATCGGCGTTCGTTCGGCTCCGTCTCGAGTCGGACGTGGTCCTGACGCGGGGTGACCGCATCATCTTGCGGGCGTACTCCCCGCCGTTGACGATTGCCGGCGGCGTCGTCCTCGATCCCAGACCGGCCAGAGGCGGAATCAGAACCACGTCCGGCCGTGCACGTTTTGCACACCTCGATGCCGATGCTGCCCATCCCGTGGACGCGTCGAGCCGGGCGTGCCGCCAGATGCTCACCGATGCCGGTGGCCGTGGCGTTGCGTTGCCGACCCTCGCGTGGCGACTCGGGCTGAGCGCCGGCGGCGCGTCCGCGATCGTCGCAGCAGCCGAGGGGGCGGGCGAGGCGACCCGGGTCGCGGATCTGGTGCTGGCGTCCTCTGCCGTCGACGACCTGTCGGACACGTTGATGAGCGGCCTGCTCGCGTACCATCGCGCACGGCCGCTCTCGGACGGTATGCCCCGGGAAGAAGCGCGCGACCGCCACTTCGCCCGCACCGGCGAGGGCGTGTTCGAGCGGGTCCTCGCCGACCTGGCGTCTGCCGGGAAGATCGTGGCCCGCGATGTGCTGGCATTGGCCACGCACACACTGGCGCTCGATGAGGAGGAAGCCGATGCGAAAGAGCGCCTCGAACGACTGTATCTGGAGGCGTTTCTGCAACCGCCGAGCGTCGCCGAGGCGGCGCTGGCCCTCGGGATCCGAGCCGAGGTGGCCGATCGCATCGCCCAGTTGCTGCTGCGCCAGCGCACGCTCGCCAGAGTGGACACCCTGGTCTTTCACCGAGAGTCCCTCGGCCGCCTGAAGGCCGATGTCGCGAAGCTCAAGGCGGTCGCGGGCGATGCGAGCGCGACTCTGGATGTGGCCGCATTCAAGGACCGCTACGGCGTGACGCGCAAGTTCGCGATTCCTTTGCTGGAATACCTGGATCGGGAGCGTGTGACCCGGAGGGTCGGGGACAAACGGGTCGTGCTGTGAGCAGGCCGGGCCGGAGAAGGACTCAGAGGTTGTCCTTGCGATCCTCTTCGTTGGTCGCGGCCTTGAAGTTCCTGATCGCCCGGCCGATGCCGCGCCCGATGTCCGGCAGACGGTTGGCGCCGAAGATCAGGATGATGATCGCGAGGATGACGAGAAGTTCCGGCAGACCGATGCGTCCCATGTGATGCCTGCTTCCGGGCGTATTCCGAAGGGCCCTGCAGTCATTCTAATGCGAGATCCCGGCGGTGTCGAGGACGAGTCTGGTCAATCGAGTGATGGCCGGCGCCTTTCCGGCCGGCGGCGCCGCTCCGCCCGGCCGGCGGGCTTGATGCCGCCCGCCATCGCGCTTACAGTGATCAGGTCGTGCGAATGGACGGACCCGGGCCCCGGGGAGGGCTCGCAGGCGGCGGCGGGAGTGATTCCATGGCTGATGTCGAACGCGCGCTCTTCACGATCGGAGTCTTCAAGGATGCGGAGTGGGCCACGCGCGGGATTGCTGCGTTGACGAAACAGGGGTTCGCCCCCGCCGCGCTCAGCATTCTCGCCAAGGACGACCCGCTGGTGTCCTCGCTCATCGAATCGGTCTTCGGCGATGGCCCCGAGCGGGTGGATCTCCCGGTGGTTGGCCCGGCCCTGGCCAAGGGAACGCTGTTGGCGGCGCTCCAGGGGGTGGCCGGCGATGTCGGCCGGATCGGGATGGCCGCAGCCATGCGGCGGGTGGGCTTCCAGCCCCATGACGGTCTCATCTTTGAGTCGCTCGCCGGCCGGGGCGGTGTGCTCGTGGCCGTCGAGGACGCGCCGCGGGCCGCGGACGCGCTGGCGATCCTCCATTCGTACGGCGGGGGCAACGCCGCCATCGGGGCGTGGGCCGGGCGCGTCTAGCAGGACAGGGGCGTCCCCTGGCGAGGACGCCTGCGCACCGAGCGGCCCGGTGGCGGGTAAGCACCCGAGCAAGTTCTGGCGTAATTCCCCTCGGGGGACAGGAGGCACGGAACTTGCGGTTGCGCCGGAGGCGTGGACGCGCCACAATTGCCTGAGGAGTCCCCTGTCATGTCCGAGGGTCGGAAGATGGAGCAGGCCGCGCCCACCAGTCCTGGGCACGTGTCGCTGCGCATCGAGAACCTGCACCCACATGACACGCTGTTCGGTTTCGAGACCCAGCGGCGACGCTTGTCCGGTGCCTTTGGCGTATCGGTCGTCGGGCACGCGGCCGGCATCCTCGGCACGCTGTTCCTGGCGACTTGGCTCCCGACCCTCGACACGATCGACGCCCGCCAGATGATGCCGCTCACGACGGACATCGTCTGGATCGCCGAAGAGGGTCCCGGCGGCGGCGGTGGCGGCGGCGGCAACGAATCGATCGAACCGCCCAGGCTTGCCGAAGCCGAGGGCAAGGAAGAGGTCACAATCCCGGTGACGGAGCCGCCGAAGGTCGATCCGGTCCCCAATCCCGAGGATCAGCTGCCGCAGCAGGAGTTGTTCATTCCGGCCAAGACCCTGGCGTCAGCGGAGCAGTTCGTTCCCGGGGTGATTCCCTCGATGGCCTCGTCGAACTCGACCACGTCCCAAGGGTCCGGGCGTGGCGGCGGTGCGGGCACGGGCGTTGGGACCGGCATCGGCCCGGGACGCGGCTCGGGCCTTGGCCCCGGCTGGGGCGGCGGATTCGGCGGTGGGGCGTACCGGCCTGGCGCCGGTATCGAATTGCCGGGACTGCTCCGGGAGGTCAAGCCCCAGTACACAGCCGACGCCATGCGGATGAAGATCCAGGGCACGGTGGTTCTCGACTGCGTGGTGATGCCCGACGGCAGCGTGGGCGAGATCGAAGTCGTCCGGTCGCTCGACCCCACGTTCGGCCTCGACCAGGAGGCGGTCAAGGCCGCCAAGCAGTGGCGGTTCACGCCCGGCAGGCGGCTGGGCAAACCGGTCCCCATCCTGGTCACTATCGAACTCACCTTCACGCTGAGGTAGCGGCTGCATCCCGGACTCGGGATTCGAGCTGGACAATGCTCGGAGCGCGACCGAACAGCGAGCCCTCCGGGTTTCGAGTGGGGCCGAGGGCGGAACGAAGAAGGCCCGGCGGGAGTTTCCCGCCGGGCCTTCCGTCTTCCCGAATCCCGAATCCCGGTTAGTACATTCCGCCCATCCCGCCTCCCGGCGGCATCGGCGGTTCCTTCTTCTCCTCCGGGATCTCGGCGACGAGCGCTTCGGTCGTCAGCAGCAGCGATGCGATGGACGACGCGTTCTGGAGGGCCGTGCGAACCACCTTGGCCGGGTCGATGACACCGGCCTGCACGAGGTCCTCGAAGGCGTCGGTCTGCGCGTTGAAGCCGAAGTCGTCCGCGCCTTCCTTGACCTTCTGGACGATGATCGAACCCTCTTGGCCCGCGTTCTGGGCGATCCACCGGAGTGGCTCTTCGACGGCGCGCTTCACGATGTTGATGCCCACCTGGCGATCGCCATCGGCCTTCAGCTTGTTGAGAGCGCCGAGGGCGCGGATCAAGGCGACGCCGCCTCCCGGAACGATGCCTTCCTCGACGGCCGCCTTGGTCGCGTGCATGGCGTCTTCGACGCGGGCCTTCTTCTCCTTCATCTCGGTTTCAGTCGCCGCGCCGACCTTGATCACCGCCACGCCGCCGACCAGCTTCGCCAGACGCTCCTGCAGCTTCTCGCGGTCGTAGTCCGACGTCGTCTCATCGATCTGCGTGCGGATCTGCCGGACGCGGCCTTCGATGGCCGAACTGGTGCCCGAGCCCTCGACAATGGTGGTGTTGTCCTTGTCGATGGTGACCTTCTTCGCCTTGCCGAGGTCGTCGAGCTTCACGTTCTCGAGCTTGATGCCGAGGTCCTCGGTGATGGCCTTGCCGCCAGTGAGGATCGCGATGTCTTCGAGCATGGCCTTGCGGCGATCGCCGAACCCGGGCGCCTTGACAGCCGCCACCTGGATGGTGCCGCGCAGCTTGTTGACGACGAGCGTCGCGAGGGCTTCGCCCTCGACATCCTCGGCGATGATCAGCATCGGGCGGCCAAGGCGCGCCACCTGTTCGAGCACCGGCAGCAGGTCCTTCATCGAGCTGATCTTCTTCTCATGGATCAGGATGATCGGATTCTCGAGGACGGCCTCCATGCGCTCGGGGTCCGTGACGAAGTAGGGCGAGAGGTAGCCGCGGTCGAACTGCATGCCCTCGACGACCTCGAGCGAGGTCTCGAGCGTCTTGGCCTCCTCGACGGTGATGACACCGTCTTTGCCCACCTTTTCCATGGCCTCGGCGATGATCCTGCCGATGGTCTCGTCGTTGTTGGCCGAGATCGTGCCCACCTGCGCGATCATATTGCCCTTGACCGGCTTGGACCGCTTCTTGAGGTCGCCGACGATGGCCTCCACGGCGTGTTCGATGCCCCGCTTGAGATCCATCGGGTTGGCCCCGGCCGTGACGTTCTTGGCGCCCTCGCGGTAGATCGCCTGCGCCAAGACGGTCGCCGTCGTCGTACCGTCGCCGGCCACATCGGAGGTCTTGCTCGCCACCTCGCGCACCATCTGAGCGCCCATGTTCTCGAGCGCGTCCTTCAGCTCGATTTCTTTCGCAACCGTCACGCCGTCCTTGGTAATGGTCGGCGATCCGAACTTCTTGTCGAGGACGACGTTGCGGCCCTTCGGGCCCAGCGTCACCTTCACCGCATCGGCCAGGCGGTTCACGCCCTTGAGGACAGCCTGACGCGACTGGTCACCGTAGACAATCTGCTTTGCCATCGTTCAACTCCTTCGCCTGGCTGCCTCAGCCTTCAACGACCGCGAGCACCTCGTCCTCACGCATGATGAGGAACTCCTCACCGTCCAGCTTGATCTCCTGGCCGGAGTACTTGCCGAACAGAATGGTGTCGCCGTCCTTGACGTCGAGCGGGGTCCGCTTGCCCTTGTCGTCGACCTTGCCGGCGCCGGCTGCGACGACCTTGCCCTGCTGGGGCTTCTCTTTGGCGGAATCGGGGATGATGATACCGCCGACAACCTGTTCCTGCTCCTCGAGACGCTTCACGAGGATCCGGTCGTGTAGTGGCTTGACCTTCATGGTGCTCCTTGCTCCTTCAGTAGTAGCCGCATTGGGCGCGGCCCTGCGGGAGGGTGCCGCCGGCCGCACGTTGGTGCCTGTCTCAACCGAACCGGTCCGGACGCGCCGCGGCAGCTCCGACGTAGCAGGAAGCACTCCTGGCCGCTAGCAGTCGACGGGACCGACTGCTGATTATGCTGTCGAGTACGGCTGGGTGTCAAGCAGCAGGCGCGCCCGGGGGGTCAAGCCCTACGCCAGGTCCCGCCCGGTCAGGCGCCGGAAGGCCTCCAGGTACTTGTCGCGCGTGCGCGCGACGACCTCGGCCGGGAGGCCCGGGGCGGGCGGCTGCTTGTTCCAGCCGATTGTCTCGAGGTAGTCGCGCACAAACTGCTTGTCGAAGCTGGGCTGGCCGCCCCCCGGCCGGTAGGCGTCTGCGGGCCAGAAGCGCGACGAATCCGGGGTGAGGACCTCGTCGATGAGAATCAGCTCCTCGTGGCCCGGCCTGCCGGCGACACCGAACTCGAACTTCGTATCCGCGACGATGAGCCCGCACGACTCCGCGTGCTCGGCGCCGCGCCGGTACGCCCGCAGGGACAGCTCACGAAGCGCGGCCACGCGCGCATGCCCGACGAGGTCGCCGGCCTCGGCCTCGGTGATGTTGATGTCATGGCCGCTCTCCGCCTTGGTCGACGGGGTGAAGATGGCGTCGGGCAGTCTGTCCGACTCCCGAAGGCCGGCGGGCAGATCGATGCCGCACACGCGGCCGCTTCCCTTGTACTCCTTCCAGCCGGACCCCGAGAGGTAGCCCCGGACCACGCACTCGATCGGCAAGGGACGAGTACGCCGGACGAGCATGGATCGCCCCCGCAGTACGTCCGCATGACGGCGGCCCTCCGCCGGGTACGTGTCGGCGTCAGTACTGATGACGTGATGGGGCACGATGTCGGCCATCATGGTGAACCAGAAGGCCGACAGTTGGTTCAACACCTTGCCCTTGTCTGGGATCCCGCTGGCGAGCACGAAGTCGAAGGCGGAGATCCGGTCGGTGGCGACGATGAGCAGATCCTCGCCGATCTCGTAGATGTCGCGCACTTTGCCTCGCCGCGGCGGCTTCAAGCCGTCGAGCCGGGTTTCGAGCACGGGTGTGAGCATGGCGGCCTCGTTGGCGGTGCGGGAGTCCATGTTAGCGGCGGCTGGCGCCGAACCGCAAGCGCGGCGGTAACTCGTGTGTCACCATAGACTTGCCGTGGTCGATGTAGTAGAGTGCGGGCGGGCCTCGCCTTGGCATCCGCGGCCCCGGGGCGCTGGCGCGCATTCGGGCCGGGGCGTGGCGGGAGGCCGCCAACGACTCATGCGTAGCCACCTTCGGACCGCGTTGATCCTGCTGCTGGCCGCCGCTCTGCTCGCCTGGTTCCTGCGCGGCGCCGACCTGGCCGACGTCTGGCGCGAGATGCGGCAGGGGAGACTCGATCTGCTTGCTGCGGCGGTGCTGGCCGTGGCCACCACCTACGTGCTTCGCGCCGCGCGCTGGCAGTACCTGCTCTTGCCCCTGGGCCGGCCGCGTTTCAGTGTGGCCCTGCGCGTGACCGTCATCGGATTCGCGGCCTTGGCCCTGCTCCCGGCGCGTGCGGGCGAGGTGGTCCGGCCCTACCTGCTGGCGCGCCGCGAAGGGTTCAGCGCGACATCCACGTTCGCCACGATCATCGTGGAGCGGTTGCTCGACACGCTCGCGGTGCTCGCGCTGTTCGCCTCCTATCTGCTGGTGTTCGATCCCGGCATGGGCGACCGGGACGCTGCGGTCTTCGGCGCGCTGAAGGTCGGCGGCGCGGCCGTCGGTGCAGCCGCCGTCGGTGGCCTGGCGGTCTTGATGGCGGCGGCCGGACATCCGGAGCGGCTGGGCCGCTGGGCCCTCAACATCGAGCGGGTGTTGCCGGCCCGGCTGGCCAAGGCCGTGGCAAGGCTCGTGCAGTTGTTCACGACCGGGCTCGGCGTGGTCCGGCAGCCGGGTCGACTGCTGGCGGCCAGTGCCCTGTCCCTGCCGTTGTGGCTGGCCATCGCCGCCGGCGTCTGGTTTGCCACGCGCGCCTTCGGCATCGAGATGCCCTTTCCGGGGTCGTTCTTGCTCCTGGCGCTGCTGGTGGTGGGCGTGGCGGTGCCGACGCCCGGTGCGGTTGGCGGATTCCACGAAGCCTACCGGATCGGTGCCACCGTGTTCTTCGGTGTTCCGAACGACCGGGCCGTGGGGGCGGCCATCGTCCTGCACGCCATCTCGTTCATCCTCGTGGCAATCGCCGGCGTCGTGCTCATGGCGCAGGAAGGCCTGAGCCTCAGCCGCATGTCCGGGATTGCCGCGAGCCGCACGTCGGAGGAGCAGGCGTGAAGTGTCCGTACTGCGGCCACATGGGCGACAAGGTCGTGGATTCGCGCGAGAGCAAGGAAGGCGACGTCATCCGGCGCCGCCGCGAGTGTCTCGAGTGCGAGCGGCGGTTCACCAGCTACGAGCGCATCGACGAGGTTCCCTACATGGTCATCAAGAAAGACGGCCGCCGGGAACGGTTCGAGCGCCAGAAGCTGATTGCCGGACTGCTGAAGGCCTGCGAGAAGCGGCCCGTCACCGTGTCGGCCCTCGAGGCCATTGCGGATCGCGTGGAAGAGGCCCTGCAGAACCGGCCCGAGCGCGAGATCTCCACCAACGAGATTGGCAGCTTCGTCATGCAGGAGCTCAAGCACCTGGACAAGGTCGCCTACGTCAGGTTCGCCTCCGTGTACCGGGACTTCCGTGACATCGGTGAGTTCATGACCGAGCTGAAGGACCTGCTGAACGCGACGGAATGATGGCACTCCGGCTGCTGGCGTTCGTTCTCGCCTTGCCGGCGGTCATCCCCGCCGGCGATACGGGCCTCCAAGTCGCCACGCTGGTGCGCGATTCGCACGTGCTGGTGTCGTGGACCTTCGCCGACGGTGCCCTGGATCAGCTGAACGAGGCGATCGACTCCGGACTGACGACGAGTTTCACCTACGATGTCGACCTGCGGCGCAGCGTCAGCGTCTGGTTCGACCGGACCATCAGTACGGCGACGGTGGCCGTGTCGGTGAGGAAGGACACGCTGACCGGGCGTTACCAGTTGACGCGCAGCATCGATGGCCGCGTCGAGGACTCGCGGGTGTCGGACAGTGGCGAGACGGTGCGCACCTTCATGACGGCCGTCGACAGGCTGCCGCTGTTCCCGACCTCTGAACTCCAGGCCAACGTCGAGTACACGATCCGGGTCCGGGTACGAACGCGGCCGCGGGTCACCTGGTTCTTCTGGCCGTGGGACCGGAATGCGGCCACCGGGTCCGCCCGGTTCACCTTCATCGCCTGAGGTCACCTGTGTCGAGGAGCCGACGCCAGCGCCGCCCGATCCGGCTGCGCCATGCCGCCGGCTGTGAGCCTCGGCAGTCGCCGGTCGTCGAGTAGGCGCGGCGGAGGCAGCTCATGGCGCCTGCGATAGTTCAGCGCTCCGCACCGGGCCAGGCCAGACGGCGCCGCCTGTGGCGCGACAATCCCTGGTTTCTGACCTCGGCCATCGCCGTGCTCATCGGCGTGCTGGCGGGCATCATGACGCTGGCCAATCGATCGAGCGCGCTGGCGCCGGATTTCCTCAGCGAATTCGTACTCTACGCACTGTCGTTCGTCGACCTGACGATGCTGGTGGCGCTCGTGTTCGTCCTGGCGCGCAACGTCATCAAGCTCATTGTCGAACGCCGGCGCGCGCTGCCATTTGCCAGGTTCCGATCGAAGCTCGTCGCCGCGCTGCTGGGTCTGACGCTGGTGCCGGCGGTGCTCGTGCTGATCGTCGGCAGCGAGCTGATTCGCAACAGCGTGGACCGGTGGTTCAACGTGCCGATGGACGACATCCTGAGTTCGGCGCAGAGGATTGCGAGCGACTACTACCAGGAGCACCAGCGCCTGACCGGCGAGGAGGCCGCCCGCGTGGCCAGGAGTCTGGCGTCGATGGACCTGGCGGGATCCGACGTCGGAACGCTGCGCGACGCGGTCGCGCCTGCGGTGAACGACGGGCGCGTGGCGCTCGTCGAGGTCTACCGCCTCTCGCGTGTGGCGGGCGCGCCGCTGCAGATCGTGCCGGTCGTGGACGTCGCCTCGCCGTCGCTGCCTGTCGGCGTGAACCGGGCCTCGGCCGATCGTCTCGCGTCGAGGGCCGCCGCGGGCCAGCCTGACACCTGGAGCCGCGAGCCGCTCGACACCGGCGGGGAGCTGATCCGAGTGGCCTCCGTTGTCCGGCGCTCCGACGGTACGGCCATCGGGGTCGTCGTGGCGACCTCGTGGCTGACCGGCGATGTGTCCGCGCGGGCCCGGCGCCTCACGAGGTCGTACGAGTCCTACAGCCAGCTGCGCGTGCTGAAGCAGCCGCTGACGGGGGTCTACCTGTCGTTCTTTCTCATGGTGACCCTCATGATCCTGGTCAGCGCCACGTGGATGGGCCTGTATCTGGCGAAGCGGATCACGCGGCCCGTACACGCGTTGGCGGAGGCCGCGCGCGAGATCGGCGCCGGGCATTTTGAGCACCGGATCGAGCGCGAGACCGACGACGAGTTCGGCACGCTGGTGGACGACTTCAACGCCATGGCAGACGAACTGGCGGCCAGCCGCCGCCAGGTGGAGGACTCGCGGATCACTCTCGAGCGGCAGCATGCGGAGGTCGAGTCGCGGCGGCGGTACACCGAGGCGGTGCTCGAGCGTGTCGCGACGGGCGTGGTCACCTTCGACGCGCACGGCATCGTGTCCACGATCAACCCGGCCGCCGCAAGCCTTCTCGGCATCAGCCGCGGCGCGACCGGGCGGCCGGCCTCGGAAGTCTTCGCCCGACCGGGTCTCACGCCTATTGCCAGCCTGGCCTCCGGCCTCACGGGACGCGCGTCCCGGCCGGCCCAGGAACTCGCCATCGAGCGGGACGGACGGGAGGTGCACCTGGCGGTGGCCGTCACGCCGTTGCCGGGAGAAGACGGCGCGTCCGACGGCCTGGTGCTCGTCGCCGACGACATCACGCCGCTCATCCGGGCGCAGAAGGTCGCCGCGTGGCGCGAGGTGGCGAGACGGCTGGCCCACGAGATCAAGAATCCGCTGACGCCCATCCAACTGTGCGCGCAGCGGCTCCAGCGGCAGTTCTCGTCCTCGCCGCCGGCGGTCCGGGAGTTTGTGGACGAGAACACGGCCACGATCGTCGGCGAGGTCGAATCACTCAAGGCGCTGGTCGACGAGTTCTCGCAGTTCGCGCGCATGCCGGCTCCGCGCCGATCACCGACCGATCTCCACGGGCTGCTGGACAGCACCCTCGTCCTCTACGACGGCCTCTTTCCGGACGTCCGGTTCGAGACCCTGTTCGCCGTGACGCTGCCTCCGATCCGGCTGGACCCGGACCAGATCAGGCGCGTCATCATCAACCTGGTGGACAATGCCGTGGAGGCGATCAACCAGCACGGGCAGATCGTGGTTGAGACGCGGTACGAGAAGGACGCCGGTGCGGTCCGCGTCGTCGTGGCCGACAACGGGCCAGGCATCCCGCCCGAGGAGCGCGACAAGCTGTTCATGCCGTACTATTCCACCAAGAAGCGGGGCAGCGGCCTCGGCCTCGCGATCGTCCGCCGGATCGTGGCAGAGCACGGTGGCACCATCGACGTCGGTGAGAACGCGCCGACAGGCACCCGGTTCACCATCGAGCTGCCGTGCGACCGGGCCGACGCCGATCTGCCGCAGGGTGAGATGTGAGACCAGCCATCCTCGTCGTCGATGACGAACCGGGTGTGCGCACGGCACTCACCGGAGTCTTGCGCGACGAGGGCTACGATGTCGACGCGGTCGAGAGCGGCGAGGCGTGCCTCGACCGGACCATGCGGGCGGTCTACGACGTCATCCTGCTGGACATCTGGCTGCCCGGGATCGACGGGTTGACGACGCTCGAGAGGCTGCGGGACCGCCAAGTCGATTCGGCGATGGTCATGATCTCAGGCCACGGCAACATCGAGTCGGCCGTGCGCGCGATCAAGATGGGCGCCTTCGACTTCATCGAGAAGCCGCTGTCGCTCGACAAGACCGTGCTCGTCGTCGTCAACGCCCTGCGCCAGCGCCGGCTGGAGGCCGAGAACCGCGCACTGCGAGCCAGAGTGGACCAGGCGCTGACCATGGTGGGCGAGAGCTACGCCATGAACCAGCTGCGCGAGCAGGTCGCCATGGCGGCCCCGACCAATGGCCGAGTGCTGATCGTCGGAGACAATGGCACTGGCAAGGAGCTCGTGGCCCGGACCATCCACGCGCTGAGCCGCCGGCGGTCGGGACCGTTTGTCGAAGTGAACTGCGCGGCGATTCCCGAGGAGCTGATCGAGTCGGAGCTGTTCGGACACGTGCGGGGGGCCTTCACCGGGGCCGTCGCCGACCGGCGCGGCAAGTTCGAGCTGTCCGACGGAGGCACGATCTTCCTCGACGAGATCGGCGACATGAGCCTCAAGACGCAGGCGAAGGTCCTGCGCGCGCTCCAGGAGCAGATCGTCGAGCCCGTCGGCGGCACCCAGCGCATCCGCGTCGATACTCGCGTGCTGGCGGCCACCAACAAGGACCTGGTCACCGAGATCAAGGGCGGGCGCTTCCGCGAGGACTTGTACTTCCGCCTCAACGTCATTCCCATCTTCGTGCCGCCTCTGCGTGACCGGCGCGAGGACATTCCCCTGCTCGCGGAACACTTCGCGCGCGTCTTCGCCCGCGAGTACGGGCGGCGCGTCAAGGCGTTCGACGAATCGGCAACCGCGGTGCTGGAACAGTACCCGTGGCCGGGCAACGTCCGGGAACTTCGGAACGTCATAGAGCGGCTCATGATCATGGTGCCCGGCGACGTCATCACGAGCCGGGACCTCGCGTTCCTCGACGGCGCCGTCGGCAGGCCGGAACCGGAGCCTGCGGAGCGCACCGAGACGCTGGCCGACGCACGCGAGCAGTTCGAACGGGATTTCATCCTCCGGACGCTCGCCCGCCACCAGGGCAACATCTCCCGGACCGCCGACGCCCTCGGTGTCGAGCGCAGCAATCTCTACCGGAAGATGCGATCGCTGGGCATTGCGCCGGCTAGGCAGAGCGAACGCGACGACGAGCCCGAGAACGGCCCACGTTCGATTCGTTGACCTTGCCGCGAGCTTTGGCCGATAATCGCCCAACCGCAGGCGATACCCATGGTCGATGCGTCCCAACCAGACACCGGATCCGGCAGCCGGGCCGAGGTCGACGAACGCGACGCCAAGGTCGATGAGCTGCTGCTCAGGGGACTCGAGCACTACTTCGAGGGGCGCTACGACGAGGCGATCAACGTTTGGGGGCGGGTGCTCTTCCTCGACAGAGGCCACGCTCGTGCGCGTGCGTACATCGAGCGGGCGAGAAGCGCCACGGCGGAGCAGCAGCGGCGCTCGGACGAGCTGCTGCAGGCCGGCGTCGCCGCCTTCCAGCAAGGCGACGAGTCTCGCGCCCGCGAACTGCTCGCGACCGCCGTCGAGGAGGGGGCCTCACACGAGGATGCGCACGGCTACCTGAACCGCCTGGAGCGACTGGCGCTCGGCTCGAGGAGCAGCCGGTCTTCAGCCCGGCCTACGCCACGAGCGCCCCGCGCCATCGACCCGACGGCAGAGCGACCGCACGCGGCGGCCCCGGTCCGGGCGCTGCCAATCCTCGTCGTGATGGCCCTCGCCGCTGCCGTGATTGTGTTTGCCGCGTCCCAGGATCTGTTGAGACCGCTCGTCGAGACCAGCTGGGGAGACACACGGCCCGAGGTGTCGTCGCTGGTGCCAGCCGATCCGCTGCCGCTACCGCGAGCGGCGGAGACCGCCATCGGCCGCGCCCGCGCCCTGTACTCCACGGGGCGCCTGCGCGATGCTCTGGCCGTGCTCAGAACGGTGTCGCCCGCAGATCCGCTCGCCGCCGAAGCCGAGCGCCTCCGCGGGCAGATCCAACAGGCCCTGCTCGAGGCGGCCGGCCTGGAACCGCCGCCCGACGGAAGCGGAACCACGCCCGGGGGTCGTGCCCGCGAATGAAGTGCCCGAAGTGCGATTACCTCGGTCTGGATACCGGGCCACGGTGCAGGAACTGCGGATACGAGTTTTCGCTGGCCGACGTCGAAGACGAGTCCGATACCTCAATCTCGGCCGAAGCCGACATGAGTCCGGATTCGTTCGGCCGACGGACACCGGCCTCGACCCGCCTCCGCCAGGAACGTCCGGCGCCGCCGCCGGGCCTGGGTGTCGAGCGGCGCCTCTCCAGAGTCCCAGACAGCGGCCCCCTGGATCTTCCGCTCTTTCCGGAGGATCCGTCGCGAAGGCCGGTCGTGCCCCCGCCTCGGGCCCCGCTGGCCGTGCGCCGTCCGACCCCGGCGCCGCCGCCACGCCCCCGCCAGCGGGCCGCTCCCGATGACGACGGCGTCAACGATCTCGGTCTCGATGCGCTGGCGGTGACGCCGCCTGCCCAGGCCCAGCCCGACCCGCATGCTGGGGCGGTGAGCGATGCGGATGCCGGCGACAGGCGCGCGGGCGGCGTCGCGCACCCTGCACGACGCCTGCTCGCCGCCGGAGCTGATCTGGCGCTGCTGGCTGGCATCGATGCAGCCGTGCTGTATTTCACGCTGCGCGTCTGCGAACTCGAGGTGTCGCAGTTGGCTGTGCTGCCGCCCGTACCGATGGCGGCGTTCTTTGCCATTCTGAACGGAGGCTACCTCGTCCTGTTCACTGGAATGTTCGGGCAGACGCTGGGGAAGATGATGGCGGGTATCGAGGTCGTCGCCCAGGACCTCGCGCCCATCGACCTCGAGCGCGCCCTCTACCGTGTAATCGTCAGCCTGCTATCGTTGCTGACCGCCGGGCTGGGCTTCCTGCCGGCTCTCGTCGGCGAGGGGCGTTCGCTCCACGACCGCATCGCCCACACACGTGTCGTCGCGGTGCGGCCATCTCCTCTCCGCTCATGACGCGACGAGGAGTCTCCAGGCAGACGCCCCTCGTGGTGGCCACCTTCTTCGGTGTGGGCTATGCACCCGTCGCGCCTGGGACGGTGGGTTCGCTCGCCGCGATTCCGGTGCTGGTGCTCATCCGAGGGACGGCGCCGCTCTGGCTCGAGGCGTCGTTTGTCGTCATCCTGTTCGCATTGGGAGTCTGGAGCGCGTCGGCCGCCGAGCGGCTGCTGGCGTGCGAGGATCCGGGGCCGGTCGTCGTCGACGAAGTCGTCGGGATGGTGATCGCGATGGTCGGTGTCCCGCTCTCGTGGCCGGCGGTCATGGTCGCGTTCCTCGCGTTCCGAGTCATGGACATCGTCAAACCGCCTCCGGCCCGGCGCCTGGAACGGCTCGGCGGCGGGTGGGGCATCATGGCCGACGACGTGGCAGCAGGCGTGTACGCCAACCTCGCCATGCAGGTGCTGCTGTGGCTGCGACCGGAGTGGTGGACATGAACGGGGCCGGGGCTGCCTCTGCGAGCCGCCGGGCGGAGATCATCGCCGTGGGCAGTGAATTGCTGGTCCCACCAAGACAGGACACCAATTCGCTGTTCATCACCGAGCGCCTCAACGACATCGGCGTCGAGGTCGGCAGCAGGACGATCGTGGGCGATGATGGTGCCAGTCTCGCGTCGGTCCTGCGGGGAGCGCTCGAGCGTGCCGGGATCGTCGTCCTGTGCGGGGGCCTCGGGCCGACCCAAGACGATCTGACCAGAGACGTCGTGGCGGAGGTGCTGGGACGGCCGCTCGAGGAAGATCTGGCGGTCCTGGCGTCGATCCGCCAGCGGTTCGCGGCTCGCGGCGCGAGGATGCCCGAGATCAACCGGCGGCAGGCGATGGTGCCCAAAGGGGCCTCCGTGATGATGAATCCCTCGGGGACGGCGCCCGGCCTGTGGATCGAAGACGGCGGCCGTCTCGTCGTGCTCCTGCCAGGGCCACCAAGCGAACTGCAGCCGATGTTCGAACGGGCGGTGTCCGAGCGACTGGGTCCCTCAGCCGGGGCCGAACGCCTCCACCGGCGTACGATCCGGATCTGCGGTAGGACGGAATCCGAAGTCGACGAGGCAGCGTCTCCAATCTACCGTCGCTGGCTTTCCCTCGACCCGCCGATCACGACGACCGTGCTGACCGCGCCGGGACAGGTCGAACTGCATCTCGTGGTCCGGGTCGCCGATGCCGAGACGGCGCAGGCGATACTCGATCGCGCCACCGCGGAGATGCAGCGGATCTTCGGCGAGGATGTCTTCAGTGCCGATGGCCGCACCCTCGAGCGGGTGGTGGGCGACCTGCTGCGCGAGCGGGGGTGGACGATTGCCGTGGCCGAGTCGTGCACGGGCGGGCTGCTGTCTGCACGGCTGACCGACGTGCCAGGCAGCTCCGACTACGTGTCCTTCAACGTCGTCGTGTACAGCAACGCCGCCAAGATCCGCGAACTCGGCGTGCCGGTCGATGTGCTGGCCGCGGGCGGTGCCGTCAGCGAGGAGGTGGCCTGTGCGATGGCAGACGGCGTGCGGCGGCGGGCTGGCGCCGATCTTGCTGTCGGGGTGACCGGCATCGCGGGCCCGGGCGGCGGCAGCGAGGCCAAGCCGGTCGGGACGACCTGCATTGCGGTGGTGACAAGAGACGCCCGTCTCGTCCGGACGTTTCGCTTCCCAGGAGTCCGAACCCGTGTCCGGCTCTTCGGCGCCCAGTTGGGCCTCGATCTGGCCAGGCGGATCATGATCGGGTGCAGCCCGGGCGGGGCCTTCGAGATTGCCGGTACGCGCTCGCCTGCGGCGGACGCCAGATGAGTGGGGCCGCGGCCTGCGGCCGGAGGAGACGAGGATGTGATCCCGAGCGGGTGGCGCCGGACGGGCGCCCGCCGCGGCCTGTGGCCGGAGGAGACAGGGGACTCCGGGACGACTCCGGGACGACTCCGGGAGGACTCCGGGATGAGACCCGCTCTAGAACGGGGGTGTTCGGCAGGATCACAAATGAGGCTGTTCCTGGCCGTGGATCTGGACGACAGGCTCCGTCTGAGCGCGTCGCAGGCGGCCGTTCGGCTGCGCCGCATGGTCGAGCAGAAAGGTTGCCGCCCGCGCGCCGTGAAGTGGGTGGAGGCTCGCAACCTCCACGTGACGCTTCAGTTTCTCGGCGAGGTCGCCGGCGATCGGGTTGCCGAGCTCCTCGATGTTCTGTCGCCTTCGCTGGCGACGCCATGTTTCGACATCGGGCTGGACCGGCCGGGCGTGTTTCCACCACAGGGATCCCCTCGCGTGATCTGGATGGGCATCACTCCGGGCGCGCCGGCCCTGCACGCGGTGCATGCCGAACTGGCCGACAGACTGGCGGCCGCGAGACTGGCGGTGGAGGGCCGGTTGTTCCAGGCCCATGTGACACTGGCGCGAGTGAGGGAGCCGATTCGCGTCGACCTGCGCGCACTGGTGGCTGACGTCGCGCCGGACTCGGTTGGCGTCAGCCGCGTCGAATTCGTCACCTTGTACAGGAGCCACCTCCGACCGGAGGGCCCGACCTACGAGCTGCAGCTCCGGATTCCTCTGAGGCGGACATGACGATCCTGCTGGTAATGGTGGGCTACCTGACCGGCTCGGTGCCATGCGCGTGGCTGCTGGGCCGGCGTCGCGGGACGCCGGACCTGAGGACCGTCGGCAGCGGCAACGTCGGCGCGACGAATCTCCTGAGAGTGTCGGGCTCGCGAGCCGCCGCGCTGGCAGTCGCCCTGGATGTGGCCAAGGGGGCCGTGCCAGTTGCCCTGGCGCGGGGTGCGGGAGCCACTGTTGCCGTGGCGTCGGCGGTTGGGGTGGCCGCCATCCTCGGGCACGTCTATCCGTGCTGGCTGGCGTTCCGCGGTGGGAAGGGTGTGGCGACCACATGCGGGGCCTTCGGCGTCCTGGCGCCCGTCGCAACACTGGCCGCCTTCGCGGTCTTTGCTGTCACCGTGCTGGCGACCCGATACGTATCGGCCGGGTCGGTGCTGGCCGTGCTGGCCCTCGGACCCCTGGCGGCCGTCACGGGCAGCCCGGGATCCACCGTCGTGGCCGGCCTGATGGCGACCGGGCTGGTCGTCTTCAGGCATCGCGCCAATCTCGTGCGCCTGGCTGCGGGCACGGAGCGCCGCTTGGGCGGCCCGACCGGGAACGGGTAGACCGGGAAAGAACCGGTCTCGGAATCTCGCATGTCGTGACGCGAGCGAGAGGAGTGTCGGTGTGCCTTCTGTCATTGCCATACTCGGGGCCGGCAGCTGGGGTACGGCGCTGGCCGTGCATCTGGGGCGAGTCGGCCACCAGGTGCGCATCTGGTCTGTCGAACCTCCCATCGTCGAGGACATGCGGGTGCGCCGGGCCAACGCGGTGTACCTGCCCGACACTTCCCTGCCGGACACCGTGATGGCGACGACGGTTCTGGCCGACGCGCTCGCTGAAGCGGCGCTCGTGGTTGTGGCCGTTCCGTCTCATGCGATGCGCGGCGTTGCCCGTGAAGCGGTCCCGCTGCTCCGGCCCGGAGCGACGCTGGTGAGCGCGGCCAAGGGACTCGAACAGAACACGCTGCTGCGCATGTCGCAGGTGCTCGCCCAGGAGGTCGATGCCAGCCATCCGGTTGTCGTGCTGTCTGGTCCGAGCTTCGCCATCGAGGTGGCGCGAGAGATGGCGACGGCGGTGTCCGTGGCATCGGTGTTCCCAGGCGCGGCGGAACTCGTGCAGGCGGAATTCCGCGGCAAGTTCTTTCGGCTCTACACGACACCCGATGTGGCCGGCGTCGAGATTGGGGGCGCGATGAAGAACATCATTGCGATCGCCGCCGGGGTCGTCGACGGGTTGGGTCTGGGCCACAACGCGCTGGCGGCGCTCATCACGCGAGGGCTGGCCGAGATCTCCCGGCTGGCCACCGCGGAAGGCGGACGACGGGATACCCTTGCCGGACTGACCGGGCTTGGCGACTTGGTGCTGACGTGCACGGGTCCGTACAGCCGGAACCGGCACGTCGGGATCGAACTTGCGCGCGGGCGGAGGCTGGATGAGATTCTGGCCAGCATGAAGAACGTCGCGGAGGGCGTTCGCACCACCGATGCGGCCCTGAGCCTCGGGCGGCTCCACGGGATCGAACTGCCGATCACCGCTCAGATGGCCGAGCTGCTGGCCGGGCGCAAGGACCCCGCAGCCGCCGTCGCGGACCTCATGCTCCGCCCCCAGAGGGTCGAGGTCGAGACCGGGTGATACAATCCAGCGAGTGGACCTCGTCGGCCGCGTTCGTGAAGGACTTCGCCGCACCGCTCAGCAGGTCTTCGCGCGATTCGACCAAATCGCCCGGCGAGCGGATGCCTCCGAGCGCCGGCACGTCCCCGTCGATGCTGAGACCTCCGACGCGCTCGAGGAACTCCTGATCGGGGCAGACGTCGGGGTAGCCGCATCCGAACGAATCGTCGCCGGCGTCCGGGGGCGCGTCAGGCGAGGCGAGTCGCTGCGCGAGATGGTGCAGGACGAGTTGCTGGCCATCCTGACCGGCGCGCACGGCTCTCCGCCTCCCGCGGGAGATCCCACGGTCATCCTGGTCGTCGGGGTGAACGGGACAGGCAAGACCACCACGGTCGCCAAGCTCGCCCATCTCTTCCGATCGTCGGGCCAGCACCCGTTGGTGTGTGCGGCCGACACGTTCCGAGCGGCGGCCGTTGAACAGCTGGAGATCTGGGCGGAACGCGTCGCGGTGGACATCGTGCGCGCGCGGGACGGCGCCGATCCGGCGGCCGTGGTGTTCGACGCGCTCGCGGCAGGGCGAGCGCGCCGGCGCAGTCCCGTGATCGTCGACACGGCAGGACGGCTCCACACCAAGTCGAACCTGATGCAGGAACTGCAGAAGATCCGGCGCGTTGCGGCCAGGGAAGTCGAGGGCGCCCCCCACGAGGTGCTGCTCGTGCTCGACGCGACCGTCGGACAGAACGGCCTCGTTCAGGCACGCGAGTTCCTCAGCGCATCCGGCGTGACCGGGATCGTGCTCGCCAAGCTCGACGGGACCGCCAAGGGAGGCGTGGCGGTCGCCATTGCCCACGACCTGAGGCTGCCGATTCGGTATGTCGGCATCGGGGAAGGTATCGACGATCTCGTGCCGTTCTCCCCCCGGGCCTATGTCGACGCGCTCTTCGCCGCATCCCGGTAGCTCGTGTTGACCGACGACGAGTACATCCATCGGGCGCTCGAACTGGCGGCGCGGGCCCGTGGACGGACGACGCCGAACCCCATGGTCGGCGCTCTCGTCGTGGCGCCGGACGGCACGGTGGTGGGCCACGGCTATCACGCGCGGGCAGGCGAGCCGCACGCCGAGGTCCACGCACTCGACGAGGCAGGAGCCGCGGCGCGAGGGGCCACGCTCTACTGCACCCTCGAACCGTGCTGCCACACGGGGCGCACGCCGCCTTGCGCTCCCCGCATCGTCGACGCCGGCATCCGCCGTGTGGTCGCGTCGGTCGAGGATCCCAATCCGCAGGTAGCTGGCGGGGGAGTGCGGCTGCTGCGCGAGCACGGCATCGAGGTGCGGGTCGGACCGGGCCGGGACGATGCCCTCAGGCTGAACCGCCCGTTCTTCTCGGCCGTGCGCCGGAAGCGCCCCTTCGTGATGGTGAAAGCAGCGGTCAGTCTGGACGGACGAATCGCAGCGGCAGGCGGGGAACGGGCACGGCTGACCTCCGCCCGGGCCAACCGCCGGTCCCAGTCGCTTCGCGCGGAGGTCGACGCCGTTGGTGTCGGCTCTGGCACCGTGCTCGCCGACGATCCGTTGCTGACGGCTCGCGAGGTCTACCGAGTCCGGCCGCTGGTTCGGGTCGTGTTCGACCGGCGCCTGAGAGTGTCCCCGAACGCCCGGCTGTTCGGCACCGCCGACCAGGGGCCAATTGTCATTGCCACGCGTCAAGGGGACGATCCGGGCTGGGGCGGGCGCCGTGAGGCGCTTGAGCAGGCCGGTGCCCGCATGCTCGTGGCCCGCGACGCTGGCCTGCTGCCGATTCTCGAAGCCTTGACGGCCGGGCACGACGTGCAGTCGCTCCTCCTCGAGGGAGGCGCCGCGCTCCACGCGGCGGCTGCGGCGGAGGGTCTCGTCGACGCGGTGCGGGTCATCGTGGCCCCTCGCGTCCTGGGGCCACACGGAGTACCATGGGTGCGCTGGCCCCGTCTGTCCGCAGCCGGGCCGCATTCGGTAGAGCCGTGCGGACCTGATGTCATCATCGATTGCGATGTTCACTGGACTGATTGAACGAACCGGCCGCGTCTCGGACCTGGCGCCCATCGAAGGCGGCTATCGCCTCACGGTGGCGACCGATCTCGGTCCCGAACTCGGTCATGGCGACAGCATTGCCGTCAACGGTGTGTGCCTGACCGTCGTGCGGACGTTCGGCGACGGCTTCGAGACCGAGATCGGACCCGAGACGGCCCGCGTCACGACGCTCGGGACCTTCAAGGCGGGAACACTCGTGAACCTCGAACGGCCGATGCGGGCCGACGGCCGCATGGGCGGCCACTTCGTGCTCGGCCACGTCGACGCGACGGGCACGCTGACGGAGATTCGTCCCGATGGCGAGTTCTACTGGATCCGCGTCGCCTTCACACCCGGGCATGCCGTCTACTTCATTCCCAAGGGGTCGGTCGCCGTCGACGGCATCAGCCTAACGGTGGCCCATCTGGCAGAGAGGCACTTCGACGTGCAGATCATCCCCTACACGTGGGAGCAGACGAATCTGCGCGCCAGCCGGGTTGGGGACCCCGTGAACCTCGAGGTCGACGTCATCGGCAAGTACGTCGTGCGGGTTGCGGAGTTGGCCGGCATCCGCCCGGCGGGCGGCCAGAGCCTGACGGTTCCGTCATGAGCCCGCGGCGCACACCGCACCTCGCGATTGCCAAGGGGGCGCGCACCCGGACGTCGTCGGTGTTCGCGACGATCGAGGACGCCGTCGAGGCTATCCGCCTGGGCCGGATGATCATCGTCGTCGACGACGAGGACCGGGAGAACGAGGGCGATCTGACGATCGCCGCGTCGGCCGTCACCCCGGAGGTCATCAACTTCATGGCCAAGCATGGGCGTGGGTTGGTCTGCATGCCGATGACGGGACAGCGCCTGGACGAACTCGAGATCCCGCTGATGGTGACGCAGAACACCGCCCGGTTCGAGACGGCGTTCTGCGTGTCGATCGAGTCGCGCCACGACACCAGCACCGGCATTTCAGCGGCGGATCGCGCTGCCACGGTCCGGGCCGCCATCGACCCGGCGACACAGCCGGCCGACTTGACCAGGCCGGGCCACATGTTCCCCCTGCGCGCCCGCGAAGGTGGCGTGCTGGTTCGCGCCGGGCAGACCGAGGCCGCCATCGACCTGGCCCGCATCGCCGGACTCTATCCGGCCGGCGTCATCTGCGAAATCATGAATCCCGACGGGACCATGGCGCGCGTGCCGCAGCTCGCACGATTCGCCCGCCGCCACGGCCTCCTCATGATCACGATCGCCGATCTGATCAAGTACCGCATGCGGACCGAGGGGCTGGTCAAGCGGGTCGCCGAAGCCGACCTGCCCACGCGCTACGGCCCGTTCCGAGTGTTTGCGTACGAGAGCTCGATCGATCGGGAAACTCACGTGGCCGTCATGTGCGGTGAGGTGGGCGATGGCCGCAACGTGCTCGTGCGCGTCCACTCGCGGTGTCTGACCGGGGACGTCTTTCACTCGTCACGCTGCGACTGCGGTGAGCAGCTCGAAACCGCCCTTTGCCGGATCTCGCTCGAAGGGAGGGGCGTGCTCCTCTACCTGAACCAGGAGGGCCGCGGAATCGGGATGGCCAACAAGATCCGCGCCTATGCCCTGCAGGATCAGGGGCTCGATACCGTCGAGGCGAACGAGAAGCTCGGATTCAAGCCGGACCAGCGGGACTACGGAATCGGAGCCCAGATCCTGCGCCACCTCGGCGTCGTGACCATGCGGCTGCTGACCAACAACCCGAGGAAATTCGTCGGCCTCGAGGGGTATGGGCTGTCGGTCTCCGAGACGCTCCCGCTCGAAGTGCCGCCCTCCGAGACGACGCGCCGGTATCTGAAGACGAAGAAGGAGAAGCTGGGCCACCGCCTGACCAGCGTCTGAGCGGTCTCGTGGCCGCGTGGCCCGCTCCGGGGAGCCCGCGACCCAGCGCTGGGACCCGACCGCACCGGCGGCCTCGGATTGACACTTCCGTCCAACTGACGCTACCATAAGGGTTTGCGCTGCTTCGGATGAGGGTGGCCCGGGAGGCCCTGTCGCGCGAGACCACGGGTGCTTATTCCCGACAGCAGCCCGGCGGTACGACATGTTCGATTCGCTCAGCACGAGACTGCAGGATGTGTTCCGCGCGCTGCGCGGCGAGGCGCGGCTATCGGAGCCCGCCGTCGACTCGGCGCTGCGCGAGATCCGCATGGCCCTCCTCGAGGCGGACGTCAACTTCAAGGTCGTGAAGGCCTTTGTCGATCGCGTCCGCGTGCGAGCGGTCGGCCAGGACGTGTTGCGGAGCCTGACACCGGCTCATCAGGTCGTCCGCATCGTCCGTGACGAGCTCGTGGCGCTGCTCGGCAGCGAACCCGGAGGGCTGCAGCCCTCGGGCCGTTCACCGCGCGTCGTGCTCCTGCTGGGTCTGCAGGGATCGGGCAAGACCACGTCGGCGGCGAAGCTCGCGCGGTGGCTGACCAGGCAGGGCGAGCACCCGCTGCTGGTGTCAACGGACGTCCGGCGGCCCGCCGCGATCGAGCAGTTGAACGTGCTGGGGCGGCAGGGACAGATGCGCGTCTTCGATCCGGCCGGGAATCGCAGTCCGATCGGGCGCGCGACGGGCGCGGTGGCTGAGGCCCGCAACACCGGCTTCACCGTGGTCATCGTCGACACCGCGGGCAGGCTGCACATCGACGACGAATTGATGGCGGAGCTGCGGGGGATCCGCGACGCGCTGGCGCCGACCGACCTGCTGTATGTCGCCGATTCGATGACCGGTCAGGACGCCATCAAGAGCGCGGGCGAGTTCAACCGGCAGATTGGCGTCACCGGCGTGGTTCTGACGAAGCTCGACGGCGACGCACGGGGAGGCGCCGCGCTCTCGGTGGCAGCGGTGGTCGGCGTCCCTGTCGCGTTTGTCGGAATCGGCGAGCGTTTCGAGGACTTCGAGCCCTTCCAGGCCGACCGGCTGGTCTCGCGGATCCTGGGGATGGGCGACGTGTTGTCGCTCATCGAGCGGGCCGAGCAGGCGATCGACGAGGAGCACGCCGTCCGTCTCGAGCAAAAGCTCCGCGGCGAGGAGTTCACGCTTGAGGACTTCCGGCAGCAGCTGGGGACGCTGCGGAAGATGGGGCCGATCGAGCAGGTGCTCGGGATGCTCCCGGGGATGGGGCACCTGGCGCAGGTCGGCGGCGCGGGACCGGACGAGCGGCAACTGGGCCAGGTCGAAGCGATGATCTCGTCGATGACCGCCGGCGAGCGGCGGAACTACCGGCTCATCGATGGCAGCAGGCGGCGGCGGATCGCCCGCGGCAGCGGCACCACGGTGGAGGACGTGAACCGCCTGCTCCGGCAGTTCGTGCAGATGCGGAAGATGCTGAAGGTGGTCGCCGGCACCAGCGGGGGCAAGCGCGCCCGCATGCGCCAGACGATGGGATTGATGAAGGGGAGGGGCCTGCGGGCCTGAGCACGGGAAGGGGCGGGGCCCCTTCGGTGGAAGGAGCAACATGCTAGCGATTCGTTTGAGCAGGACCGGAGCGAAGAACCGGCCGGCCTATCGGGTGGTGGTTGCCGAAACGAGGACGGCCCGCGACAGCCGCGTTGTCGAGAACGTCGGATACTACGACCCCAAGCTGCGACCAGCGGTTCTGAAGCTCGACCGCGCGCGCATCGCGCACTGGATCCAGGTCGGAGCCAGGCCGAGCGCGACAGTGAAGAGCCTCCTGAAGTCGTTCAAGGAGCCGGCTGCCGAGGCTGGAGCCGAGGCCTCCGCGACTGCGCCGTGAGCCGGGCGCGAGACGTTGCCGAGATCGTGATCAAGGCCCTCGTCGACCGTCCCGACGATGTCAGGGTGACCGAGACACCTCACCGGGGCACGATGCTCATCGAGGTGTTCGTCGGTGAACGCGACCTCGGGCGGGTGATCGGCCGCCAGGGCCGGACAGCGTCGGCGATCCGGACCCTGGTCGGCGTGACAGCCGAAGGTGACGGGCAGCGGGCCACGGTCGAGTTCCGCGACGAACACGGCCGGCGATAGATGGAGCCGACACGCTGGGATGACCTCGTCGTTGTCGCCCGGGTTGCCCGGACGCACGGGCGGCGCGGAGAGGTCATCCTGAACCTGGAGACCGATTTTCCGCAGGAGCGCTTCCAGCCGGGAAGGGAGTTCTTCATGCTTGACGGCCCGCGCATGGTGTCGGTGACGGTCGACTCGGTGTTCTTCCAGCGTGGCCGGCCGGTCGTCGGCCTCGCAGGTGTCGACACCATGAACGACGCCGAGCTCCTCGCGGGCCGGGAACTGAGGATTCGGGCCGACGATCTGGTGCCGCTGCCAATCGGGGCCTACTATCATCACGACCTCGTCGGCTGCCGGGTGCGCACCGGTGACGGCACCGAGGTTGGGGTGGTCCGGCGGATCGAGGGCGCCGGTACCGCCTGCCGGCTCGTGGTCGACGGGCCGGACGGCGAGCAGCTGATCCCCTTCGCCGAGGAGATCTGCCGCACCATCGCGCCGGCGGACGGGGAAATCGTCATTGACGCGCCGGACGGCCTGCTGGGTTTGAACGCCGGGCGCAGCAGCCGGATGGCGCGACGCGGCCGACGGCGGTGAGGTTCGACCTCGTCACGATCTTCCCGCGGTTCTTTGCGGGGCCGCTCGATGACGGGATCGTCCGCCGGGCGATCGACCGCGGACTGGTCGAGGTGCGGGTGCACGACCTGCGGGGATTCACGACCGACCGGCACCGGTCCGTTGACGATGTGGCCTATGGGGGAGGACCGGGGATGGTCTTCAAGGCCGATCCGCTGGTGAGGGCCGTCGAGGCCATCCGGCGCGATGGTGGCGAGCCCGATTGCGTGCTGCTGACCTCGCCGCAGGGGCGCCGGTTCGACCAGGCCGCGGCGAGACGGCTGGCGGGTCTCGGGCACGTGGTGGTGCTCTGCGGTCGCTACGAAGGAGTCGACGAGCGCGTGTGCGAGCTGGTTGGCACCGAGGAATGGTCGATCGGCGACTACGTGCTGTCTGGCGGGGAGCCGGCGGCCCTTGTGCTGATCGACGCGGTGACGCGGCTGCTGCCGGGAGCCGTGGGCGACGAGTTGTCGGTCGAGGCCGACTCCTTCAGCCGGGGGCTGCTCGACTGCCCGCACTACACGCGACCCGCCGAGTACCAGGGGCTGCGGGTGCCGGACGTGCTCGTCTCCGGACACCACGGGGAGATCCGACGGTGGAGGAAGCGCGAGGCCCTGCGGAGGACGATTGAGCGACGGCCCGACCTGCTGGGAGCGGCGGAACTGGATGATGAGGAGCGCGAGATCCTGCGCGCGTTGATAGGGGAGAAGGGAGCCGAAGATGGGCGCGATCGAATCGATTGAACAGGGACAGCTGACCGACCGGCCCGGTGTCCGTACGGGCGACACGGTCCGCGTGCACGTCAAGGTCAGGGAAGGGGACAAGGAGCGCGTGCAGGTGTTCGAAGGCGTGGTCATCGGCCAGCACCGAGGCGGGACCCGGGCGACCTTCACGGTTCGCAAGGTATCCTTCGGCCAGGGCGTCGAACGGATCTTCCCGCTGCACTCGCCGATCATCGACAAGATCGAAGTGGTCCGTTCGGCGCGGGTGCGCCGTGCCAAGCTCTACTTCCTGCGGAAGCTCAAGGGCAAGGCCGCACGGATGCGCGAGATCAAGCGGCGCGCGTAGCGAGCCGTGCAGGGGAAGCCCGCCCATGCCGCGTGCCGGGGCCAGGCGCACGCTGGAGAACGCGCTTCGGCGGTTCGGATTCGTCTGGATTGCCGGGGTCGATGAGGTTGGGCGCGGGTGCCTGGCCGGTCCGGTCGTGGCCGCGGCGGTCATCCTCGATCCCCGACGCCACATTCCTGGGCTGGCGGATTCGAAGCTCCTCCCCGCCAGTCTCCGCAGCCGTCTCGGCGAGCGCGTGCGGCACGAGGCCGTGGCATGGGCCGTCGCCGAGGTCGGGCCCGCAGACATCGACCGTCTCAACATCCACCGAGCCTCCCTCGAGGCCATGCGCCGGGCGGTCATGGCCCTCGTGCCGCTGCCGGACCTCGTGATCGTCGACGCGTTCAGGATTCCCGGATTGCCCATGGCCCAGCGGGGCGTCGTCCACGGGGATCGCCGGTGCTCGGCTGTGGCTGCCGCATCCATCATTGCCAAGGTCCACCGCGATCGGGGCATGACGGATCTCCACCGCGCCGATCCCCGCTACGGATTCGATCGCCACAAAGGCTATGCCACGGCCGCTCACCTCGCCGCGGTCGCGCGTTTCGGCTACTCCGCGGTTCACCGCCGCTCGTTCCGGCCCCCGTCGCTCTTTGATACGATCGCAGACGCCGACACGGAACCCGGCCGACGCTGACCTGCCGTGCCTATCGACCGAAACGACGCCCTTCGACGTGCCGAGAAGCTGCTGCGCCAGGGGCGTCTGGACGCCGCCATCGCCGAGTACACGAAGGTGGCCGACGAGTACCCACGGGACTTGACGACGGGAAACCTGCTCGGCGACCTCCATGTCCGCGCGGGGCAGATCGACCGAGCGGTCGCCCAGTACACCCGGATGGCGGAGCACCTGGCCCGAGACGGGTTCGTGTCCAGGGCCGCGGCGCTCTACAAGAAGATCCTCAAGATCCAGCCAGACGATGACACCGCGCTCCAGCGCTCGGCCGATCTCGCAGGTCAGCAGGGACTCGGTGCTGAAGCGCGCGCCTGCCTCCAGGCGCTGTACCAGGCGCGTGTCGCACGCGGCGATCGGGACGGTGCGGCGGAGGCGGCCATCCGGCGTGCGTCGGCCGATCCAAGCGACGTCACCGGCCACTTCGATGCCGCACACCTGCTGACGGAGCTCGGTCGTGTGTCGGAGGCTGCCGGCCAGCTGCGTGAGGCCGGGCTCGAACTCCTTCGCCAGGGCCGGCAATCGGAGGGCGATCGCGCGTTGAGTGAGGCGCTGCGGTTCGACGCCACCGACGCGGCCTCCCGGGATCGGCTCATTGACCTCCGGCTGCAGACAGGCCACTTGGACGAAGCCGCCGATCTGGCGCGCACTGCCGACCAGGTTGGCCGTGTGGTACGCACGATGAGTGCGGCCGGCCAGCACGAGGCCGCCGTCGAACGGCTCACCGGCGCGCTCTCGTCAGCGCCAGATGATCCCGGTCTTCGTCTGGAGCTGGCGCGCCTCGAGTTGCGCCGCGGGCGCGCGGGATCCGCATGGTCGGCCCTGCCCCGATTCTCCGACAGCGAGACCGCAGACACCACGCTTCTGCGGGCGGAGATTCTGGCCCGCGCCGGGAGCGCCGGCGAGGCACGCGGCCTGATCGAGCGCTTGACCGTGCGCGACGCAACCGCTGCGGCCGGCGCCGCGCAGCTGTGCTGGTCCCTCGCCGAGGCCGATTCCGCCGCCGCACTGGTCTGTATCGGCCCGGTCATCGATGCTGCCCGGCGGTCGCACGACCCGTGGGAGGCGAAGGCCATCCTGCAGCGACTGGCGGGCCAGTCTCGCGAACCGATCGGCGCGCTCCGCCTGTTGATTGACGTGTGCGGCGACCTGGCCGACGAGGATGGCGTCTACCATGGGCAGGTCAGGCTGGCCGACGAACTGCTGGCGGCCGGCCGATACGCTGAGGCGCGGACACTTGCCCAGCATCTGGTCGAGAAGAGGCCGGACATCGCCCAGCACGCCGAACGCCTGCGCGCGGCCAACGACGGGCTGGTTCTGCGGCCCGGCCCTAACCGCCCGGACGCGCGGCCGGAGGCGGGAGCGGCGACCCTCGATCTCGACCTAGGGACGCCGGCGGCCGGCCGGCTCCCGGCGGTCCCTCAGGCGCGCGTGTCCCGTGAGCCGGGAGCAGCCGGGTCGGAGGGACCGGAGGTCTTCCGCCTGGACCCGGTGGATGCGGATGTGCGCGATGCACTCGGGTTGCTGGACGTCGCACCGGTCTCCGGCGAAGGCCCGGCGTCGGTCGAGGTGGACCTCAGCCGGGCGCTCGACGGGCTGATGATGGAGCAACCGCCGGCCGATTCGGCCGTCCGGCCGGAAGCACCGCCTGCCGCGGAGCCGCCCGACCTCGATGGGTTCTTCCGGATGCTGCGCGAGCAATCTGGTGCGGACGACAGGACCGCCAGCGCCCTGCAGTCCGTCGACCTGGCGTATCGAGCCTACAGCGCGGGCCGTCTGGACGAGTGCCGGCACCATTTGCAGCAGGCGGCACGGGACCCCAGGTGTCGATTCCGGGCCGCCGCGCTGCTGGCGCGAATCGAGCGCGACCGCGGCCGTCTCCATGATGCGATCGAGTGGCTCGAGCGAGCTGCCGAATCTTCGGCCCCCAGCCCGGGCGCCTGGGACGTGCTGCTGTACGATCTTGGTGACACCCTCGAAGAGGCCGGGGAGCGGCGGCGGGCGCTCGCGGTCTTCATGGAGCTTCACTCGGCGTCGCCCGGCTACCGCGACGTAGACCGGCGCATCGGAAGGCTCAAGACAAGCGACCAAGCTCTCGGGCGGCACGCGCCCGATCGGGAGACCGGATGACCACGGTCGTCCGCGTGATCTACGTCGCGTACTTCCTCGAGGTCGGCCTTGCTCTGGTCGTGATGCCCTGGTCGGACTTATGGCTCCGCAACTACTTCGTCGAAGCCTGGCCCTGGCTGGCGCGGGTCGCGGGCGACCCCTACGTCAAGGGTGCCGTATCGGGTCTGGGCCTGGTCAACCTCGCCTTGGGGATCTCGGACCTGACACGGCTGGTCGGCCGCCGCCCCGGCGAGGACGCACTCGAGACGGGTGGTCCCGACCGGGCCTGAGCCGGCACTCAGGGGCGAGGAGCCGGCGCCGCGGCGAGGGCCGATCGCGCGTGTGCCGGCGTGGGCTCGGGGCGCAGGCGTTTCAGGGGCGGCGATTGGGTTTGACAGCCGCTCGAACGTTCCCTAACATGCTGGCCGTCAACGCAAAGCACCGGCTCAGGGGAGACGACAGGCGCGGTCATGGCAGAAGAGCCCGAGATCGACTTTGGGACGTTCCTCCGACAGGCGCGGGAGCGGCGAGGAATATCGCTCCAGCAGGTCGCCGCGACGACCAAGATCTCGGCACGTGTCCTGGGCGCGCTGGAACACAACGATCCCTCCAAGCTGCCCGGCGGCATCTTCGCTCGCGCCTTCGTCCGTTCCTACGCCCGCGAAGTCGGTCTGGATCCCGAGGCGACGGTCGCCCGCTTCATCACCGACTTTCCTGAGGCGGCAGCAGGCGACGAAGGCCCGGTCCCGGCGACGCCAGAGGACCCCGAGTCGTTCGAGAGCAGCCGTCGCGCGGTGATAACGATTCTGCAGCTGATCGGCATCTCCATCCTCGTCGTCATCGCGATCGTCGTGTACCTCAGCATGCGGCCCACGGAGTCACCGCCCGCGGCCACGCCCGGGTCCCCGCCCGGCGGCACCAGTTCGATCGGGACCCCCTCGCCGCCAGCCGCGGCCGTGCGCTCCCAGGATGGGGGACTGCCCGGCGTGCCCGGCGGGGGCTTGGCGCCGCCGCCGGAGGGTAGTGGCCGGACCGAGACGTCCGGCCGCGAGCCCGACGCTGCGGCCCTCCAGCCGGCTGGCGAGACGGCACCGCCCGCGCCGATCTCCCTGTCGATCGTGTCGACGGAGCAGTGCTGGGTGTCGCTGGTGGTCGACGGGGTCGAGGTGGTCTCGAGGCTGCTCGAGCCTGGCGAGCGCGTCAGCTACGATGCCCAGAAGAGTGTGACCTTGAAGGCCGGCAACGCCGGTGCCCTTCAACTGACCTTGAACGGGCGGCGGGGGCGTCCCTTCGGCACCGCCGGGCAGGTCGTCACCCGTACGATCACGCCGGAGACCATTGCCGGTTTCATCGAACAGCCGTAGACATGGACGCGCTCTACCGGACGCCCCTGCTGGACTGCTTTCGCCGGGGGGAGGTGGCGCCGGATGTCCGCCTGCTGGCGGCGCAGGGTGTGCTGGCGCCGCGCGCGCACGAACAACTGGCCCTCCTGGCCTGGCTGACCGGCGACAGCGATGCCGGGATCCGCCAGGCCGCTGAACGGACACTCGGGCGGATCCCTCGGCCGATGCTGGAGCGCTTTCTCGCCAGGCCCGACGTTCCCGACGAGCTCCGGACGTTCTTCAGTGACCGGGGCGTGACGCCGTCTGCTGCTTCCGAGGTAGGGGACGACGCGCCCCTCATTGACAGCGAAGGTGACGGCGAGGCGGAGGACGCGCCGACCGAAGACACCGCGGCCCCCGTCGTGGCGCAGGACACGCGCCGCATGGCGACGGTCCAGCGCCTGTCGATGTTGACGCCCACGCAGAAGGTCAAGGTGGCCATGAGGGGCACGCGCGAAGAGCGGTCCGTCCTGATTCGCGATCCGGCGAAGCTCGTCGCCCTGGCCGTGCTGAGCAGCCCGAAGCTCACGGAGCAGGAGGTGGAGGGATTCGCGAAGATACCGGCCATCTCCGAGGATGCCCTCCGCGTCATTGGCACGAGCCGGGCGTGGATCAAGAACTACACGGTCGTCCAGGGACTGGTGTTCAATCCGAAGACGCCTGTCGCCATCTCTTTGGGCATGGTCAACCGTCTGGTGGATCGGGACATCAGAACGCTGTCCACGGACCGGAACGTCCCCGAACCCATCCGATTCGCGGCGAGGAAGATCCTCCAGACTGCTGCGTCGCGGAAACGGTGACTCCCGGAGACCCTGACGCGTGTCAGCTCTTCTTCTTCGCGGACGCGGGCTTGGCCCTGACGCCCCATTCGGAGCGCATCTGTGACAGGCCGTCCATGTAAACGGCGACACGCTCGCGTTCGTCTTCGGTCTTCAGGGTCTTGAGCAGCGCCACGGCTCGCGTGAGGTCCCGCTGAATGGTGGCCTTCGTCGTGGTGTAGTAAAGGCGCTTGATCTCCCCGATGGCGTCCATGTGCGCTCCTGGCGTCAGGCGAAGCGGAGCCCGTCCGTGTCGATGTAGAAGTCCAGGATCGCGGCGCCGCCTGCGTGCAGCGCATCGCGTACGCGGTCGCGGTCGGCCGGCGGCCCGTAGCAGAACAGACAACCGCCACCGCCCGCTCCGCAGACCTTGGCCGCGCTGGCGCCCGCTCGTCCGGCGCGCGCGATCAGATCATCGATCTGCGGTGTCGTCACGCCGGGAGCGAGACGCTTGCGGTTCTCCCACTCGGTGGCAATCTGCCGGCCGACCTCGTCCCAGTCCTCGCGCTCGAATGCCTGGCGCATCGCGACCGCCGTGTCGCGGATCCGCTCGAACGAGTCGAAGACCGCCCGGTCGTTGTCGAGGTGCCGCTTGACCATTTCCCAGTTGTTCGTGCCCGAGTTGCGCGGCGCGCCGGTGTAGGCCAGGACGATGCGGCGTTCGAGGTCGCGTGGGTCGACCGACAGCGCGACGCGACGCACGCCGGCAATCCCGAGCTCGACCGCCGACACGCCGCCGTACATCGCCGGCCGGTAGTCCTGGGCGCCGGTCGGACACTCGATGGCCTGCGCCTCGACGTTCATGGCGATCTGCAGCAGATCCTCGGCCGCGATGTCGAGGTTGTTCCACCGCGCCATGGCGCCGCAGACGGCGACATTCAGGGCCGACGAACCGGCGATACCGGCCCCGGCAGGCGATTCGGCGCGCGTCGTCAGCGTCAACCCGCCGGCCCGGAAGTACGCGAGCAACCGCGCGAGCAGGTTCATATCGCCGGGCTTCACCAGCGAGGACCAGTGGTCCGCCTCCGTGACACGGCCCGTGTCCGTCGAGCGGATGACCACGCGATCGTCGTTCCGGGCCTCGAGCAAGGCGTGGGCGCGAAGACTGATCGCGGCGTTCACGGTTTGCGCGCCCTCGTGAAAGAGATACAAGGGCCAGATGTCGATGGTGCCGCCGGCGAGATCGATGCGGGTCGGGGCCGACGAGGCGAGCGTCACGGCGCCATTATAATGGGAATCGATGTCGCCCTCCGGCCTCAGACGGCAGATCGGCCAGTGTGTGATGCTCGGATTCTCCGGCCCGAGCGTCCCGCCCGAGTTGCGCTCGCTGGCCCGTGACTTCGACCTGGGTGGAGTCGTGCTGTTCTCGAGGAACGTCGAGGAGCCTGAGCAGATCGCGGAACTCTCGGCGGAGTGCGCCCGCCTATCGGACGACCCGCCGCTCTGGGTGGGTATCGATCAGGAGGGCGGCCGCGTGGCGAGGCTGCGCGGGGCGTTCACGCGATGGCCCGCAGCGCACGTACTCGGTCGCAGCGGCAGCGACGCGCTGGTCAGGCGCTTTGCCGCCGCGTTGGCCCGCGAGATGCGCGCCGTGGGCATCACGCTCAACTTCGCACCCGTCCTCGACGTGCTGAGCAACCCGCGGAATGCGGTGATTGGCGACCGGGCGTTCGGCGCGGACGCGGCCATGGTGGCGCGGCTGTCGGCGGCGTTCATTGAGGCGTTTCAGGCGGAAGGCGTGGCGGCCTGCGGCAAGCACTTCCCTGGGCACGGCGACACCTTTGCCGACTCCCATGTGGAAGTGCCCGTCGTCGAGCACGGCCCCGACCGCCTCCGGAGCGTTGAGTACCTGCCGTTTCGCGCGGCTGTCGAGGCGGGCGTGTCGGCGATGATGACGTCGCACCTGCTGGTGCCTGCCCTGGATGAGACGTGGCCCGCCAGCCAGTCGGCGGCGATCACGAGGGGCGAGCTGCGCGAGCGCCTTGGGTTCCGGGGAGTGGTGCTGACCGATGACTTGTGCATGAAGGCCTGCTCGGCCAGGTGGGACGTGCCGTCAGCCGCGGTGCGGGCCGTGGTTGCGGGCCATGACGCAGTGCTGGTGTGCGAGCCCCAGCCGGACCTGCAGGCCGCAACGCTCGAGGCGCTGGTCCACGCCGTCGAAGACGGGACCGTGCCGTACTCGCGCGTCGAAGAGGCCATCGTCCGGCACCGCTCGGCCAAGGCGGCGTTCTGCGCCCGCGAGCCGCAGAGCCGCGCCCACGACTGGCGCATTGTCGTCGGTTGCGACGCGCACCGGGCGGTGGCCGACGAGATGGCCGCGTTCCTCTAGGGTGCGCCGCATGACCTGTCGAAAGCCGCCGGCGGTTCGTTCGGGCGATCGTGTGGCCGTTGTCGCCGCCTCCAGCCCGTTCGACCGGCAGGCGTTCGAAGCGGGGATCGCCGAGATCAGACGCCTCGGATTCGAACCCGTCTATGACAGGCGGGTCTTCGATCACACGAGGTACCTGGCGGGATCCGCATCGTCGCGGGCATCGGCCCTGCTCGACGCGTGGCTCGATCCCCGCGTCGCCGCGGTGGTCACGGCGCGTGGCGGTTTCGGCAGTGCCCAGATCCTGCCCTTCGTTGCCGGCCGACTCCCGGGGCTTCCACCCAAGTGGCTCGTCGGCTACAGCGACGTCACGTCGCTGCTGGCCCACGCAAGCACTCGTGCCGGTCTCGTGTGTGCGCATGGCCCCAGCGTGGCCGGCGGGCTGTCGGGAGGCGAGCCGTGCTACGACCGCTCGTCGCTCTTGCGCGTGCTGACCGGGGAATCACCCCTAGGCGCGATGACTGCACCAGGGCTCGAGGTGCTCGCCGCAGGAGAGGCCGATGGGTGGCTGCACGGCGGGAACCTCACACAGCTTGCGGCCTCGCTCGGCACGCCGTACGCCTTCGACCCGCCGGACGGCACCATCCTGCTGCTCGAGGACGTCAACGAGCGCCCGTACCGGATCGAACGCCTGCTGACCCAGCTCGCGCAAGCCGGCATCCTTGCGCGGGCGCGCGGACTGCTGTTCGGGGAGATGCCGGGATGCCAGGAAGCGGACGGCTCGCTGGCGGCACGGGACATCATCCCCGCGGCCATCGCCGACTTCGAAGGACCCGTGCTGTTTGGGTTCCCGACCGGTCATACGCGCGGTCCGGCGGTGACACTGCCCCTCGGCGTCCGGGCTCGCCTGCTGTCGCATCCGGTTCCCACGCTCGTTATCGACGAGCGTACGGCCGCGTGAGGACTCCGTGAGAACGCTGTACTTCATCGGGATCTGCGGGACGGGGATGGCAACACTCGCGGCCATCCTCAAGCACAAGGGCTTCGACGTTCGCGGTTCGGACCAGCACGTCTACCCGCCGATGAGTACGTTTCTCGAGGGCGAGGGCATAGGCATCCTCCAGGGGTTCAACGACTCGCACATCACGAGTGACATCGACCTGGTCGTCATCGGCAACGCCCTGTCACGGGGGAACCCCGAGGTTGAAGTCGTGCTCGACCGCAAGATCCGGTACTGCTCGATGCCGGAGGCCATCCGGGAGTTCTGCCTGTGGGGCGCGCGGTCCATCGTGGTGACCGGTACCCACGGGAAGACCACGACGGCCGCACTGGCCGGGTGGCTGCTCACCCGGGCGGGCCTCGACCCCAGCGTGCTCGTCGGGGGAGTGATCGCGAAACTCGGGCCAAGGGATTCCAGCTACCGACTCGGCGGAGGCCGGGATTTCGTTATCGAAGGGGACGAATACGACAGCGCGTTCTTCGACAAGACGGCGAAGTTCCTCAAGTACCTGCCCGACATCGCGGTGGTGGGCAACATCGAGTTCGATCACGCCGATATCTACCCGGACCTGGCGTCGATACGCCTCGCGTTCCGCCGGTTCGTGAATCTCGTGCCGCGGAACGGTCTTCTCGTCCTCGGCGCCGACAGCGAGGACGCGCTCGCACTGCGCGAGTCCGCGCATGCGGCCGTCGAGACCTTCGGTCTCGGCGACGCCGACTGGCGCGCGTACGATATCGTCGCGACCCCTGGAGGGACGCGCTTCCGGGCCCGGTCCCGGGGTGAGAGCCTCGGTGTGTTCGACGTGCCACTCGCCGGCGTGCACAACGTCAAGAACGCCCTGGCGGCCATGGCCGTGGCGACCCGGGTCGGCGTCGATACCGAGACGCTGCGCTGTGCGATGCGCGAGTTCGGCGGCGTCCGGCGCCGGCTCGAGATCGTCGGCTCCGCGGGTGGCGTCACCATCTACGACGATTTCGCCCACCATCCCACCGCGGTCAGGGAGACGCTGGCGGCCGTGCGGGCCGCCCACCCGGCCGCGCGCATCTGGGCGGTGTTCGAGCCGCGGTCGGCGTCGTCGTGCCGCCGTGTCTTCCAGGAGGCGTTCGCGGCGTCCTTCGACGCCGCCGACGAGGTCGTCATCGCGGGCGTGTTCCGGTCGAATGTGCCCGCAGACGAACGTCTCTCGCCCGACGGACTCGTCACTGCACTGCGCTCCCGGGGCAAGCGCGCCCGCTACGTGCCTGCGGTCGGTGAGATTGTGTCCCTGGTCGCCCGCGAGAGCCGCCAGGGCGACCTCATTGTCGCCATGTCGAACGGCGGGTTCGAGGAGATTCATCGGAAGCTGCTCGAGGCGTTGGGGCGCTGATGGGACGGGTATCCGAGGAACACATGCCGGCGGGGGGCTTCCCGACCAACGCGGCGGGCGATGTCAAGGGACTCGCGGCGATGCTGCGCCGCGTTCTTGGCGAAGCCCGCGTTCGGGAGCGAGTTGCCCTGGCTCCGTGGACGACGTTCAGGGTCGGGGGGCCGGCGGACGTCGTCTTCGAGCCGGAGAACCTCGACGAGTTGCGCCTGGCGCTGGCGGAGGCCAAGCGTTGCGGTGTGCCCGTCGCGATCCTGGGAGGCGGGTCGAACATCCTGATCGCGGACGGCGGTGTGCGGGGACTGGTCCTGCGCTTGCGCATGCGCGGAATCAGGGCATGCGAGCCTGCCCGGGTGCGGGCCGAGTCCGCCTGCCGATTGAACGGCGTGGTCCGGTGGGCCATTGCGCACGAACTCGGCGGCCTCGAGCGGTGGACCGGTACGCCCGGCACCGTCGGCGGCGCAATCTGCGGCAACGCGCACTTCGGAGGGCGGCTGATCTCCGACGTCGTCGACCGGGTGGAACTGGTGACTCCGGACGGCGAGCTCGCGGTGGTGCCCAACGGCGATATGGGCTTCGCCTACGACCGCAGCCGTGTCCAGACGTCGGGGGAGACTGTCGTGGCGGCCGTGTTCGCCCTATCGGCCGGCGAGTCGGCGGAGACGTTGCGCCGACGGGCCCGCGAGTCGCTGGCGATCCGCAAGCGCACCCAGCCGCTCGGCGCTCCGAGCGCGGGCTGTGTGTTCCAGAATCCGGTTCGAGGACGCGACCCGGTGCCCGCAGGCGTGCCGGCGTCGGCCGGGGCGCTCATCGAGGTGGCCGGGTTGAAGGGGAGCCGTATCGGCGGTGCGATGGTCTCGGCTGTCCACGCCAACTTCATCGTGACGCAGCCAGGCGCGTGCGCCGCGGACGTGCGGGCACTCATCGAGCGGTGCCGGCTTGGCGTCCGACAGGCATTCGGCGTCGAGCTCCGGGAGGAACTCCGCTATCTCGGCGAGTTCGAGGGGGTGTGATGGCGTCCTTGCTCATTCGAGGCGGGCGCGGGCTGACCGGTGTCGTCGACGTGGAAGGCAACAAGAACGCCGCGCTTCCGCTGCTGGCCGCCTGCCTGCTGACGGACCAGCCGTGTACCCTGCGCAACGTGCCCCGCATCGGCGACGTGCAGGTCATGGTCGACCTGCTCCGCGATCTCGGCGCCGAGGTGCAGAGCCTCGATGGCACGACGCTGCGCGTCACGTGTGCCGACGTGAAGACGGACACTCCGGATCCGCGGCTCGTCGGGCGGCTCCGTGGCTCGGTCTTGCTGCTCGGGCCGCTCCTCGCTCGCCGCGGGCGGGCGGCGCTCGCGCAGCCTGGCGGCGACTTCCCGGCCCGGCGAACCATGGCCGTGCATCTGAGCGCCCTGGCGGCGCTGGGAGCCCGCCCGGTTGCCGGCGATGTCCCGGTGCTGGAACTCGACTCCCGGCTGCGGCCGGCGTCGATCTACCTGGACGAAGCCTCGGTCACGGGAACCGAGACCGCGCTGCTTGCCGCGGCGGCGGCCGAGGGCCTGACCGAGATCCGCCACGCGGCCTGCGAGCCGCATGTTGTCGAACTCGCCCGATTCCTGCGGCAGATGGGCGCGGCCGTATCTGGCGAAGGCAGCCCGACCATCCGGATCGAGGGCGTCGCACGCCGACGAGGCGTGTCTCATCATCTGGAGGGCGACTACATCGAGGCCGGCACGTGGGCCGTGGTCTCGGCGGTGACGCGCGGTGACGTCGAGGTACGTGGAGCGCGCCGGGAGCACTTGGAGGTGGTGACGAACGTGCTGAGGCGCTTCGAGGTCGACTTCGCCCTGGACGAGGACCGGCTGCGGGTGCGGCCGTCGAGGCTGGCCGGCGGGGGCCGCGTGACGACGGGAGTGTGGCCGGGGTTCCCGTCGGACCTGGTCAGCCTGGTGACGGTACTGGCGACGCAAGCCGACGGCGACACGCTGCTGCACGACTGGATGTACGAGCTCCGGCTCTTCGCCCTCGATCAGTTGAGCGGGATGGGCGCTCAGCTGTTCCTGTGCGATCCTCACCGCATCATTGTCACCGGCCATCGCCGGCTGCGGGCACGCGTCCTCGACGGGCGGGACCTGCGATCGGGAATGGCCCTGGTGGCGGCTGCCCTGGCCGCCGACGGCGAGAGCCGCGTCGGGCCCCTCGAGACGATCCAGCGAGGCTACGGGAAGGTGCAGGAACGGCTGGCGTCTCTCGGTGCAGACGTCACTCGGGTCGAGTGACCGAGCGCCCGGGTGGTTTGATGATGGGCTTGGGCAGCGTGACGCCGGGTTGATCCCCCTTGGGATCGAGACTCGGCAGTTCGATCGCACCTCCGACGTCGCCTCCGACCCGGAAGGGCCGCAGATCGGATTCCTCGAGATCCAGCACTCTGATGATATGAGGCGTCAGCGTGAGGATGATGTCCGTCTCCTGGCGCTCGACCTTGTTGCGGGCGAACAGCCGGCCGATGAGCGGGATGTCGCTCAGCCCCGGCACACCCTCCAGCACCGTCCGCTCGTCGTCGCGGATGAGTCCGGCCAGCACGCTGGTCTCTCCGTCCCGCAGCCGGATGACCGTGTTGACCGAGCGGTTGCCGAAGGTGGGAAGGCCGCCGTATCCAGTACCGGAGATGCTGCTGACCTCGACCTTCAGCGTCAGCGACACGTCGTCGTTGTGATGGGTGCGAGGCGTGATGTCGATATTCACGCCGATGTTCTCGTAGTTGAAGGAGGTAATCGGCTGCTGGTTCACACCGCCCGTCGCGATGGGCGCGAAGGTGGTGTTCGGCACGGGCACCCGCTCGCCGAATCGGGCCTGGGCAGCGATCCCCTCCGACGTCCGCAGCTGTGGATTCGCGAGCGACCGTGAACTCGCGTCCGACTTGAGCAGGCGGTAGAAGAGGGCCGGGAAGCCCGTCAGGAACACGTCTCCCGTCGTGAGGGTGTGCAGGTCTCGCAGCGTCAGCGTTTCTCGGTCGACGCCGGCGGCGCCGGAGATGCCCGGCGAGGCGCTGGGCTGCCCGGGTGACGCAATCTGCAGGCCGAACTCGCGCAGGAGCGTGCGGTCCACTTCCAGCACTTCGACGTCGATGATGACTTCCGGCCTGGCCTTGTCGATGGCTGCCACGATCCGGCCCGCTGCGGCCACGCGTTCCGGCGTGTCCTTGATCGTGATCGCATTCGTGCCCGTCACCGGCGCCAGCCGTCTCGCGTCGACCACGATCCGAAGCAGGTCGATCGTCTCCTTGACGTCGGCATTGGAGAGATAGAAGGTCCGTACGACCTCCTCCTCGTACTCGCGTCGCTTGGCGGGCGTATCGGGGATGATGGTGACCGTCTTCGACGCCGACACTCGGAAGAAGTTGCGGGTCGCGGCCGTCAGCGACGCCAGCGCTTGTTCGAGCGACGTGTTCCGCAGATCGATGGTCACTTGGGCGTCGCGATAGCCCGGATCGAAGATGAGATTGGCTCCCGCGAAACGGGCCAGCGCGAGGAACACGTCCCTGGCGCTGGCCTCCCTGAACATCAGCGTGTCGGGAAGCCGGAGATCCCCGGGTAGCTCGGCACCGGCGGGCGGCAGGTCCCGGGTCCGCTCGATGAGGGTCTGCAACTGGGTCTTGCCCTCGCGGACGACCGGCACCCGGGCGCGCAGCAGGTGCTTCGCCTCCCGCACCGCGTCGTCGATCTCGGTGCTCGCGGGCGCGAACTGCTGGGCAAGCTGCAGCTCGACGAGGGCCTCTTCGAGCTTGCCCATCGACGCCAGGCGGCGGCCGCGGGTGAAATGGTCCTGGGATGCGCGCAGCTTGGCCCGCTCGAGAGACAGCCGCGCGAGCCTGTCTCCCGGGTCCTGGCGAACGGCCTTGGTGTACTCGATGACCGCCCGGTCCCAGTCCTGCTGCCGCTCGGCCGAGGTTCCGGCCTTGAGTGGCCCCAAGCTCGCGCAGCCCGTCTGCGCGGCGGCCGAGAGCGCCGCCGCGACGAGCACCCATGCGGCCGAGCGCCGGCGCAGGCGGCAATCAGCGGATTCGGTCTGTGGTGATGACATCGACACCCCGCGGGATCGTGAAGGAGAACGTCTGGTCGGCAGGGTTCGTGTTCTCGCGCAGGTTCGAGAAGACGAAGGTCGAACGGCCGCCCTGCGCGTCCGCGGTGACCAGGTGGCGAATCTGCAGGCTCGCACGGTCGATCACGAGTACCAGCCAGTCGTACTCGGCCTCGCTCCGGCGCGGCGTCAGCTTGAGCGCGAGGGTCCCCGCCGGCGTCTGAATCGCCGTCTCGAGCGACGCGACGAAATCACGGTTGAGGTCCCCTCGCCCGGCCAGGAACAGCGCAGAGGTCGACGCATGGTCTTCGCCGGGCACTGGGGAGACGGTGACCTGCCGATCCTCGGGGACGTACGCGTACAGGCGAACGCCGTCAGACACGAAGAGCTTGCGTTCGGGCGTCGTGTACTCCCACCGCATCTTACCCGGTTTCTTGATGACGACCTTGCCGCGCTCGACTGCCTCGGTCCTGAAAACGCCGCCGCGGTACGAGTGCATGAAATCGGCCGAGAAATCGCGGACCGTCGCGTACCTCTTCTGCACGGCCCCGGCCAGCTCGGTCGCGGCCTCAGGCGGAGATTGCATGCCCGCCCACATGCCGAGGGCGATCACCGCGAGTGAGGTCAGCACCTATCCCTTTGCGACCGCGGGTTCCTTGGCGGCCGCGGCCGGTGGCGGCGCGGGGCGAACCGCATCCTTGGTCTCCGTCGGCAGGTTGGCCGACAGCCAGTCCGGAAGTCCGCCCTTCAGGACCCGCACCCGGTACCCCCGTGCCAGCAGGTCGGCGGCCATCTGTACGCTCGTCACCTCGTTCGGGTCCGAGTCGTACAGGACGAGTTCCCGATCTCTGGGCAAGCTTGCCGAGCCCGGCTCGTGGGGGGCAAGACGGATCGCGCCAGGGAGCTTCACCGTGCTGTGCTCGAACGGATAGCGGAGCCGGACGTCGACGAGGACCGGCCGCGCGGCGTCGTCCGCCGCATCCAGCTCTTGCTTGAGGGTTTCCTTGGTCATCCGGGTGACGGGCATGGATCGTATTGTCCCTGCGCGGTTCGCGGGGTGTCAACAGGCAGGCGACGGGGGACTGGATTGTGGAATGCGGAATGCGGATTACGGAGGACGCCATCAAGAGCCCGGCAAGATCCCGCGGATCGCTCCTTCCGCCCGAGCGTAGCGCGCTGCCCACTCGCCTTGGATGTCGACGACACGGGCCCCGTTTACCGCCAGCGTGGCCCGAAACAGGCCGTGCAGCAGGTCCCGCTGGGCAGGGCGGTCGCGCTGCAGGCCATCGGCGACCCAGGGCACATCCGGGTGGAGCAGCAAGTACAGGTCGCCGAGCCGGTTCGCTGCCGCCTGCTCGATCCAGGCAGGGCAGCACCCATAGTAGTGCCTGGCGTAGACCACGGTGCTCAGCAGATCCGTGTCCTTGACGACCACGCTCACGGCCGATCGGAGCGCCGCGTCCTCGCCGGCCATTTGGCCTCGGGCAATCGGCTCCACGTCGGCCGCAGTCAGCGGAGCCCGCTTCTGGTCCACGTACTTGCGCGCGTACTCGGCCGACAGCGGTGCGCCGAGCGTGGCGGCCAACCAGGCCGCCAGCGTCGTCTTGCCGGTGCATTCCGTCCCGGTTACCACGATGGTCAAGGGACGGGTCAATGGACCTCCCGCATCGACCGCCGCCAGTCTCGCCACCCGATGGCGGCCAGCCCCAGGTAGACGACGTACAGGCCCGCCGTCAGGGCCAGCTCCTGGGAGAGATTGATCCCCACGTACACCACGTCGACGACGAGCCACACCAACCAGTTCTCGAGCCACTTTCGCGTCTGCATCCACTGGGCCACCAGGCTAAAGGACGTCGTGCCGGCGTCGAGGACCGGGAGGGCCGCGTCGGTCCAGCGGGCCAGCGCGGCGCCGAGGCCGGCGGTCGCCACCGCCCCGGCACAGGCCAGCCAGGCCATGTGGCGGTGCGGGACCCGCGAGACCGTGAGACGCCCGTGGCCCCGGCCGCCATGAAGCCAGGCGTGCCAGCCGTAGATGGCCAGCGCGACATAGACGGCCTGCAGCCCCATGGCTCCGTACAACCTCGCGCGGTAGAACACCGCGATGAAGATGACTACCGAGACGATTCCCACGGGCCAGCACAGGATGCGCTGCCGGGTCGTCAGCCAGACGGCGAGGATGCCCGTCAGCACGCCAGCCAGTTCGAGAACTCCCATACTACAAGGTGTCGCGCGTTCGGGACCCGGAGTCAAGCGACGCGATCACAGGGCTGTCGCGCACGGACTCCGGAGCACCCGTCCACCCTTGCGATGTCGCCAGTCTGGACGCCCGGGGCGGAGTAGCGTGGAGGGCGGGGGCTCGGTCATCCCGGCTATCCCCGCCGGGTCTCCATCGTGGTGTCAACGGTGACGTCGGGCGCGGCGAACGAGTGTCCGACCTCGTCGTCCGCGTAGCAAGCCATGATCTCGGAGATCTCGCTCTCGGCCAACAGAAAAGCGTCGACGACCGCGGGGTCGAACCACTTCCCCCGCTCGGCCAAGACGATCCTGACGGACTCTTCCCGCGGAAGGGGCGGCTTGTAAGGGCGGCGGGAATTCAGGCTGTCAAAGACGTCGGCGAGGGCCACAATTCGCCCGGCGATCGGTATGGCCGTGCCCGCAAGATTCGCGGGATAGCCCCCACCCTCCCATCGCTCGTGGTGGGTCAGCGCCACTGTCTCTCCGAGCTGCACGATGTCGGACGCCGACTTCGCGAGAATCCGAGCGCCGATGGTCGTATGGGTCTTCATCACCTCCCACTCGGCCGGCGTGAGCGGGCCTGGCTTCAGGAGAATGTGATCCGGTACGGCGATCTTGCCGATGTCGTGCAGCGGGGCGGCACGCAGCAGAACCTTCGCCTGTTCCTCGGTATATCCCAGGTGCCGGGCGATTGCGGCCGCGTAGTAGCTGACCCGCAGCACGTGCTTCCCGGTGAGTTCGTCGCGGTACTCGGCGGCTCGGGTCAGTCGCACGATGATCTCCAGCGACGCGTCGTCGAGCTGCTTCAACGCCGAGCTGAGCTGGGCCGTTCGCTGAGCGACCTGGGACGCGAGCAACTCGTTATGCCGGGCAATCTGGCGTTCGGCGGCCTTGGCCGACAGGTGGGCCTGCACACGGGCGCGTACGACCTCGGCCGAGAAAGGCTTGTTGACGTAGTCGACTCCGCCGACCTGGAAGGCCGTGGTCTCGAACTGCGCATCGCTGACGCCCGTGAGGAAGATCACCGGCACCCCGCGGAGCGTCGGGTGTGCCTTGATCCACCGGCACAGGCTGAAGCCGTCCTCCACGGGCATGTTCACGTCCAGCAAGATGAGATCCGGTACCGGGCCGTTCTGGAGGAGATGCCTGGCCTGGCTGGCACTTCCGGCCGTGACCGTCTCGTGGTCGGAGAAGACCCGCTGCAGCAGGGTGAGGGTCCGGATCTGATCGTCCACCGCGAGAAGCCGGGCTCTCTGTCCAGACATCTTCCTAGGCTCCGGGGTCCCAGACCCCTCCACGGGCTTGTCGGCGGCGCGAGCCCTGCCAGTATGCGGGCGCTGTGGCGATCTTACCCCTGGGGACCGGCCGTGGCATCCCCACGGGCCCGCGATCCGCATCAATGTTCTACCGTACAACGTTCGAAAGGAGACAGGAGACAGTGGACAGGAGACAGTAGACGGTAGACAGTAGAGGGATGCGGGGACAACGAGGACTCTTCGAGGCGGTGTCGCCGCACTCGGACGGCAGGGCAGAGTCCTTCGTGGGGGAGTTGCGCGCCTTCGTCTACGACGGCAGGCGGACCGACGAGGGCCTGACGAACGCCGGCGGTCGCGACGGGCCACGCTTCCGCGTCCCGACCTTCGTCAACGAGTTCTGGACGAGCCGCCAGCGCTCTGCCCACAGTCTGCACGAGGTGTCCTACCGGGCCTGCTTCAAGCCGCAGCTGCCTCGCTTCTTCATCGAGCGGCTGACAGCTCCGGGCGACGTGGTCTACGACCCGTTCATGGGACGGGGCACGACGCTTCTCGAAGCCGCTCTGCTGGAGCGCCGCGTTGCGGGGTGTGACGTGAACCCCCTGAGCCGCATCCTGGTGGGGCCCCGTTTGCGGCCGCCGATGCTGGCCCGAGTCCGGGACCGCCTCGACGACCTGGATCTGACCACGCCCGGGGAGGAGCCGCGCGAGCTGGAGGTCTTCTACCATCCCGAGACCCTGGCCGAGATCTGCGCGTTGCGAGACTACCTGTTGAGACGGAGTGCGGCCGGGCTGTCCGACGAGGTGGACGACTGGGTCCGGATGGTGGCCGTGAACCGGCTCACCGGCCATTCTCCAGGGTTCTTCTCCGTCTACACGCTTCCGCCGAACCAGGCTGCGTCGATCGAGAGCCAGCGGAAGATCAATGTCAGACGCCACCAGGTCCCACCTCGTCGCGATGTCAAGGCCATCATCCTGAAGAAGACGCGGTCGCTCCTGGCCGATGGCGACGGCGATCTCTCCGCGCGCCTCCAGGCGCGGGCAACGCCGGTGCTCGTGACCGGCAGCGCGCGCCGCACTCCAGAACTTGCCGACGGGTCGGTCGATCTCGTAGTGACCTCGCCCCCGTTTCTCGACGTCGTCGACTACGCCGGAGACAACTGGCTGCGCTGCTGGTTCTGCGGCATCGACCCGAACGGGGTGGACATCACCATCGCCCGGCGGCTCGACCAGTGGGCGCGCGCGATGGCCGAGGTCCTCGTCGAGCTCCACCGCGTGGTTCGGCCCGCCGGACGTGTGGCCTTCGAGGTGGGGGAGGTCAGAAGGGGAACCGTGAGACTCGAGGAGGCGGTCATCCCCGCCGCCGCGTCGGCCGGATGGACTCCGGAGGCAGTCGTCATCAATACCCAGGTTTTCACCAAGACCGCCAACTGCTGGGGCGTGACGAACAACGCCAAGGGCACCAACACGAACCGGATCGTCGTGCTGCGCCGGGGCTGACGCCAACTCAGGCGGGGTACAGACCGTTGGGCACGTTTGGGGGGCACATGTAAATCGTGCTATTCGTTCTCAGTTTGTTGACGTATCATCAAGCTATGACCTAGCATCAAGTCATGACGGGTGTGGTCGATCACCCGTGTGACGGTCCCTTGCAGCCCCAGCGGGCCCGGGACTTGGTACGGGCTGCCATTCGGTCCGGCGTTGTGGCGTTTTCGGATCACGCGCTCGACGAGATGGCGGCCGACAACCTGGAGACCCCAGACTGCGTGAACGTCCTGCGGGCAGGGGTAGTCGACCAGCCCGAGTTTGAACGGGGCAGCTGGCGGTATCGGGTGTGGACACAGGCGATCACTGTGGTCGTTGCCTTTCGTTCTACTGATGAAGTCGTTGTCGTGACAGCGTGGAGGAACCGCCCATGACGTGCCTGGTATGCGGCGGCGAGATGCGAGTTGAGACCAGCAACTTCCGTTACACGGCGTCAGGCTTGCCGAACGTGACGCTTGTCGGGGTGGAGATCCGCCGGTGTCGTCAGTGTGGCGAGAGCGAAGTGGGGATCCCGAATATTGAAGGTCTTCATCGGACGCTGGCGGAAATGATCACGCGCCAGCGTGGTCAACTGACCCCGGCGGAGATCAAGTTCCTACACAAGTACCTCGGGCTGTCCGGGGTGGATTTCGCCCGGCACATGGGTGTGACTCCGGAAACGGTCTCCCGCTGGGAGAAAGGAACGCTGCGGATGGGGACGACCGCCGGGCGGTTGCTTCGGTGGCTCGTCGCGACAAGAGAGCCCGCGAGTGCCTATCCGATCGACATGTTCACCGGGGACCGCGCACCCTCGTCTGCATCGGACCGTCTTGGTGTGTCGCTGTTTGGCTCCCTTTGGCGGGAAGCTCGAGGCTCGTCACACGGTGAGATTCCAATTCTGCGGGACGTTTCCCAGTTGGGGTGCCTCGAGGAGTTCGCATCGACAGCGAGGGCGGATGTCCTGGGGGGGCTGGGCGTGTTCGGTGTCGTTGAAGCGGATTTCACTCCAGAGGTTGCCGGGACCCTGGCGTTCATGAAGCCGGGCCGTGTGCGACCTGGGACATCGCGCCATTCGGCCACGGCCTAGGTAGTTGGAGCAAGGAACATGGCAGAGACGACGCAGGTTTCCTTCACACACAAGGAGATCGCCGAGATCCTCGTGAGGAGCAGAGGTATTCATGAGGGATTCTGGGGCATCTTCGTCCGGTTCGGACTCCGGGGTGCAAACGTGGGGAACTCGGATTCTGACCTGATGCCGGCTGCGATTGTGCCGATCGTGGAGGTAGGGCTGCAGCGCTTTGAGAAGGAGAACAATCTCTCCGTCGATGCGGCTAAGGTGAACCCTGAACATGCCGGGGAGCGCTCGAAGCGCAGGAGACGGTAGCCTGCAGCCCGCTGGGCGCCTCCCTGGTTCACTCTCGAGCGAGTCGGCCGCTCGGTCTCCCTTGGCCGGTTGGGGCGAGCACTCCCATCCTCCTTGCGCGGGAGATCGGGTCGCGAGTGTGGCTCGTCGACCGACCGATGGCGGCAGCCGCGTCCACGACGGGACGTCTGCTGCCGGCCGCCATGGCGGAGGCAGAGTGCGTTGGGCGCGATTAGGGCACACCGGCAAGAAGCGAAGAGAGTACGCAAGAAAGGCCCGGCCGTAACCGGGCCTTTCTTCGGCACCTCCGATGGTGGACGGCAGGAGGCTCGAACTCCCGACCTCCGCGTTGCGAACGCGGCGCTCTCCCAGCTGAGCTAGCCGCCCAAGCGAACCCTGGAAGTGTAACATGCGCGGCCGACGCCGCGCCAACGTGCGGACTCTCACTCGGGCGTTCTCGGTACCTCAATCTGGATGTCCGCGTCCGCGGCCATGACGTTCCGGCAGCCCGAACCCCGGATCCCGAATCCCGGCCCATCGCCCCCGGGCCGTCCTACTTTCCCAGCAACTCCGTATCCTTCTTCCTCTGCAACTCCTCGATCAGGTGGATGTGCTGGTCGGTGGTCTTCTGGACCTCGTCGAGCCCCTTCCGCTCCTCGTCTTCCGAAACGAGCTTGTCCTTGAGCATCTTCTTGAGCCGGTCGTTGGCGTCGCGGCGCACCTGCCGCACGCTGTTGCGGCTGTCCTCCGCCATGCGGTGCACGTGCTTCGAGAGTTCCTTCCGGCGCTCCTCGGTCAGGGCCGGGATCGGGATCCGGACCAGCTTGCCGTCGTTGCTCGGGTTGAGCCCGAGGTCCGATGCGCGGATGGCCTTCTCGATCACGCCGAGCAGGGAGGAATCGAATGGCTGCGCCATAATCGTCATCGGGTCGGGCACCGACAGGGTGGCGACCTGGTTGAGCGGCATCCGCGTGCCGTACGCATCGACGTGCACCGGATCCAGGATGTTGATGGTGGCCCGGCCGGTCCGCACGCCCGCCAGCTCGTGACGCAGGTGATCGATGACCCCGTCCATGCGCTTCTGGACGTCCGCGTGAAGGCTCTTGAGGTCGATGGCTTCCATGAGCGTCTCTCCGTGAGTAGGTACGGGCGCCGACCGAGCGCCCGAGGGACGAACTCTACACCGTGACGGTCGTGCCGATGGGCTCGCCGAGGACGGCGCGCTTCATGTTTCCGGGGGTCTTGAGGTTGAACACCACGATCGGGAGCTTGTTGTCCATGCACAGGGAGACCGCGGTCGCATCCATGACCTTCAAGCCGCGCTCCAGCACGGAGATGTACGTGATCTTCTCGAACTTCGTGGCGTCCGCGTGGAGGACCGGGTCGGCCGTGTAGATGCCGTCGACCTTCGTGGCCTTCAGGATGACGTCCGCCTTCATCTCCATCGCCCTCAAGGCGGCGGCCGTATCGGTCGTGAAGTACGGGTTGCCGGTGCCAGCGGCCAGGAGGACGACGCGGCCCTTCTCGAGGTGGCGCAAGGCCCGGCGGCGGATGAACGGCTCGGCGACCGATCGCATCTCGATGGCCGTGAGGACCCGCGTCACGACGCCGGCCTCCTCGAGCGCGTCCTGCAACGCGAGCGCGTTGATGACGGTGGCCAGCATCCCCATGTAATCGGCCTGCGCCCTGTCCATGCCCTTCGCGCTGGCCGCGATGCCGCGGAAGATGTTGCCACCGCCGATGACAATGGCGATCTGGACACCCAGTCGCTGGATCTCACCGACCTCGAGGGCGATCTCCCGCGCTACCTCCCGGTCGATACCGAAGGACTGTTCACCCATCAGCGCCTCGCCCGACAGTTTCAGGAGAACGCGCCGGTACGCGGCGAGGGGAATCGACGGATCATTCATACCGGGCCGGATTATAGATCAGGGCCTCGATTTGCCGCGCGACGCTCCTCGTCGGGCGGCCTGGGCTAGGCCGACTCGGGTGCCTCCCCGACCTTGAAGCGGGCGAAGCGGGAGACCGAGATGTTCTCTCCGGTCTTCGCCGTGGCCTGCACCACCAACTGGCCCACCGTCATGTTCGGATCCCGCACGAACGGCTGATCCAGCAACGCAACCTGGGCGTAGAAGGTGCCGAGTTTCCCTTCGACGATCTTGTCGATGACCTGGGCGGGCTTGCCGGATCCCTCGAACTGGGCGCGGTAGATGGCCCGTTCCTTGTCGAGGACGTCAGAGGGAATGTCCTCGCGCCGCACGTATTTCGGGTCCTGAGCCGCCACGTGCATCGCGATGTTCTTGACGAGATGCTGGAAGTCCTCGGTCCGGGCGACGAAGTCGGACTCGCAGTTCACCTCGACGAGAACGCCGATCTTGCCCCCGAGATGGATGTAGCTTCCGACAATGCCCTGCGACGTGGTCCGCCCGGATCGCCTGGCGGCCTGCGCCATGCCCCGCTTGCGCAGGATCGTGACCGCCTCCTCGATGTTGCCGTTCGCTTCGGTGAGCGCGGTCTTGCACTCCATCATGCCGGCTCCCGTCGTGTCCCGGAGCGCCTTGACTTGCTGTGCCGTGATCGCCATGGGTATCCTCTGCTTCGCAGTACACAAGAAGCGCCGGCGCGGACGAGGCCGGCCGGCGCGGAACAGAAACGTGCCCGGGCCTCAGGTGCCCGGGCCATCAGGCCGTGGCCTGGGTCGACGCTGGCCGAAGGGGCACGGCCTCGGACCGCGGCCGCCGCTCCGCCGGTCTGGCCCCACCCTCGCCGTCGGTCAGCTCGCCCCGCGCCGATTCGCGCAGGCCGCGGCCCGACAGCACCGCCTCGGCGACGCGGGCGGTGAACAGCCGGATCGCCCGCAGCGCGTCGTCGTTGCCCGGAATCACGAAGTCGACATCGTCCGGATCGCAGTTCGTATCGACGACGCCGATGACCGGAATCTTGAGCTTCCTGGCCTCGTCGACGGCGATCTTCTCCTTCTTCGTGTCGATCACGAACACCGCATCGGGCAGCTTCGCCATGTGCCGGATGCCGTCGAGGTTCTTCTGGATCTTGCGCTTCTCTTTCTCGATCGAGGCGACTTCCTTCTTCGAGAGAGACTCATAACGGCCGTCGGTGCTCATGGCTTCGAGTTCGCGCAACCGGCCAAGGCTGCGCTGGATGGTCGTGAAGTTGGTCAGCAGCCCGCCCAGCCATCGCTGGTTGACGAAGTGCATGCCGCACCGCTGGGCCTCTTCCGCCACCGCGTCCTGCGCCTGGCGCTTCGTGCCCACGAAGAGGACCGTTCCGCCTTCCGCCGAGATGCTGGCGACGAACTCTTCGGCCTCGCGGAAGAGCCTGGCTGTCTTGCCCAGGTCGATGATGTAGATGCCGTTCCGCTCGCCGAAGATATAGGGCTTCATCTTCGGGTTCCAGCGCTTCGTCTGATGGCCGAAGTGCACCCCGGCCTCCAGCAACTCCTTGATGGCGATCCCGCTCAAAGGTCCTCCCTCGGTACCCGTCAGAACGACGGTCTCTACCGCTTGCTGAACTGGAAGCGCTTGCGCGCTCCGGCCAACCCGTACTTCTTGCGCTCCTTCGCCCGCGCGTCGCGCGTCAGGAGCCCTTCCTTCTTCAACGCCCCGCGCAACTCCGTGTTGTACTCGCAGAGCGCCCGTGCGATCCCGAGGCGGATGGCCCCGGCCTGACCGGCCACACCGCCGCCTGCCACCGTCGCCAGCACGTCGAACTTGCCGGCCGTTTCGGTCAGGACCAGCGGCTGGCGGATTTCCATCCGCAGGACCTCGGTGGGGAAGTAGCTGTCGAAGCTGCGCCGGTTGACGGTGATGGTGCCGGACCCCGGCCGAAGGAACACCCGGGCGGCTGACGTCTTTCGCCGCCCGGTGGCGTAGTACTGGATGAGCGTCAAGTTAGACTACCTCGAGCTTGGTTGGTGTCTGGGCCGCGTGCGGATGATCCGGACCTGCGTAGACCTTGAGCTTCCGGTACATCGCGTCGCCGAGCTTCGTCTTGGGCAGCATACCCCTGACCGCTTCCTCCACCATGCGGATCGGACGGCGCCGGCGGACGTCCTTGGCGCGCTCCTCGCGCAACCCGCCCTCATAACCGCTGTGCCGCCGGTAGATCTTCTGACTGTCCTTCCGACCCGTCAGCCTGACCTTGTCGGCGTTGACGACCACCACGTGGTCGCCCGTGTCGATGAACGGTGTGTACGCTGGCCGGTGCTTGCCCATCAGCAGGCGGGCCGCCCGGGTCGCGAGGCGCCCAAGCACCTGGTCTTCAGCGTCGATCACGTGCCAGCGGCGCTCGACGCCTGCGGGTGTCGCGGTAAAGGTACGCATCTGCAAGTCTCTATCTCACCGTCAATTCCGAGGACGGCAAACCAAAATCGTAACAGCCGGCCCCGCTTCTGTCAAGGAGTGGCATTCGTCCAATTCCCACTTCGTGCACCCGCCAGCCCACGAGAACGCCAAGGGTCCCGCCGCCGGCCGCTTCCGTGGCGACGGGTGGTGTGTTCACGCAACTGCGCACCCCTGCCTGTAGCCGCGAGCGGCTGCCTCCGATAAGTGTAACGACCTGGGGAGGTCGCCTCGGGGGGCGCCGGCAAGCGGGCCCACCTGCGTGTGGCAGATCCTGCCACATGAGAACTCCCCCGGACGTTGAGATTCCTGCGCGGCGGCTGAGCGTCCGACCGACGGCGGCAGCCGGCGGCCGCGGCCGCTTCGCCGCGTGCGAGCCGAATGCCGGCTCGCAACCTCGGCTTCGGACGAGGCCGCGAGCACCTGGCATCAGCCTTGCCGGCGAGATGGCAGGGGAGGGGCTGTCCGACACCTCCGGAAAGGGGCAGGCACGATCGTGTTCGGCAGAGCGAAGGCACTCGTAGGACTCGACATCGGGTCCAGCGCCGTCAAAGCGGTCGAACTCAAGCAGTCCGGCCGATCGTTGCGCGTCGCTGCGTACGGCACGGAGCCCATCCCTCCCGACAACATCGTCGACGGCGCCGTCATCGATGGGGCCAGCGTGGCGGACGCCGTCCGGCGGCTGCTCGACCGCGTGACTCCGAAGGCCAAGGAGGTTGTGGCGTCTCTGTCGGGCAACGCCGTCATCGTCAAGAAGATTGGCCTGCCGTTGATGACCGATGACGAACTCCGCGAGTCCATCCGCTGGGAAGCGGAGCAATACGTCCCCTTCGACATCCAGGACGTCAACCTCGACTACCAGATCCTCGAGAGTGACCCCGGCCGCGGGGCGATGGACGTCCTGCTGGTGGCGGCGAAGAAGGAGAAGATCGCCGACTATACCGGCGTCATCGCGCAGGCCGGCCGGACCCCCGTCATCGTGGACATCGATGCCTTCGCGCTCCAGAACGCCTACGAGACCAACTACGACGCCGAGCCTGGCGTCGTGACGGTGCTCATGAACATCGGCGCCAGCGGAATCAACATCAACATCCTCGCCGGGGCGACGTCGGTCTTCACGCGGGACATCTCGATCGGCGGTACCGCCTACACCGAGGCCGTGCAGCGCGAGTTCGACCTGACCTACGAGCAGGCCGACCAGTTGAAGCACGGCACGTCAATCGACGGCGTCGGCCCGGACGAGGTGCGGCCCGTGCTGGCGGCCGTGACTGAGAACGTGGTCCTCGAGGTGCAGAAGACCTTCGACTTCTACCGGGCCACCGCGTCGTCCGATCGACTGGACCGGATCATGGTCTGTGGCGGCGGCGGGCGGCTGGCCGGACTGCAGTCGGCCCTGCACGAGCGCTTCGGCCTGGCGGTGGAGCCGCTGGATCCGTTCCGCCGGGTGAGCTTCGACGAAGGCAGGTTCGGCCTCTCCAAGAGCGAGGCCGGGCCGACGGCGGTCGTCGCTGTGGGGCTGGCGCTCAGGCGGAAGGGGGACCGGTGATTCGCATCAACCTCCTCGGCCAGCAGGAACGCCCGCGCGCGAAGCGCCGGGCGGCGGCGGTCACGACCGAGTCCGGTCAGAAGATCGCCGTCGCCTGCAGTCTCGTGCTCGTGCTCGCGGCCCTGGGCGTCGGCTGGTGGTACTGGTCCCTGTATCAGGAAGGCACGCGCTTGGCCCAGGAGATTGCAGACGCCCAGCAGGAGACGGCGCGCCTGCGCTCCCTCATCGTCCAGGTGCAGCAGTTCGAGGCCCGGAAGGCCCAGCTGCAGCAGCGGGTCAGCCTCATCGAGCAGCTGCGGAGAGGACAGAGCGGCCCCGTCCACATGCTCGACGAGTTGAGCCGCGCTTTGCCCGAGATGCTCTGGCTCGTTCAGTTGGAGCAGAAGGGCACGGAATTGACCATCGACGGCCAGTGCACCACCTACACCGCCCTGTCGGACTTCGTCGACAACCTGGGCGGGTCCGGGTGGTTCACGCGGCCGGTCGAGATCATGGACAGCCAGGTGGAGGGGGCGACGGCCGCAAGCGCCGAACTGATCCGCTTCACCGTCAAGGCGCAGTTCGCGCCACCAGGGGGGTAGGCGTGCTGATGCGTGGTTACGCGCCCGCGTTTCCCCGAATCGAGACCTGACGTATGGACCTGCGTCTCAACAAGCTGCCGTGGTACGCCCAGGTGGGCGTCTTTGCCGTCATCGCGCTGGCCGGGGTGGCGGCCTTCTACTACCTGTATGTGGCGCCCAAGGCCGCGGAACTCGACACGCAGCGCCTGCAGCTGGAGGCCCTGCGGGCGGACATCAACAAGGGGCTATCGACGGCGCGGCAGCTTCCCCAGTTCCGCTCCGAGGTGGCCGATCTCGAGACCAGACTGACCAGACTCAAGGCGGTCCTGCCCGAAGAGAAGGACTTCGGAGACTTGCTCCGGAGCCTCCAGACGCTGGCGACCCAGTCGAACCTCGCCATCAAGGTGTTCAAGCCCGGCTCGGTCGTGAACAAGCAACTGCACGCGGAGTGGCCGATCACGATGGAATTCGAGGGGTCGTACCACAACCTCGGCCTGTTCTTCGACCGGATCAGCAAATTCGCCCGCATCATCAACATCGGCAACGTCAGCATCAGAGCGAAGGACAAGCCAGAGCCGAATGCCACGATCGACGTGACGTGCGTGGCGACCACGTTCGTGCTGACGGACGCCGGAAAGACCGTTCCTGCCGTTGCGAAGGAAGGTGCCCAGTGACCAGGCGAGCGGCACTGCGCCTGGCGCTGACGGCCGGCGTGGCCGCGCTGGGCACGGCCTCGGCCGTCTCCCAGCAGCCGACGACCCCGGCGCCGTTGAGCGGGGTGGCCGGCCCCCAGGCCCCCGCCTACGCGTACGATCCCGCGGGCCGTCGCGACCCGTTCGTGAGCCTGCTCCAGCGCGGCGTCACCGATCCGGCCGGCCGTCAGGGCCGACCCGCGCTCGGCGTCGGCGGGCTGCTCGTCGGCGAGATCGTGCTCAAGGGTGTCATGCAGAGCCGCGGGACGTTCGTCGCGCTGGTGCAGGGGCCGGACAACAAGACGCTCCTCGTGCGCGTCAATGACCGCCTGCTCGACGGCAGCGTGCGCGCAATCACCCAGGACACGCTCGTACTGATGCAGGACGTGAACGACCCGCTCTCGCTCACCAAGCAGCGCGAGGTCCGGCTGACATTGCGCCCAGGCGGAGAGCCCAAGTGAACGTGGAGAGGATGGCCGTGATGACGCAGGCGATGCCCCGACCAACCCGATTCAGCATGCGCCCGCCCGTGCGCAATCGCGCGCTGTGGCTCCTGTGCGCGGCGCTCGCGCTGGCGTCCCAGCTCGACGCCACGGGAGGCGCTGGCGCGCTCGCGCGGCTGACCGCCGTGTCGGCCACCAGCGAACGCGGCTTGCTCACCGTGCTGATCGAAGCCACCGAGCCCGTCCCGTACGTCACGACTCGGCCCGACCCGCTGACGCTGGTTGTCGATCTGCGGAACGCGAACGCCGCCGGCGCGCGAAACACCGTGTCGGCACCGGTCGATCCCGTCGCGTCGGTGTCAGTCGAGGAACTGCAGGCGGAGGACGGAGCCCAGCTCGCCAGGGTCCGGTTCCTGCTGAGCCGGCCCGTCACGCCGGAAGTGCGCAGCCGGCGCAACGCCATTCTCGTCGAATTCGGCGGACCGGCGAGCGTGTCGCGCGATGCGCAGGAGACTCCACCGCCCGGTGCCGTGGTGTTGACGAACATCGACGTATCAGCCGGCCCGGCTGGCACGCGAGTCACGCTGACGGGATCCGGTCCACTGAGTGTGGCGTCGGTCGAGCCCACGAAGGACCTGCCGCCCCGCCTCGTCGTCGACCTGTCGAATGCCGTGTTCTCTGTGCCTCGGACGACCGAGATCGGCAAAGGACCGGTCGACAGGATCCGAGTGGCGGTTTTCAGCCGTCAGCCTCTCGTGACGCGGGTGGTCGTCGACCTCAAGTTCCCGGTGGCGCACCGCGTCGAGACGGCCGGCAGCAGCGTGAGCGTCATCTTCGATGAGCCGGCTCCGCCCGCATCGCCGGCCCCGGTCGCTCCCTCGCCTGCTCCGACCGCTCCGGCGGCCGCCGAGCCGCAGGTCCCGCCCAAGCCCGTCGTCGCGCTGCCGGCCGCGCCGGCGGAAGCGCCGCCGGAGAAGCGGCCCGCAGAGGCCATGGCTGCGAAGCCCGCCGCCGCCCTCCCGGAGCCCGCTGCGGCGGTGACGCCGCCCACCCCGCCGAAGCCAGATCAGGCCGCGCCGTCCACCACCAAGACGACCGGTGCCCAAGTTCCGTCCCCCTCGGCCGCCAGTGAGACACTGGCCGGGGCCCAGGCCGAGAAGCAGTACACCGGCCACCCCATCACGTTCGACTTCACCGGGGCGGATCTTCGGGCCGTTCTGCGCACCTTCTCCGAGATCAGCGGTCTGAACGTCATCATCGACCCGAACATCAGCGGACCCGTCGATGTCTCGCTGCGTGAGGTGCCGTGGGATCAGGCGCTCGAGATCATCCTGCGAGCCAACAAGCTCGGCTACGTCGTCGAGAACAACGTCGTCCGTATCGCCCCGCTCACCGTGCTGGCCGAGGAGGAAACGCAGCGCCGCAAGCTGGCCGAGGAGCAGGCGATGGCCGGCCAGCTGAAGGTGCTGACCCGGTCGTTGAGCTACGCCCGGGCCACCGACCTGCAGAGCCTGTTGGTGAAGAGCGCGCTCACGCAGCGAGGCCAGGTGCAGGTCGACCCGCGGACCAACACCATCATCATCACCGACCTGCCGTCGGCCCTTGAGGTTGCCGACAACTTGATCTCCACCCTGGACCAGCCAGAACCCCAGGTCGAGATCGAGGCGCGCATCGTCCAGACGAGCCGGGACGCCGCCCGCGCGCTGGGCGTGCAATGGGGCCTCAGCGGACGGATGGCCAGCGAACTGGGCAACACGTCGCCGCTGGCGTTCCCCGCGCAGGGCAGCGTGAGCGGCCGGGTCGGCACCACCCAGGGCAACCCGATCGGCCCCGTCCGGTCGGCCACCCCCACGGGCGTGGACCTGGGTGTCCAGGGCGCCACCAGCTCGATCGGCCTGGCGATGGGGACGCTCAACGGGTCGCTGAGTCTCGACGTCGCGCTGTCGGCCATCGAGAAGCAGGGCCAGGGGCGCGTCCTGTCGACGCCTCGCGTCATGATGCAGAACAACGTCGAAGCCGAGATGACCCAGGGCGTGCAGATCCCGATTCAAACCGTGTCCAACAACACCGTCACGGTCACGTTCAAGGACGCTGCGCTCATGCTGAAGGTCAAGCCTCAGATCACTGCGTCCAACACGGTGATCATGGACATCACGCTCGAGAACGCGTCGCCGGACTACAGCCGGCAGGTCAACGGCATTCCACCCATCGACACCCAGCGGGCGAAGACGCAGGTGCTCGTGCACGACTACGAGACGACGGTCATCGGCGGCATCGTGGTCAGCCGCGAGCAGTCGGTCAACGACCGCGTTCCGATGCTGCACAAGATCCCGCTGCTCGGCTGGCTGTTCAAACGCGATTCGATTCAGGACGAGGACCGGGAGTTGCTGATATTCATCACGCCGCGGATCCGCCGGTAGGCGGCCTCGCGTTCGGGAGAGACGTATGAAGCGCACTCAGCTGACACCCACGGCAACAGCACGATACGCGACGGCGCTCACGGTTGTCGCGCTGGCCTTCTTCGGCGGGATCTCATGCGGGGGCATGAACGAGAACGGCCGGTCGCCGTCCTACCTCTTCATCGAGGCGCTCACCGCCGCCTCCGGCGCGAAGCCGGACAGCTTCGCGAATCTCCTCGAGTCCGACGTCATCACGAACGTGCGCGTGCAGTTCGGCGGCCAGGAGACGCTCCAACCGACCATCTTCGAGGACACGGGACGCGCCGTGCTCAGGATGGCCCTGAAGGACGTCGGTGCGCCGAACGCGCCGACCACGCCCACTTCGACCAACGCCATCACCGTGACGCGCTACCGCGTAGAGTTCCGGCGCACGGACGGGCGCTCCACGCCTGGCGTCGACGTGCCGTATGCCTTCGACGGCGGCGCCACCGGGACCTTCGACGCCAACGGCGGCACGCTGGTCTTCGTGCTCGTGCGCGCCCAGGCCAAGCTCGAGGAGCCGCTGAAGTCCCTGCGGGGCGGTGGCGGAGCGATTCTGCTGTCGACGATCGCCGATGTCACCTTCTACGGCCACGACCAGAACGGCAATGCCGTCTCCGTCACGGGGCAGATCAGCGTGAACTTTGCGGATTGGGGCGACCCAACCACGTAGGGAGTCCGATATGTCGCGCACGCTTCGCACCATCGTTGCTCTGACCGGCGTTGCCGTCCTGCTGGCCTCGTGCACGGCCAAGAAGCAGGAAGCCCCGCCCCTGTCGGGTCCGTCTGAGCTGGCCACCTCAATCACGGTCACGGCCAGCCCGGATACGCTCCGCCAGGACGGCGCCTCGCAGTCCCAGATCGGGGTGCTCGCCAGGGACAGCAGCGGACAGCCGGTCGGCAACCTCGCGATCCGTCTCGACGTGGCCGTCGGCGGCGTCGTGACCGACTTCGGGCAGATCTCCGCCAAGAACGTCACGACCGGATCCGACGGGCGCGCGAACGTCGTCTACACGGCACCCAACGCCCCTGTGGATCCCGTCGATGCGGGGACCGTCGTCCAGATCCTCGCGACGCCGCTTGGCACCGACTATGCCAGCGCCGTGGCGCGGACCGTGAGCATCCGCCTGGTGCCCCCGGGCGTCATTCTGCCGCCCAACGGCACCCCGACACCGGCGTTCACCGTGTCGCCGTCGGCGCCGGTCATCCAGGCCGATGTGACGTTCGACGCATCGCTCAGCAGCGATGCGGACGGCCAGATCGTGTCCTACGTCTGGAGCTTCGGCGACGGCACCTCGGGTACGGGCCAGCTCGCCACGCACCGCTACAGCGCCGGTGGCACCTACTCGGTCACGTTGACCGTGACGGACGACCGCAACCTCTCCGCCTCGGTGACGGCGACGGTTGCCGTGACCGAGACGGCGGTCCCGACCGCCGACTTCGTGTTCTCGCCGACCACGCCGATCGTGAACGAAACCGTGTTCTTCAACGCCGCGGCCTCGCGTGCGGCGACGGGCCGGACGCTCGTCAGCTACGATTGGACGCTGGGCACGGGCCGGACGGCTTCGGGTGTGACGGTGTCGAAGGCGTACGGCTCTCCCGGCACGTACAACGTGACCCTGACGGTGACCGACGACATCGGCAAGCGGGGCACCGCGAGCAAGACCGTTCCCGTGACCGCGACCGGGTCGCTGACGGCCGCCTTCACCTTCTCGCCCACCAACCCAGCTGGGGCGGAGACCATCCAGTTCAACGGATCGAGCTCGTCGGGCGTCAATCCGATCATCTCGTACGCCTGGGACTTCGGCGATGGTACGACCGCCACCGGTGTGACCACGTCCCACTCCTACGCGAGCTCGTGTCCGGGGGGTGCGGATGACCGGACCTTCGTGGTACGGTTGACGGTGGGAGACACGAACGGGAAGTCCGCAACCACGACCCAGAATGTCGTGGTCACGGCCTGCAAGTAGCGGGGATCTGTGGCTGACCAGGCGCGTATCGAGGAACTGGAGCGACGACTCCGGCAGGACCCGGCGTCCATTGCCTTCGCCCAGCTCGGCGAGGAATATCGCCGTGCGGGCCGCATCAAGGAGGCCATCGCGATCTGCCGGGCCGGGCTCGTCCGCCATCCGGGCTACCTGTCTGCCAGAGTGACTCTGGGGCGGGCGCTCCTCGAGGCGGGGGACCTCGATGCGGCCCAGCAGGAACTGGGCGACGTCCGGCGGGTGGCGCCGGAGAACCTCGCGGCCATCCGCGGTCTCGCGGAGGTGCACCGCAGGCGGGGAGAGCTGCCCGAGGCACTCGAGCAGTACCGCACGGCGTTCGAACTCGCGCAGAACGATCCCGGCATCGATCAGATCGTCAAGGACCTCCGGAGGCAGATTGGACCCTCCCGGCGTCCGGCACCGCCTGGCCCGCCAGCGCCCGCGCGAGTCGGATGGCCCCCACAGCCGGTGTCGCCGCCGGCCACCGGCGCGCCACCCGTTGTCCCAACGCCCCCCGGAGTCGCACGGTCGCCGCGGCCAGCGCCGGCCCCGCGGTCGGCGGCGGCGCCTGCCGCGCCGGGCCCTGCGCCAACACCTCCGTTGCAGCGGCCGCCTGTGACGGGTCCGGCCGGCCAGACGGTCGCCGGCGCGGCACTGCCCCGAGAGGCTCCGGCGGCCGGCGTTCCGCCTGCACCGTTCACTCCGGCGGCCTCCTCGGGCCAAACGTCGTCGCGCCATGCGCCGGCTCCCGCCGTAGAAGATGCCGGGACGGTCCGGACCCGCCGGGTCGTCCTGCTGCTCGAGCGCTGGCTCGAAGGCATCGTCGCGGATCGGCGGACCCGCATCTACGGCACCCAAGCCTGAGGGCGGCGCCGGGCGGGCCGGGGGCGTTCTTCGCCGTTTCTTCGTGTTCCCACATCAAGGTGTTGGAACTCGGCCGGTCCTTATGAGAGAATTCCGCTTCGCCGATGAGCCAACCCAACCCGGACATCTTGGCTGCCCGTCAGGCACGTGTCCGGGCGGCCCTTGGGCGAGAGGGCCTCGAGGGAATCGTCCTCGTTCATCTCCCGAATATCCGCTATCTGACCGGATTCGGAGGATCGAGCGCCATCGTCGTGCTCACGGCGGCTCGGCTGGTTCTGATGACCGACGGCCGGTACACCACGGAAGTGGACCAGACCGTCAAGCCCGCCTGTGCCGCCCTGGAACTCGTCAAGGTCGATACGACCTACGATGATACGCTGGCGCGCGTAGTCGGAGCCCTCGGCCCGGTGCGTCTCGGCATCGAGGGTGGCCATCTCAGTGTGTCCCGCTACAACCTCTTGACCTCGCGGCTGTCGGGCGGGTCAGGCTCGGGTGGTGCGGGGAGCCCGGAGCTGGTGCCCGTCGAGCGGCTGGTCGAGGCGGAGCGGCTTCTGAAGGACGAGGTGGAGGTTGCCCTCTTCAGGGAAGCCGCGGCCATGCTCGACGAAGCGGCCGCCGCCGTCCTGGGTGACCTGCGGGCCGGACAGCGGGAATCTGACGTCGCCGCGGACGTCGACTGGTGCCTCAAGCGGGCCGGATTCGAACGAACCTCCTTCGAGACGATCGTGGCGTCGGGGCCGAACGCGGCGCTGCCGCACGCCAGGCCGGGGAACCGGGACCTGCGTGCGGGCGATCTGGTCATCCTGGACTTCGGCGGCGTTCACGGAGGCTACTGCGTGGACATGACCCGCACGGTCTCGGTTGGGACGCCCGGAGCCGAAGCCCAGCGCCTCTACGACGCGGTGGCAGGTGCGCTCTCGGCGGCCGTCGAGGCGGTCCGGCCGGGTGCGACCGCCGGCGACGTCGACAGTGCCGCGCGGGCCGTCCTGGACCAGGCGGGCCTGGGGCAGGCCTTCACCCACGGCACCGGTCACGGTCTGGGGCTGGAGGTTCACGAAGAACCCAGGATTGGACCCGTCCGGGCGAACGCGGCCGGTGTCCCCCTCGCCACACGGGATGAGGTGCTGGCGCCGGGCCTGGTGATCACGGTCGAACCCGGTGTGTATGTTCCCGGTCTCGGCGGAGTACGCATCGAGGACGACGTGCTGGTGACGGCGCACGGTTGCGAGGTCCTCACACGCGCGCCGCGCGACATGCTGGTGATATGACAACGATGAACGTCGACGAGATACGGGCCATCCTGGATCTGGTGCGGGAGCACGAACTCTCGGAGTTCGAACTGGAGTTCGAGGGCCTGAAACTCAAGGTGCGCAAGCCGGGGACCGCCCAGGCCATTCCCGTGCCGCCTCTGATGCCGGCTTCGCCATTGCCGTCCGTGTCGGTCCCGGCGGCGCCGGGGCATGCGGCGCACCTGGTGACCTCACCTCGTCCGGCCGGCCCGGTTCCGGAAGCCGATGCGGACTTGTCCATCGTGAAGTCACCGATTGTCGGCACCTTCTACCGGTCGCCCGAACCGGGAGCGCCGCCGTTTGTCGAGACCGGCGCGCAGGTGAAGAAGGGGCAGGTCCTCTGCATCATCGAAGCCATGAAGCTGATGAACGAAATCGAGTCCGACTACGCGGGCGAGGTGGTGGCGGTGTATGTCGACAACGGCCAGCCGGTGCAGTACGGGGAGCGATTGTTCGCCATCAGGGTGAAATGATGTTCAAGAAGATTCTGATCGCCAACCGCGGAGAGATCGCGTTGCGGGTGATCCTGGCATGCCGGGAGCTCGGGATCCGAACCGTGGCGGTCTACTCCGAAGCCGACGAGAACGCGCTCCACGTGCGATTCGCGGACGAGGACATCTGCATCGGTCCGGCCCGAGCGGCGGACAGCTACCTGAACGTTCCGGCCATCATCAGCGCCGCCGAAATCACGGGTGCCGACGCCGTCCACCCCGGCTACGGGTTCCTGTCCGAGAGCGCGTACCTCGCCGAGGTGTGCGAGGCGTGCAATGTCCGGTTCATCGGACCGGCTCCCCAGGTGATTCGTCTGATGGGGGACAAGGCCCGGGCCCGCCGCGCGATGAAGAAGGCCGGTGTGCCGATCCTTCCGGGTTCCGAGGGGATTATCGAGGGCGAGGAACAGGCGCTCGCCCTGGCCGGCGACATCGGGTATCCGGTGCTGATCAAGGCCGTGGCCGGCGGTGGCGGTCGCGGGATGCGTGTTGTCCGCGCGCCCGGCGAGCTGGGACATGCCCTCAAGACGGCGCAGCGCGAGGCCGAGGCGGCCTTCGGCGTTCCGGACGTCTACGTCGAGAAGTACGTCGAGTCGCCGCGCCACATCGAGTTCCAGATCTTGGGCGATCATCACGGCCACGTCGTCCATCTCGGTGAGCGCGAGTGTTCGATCCAACGGCGCCACCAGAAGCTCATCGAGGAATCACCGTCCCCGGCGCTGACCGACCGGCAGCGGCGCAAGATGGGGCAGGTGGTCGTCAACGCCGCCAGGGCCGTGCAGTACACGAACGCCGGCACCTTCGAGTTCCTGGCGGACGCCGACGGCAGGTTCTACTTCATGGAGGCGAACACCCGCCTCCAGGTCGAGCACGGCGTCACCGAACTCGTGACCGGCGTGGACATCGTGAAGGAGCAGATCCGGATCGCGGCCGGCGAGCGCCTGTCGTTCAGGCAGGGCGAAATCGCCTTCACCGGCCACGCCATCGAGTGCCGCGTGAATGCCGAGTGCCCCGACACCTTCGTGCCGTCGCCCGGGCGGATCGACGTGTTGAGCCTCCCCGGCGGTCCGGGTATCCGCATCGACACGGCCGTGCACGCCGAGGCGACGGTCCCCCCGTACTACGATTCGATGATCGCCAAGGTCCTGGCCTGGGGCCGGACGCGCGATGAAGCGATCGTGAGGATGCAGCGGGCACTCGAGATGATGGTGGTGGAGGGCGTCAGGACGTCGATTCCCCTGCATCTCAGGATTCTGGCCGAGGCCGACTTCCGGGCCGGGAACCTGAGCACCTCGTTCATGGAGCGGTACGTGGCCCAGCCCGCGCAGAAACCAGACCTCGCCCAGGCGGTGTAGTCCGGCATTCCAAATCCCGAATCCCAGATCCCGAATCCCGAATCCCGGGTTGTGGTTCCTTCCCATGTATAATGCCCCGACCCTGCCTGGAGTGGTTGTCTGAGGTTCGCCCCTGATGGGTGTTCCTCGCGTGGATGGTGCTGAAGGAGCCGCCGCATGTCGATTCTCGCCACCAAGTCGCTCGAGGTAATCAAGGCCGAGGCCGCCGAGACCGGCGAGCACAGCCTGAAGCGCGTCCTGGGTCCCCTCAACCTGATCACGCTCGGGATCGGGGCCATCATTGGCACCGGGATCTTCGTGCTGACGGGGCAGGCCGCCGCGCAGCATGCCGGGCCCGGCATCGTGCTCTCGATGGTGCTGGCGGGCCTCGCCAGCGCGCTGGCCGGGTTGTGTTACGCGGAGTTCGCGTCGGGCGTACCGATCGCCGGGTCGGCCTACACCTACGGCTATGCCACACTCGGGGAGTTCTTCGCCTGGATCATCGGGTGGGACCTGATCCTCGAGTACGCGTTGGGTGCGGCCACCGTTGCCGTGGGCTGGTCGGGGTACGTCGTGAGCTTCCTCGGGGATTTCGGGATCCAGATTCCCGCCGCGATCAGCGCCGCGCCGGGGACGGTCGTGACTCTGGCGGACGGCTCGACGGTGACGGCCGTGTTCAACCTGCCCGCCGTGCTGATTGCGTTGGCGGTCACCGCGCTGCTCGTGATCGGGATCAAGGAATCGGCGTCGGTCAACGCCGTCATCGTGGTGGTGAAGGTCGCGGTGGTGATCCTGGTCATCATAGCCGGCGCGGCCTTCGTGAATGCGGCGAACTGGCGGCCGTTCATTCCACCCAACGCGGGGACGTTCGGCGAGTTCGGGTGGAGCGGCGTGGCCCGAGGAGCGGGGGTGATCTTCTTTGCCTACATCGGGTTCGATGCGGTCTCGACGGCGGCGCAGGAAGCCAAGAACCCCCAGCGTGACATGCCGATTGGAATCCTGGGCTCCCTGGTCGTTTGCACCATCCTCTACGTGCTCGTGTCCGGGGTCATGGTAGGCCTCGTCCCCTACCAGCAGCTCAACGTCGCCGCGCCGATGGCCGTGGCCATCGATGCCGCCCGCGTCCAGTCGGAGGGCTCCGCACTGGCCTGGCTGATCGGTATGCTGCCGTTCATGGTCAAGCTGGGCGCCATCGCGGGCCTCAGCTCGGTGATGGTGGTCATGATGCTCGGCCAGCCGCGCATCTTCTACTCGATGGCGCACGACGGGCTCCTGCCGGCCTGGGCGAAGAAGATCCACCCCAGGTTCCGGACGCCACACATCACGACCATCGTGACCGGCCTGGCGGTCGCCCTGGCGGCCGGGTTCACGCAGATCAGCGTGCTTGGGCACCTGGTCAGCATCGGGACGCTGCTCGCGTTCGTCATCGTGTCACTGGGCATCCTGGTGCTGCGCTACAAGAGGCCCGACATGAAGGCGCCATTCCGCACGCCGTTCGTGCCGTTCGTGCCGATTGCCTCGGCCATCGTCGCGCTGCTCTTGATGGCCAGCCTGCCCATCGAGACCTGGCAGCGGCTGATCATCTGGATGGTCCTCGGCGTGGCGATCTACTGGCTCTACGGGTACCGGCACAGCGAGGTCCGCAAACGGTTCAGGGCCGGCGGCGCGCACTGACCGCCGGGCGCTCTTCGCGGGTGACCGTCCGCCGTTCGCGCGGGCCGTCGCACGCCCGGCGTGTCGTGCACCGGCGTCGCGCCCGTGGCCGAAGCCGGGCGGCTCACCTCCGCCATGCCGCGTCGCCGGGCCTGCGGCCCGCGAAGCCGCACCAAGTCTGCCGTGTATAATGCCCGCTGCGACGGCCAGGGAGAGGCCCCAAGCCCGTCTCGCCGTCCGAGTCACGCCCGGTGGAGCGGTCAACGGTCCGGTGGATGAGCGACACCGCGAACGGCGAGCAGCCGCGATCGAGCAGTCTCGCGCAACGGGATGCCAGCGCGATGCGGGGACCGCGCCTGGCCGTTGCGCTCCTGTCCTCCGTGGTCGGCGGCGGGGTCCTCGGCTACATGCTCATCGAGGGATGGGGCTTCTGGGACTCCGTCTACATGACGGTGATCACCGTCACGACGGTCGGGTACCGGGAGATCCACACCCTCTCCCGGCCCGGCGAGATCTTCACGATCGTGCTGATCATCGCCGGCGTGGGCACCGCGTTCTACACCTTCACGCAGCTGCTCACCATTGTGGTGGAGGGAGGACTGCCCCGGCGCTTCGAACGCCGGCGGCGGATGCGTATGCTCGAGGAACTGCGCGACCATTTCATCGTCTGCGGGTTCGGCCGGATCGGCAGCATCATTGTCGAGGAGTTCCGGCGACAGCACGTCCCCTTCGTCGTCGTCGAGCGAAATCCCGAGCGCGTGCAGGCGGCCATGGAGTCCGGAGGTCTGGCGGTTGAGGCCGATGCAAGCCGCGAGGACGTGCTGAAGCGCGTCGGCATCGAGCGGGCGCGCGGTCTTATCGCGGCCGTCGGAACCGACGCCGAGAACGTCTACGCGGTCCTGACCGCGAGGGTGCTCAAACCTGACCTGTATATCATCGGGCGGGCGGAGACCGAGGACGCGGAGCGGAAGCTCCTGCGGGCCGGCGCCAGCCGTGTCGTCTCGCCCTATCGGATCGGGGCCCGCGAACTCGCGCAGACGGCCCTGCGGCCGGCGGTCGTGGATTTCTTCGAGTTGGCCACTCGCGCCGGCAATCTGGAACTGGCCATCGAGCAGGTCGACCTCGACGCGGCCAGCTCCCTTGCGGGTCGGTCGATCGTCGATGCCAACATTCGCCAGCGCTACGGTGTGATCGTGGTGGGGATCCAGCGAAGCGGCGGGCGCATGGAATTCAATCCTCCTGGGGAGGCGATCATGCGGGCGGGCGACCAGCTGGTCGTCCTGGGCCGCGTCGACGGCCTGCGCCAGCTTGAAGCCGCGGCGGCCGGAGGCGCGGAGGACTAGGGCGTATGGGGGCACGCATTCTGAACGGATCCGCGGTGGCGGGTGCCATCCGCGACGGCCTGAAGCCGAAGGTGGCTGCAATCACGGCGGACCGGGGCCGGCCCCCAGGCCTCGGTATCGTGCTCGCCGGAGATGATGCCGCGTCCGAGATCTACGTACGCAACAAGCTCAAGTCGGCCGGCGAGGTCGGCATTCATGCCGAGCTCGCACGGCTGCCGGGGACGGCACACATCGACGACGTGCTCGCGGCCGTCGCGTCCCTCAACGAGCGGGATGATATCGATGGGCTGATTGTCCAGTCGCCACTGCCGGCCGGGATGGGCGCGGATGCCGAGTCTCGCGTGGTCGATGCCATCGCGCCCGGGAAGGACGTCGACGGTTTCACGCCTGCCAACGTCGGGTATCTCGTCCAGAATCGGCCGGCGCTCGTCGCCTGCACGCCGGCCGGCATCATGGAACTCCTGGACCGCTCGGGTGTCGTGCTCGCGGGTGTCCGGGCGGTCGTCATTGGCCGGAGCGACATCGTAGGAAAGCCGACGGCGCTGCTCCTGCTGCACCGTCATGCGACGGTGACCATCTGCCACTCGCGCACGGCTGATCTGCCCGGCGTGGCGAGCTTGGCCGACGTGCTGATCGTCGCCATCGGCCGGCCGGCGTTCGTGACCCGGGACTTCGTCAAGCCTGGCGCGGTGGTCGTGGACGTCGGCATGAACCGCGTGACCGACGAAGCCCTCGTCCGCTCCTGGTTCAGGCCGGATGCGCAGAGACTGAAGGACTTTGAGAAGCGTGGCGCGCTGCTGATTGGCGACGTGCACCCGGAGGTGGCGGACGTTGCTGGCGCCCTCTCCCCGGTGCCCGGTGGCGTTGGGCCGCTGACCGTGGCCATGCTCCTGTCCAACACCGTCCGTGCCGCGGAACGCCAGGGCCGGGCGCGCGGGGCCTGATGCTGACGGTGGCGCTGACGGGCGGGATCGGGACCGGGAAGTCCGTCGCCCTCACGCGGTTTCGCGAACTGGGCGCCCCGGTCATCGAGGCCGACGCCATCGCCCACGAGGTCCTCGCTCCCGGTACTCCCGGTGCCGAGGCCGTGCGGCGGCGGTTCGGTCCGGGGGTCATGCACGCGGATGGCAGCGTGGACCGTCGCAAGCTCGCCCGTGTGGTGTTCGCGGACGAGGCGGCCAGGCAGGACCTGGAGGCCATCGTCCACCCGGATGTCCGCCGGCGACTGGCGGAGTGGGTGGCGGCCCGGGCTCGGGCCGGAGCCCGGCTGGCGATCGTGGAGATCCCGCTGCTGTTCGAGATCGGACGCGAGGCTGAGTTCGACGCCATCGTCGTGACGGCCTGCGACGAGGCTGAACAGATCCGCCGCGTCATGGCGCGAGACGGGCTCACCGAGGCAGACGTCCGGCGGCGGCTCTCCGCGCAGTGGCCGCTCGACGAGAAGGTGAAACGCGCCCACTTCGTCATCCCCACGCACGGACGCCGGGAGGACACGCTGTCGCGGGTGGACGCGGTCTGGGGCGAGCTGCAGGCCAGGGCTGACCGCGTCTGATACGGCTGCGGTTCGTGCGATACTCGTGGCTGCCCGACCATGCACAGTCCGCTTCGCGTGCTTCGCCCCTGTCCCTCGCCGGTCGGCAACCCGTGTGCCTGGATCCTCCTCGGCATGGCCGCCGTCCTGACGGCGTCGTGTGGCGGATCGCCGACCACGCCGACGTCCCCGACACCGCCCGCGCCGCTGCCGACGTTGATCTCCGTCGCGCCGGCGTCGGGGACGACGGCCGGGGGCACCGCGACGACGCTCACGGGCACGAACTTCACGGCCGGAGCGACCGTCACGTTCGGCGGCGTGGCAGCCACCGGCGTGAGCGTCGACTCGGCGACGACCATTCGGGCGGTTGCGCCGGCGCATGGCGCGGGTGCCGTCGACGTGATCGTCACGCTGGGTACGCAAACCGCCATGCTGCCGGGTGGCTACACCTACGTGGCGCCTCCGCCGAATGCGCCGCCGACCATCACCGGGATCACGGTCCAGGGCACGAGGGCCAACGAGCCACCGAACTTCGCCGACCTCAATGAAGAGGTGGTGGTGACGGCGACCGTGACCGATCCGGAGACGCCGATCGCGCAACTCGCATTCGAGTGGTCGGCGCCGGCCGGGACCTTCACCGGGTCCGGCGCCTCGGTTCTGTGGAAGGCGCCGAGCCAGGCGGCGACGCCCCTGTCGGTCACCCTGACGCTCAAGGTGACCGAGACAATCGCGGCGGCCGGCCCGGGTGTGCCGACAGCCAGCCAGAGCACGACCGCCGGCGCGGTGGTGTCGCTCCACGACTCGGCGAGGGAGATCGGAGACATCGCGTACCAGTTCCTGATCGACTTCTCGAACTCGAACCTCGGACCCGAGTACGTGGTGCGGAACTTCTGGGACGGTTGCCCCGGCAAGGACGCGGAACTCGCCGATGTCCGCGAGAACCGGCAGCTGTTCGTGATTCAGTCATTCCGCATCGGCACGACGTTCCCCGTGACGGTCGACTTCAAGGGGACCTGTCCCTTCAGAAGCCGGAAGGCCGACGGCTGTGCGTTGGTTCCGGTGGAGTGGCGTTCGCTGCGCAAGTCCACCGGCGGGACGGAGACGGCGACGGGGACCGACCAGGCCTCGGCGGTGTTCAGGGATTCCCGTTGGTGGCTGTGCGACAGCGATTTCGACGGAACGGTGTCCAACCCACTCCTGCCGGCGTTCATCCGCTGAGCTGCGGCGTCTGGTCTGAAGACCCGGCCTCCGCGCACACGGGGCGCGGCTTGGAGGGTGCGACGCCTACCGTGGTGCCGAGGTCAGTTCCGTGTCGACTGCCCCGACATTCTCCTGTGCGGGTGCGATTCGATCTTCGACGAACGTGTCCCACTCGTGACAGTGAGGGCACTGCCACAGCAGTTCGGTGCTGCGATAGCGGCAGCGCTGGCAGACGTGCGGGTCGAGGTAGAAGATGGCCTGGCGCGTGACGTCGATGTACCGCTCGACCGTCGCGCGGGGCAGGTTCATCTCGAGCAGCAGGCGCCAGATGGCCTGGTGCACCGCCAACGCGTGCGGGTTGTGGGTCACGGCCTCGAGCAGGAGCCCGATGGCCTCCTCGGTCTCGCCGCGCGCGCCCATGTGGACGCCGAGCGCGAGTCGTGCGCGCCATTCCTGGGGGTTCGCCTCGATAAGGGTCCGGCACAGAGCCTGGAACCGGTCGGCGGCGCCCTGCTGGTTCAGCAGCGACTCCAGCCGCTCGAACGACAGGTACGCCCGCTCGGGCGCCACCTCTGCGACGCGCTCCCACGCCCGCGCGGCCGACGCGACATCCCCCTCGTAGAAGTGCACATCCCCGAGGTTCAGATGGGCCGGTACCGTTCGCTCGTCCAGATCGACCGCGGCGCGGAAACGGGTGCCCGCCCGTTCGTAGTTGAGCTGCTTCAGGTCCTGACGGCCGAGTTCGGTCTCGAGGAACGCCAGTATCTGGCGGTGCCGGGGCTGCTCGGCCTCGTCGGTCAACTCGACGAGCCGCTGCCGGACATCGCGCGCCTCCTGCCACTGATGCTGTTCTTCGTGCAGCTTCTGGAGGTTCACCAGGGCGTACGGGTTCTGGGGGTCCAGCCGCAGGACTTCCTGGAAGGCCTCCAGCGCGCGATCCACGAAGCCGCCGCGTTTGTAGTCGAGTCCCAGGCAGAGGAGGACGTAGGCGTGCTCGAGCTTGGCCAGCTTGGGTCGCTGAAGCAGGCCCTGATGAATCGTAATCGCCCGGCCCACCTGGCCCTTCTCCCGGTACAGGTTGCCGAGGATCATCTCGATCTCGAGCGCATCCGGCTGCAGCCGCGCCGCGTGGCTGAGCTCGTCAATCGCCCGATCCAACTGGCCTGACACAAGGAAGTTCAGCCCGAGGATGTAGTAGGGAGACTCGCGCGCCTGGCGGCGGTCGATCCAGCGCCCTTCGCGCAGCTTGTACCGCTCCCAAGCCTTGCCCACGGCGATCCCGACGAGCAGGGTGACCAGCGCCGCGAGGAACGCCCCGTAGCCATCCATCAGAACATCTGCGTGCGCCACAGATCGTGGAGGTGCAGCACGCCCTCGATTCGGCGGTGTTCGTCGACGACCACGAGCGAGGTGATCTTCCGGTCCTCGAGCAGCTTCAGCGCCTCGACCGCCAGGCGGTCGCGGTCGATGGTGACGGGGCCCGGCGTCATGATGGCGGAGGCGTGTCGATCCAGGAGATCGGGCCCGCCGATGTGGCGACGCAGGTCGCCATCGGTGATGATGCCCAGCAGGCGCCCGTCGTCGGAGACGACGCACGTCATGCCGAGGCGCTTGGCGGACATCTCGGCAATTGCGGCCCGCATGGGGGTGTCGGCCTTCACGATTGGCAGTTCGCTGCCCGCGTGCATCAACGCCGACACCTTCATGAGCCGCTTGCCAATGCCGCCTCCCGGGTGAAGGCTGGCGAAGTCCTCCGCCCGGAATCCCTTCTCGACGAGCAGGGCCATCGCCAGCGCGTCGCCCATCGCCAGGGTCGCCGTCGTGCTGGCCGTCGGGACGAGATTCAAGGGGCACGCCTCCGCGTCGACGCCGCAGTCCAGCACGACGTCGGCCGCCCGGGCCAGTGGGGAAGTCGTGCCTCCGGTCATGGCCACGAGGCGGGCCCCGATGCGGCGGATGGTCTCGAGCAGGCGCAGCAGTTCCGGCGTTTCGCCGCTGTACGACAGCGCGACGACTACATCGTCCGTCTGGATGGCGCCGAGATCGCCATGGACGGCCTCGGCGGGGTGGAGGAAGAACGCGGAGGTACCGGTGCTCGTTAGTGTTGCGGCGATCTTGCGGGCGATGATGCCGGACTTTCCCATCCCGGTGACGACCACCCGTCCACGGCAGCCGTACAGGAGACGCACAGCCTCGCTGAATCGGCTGTCGATGCGGCCTTCGAGCGCCAGAACGGCCTCGGCTTCCGTACGGAGGACCTTCCTGGCGAGTTCGAGGTCCGTCATGCCTGCGCCCTTCTTCCCCGGGCCTCATCGATGCGGGCGAGGAGCGCGAGGAGCGGTTCGAGCCGGTCCAGCGCCAGGGCATTCTGCGCGTCGCTCTTCGCCTCGCCCGGACGGTCGTGGATCTCCAGGAACACGCCATCGGCGCCTGCCGCCACGCCCGCCGGGGCGAGCGTGTCGATGTACTCGGCCTGCCCGGCGGTGACGCCGTCGCCGCCACCGGGCAGCTGCAAGGCGTGCGTGACGTCGAAGACCACCGGGTATCCCAACCGACGCATGATCGGGAACGTCCGCATGTCGACGACCAGGTTGTGATACCCGAAGCTGGCGCCCCTCTCGGTCAGGATGATCCGCTCGTTCCCGGAGGCGGTGACCTTGGATACGGCGTGGCGCATGTCGTCGGGCGCCAGGAACTGCCCCTTCTTCAGGTTGACGGCACGGCCGGTTCGGGCCGCTGCGACGATCAGGTCGGTCTGGCGGCAGAGGAACGCCGGGATCTGCAACACGTCGGCGACCGCCGACACGGGCTCGGCCTGCCACGGTTCGTGGATGTCGGTGAGGACGGGCACCCCGAGCGCGGACTTGACGTCGGCGAGAACGCGCAGCCCCTTGTCGAGACCGGGGCCCCTGAACGAGGTGAGGGATGTCCGGTTCGCCTTGTCGAACGACGCTTTGTAGATGTACGGCACGCGCCAGTCCCGGGCGATGGAGGCGATGGCCCCGCCGAGGTCCACCGCGTGCGCCGGGCTCTCGATGACACAGGGGCCGGCAATCAGGACGAGCGGCAGCCCGCCGCCGATCCCGACCGCCCCCACTGCCACTGGCTCCACGCCGCCATTATAGTCCGGTGCTCGCACTCCCCTCATGTTGTCGTGCCAGGCCGACGGCGACGCTCGACGCGGAATGTCACGCCGGGGCCTTCGCGGCGGTGACGCAGCGGCCGGCCTTGTGTGCCAGCGCGGCGCCGACGAAGCCGGCGAACAGGGGGTGAGGGGCGAGAGGTTTCGACAGGAACTCCGGATGGAACTGCACGGCGATGTACCACGGGTGAACCGGCAGTTCCATGATTTCAGCGAACTTGCCGTCGGGGGACTTGCCGGAGATGCGTGCGCCGTGCTCGACGATCGTGCGCTCGTAGAGTCGGTTGAACTCGTAGCGATGCCGGTGCCGTTCGCTGATGAAGGTCGATCCGTAGACCTGGTGCGCGAGGGAGCCTGGTTCGATCTCGCAGGGGTACTGGCCGAGGCGCATGGTGCCGCCGAGTTCCTCCACACCCAGCAGGTCGCGCAGCTTGTAAATGACCTTGTGAGGGGCCTGCTCGTCGCACTCGGTCGAGTCGGCACCCTCCAAGCCGCATACGCTTCGAGCGAAGTCGACCGCGGCCCACTGGAAGCCGTAGCAGATGCCGAAGTAAGGGATGCCCTGCTGGCGGGCGACCCGGGCCGCGCGCATCATGCCGCGGGTCCCGCGGCTGCCGAATCCGCCCGGGACGAGAATGGCGTCGGCGTCCGCGAGCAGGCGCTCGCCGCCCTCCTGCTCCAACGCCTCGGCCTCGACCCAGTGAAAACGGACGGCCGCGCCGTGGGCGAATCCGCCGTGATGCAGCGCCTCGTTCAAGCTCTTGTACGAGTCCTCGAGTTCGACGTACTTCCCGACGACATGAATCGTGACCTCGTGTTCGGGGTTCTTGATCCGGTGCACGAGGTCCTCCCACGCCCGCATGTTCTTCTCGGTCGGCGGCAGGTGGAGGTACTTCAGGATGATGTCATCCAGCCCTTCAGCGGCGAGGACGAGCGGGACCTCGTACACGGTCTCCACGTCCTTGGCGGTGATGACGGCTTCCTCGTTGACGTCGCAGAAGAGCGCGATCTTGCGCTTGATGTCCGGCGGCAGGAACCGATCGGTGCGGCAGAGCAGGACATCGGGCTGGATGCCGATCGACCGGAGGTCGCGGACGCTGTGCTGAGTGGGCTTCGTCTTCAGTTCGCCTGCCGTTCCGATGAAGGGCACCAGCGTCAGGTGGATGTAGAGGGTGTTGTCGCGGCCGACGTCCTGTCGCAGTTGCCGGATGGCCTCGAGGAAGGGCTGACTCTCGATGTCACCCACGGTGCCACCGATCTCGACGATGAGAATGTCGACACTGCGGGCGAGATCCATGATGCACTGCTTGATCTCGTTGGTGATATGGGGGATGACCTGGATGGTGCGGCCGAGGTAATCGCCCCTGCGCTCCTTCTGGATCACCGAGAGATAGATCTTGCCGGTCGTCCAGTTGTGGTTGCGGGTCGTTGTCGTGCTGGTGAAGCGCTCGTAGTGGCCCAGATCGAGATCCGTCTCGGCGCCATCATCGGTCACGTAGACCTCGCCGTGCTGGTACGGACTCATCGTGCCCGGATCCACATTGATATACGGGTCCAGCTTCTGCAGAGTCACCCGGTAGCCGTGGCCTTCCAGCAGCGCGCCGAGCGACGCCGCCGCGAGGCCCTTCCCCAGCGACGACACCACTCCGCCCGTGACGAAGATCAACTTGACCGGTTTCTGATCCTGAGTCTTCATGGCTCCGCTCGTCAGAGAAGGCCCTGCGCCGCAAGGCGGCGTGCCCGTTCCAGGTCCTCCGGGGTGTCCACGGGCAATGGCGCGCGCAACGACGCGACAACCTTGATCCGGAATCCGTACTCGAGCGCCCGCAACTGCTCGAGCGACTCGGTTCGTTCGAGGGGCGTCCGGGGCAGGGCGGCCAGCGCCAGCAGGAAAGCCCGCCGGTAGACGTACAGGCCGATGTGCCGGCGCACGCGGTCGGGCAGCGGCGCCTCGTCGCGGCAGAACGGAACGGCCGCCCTCGTGAAGTACAGCGCGAATCCACTGTTGTCGACGAGGACCTTCACGACGTGTGGGCTGGCCAGATCCTCCGGGCCGTCGAGGTCCGAGCCCAGCGTCGACATCACGAGCGCCGGGTCTTCCGCAACCGGAGCAACCGCCCGTTCGATCGATCGGGGGTCCACCCCGGGCTCGTCGCCCTGGACGTTGACCACGATCGCGGCGTCCAGCGCTGCAGCCGCCTCGGCGATGCGGTCCGTGCCGCTCTCGTGGTCGGGACGCGTCATGACGGCCTCGCCGCCAAACCTGCGGACGGCCGCCGAAATCCGCTCGTCATCCGTGGCCACGATGACGCGTCCGATGCCGCGCGCCGCCGAGGCCCTCCGGTAGACGTGCTCGATCATCGGATGGCCCGCGATGTCCGCAAGTGGCTTGCCCGGGAGTCTCGTCGAGGCGAATCTGGCGGGGATGACGACGGCGACCGAGTTGTCGGCGTGCCCGGCAGGCGCACCAGAAGCCGTCAAAGGGTGCACGGCGAATCATAGCACGGCAGGCGGCGGACGACAGGCGACAGGCGCCAGGGAGGTACGAGTCAGCCTGATCGGCTGACCTCCTTGTCGACCCTCACGGGCCGGGAACACTGCCCGCCGTCGCCTTGGGCTCGTCACCCGACACCCGTCGCCTGCCGCCCGTCGCCTGACGCCGGTCTATCTCGACACCCGACCGCACCGGGTTTAGGATCGCAATCGAGGTCGGATGATGGGGGCCATGACAACGCCGCGGGCGGCCTTGCTGACCGTCTCGGTGATGATGATCGCGGCCTGGGCGGTGCTGGCGGCCGGGTCGCGGGCGGGCCAGCGAACGGTGGACCTTGTGCGGACGGAAAGCGGCCCCGGGGGCGGACATGACCGCCGCATGTTGGGCGACCTGCGGCCTCTGGCGGCGGCCCACCCGCTGAGGATTCGCCGAGATCCCTTCCGCTTCCGTCAGTCTGCGCCGCACCAGCCCCTGCCGGCCTTGGCCCGAGTCGCCCTGCAGGCCTTGGCATCGTCCCCCAGCGTCCCAGACGGCCCGCTCGTCAGGCTCGTGGGCATCGCCGAGACGCGGAACGGCGGCGCGACGGTCCGAACTGCGGTGATCAGTGTGGACGGCGAGGTGGTGCTGGCAGGCGAAGGTGCCCTGATCGGCGGCCGCTACCGCGTCGCGCGCGTCGAATACGATGCCGTCCACTTGGAGGGACCCGGCGGCGACTCCCCGCGCATACTGCGACTGCGCTAGACGTCTTGAAGGCCCGAATCTCATGCAGATGAGTCAAGTTTCCGTCCCCGGCCTTCAAGACGTCTTCGCCCCGCCGCAGGCGGGGCAAAGCCCACACTGTGATCTAGCGAGGCGGAGCCGTCCCCACATGCCTCGGCGGTCTGAGGCGCAGCCTCGCTAGGCCTTACGCTATAATCCGGTCTCAGCTTCGAGCCCCCTGCGAGCGGTACCGTCGGCCGACAGGCCGGCGGTTTCGTGTCATTCTGGTGGGCGCGAGGCGGCAGCCCCGCGCGGGAGGACTCTTACAATGCTGAAGAAGATCGGACTGATTGGAGGCGGGAACATCGGAGGCGTGCTGGCCCAGGAACTGCTCCAGCGGAAACTGGCCGGCACAGTGGCCCTGATGGACGTGAAGGGGCCCGACGTTGCGAAGGGCAAGGCCCTGGATATCGCCGAGGGGTCACCCATCGTCAATAGCGATGTCAAGTTCATCGCCGGCAAGGAGTACGACGTCATCGAGGGTGCCGACCTCGTCATCAACACGGCCGGCGTCCCGAGAACCGTCCGGCCGGATGGCACCTATCCGAGCCGCGAGGAACTGCTCGCGACCAACCTCAAGATCACCGACGACGTCGCGGCGGCCATCACTAGGCACTGCCCGAACGCCATCGTGATCTCCCTGGCAAACCCGCTCGACGCCATCGTCTTCCGGCTGTACCAGAAGATGAAGCCGTCGAAGAAGCGGCTGCTCGGCATGGCCGGGACGCTCGATTCCGCGCGGTACCGGTACTTCGTGGCCCAGGCGGCGGGCGTGTCCGTCGAGAACGTCTCGGCCGTCGTGCTCGGGGGCCACGGCGACGACATGGTGCCGATCCGCAGCTGTTGCCGTGTGGCGGGCATGCCGGTCGAGAAGTTCGTCGACGAGGAGACACTGGGGAAGATCGAGACGCGGACCCGCAAAGCCGGCGGCGAGATCGTCGGGCTGATCGGCGTGTCGGCGTTCTGGTCGCCCGCCATCTCGGCCATCGAGATGGTCGAGGCGATCGTCTACGACAAGAAGAAGATCCTGCCGGCCTGCGTCCTGCTCGAGGGCGAGTACGGCGTGAGTGGCCAGTTCGTGGGTGTGCCGATCGTGCTGGGCAAAGACGGCATCGAGAAGATCATTGAGATCGACTTGACCGACGCCGAGAAGGCCGCCTTTGCCAAGTCCGTCGCCGCCGTCAAGAAGACCACCGATGAGGTGGCCGCAACGGCGTAGGAGGAGGACCGGAGACAGGAGACAGGAGACAGGAGACAGGAGACAGGAGACAGAAGACAGGAGACAGAAGATGAAAGAAGGGCCCGCGCGGCGTCCTGCCGGCGGGCTCTTCGTGTGTCCCGAATCCCAGATCCCAGATCCCGAATCCCGGTTCTAGATCGTCCGTGCCGGTGCCTCCGGCACATCCGCCCGCCGCTTCACCTCTGCCGGCACCACCGCCAGTCTGGCCGGGGAGGGCTGCTTCCAGAGTCTCAGGTAGTCGAAGACGAGCTGCCGCTTCATGAGCTGAATGGCGCGCGCCGGATCGACCCCCTTGGGACAGGCCTGCGAGCACTCACCCGCGTAGTGGCACTTCCACGGTCCGCGATCGCCGCCCAGCACCGCACGGCGGGCCCCGAAGCCGCCGTCCCTGCTGTCAGTGTTGTAACGGTGAGCCTGGCCGAGTGGCATCGGACCGGAGTACGCCGGGTCGGTGGCAAAGGTCGGGCAGGCCGCCATGCAGCACCCGCACTTGATGCAGTAGGTGAACTGCAGAAACTCCTCGAGCTGGTGCGGCGTCTGCCAGTACTCGTTGGTCGGCTCTTCCATCTCGTCCTCGTCGTCGCGGATGATGTGCGGCATCAGGGCGGCATGCGCGTCGAACATGGGGCGCAGGTCCGGCACGAGGTCCCGGATGATCCGGAAGTTCGGCAGCGGGGCGACGGTCACGAGGGAGGTGCCGAGCTCGGTCACCTGCGTGTTGCAGGCGAGGCGGGGACGTCCGTTGATGAACATCCCGCACGACCCGCACACGCCCATGCGGCACGACGAGCGCCAGGCCAGGGTCGGCAGGACGGTCTCCTTGAGGGTGCGCAAGCCGTCGAGCACGGTCATGCCACCGGCGTACGGGAGGGTGTGGTCCTCCCAGACGGGCTGCGGCTGGGAAGCCGGGTCGTACCGGCGGATCCTAAAGGTCACGTTCGTGAAGGTGGTCATGGTCCGTCCTCCTGCCGCTACTGCGTCCGCGCCAGCGTGTGACTGGCCCAGGCCGCCCAGGCACCGAACGCGAACATGGCCAGACCGCCGAGCACCAGCACTCCGCTGACAGTCGTCTTCAGGCCGGATCCGATGCCCAGCTCGAAGATGATCGTGCGCAGGCCATAGAGGCCGTGAAACAGGGCCGCGCCCAGCAAGACGACGTAGGTCACCGCGAAGAACGTCTGCTGCGCGCGCGCCACGACATTCGCCCAGTCGACAGGATGTCCTCCGGCGGGGTTGAAGATCCCCAGGATGGCATCGAGATGCATGACGGCCATGTGCAGGCCGAGGATGACCAGGATGACGAGGCCGGCGAACACGTGCCAGGTCCAGAGGGTTCGATCGCGCATGGTCGCCTCCGCTAGTGCAGCAGGAAGAAGTCGGCGCCGCCGGCGATGATGACCAATCCGGCCAGCACCATCACCCCGAGGGCGAGCGGACGCTGGACGTCCACCGACGTCCTGTACGGGTAGACGGGTTCGATGGGCTTGCCGATGGCCCAGCCCAGCTCGACCAGGACGAGGCGCAGTCCATTCAGCCCGTGAAACGCGAAAGCCACGAACACCAGGTACTCGCCCACCACGAACAGCGGTCCGGTGACCCGTGCCATTGATGCCAGCCATGCCTCCTCGCCGTACGCCCGTGCGGAGGTGACGATGATGTGCAGCAGAAAATAGGCGAGCAGCCCCAGCCCCGTCAGGCGGTGCAGCGTGTAGAGGTACCGCTCGAGGCCCCAACGTCCGCCGCCCAGCCAGCCCCAGAGCCCGAGTCGATTCGGATGCCCATTGGTGTCCAGCATGATCCCTCCGCCTCAGTACTTGCGCTCGACCGGTTTCCAGGTGTCGATGGTGACCGGCTTGTAGTCCAACCGCGGCCCATCCGGTGTCCGGAACGCCAGCGTATGCCTCAGCCAGTGGTCGTCGTCGCGCACCGCGAAGTCGCGGCGGGCGTGGGCGCCGCGCGATTCCTGCCGGGCGAGCGCGCCGGCGACGGTGACCTCGGCGAGGTCGATCAGGTTCTCCAGTTCGAACGCGTGGAACAGATTCGAGTTGTACACCTCGCCCTTGTCGGTGACGGGGGCGGATCTGGCACGCTCGCGGATCGCCCGGATCTCGGCGAGGGCCGCTGCCAGGTCGTCGCCGGTGCGAAAGACCCCCACGTACCTGTCCATCAAGGTCCGCAGTTCTCGACGCAGATCGTAGAGGTTCTCCGTGCCGTGCCGCCCGACGATGCTCTTCACCATGGTCTGATGCGCCGTCCAGGCCTGGTCGGAAAGCCGCGACGGCTTGGGTAGCGAAGGCAGGGCCTTGGCGATTTCCTCCCCTGTGATGCCGCCCCACGCCAGGCACTCGGCTGTCGAGTTCGACCCGAGCCGGTTGGCTCCGTGCAGCGAGACGCAGGCGGCTTCGCCGGCGGCCCAGATGTTCGAGACCCGCGTCAGGCCGTTGATATCGGTCTCGATGCCGCCCATCGAGTAGTGAGCGACCGGGCGGATCGGGATGGGCTTCTCGATGGGGTCGATGCCGACGAACTTGATGCACACTTCGCGGATCAGCGGGAGCCTCGAGTTGATCCGGTCCGCGCCTAGATGCGTCAGGTCCAGGTGCAGGAAGTCCTTGCCCTGAGGTCCCGGAAAGCCGCGGCCCTCGAGGATCTCGGTCATCTCGGCCCGCGACACCATATCGCGCGGAGCCAGCTCCATCTTGCTTGCGGCGTACCGCTCCATGAATCGCTCGCCCCTGGCGTTCCTGAGATACCCGCCCTCGCCGCGGCACCCTTCGGTCATCAAGATGCCGGAGGGGACGAGCCCGGTGGGATGGAACTGGAGGAACTCCATGTCCTCGAGGGGGAGGCCGGCGCGATAGGCCATGGCCATGCCGTCGCCGGTCACGGTCTCGGAGTAGGTCGTGAAGCCGTACAGCGTGCCGCCGCCGCCCGAGGCGATGAGGAGCGCCTTGGACTGGAGCACCACTGTCTCGCCGCTCGGGGCGTGGAAGCCGACCAGCGCCGCGAACCGGCCGCCTTCGACGACGATGTCGGTGATGAACAGCTCGTCGTAGCGCCTGAAGCACGTGTAGCGGAGCAACTGGTCGTACAGCGTCTGCATCTCGAAGAACCCGGTCTTGTCGGCGGCCAGCGTCGCACGCGGGTACGAGTGCCCGCCGAACGGCCGCTGCGAAATGCGGCCCTGCTCGTCGCGCGTCCAGGGGATGCCCCAGTGATCGAGCAGCCGGATCTCGCGGGGCATCGCCCTGCAGAAGCGCCAGACGACGTCCTGGTCGGCCAGGAAATCGGAGCCCTTGACGCTGTCCCAGGCATGCAGGTCGATGCTGTCGCCCTCGTCCGTGCGAAGGACGGCGGCCGTGCCGCCTTCGGCGCACACCGAGTGGGCGCGCATGAGCTGCACCTTCGAAACGATGCCGATGTCCACGTGGCCTTCGGTCCGACGTGAAATCTCGACGGCCGCGCGCAACCCCGCCAGACCGGCGCCCAGGATGAGGACGTCGTGGGTCAGGCTCTGCGCCATGCGGACCTCCTTCTGAAAGGAAGAGGAGTGCCGAAGAACATGAAATGAGGGGCTGGTGCGTCCTTGGGGGCAGACGCCGCATGATGCCACACGCGGATCCGAGGACGGCAGGAATCTTATATGGAAGCCCCGTCACGGCGCAAGGATCGGGGAGGCTCCGGGGACGCTGCCGGCACCGTCGCTCGCTCCTGGCGTTTCGGCTGCCTTCGTTACCTCCCGAAGCGGGGATTGACGATGCTGGTGAACTTCGAACCGAATTGGTAGGTCACGCCGAACTCGAGCCGGACGGAGCGATCGCTCTGAAGTTGGCGGATCCGGAGCAGTACCTCCTCGGGTGTCGCGTTGCGGCGGGGCAGCGCAATCTGGTCGCGGTTGCGTGAGACGTTGGCTTCGAACGACAGCGACAAGCCGCGCGTCACGCGCACAGTGACCTCGCTGTCGAGCTCGAGCCGATGCTGCGAGAACCCAGGGAAGTAGTTCGACCACTCCAGAGTCGTCTCGAGCGATCCCCACGGCTCGCGCTGCTCGTAGGTGACCAGCGCTGCCTGCTGCCATCTGGTCTCCTTCGTCTTCCCGAACAGCGTCTCCTCGTTGTACCTCGCATAGGTGGGACCGACCGAGTACTGCGAGCGGAGCTGCCGGCGCGTGTAGGCGGCGTAGGGGAAGAAGTTCCATTCGACGGCCGGCGCCGCGGACACACTGAACGCCACGTTGCTGAACGTCGACGAGACCACGCGGGCCCGGCCGCCGGCCGACCAGTGCCCGTTCAGACTGCGGACCGTCAGAATGTCCAGCTCGCGTTCAACTCGTACGCTGAGGAATGGCTCGTCCTCATCGAGGTCGAATTCCTCGCGGTCGTGGTCCAGGCTGCCGCCGATGGTGGTCTTCCACGCGGCCGTGATGTGGTCCGCGCTGAGCGACAATCCAAGGGCCAGCTCGCGCGTGGACTCTTCGGCATCGTATTGCGCGTTACCCCGGATGCTGAAGATCCAGTGGTGCCAGGGGTCGCCCTCGATCGTGATCGCGCGAGTCTCGGTCTCGCCGGGATCGACCGCGACGGCAAGACCCTCGGGCAAGCCGCGGGCGGCGACGTAGGTGAGCAGGCCAATCGTGAGCGTCGTGGCCAGGCGCCTGCGCCGCCGGTCTTCGGAGTCGGTTCGTTCGGTCGTGACCCTCAGCGTCTGGTCGCGGCCGGCAAGGGCACCGAGGCCGATGAACGACAGCGTGTACTCCCGGCCATTCGAGCCGGTCGTTGCGCTCGTGACCAGCACCTGCACGTCCGCGTCCCGCTGATCGCGCATGTACTCCACAAACGTAATCTCGTCGCGAAGATAGTCCTCGTAGCAGGAGGTGTTCCGGCAATCCACGAATACCCGCAGCCGGGCATCCGACGCAGGCGGGGGCCCCGCCGGCGCCTGCTGAATCCCGAGGACGAGACTGATCGCAGCCAGCGTGGCGGTCGTCATTCGCGAGGTTCCCGCATGCGCACCCTTGTACCGGACTACGGATGAAGGGAGCATGAAGCGACGCTTCACGTTCTCTTCACGGCCGATGGGGCCTATTGTCAGCGGGAGACCGCCGCCATGGCCGGGGTTGTTACAATGGCACTGACGACGGCCCAAGACGCCATGCCCTGCCGTACTCTCCTTTGGGTCGGAATGACCGTACTCCTCACGACCCGGTCGGACTCGGCGCAGCTCCGCTCATTTGACGACGACCCGGTTGGCGCCCCGCCGCCAGGGTTCACCTTTGCGGTTGCCCGGGGTGCAGCGCCGGCCGGCTGGAGCGTCGAACGCCAGGCGGGCAACGGTGTTCTCGTTCATCGCCGATCGGGCTCGGGCCAGGGCTTCGCTCTGGCCGTGCTCGATGCTCCGCCCCTTCGGTCGGTGGAGGCGTCTGTCCGCATGCGGCTCGCCGGTGGGGCGCGCGCCGGCGGCCTGGTCTGGCGGTACCAGGACGAAGACAACTACTTCCTGGCCAGGCTCGCGCTCGGTGCTCGAGACCTCGCCCTCTATCGGGTCGTACGCGGCAACCGCCTTCGGCTGGAGGACGAGGACGATCTCGAACTCGATCCCGACGCCTGGCACACGCTGAAGATCCGCCATGAGGGCGAACGCATCCGGGTCTACCTCGGCGGCATCAGAGTGCTCGAGGACTACGAGCGGTCTCAGCCGCTCGAAGGGCGCGTCGGGCTGTGGTCGGCTGACGACTCGCTCGGCTGGTTCGACGACATGCGCGTGAGCGCGGGCAGCAATCGCCGTGAGGATCCTGATCGTTGAGGACGAGCGCGCCTTCGCGCGCACGCTTGCGAGGGCGCTCGAGGAAGAGGGCTTCGCCGTGGACCTGGCCGGCGACGGTGAGGAGGGGCTCTTCCTCGCGACGGAGGTGCCCTACGCGGCCATCGTGCTCGACCTCATGCTGCCGAAACGCGACGGCTGGAGTGTGCTCGACACGCTCAGGCGTGGTGGAAGGCAGACGCCCGTGCTGGTACTCACCACGCGAGATGCTGTCGATGACCGTGTGCGCGGCCTCAACCTCGGTGCGGACGATTACCTCACCAAGCCCTTCGCGCTCGCCGAGCTGGTTGCCCGCCTCCGGGCGCTCATCCGCCGCGCAGAGGGTGACGCCACGCCGGCGGTTGTGCTCGGCCACGTACGCGTGGACACGGCCGCGCGGCGCGTTGACTTGAGCGGCGTTCCGGTGGCTCTGACCGCGCGCGAGTACGCGATTCTCGAACTGCTCGTGCTCCGCCGGGGACGTCTCGTGACGCGCTCGGAAATCCACGATCACATCTACGGTGAGGCGGCCGACGTGCTTTCGAACACCATTGACGTGCATGTCGCATCGCCCCGCCGCAAGCTGGGACGCGAGATGATCGAGACCCGCCGCGGTTTGGGCTACCTGATCGATGCTTGACTCGCTGCGCGCGCGCCTGCTCGCCTGGTACTCCTTGATCCTCGTGCTCGTGATCGGCACGTTTGGCGCCACGGTCTGCTACCTCTATTGGCGCTCGCTCGTCCGAGAGATCGATCTCGACCTCGCTCGGCGCGCAGCCGCCGTGGCCGCCGCGGTGCGCCCGGCGCCCGGCGGCACGTTCGATCTGGAGCTGCCTGCCGGCGTGGCGCGCGAATTCGGTGGCCCGAACGCGCCCGCGCCCTATTTCGCGATCTGGACCGCGGAGGGGGAGCTGGCGGCCTCGACGGAGTCGGACCCGGGCGACCCGCCGGCTGCGAGGCCCGCGACCCGCAGTCGAGAGGGCAGGCGTGAGGCGATCCTGGCCGCCCCCGGCGGTGCCCTCGTGCTCGTCGGCCGGGATGCCGCCGACGTGCGGCGCGAGGTGTGGTCCCTTGCGGGCACCGTCGGTGGCGTGGGTGTTGCAGCCCTGGGGCTGTCGTTGCTCGGAGGCTGGTTTCTCGCGGGGCGGGCGCTCGCGCCCGTCTCGCGCATCAGCCGCACGGCTGCCGCGATGTCCGCGGGTGACCTCGGTGCGCGGATCCCGCTCGACCGCACCGAAAGCGAGCTGGAACAGGTGGCCGTGTCGCTCAACGCCGCGTTCGACCGGCTGGACGACGCCCTGCGCAAGGAACGGCAGTTCACGGCCGACGCCTCGCACGAACTCCGCACGCCGCTTGCGGCGCTCTGGACCGAGATCGAGTGGGCGCTCGCCCGCCCGCGCACCGGCGGCGAGTACCGCCAGTCCCTCGAGACCTGCCTGGCAGCCGGCGCGCGGATGCGCGGCGTCGTCGAAGGCCTCCTCACCCTGGCTCATGCCGACGCCGGCACGATCTCGCCGATGCGCATTCCCGTCGGGCTGAAGACCGTTGCCGAAGAGGCAGTAGTGCTTCTGCGGCCCGTCGCCGAACGCCGCGCGATCGCCGTGACGGTGCGCGGCGACGACGTCGTCGTGGACGGTGACCCGGATCGGCTGCGTGAGATGATCACGAACCTGGTGTCGAACGCGATCGACTACAACGTGGACGGCGGCGCTGTGAACGTGATCGTGTCGGGCGCCGGCGGCGTGCGCCTGACCGTGTCGGACACCGGGGTGGGCATCGCCGAGGCGGATCTGCCGCGCGTGTTCGACAGGTTCTACCGCGCGGACCCGGCGCGTGCGCGCAACGCGGGCGGCGCCGGCCTGGGCCTGGCCGTGGCGAAATGGGTCGCCGAATCGCACGGCGGGACCATCGCCTGCAAGAGCGTGCCCGGGCAGGGCACGACCATTGAGGTGATCCTGTGACGTGCCTGACGCACGACGTCGGCGCGGCCACGCGCCTCAGCCCACTCGAGCTCCCAGTACCTTACCCAGGAACGCGTTGAGCGCCGGTCCGCCCCGGATCCAGCGGACGACGACGACCAGGTCGTTCTCCCAGTCGATGTAGACGATGTTCTGGCCGGCGCCGCGGAAGGTGACACTCGATTCGGGCGCCGCCGGGAGGGACGTGCGGCCCGGGTTCAGGAACCAGTTCATGAACCCGTACGCGTCGTTGGCGGGGCCGGGCGACTTGGCCATCGCGATCCAGTCCGGGGACACAATCTGGCGGTCCTTCCACCTCCCGTTGCGCAGGAAGAGATACCCGAAGCGCGCCATGTCCCAGGCGCTGATGAACATCCCGCCGCCCCAGTGCCCGCCGCCGGTCACCGACTGCATGCGCTGTCCGTCGAGTTCGATCCACGAGTTCTGGTAGCCGTGCCAGCGCCACGTGGTGGAGGCGCCGATGGGCTCCATCACCTCGTCGCGGAGAACCGCCGGCAAGGGCCGGCGCCACACGTGCAAGGCCATCAGCGCCAGCAGATTCACTCGGGTGTCGTTGTACTTGTACCGGGTGCCCGGCTCGGAGAGCGGGCGGTTCGGCCAGTCGGCAGGCGTCTTGCCCTCGGGGCGATCCGCCCAGTCCGGCTTGCCCCAGAGCGTGCCCTGCCAGTCGCTGGTCTGCCTCAACAGGTGCTCCCAGGTAATGGGGGCGTTGTGGCCCTCGAAGTACCCAGGCTCGGGCATGTAGTCACGTGCGAAGTCCTTCACGTCGCGGATGAGTCCGCGCTGCCACGCGAGTCCGACGACGGTCGAGAGGAAGCTCTTCGTGACGCTGAAGGTCATGTCGACGCGCTTCGTGTCGCCCCACTCGACGACGACGTAGCCGCGGTGGATGATGAGGCCGTTGGCCGCGCCGCGTTCCTTGAGGGGACCGATCGGCGTGTCGAAGGGTTCACGGGCGCCGAAGGTGGTGGCAAGGTCGACGGCGAGGTCCTTGTTCGCCGGGTTCTCGTTGGCGACGGCGTAGGCGACCGCGTCCTTCAGCGCCGCCTCGTCCATCCCGACCTCGGCCGGGCTCTTCCGCTGCCAGTCGTGCGGGGCCGGGAAGTAGGCGGTGGGCGCTGCCGCCGCAGTGGGCTTCAATGTGGCGGGTTTGGCCGTCTGGCGAGGCGTCTGCCGGCCGGCCAGACCCGTGGGGACCGCCGCGAGTGTAGCGACGGCGAGGAATGCGAAGAGTCCCGGACGAAGGCGACGTGTGCGAGCGCGCGTCATGGCGGCCTCCAAGCCGGCAGGCGGTCTCATCGGCCGGCGCGCCATTCTATCGCGGGGGCGAGGAAGCGGCGGACTCGCCCGCAACGGCTCCGCCCTCGGTGGTCGCGTGGATTGAACCTCGTGCCCTGCTGATTCGTCTCAAGAACCGAGCGGGCGTTTCCGACCGCCCCGACTCAGACGGAGGTCGCGATGTCCATCCTCAGCAAGCTCTTCGCGGGACACAAGAAGCAGCGTCCGCGGGTCCGAATCTGTGTCGAGTGCGGCATGCCCGTTGCCGAGCACAAGGACTGGTGCAGCATCTACCGGACGCTGAGGGAGCGTGCGGCGTCCGCCAAGTAGGCCTCCGCGAGCAGGCGGCCAGCGGGCCCGGTCCGCATGCGCCTCGGGTATCTGCTCGTCATCCGCCTCGCGCGATCGGGGCGCCGTCACCTGCAACGTCCGGCGCCCGGACCGCAGCCTTCGTGTCCTCCGCGCTCGCCCTTGCGTGGGCCGCTCCGGCCGCTTGGATGACGGCCGGTCGGGAGGGGGCCCTGGCGAGCCAGCTACTCGTCTGGCCACAGCGCGCCAAGTTCCAGCTCGATCTCCGCGAACGGCTCCGCGCGCGCGACCTCGGTGCCCCAGTGCGTGGCCAGGATCGCCCATCGCCCTGATTCAAGGCGAAGGACCTCCAGTGTGCCGGCCAGCGGATCGATGAGCCACGCGTGCGCGACCCGTTCGCGGGCGTAGCTCGCCAGCTTCTTCGCGCGATCCAGCCTCGCGGTCGTGGGCGAGAGGATCTCGCAGATCCAGTCCGGCGCCAGCGGGAAGTACGCCGTGTCGGGCAGCCGCGGCATCCGTGCCCGCCGCCAGCCGGCCCAGTCGGACACGAGGACATCCGGCCCCAGATGGAGTTCGGGCTCGTAGAGGATCCGCCATCCGCCTGGACCACCGCGGCCATGATCGAAGGAACCGCCCACCAGCACCCCGAGTGCCGCGCCGGTGTGCGCATGCTTTGGAGCCGGTCTCGGTGAGGCGTGCAACTCTCCATCTACGATTTCGGCGACCTGGATGTCGGGGACTTTCACGAAGTCGTCGTACGTGGCCGGTCGATCGAACGGCGGGACCCGAGGCATCGGCTGCATGATACATCGTCCGCCTGCACCACCGATGCCGGGCTCGGCCCGGAGCAACACGGCGGGCAGGTCAGTCAGGACGGACGGACGGACGGACGGACGACGCTGAGAGGGGCGCAATGGCGGTGTTGCTGGAGGGGACGCCTCAGTGGCCACGCGGGTAGAACTCAGCTTCAGTTGGCGGATCAGACGACGGACAATCGCGCCCACCCGCTCGGTCTCGGGCGGCCGCGTTCGCGGACAGGTACTCGTAGTCCTCGTCAGAGAGCCAGACGTGCAACTGTCTGCGCGGGGGCATCGTGTGAGTGCCGTTGCCGAAGCCCAGCTCATCCATCAGCGCCACCGTCGTCCGCACGCGGGTCGCTCCTTCGGGGCGACGACGACGGCTGCCGGTCCTTTCCTCCTTGCGCGCGGAGTCGTTGGGCACTGTCCCGGACGCGTTCTGCCATGCGGATCTTCTCCGGCCAGCTCAGGGAGCTGCGGCCCTTCTGCCACCGGGCCTGCCGCAGAAGCAACACCTCGAGGTCAGTCATCCAGGAACCTCCTCTGGAACCGACGCCAGGCATCTGCCAGACCATGCCGTGCAGCCAGTTCAGCGATGGCCTCTCCGCCGACGCTGCCGGTTTCAAGCAGCGCAAGGATCCGCGTCCAGTCCTTGGCGCGGCCAACGCTGAGCGCGATGACCGCCAGGTGGTCTGCGCGCACGACGCGGAACGGCACACCGTCGAAATCGGCGACCACCGCGCTCTCCATCGCCTCGACGGTCAGTGGGCTGAAGGCGGGGATGAACTGAGCCGGCCACGCGCCGACCTGGATGGCCTCTCCGTCCGCTCGGTACCCCCTCGCGGCACAGAAGCGGTAGAGGTCTCGGAGCGGATCAAGCCGGTCTTCGGATTCCACCGCCACCAACACGTCGGCGTCCAGCGTCGCGACCGGTTCGGTGTACAGCATCTGGGCCGTGGCTCCGAACAGCGCATAGGTTCGGATGACGCCCGCCTGCTGCATCTCGTTGAGCAATCGGGCCAGTTCCTTCACGGGCCCATTCTACCGCGTCGTGCCAGGTCCCTCCGGCGGGTCGTCGTCGGTCAGCCAGATTGTGCAGTTGCCTGCGCTGGGTCATCGGGTGAACGCGCCTCCCGGGGGGCGATCTGACCGAGAGCGCGGCAGACTGCCGAGGCGCGAGCAGGCACTGCGGGGGGCATTGCACTCAAAATCCCGCCGGGCGAGAAGCCGGGAGACGCACCTGACTTCCTGCGTCGAGCCTGTTCCGCGACGCGCCCCGGCTCCGGCCGACCACGTCCGTGTACGCGAAGCGCGTTCGGAGACACCTCTGGGTCAGTGCGCCTCGGCCCCTCGCCTTGCCGCGCGGTAACCGGGGCGAGCCCGGATCTTCGCCCCTGGGCGCGTCACCTCGACACGCAGGCGTCGATACGTGCCGTCCAGTGACTGGTTCGAAGGGTAGTAGCAGACCGTGTAGAGGACGCTCAGATCGTGGGCGACCCGACGGAGCGCGTCCGCCAGTCCGTCCAGTGTGGCGGCCCGGTCGACCTGTCCTCCGGTGCTCGCGGCCAGTTCCTGGAGGAACTGTCGGGCGCGAGCAAGAGTATCCGGCGGGATGGTCGGCTCGACAATGGGTGTACCCGGAGTCACCACGCGTACCGTGACATCGTGCGCGGATGCCTCGTACTCGACGACGTAGATGGCGATGTCGGCTTCGGCTGCCCACGCGAGTGTCGCGGAGGCGTCAGCGAACCGGCTTGCCGTGTCCACGCCATCGGTAACCAGCACGATCGCCCGTCGTTCGACCGCCGCGGGCAGCAGCCGTTCGGCCGACAGGCGAATGGCGTCGTAGAGTCTCGTGCCGTCCCGTTTGTCGATCTGGTAGACGGCCTGACGCGTGCGGGCGCGGTCCTTTGTGAGAGGGGCCTGCTGGAGGACGCGGCGATGGAAGGACACGAGCATCAGCTGGTCGTCCTGCCGCACGCCGTCCACGAAACCGAGCAGGGTCTCCTGGATTCTCGCGACGTTCTCCCGCATGCTCGTCGAGCCATCGACGAGCAGCACCATGTTGAAGGGCTGCGACAGGGACAACACCCGGTCGATAGTCTGCTCCACGTCGTCTTCGTAGACGCGGAACTCGGACGCCGCGACATCGCGCAGGTCGGCACCTGCCGCATCGGCCACCGAGACATGCACCGGCACGTAGGTGATCTCCGACCTGAACGTTGCTGGTGGCGGTTGGTCCGCCAGGGACGGCGCCGGGGCCGTCCCCGAGGCGAAGGCGCGTGGTGGTTCATCAGGGAATGCGGTGGTCGCGGCGGTCTCGACGCGGAATGGCTCTGTGGACGCCGAGCAGAGCACGGGGTGTCCCGGCATCCTCCGTACCTTGCCGTGAAACTGCTGCACCACCCATTCGGGCGAGGCTGGCCCGTAGGTCTTCTTCTCCTCGACGTATCGGGCTTCGGAGATCCAGTTCTCCCACTCGAGGCGATACGGCCGCTGCATCAGGTCGGACCCCTCCCACGTCCTGTCCGTCAACAGCGCGTTGATGTCGTTCGGGTTCCGCCGATAGGCCGCTCCCGGCACCACGATGGCGAGGACGGACTGGCGCAGATTCTGGGGCCAGTCGCCGCGTTGGATGTAGGTGTTCGATCCCTTGGACGCCGCTGCCTCCGCGGTGTACGACGTTTCCGCCAGAAAGACAAAGTCCGCCGTGGCAGCCGACTGAACGACCTCATAGCGCTTCAGACGCGCGAACTCTCTCGCGATGGCGTCCTGGACAGAACGATCGATGACCGCGCGTCCGCGATCCAGCTCGGTCCGCTCGAGCAGGAATCCCGGTTGCGCGGCCTCTTCGGGCCTGGCCGGTCTCGGCAGCGCGACCGCGACCACGGACCGGCGTGCCCAGACGTCGGAGTCATCGACTGGCGCACCCTGTCCTACCCTTTGGGCGAGCACGACCACCTCCTGGATATCGTCGCCCGCCCTCGCAGGGAGCGCTCTGGCCCGACCGTCCGGCGTCCACGACCCTCCGTCCGCGAAGCGCACCTCCGGGATGTCGACGCACATCGTCAGCAGCCGTGCCTCCTTGACCGCAAGGACGTAGACCGTCGGCTTCGCGCGGTCGAGCGACCTCCGGACCTGCGAGTCGATATCGCTGGATGTGGCGGCGATGGACAACAGACACGAGAGCGTCGCCGCAAGGCCCCCGGCCACGACTCGCCTCACGAGGAGGCCTTCCTTGAGCATGAGCACCCCCACCTCCTACGCGGCCGCGATCCAACAGGTCTTCGAGGAGCGGAGCGTGCGGGGCCGTGGAGGGACCCTGCACGCTGCCCATTCAGTGCCCGCTGCCTGTCGCCCGGTATCCGGCTCGCGCGCGGACCACGGCGCCCGGGACGCTCACTTCGACACGAACCTGCCGGGATTCCCCGGGTCCGAGAGCAGAGGCGGGGACATAGTACAGCACGTGGTGGCCGCGCAGGTCGTCCACCACGCGTTTCAGCTTCTCGGCCGTTGAGACCCGCTCGGCACGTCCTCCCGAGGAGCCAGCCAGCGCCGCGAGGTGTGTGGTCGCCCGCTCGAACGAGGCCGTCGTGTCGAAGTACCCCTCCGGGACGGCCACCAGCCGCTCCATGAACGACTCGCGGCGCGGCGCGACTGAGGTGGAGTCGAACTGCATCGCATACAGGGGTATGCCATCGGCTGCTACGCGGTCCATCACGCTCGAGGCCGTCACGTGAACGCTGTCCACGTCCATCCCGTCGGTCAGCAAGGCCATCGCCTTACGGCCTGCGATCTTCTGCAGCCGCTCTGCCAGGACGACATCGACTGCGTCGTAAAGCCTGCTGAGGAAACCGCCGAACGGCTTCAGACCGACCACCGCTGTTCGCAGCACGTCCTTGTCTCCGGTGACGTCGCGCACCAGCCACGTCCGATCATCGAAGGTGACGACAAGCGCGCGATCCTGGGGGCCGAGCGCTTCGAGGAAGGTTGAGGCGGCGACCTTGAGGTCCGTCAGATACGGCCACATACTTCGTGACGTATCGAGGACGAGCGCGACCGTGAGCGGGTCGGACGGTCTGCGCATGGAAGCCACCCGTTGTGGCGCGTCGTTCTCGAAGACGGAGAAATCCGACGCGGCGAGGCCCTCGATGACGGTGCCCCCCGCCCCGTGTACGGAGACGGGCACAGCCACGGCGGCGCGAGCATCCGGTGAGGTGTCGGAAGAGGACGGGAGTCCTCCTCGCCTGTCCACTTCGAGAATCAGGGAGTCGGGCTCGGCCGACATTGGGACGGCCTGTGCAGGCTGAGGCGCGGTGCAGATTCCGTCACGTATCCGCACGCGCACCACGCGCTCCCGCTCCTCCATCTCCTGCAGACGGGCGGCGTCCCGCTGTGAGTCGCCGGAGGGAACGAACTTGCCCGGATTCCCCGACTGCCGCTCGTGAAGCTGAGTGACCACGTCCTCGGGGGCACCGGCCGCAGCTCTCGAGCCACCGGCCCAGAGGCGAGTCTCCATGATGGTGTCGAGTGAAGGGACCTCACGCATACGCGCGGCCGGTACAACGAGCCCAATGACCGAGGTCAGCCGATTGGGCAATCCATCAAGCCCGCCCCGCAGGAACAGCTCACGCGGCTGCGAGGATTGGGAACGCTCGGCGCGCCGCTCGGGCGGCACGTCCGCGCCCGCTCGCCCTTCCACGACAGCCATGTATTCCGCCTGCGCGAAGAAGACGTAGTCGGCCTCCGCTGGCGTCCGGGCCAACCGGTACCGCTTTCTCCTGGTGAACTCCGCTTCGATCCGGTTCCCGACGTCCTGGTCGACGCGGAGCGTCACCGGTTCGGCGGTCCGAACCAGATGGAGTCCCGGATGAACCCGCGGCGGCGCCAACCGCCCACCCGGCGCGCAGGTGCGGAAGAGCGTGGTTCCTGTATCGACGCGCACCGCGATCACGTGGAATGACTCGCCCTTGGCGAACGGCTGCGCGACGGGGGCGAGCTGGGGAAGCGCGAGAGCGGCAACCACAAACACGCGGAGACCGTTTGGCTTCCAGTACATGGCATGGCCGCCCGAGGAACGTCCGGCCGGATTCAGCGCCACGGAGGCGCCGCAGCGGCGACCTTGTGCCAACGGATGAGACGGCGGTAGAGGGCTTGCGGCCATTACCTTGCACCTGCTCGACCCAATCGTTCGGGGGCCGTCACCCGCCCGGTCGGCAGCCCCGAGCTACCGAGCCCGTACGGCAGACGTGCTCGGCAGCCCAACGGGCCGCCGTTCGCTCGCCGGCACCCCGGCAGGAGCGGGGTGCGTCGTCGAGCGCGGGCGCGAAGGTGCCCAAGAGGCTTCAGTGGCGACCAGCCCAGAGTCGGGAATCGGTGCCTGGTTGAAGTACCGGAAAATACTACACTGACCCCAGCCCTCTGTGCCCTGCTCGCCATTCTCCCCATTCGCGCCCTTCTGGGCGTATTCCGGGGTGCTACCGGCGGTCCCGGAGTTGCCGTCCGTTCCACCGCCCGACCCGAGTCCCCCGGCACCGGCCGTTCCTCCTGTGCCGGAGTCTCCCTTCGAGCCCGCCCGTCCCCTTCGTGCCACCAAGCCCACCCGCCACGTCAAACGTGCACCACGTATCCCACGAGTAGGTTTCGATGATGGCGATCACGCTGTTCGGCGTCTCGGTGTAGGATCGTGCGGTCCGGCCACTCTGGTACCAGTCTGGTACCTGAATCGACGAGGCAACACGGCGAGGCGGTCAATCAGGACGGACGGACGGACGGACGGACGACGCTGAGAGGGGCGCAATGGCGGTGTTGCTGGAGGGGACGCCTCAGTGGCCACGCGGGTAGAACTCAGCTTCAGTTGGCGGATCAGACGACGGACAATCGCGCCCACCGGCTCGGTCACGGGCGGCCGCGTACGCGGACAGGAACTCGTAGTTCTCGTCAGAGAGCCAGACGTGCAACTGTCTGCGGGGGCATCGTGTGAGTGCGCCTCCACGGGGGTCTGTCCGGCGGGCAGTATCGCAGCCTGCCGGGGTCCCAATAGCCAGTGACCAGCGCGCGCCGGTTGTTCGGCCGGACCGCCTCGGTGAGCGTGCCACGAATAGGCACTCGCAGCTCCGGGGTAAACAGACTGGTTGTTGTCAGAACGAGATTGCCGAAGAGCGCACTCCCCTGCCCTCTCCGACGCGGTAGCACTCTTGCAGTCACGTTCACAACGGCTGGGTTGCCAGTTGGCTCCAGCCATGCGCTGATGCTCTCGTTCGTGGATCGAACGCCCAGGAGACGGACATCAGCGCCGTGGGCGATCATCACGCGGACGCGGCGTGTGGCCTCCATACCTTCGTTCAACTGGCCAAAGTCAACCGTGCGGGAACTCAGCAACAGTTCGGGACGCACCATCGCAGCAACAACGAGTGTGACGGTTCGCTGTTCAGGATCGTTACACTCCACAGTAACGCGTTTCTGGATCGCACCTGCCATGTCGCGTGTATCGACGGCAACACGGATCGCTGCACTCTCGCCTGGACGCAAATGTCCGGCCGATGGCAATGCTGCCGTACATGCACAATCAGCCACGAGCCTTTCAACGACAAGGAGTTCCTCTCCGGTGTTCTTGAAAGCGAACTCCCTCTCGACGCGCTGTCCCTCGACGACCTGGCCAACATCGACTTGCGTGTAATCGAACGCCACGCGCGGCTGTCGCGAGCCCTGTCGCAGACACCCATCACATAGCGTCGCGAACAAGACAGCCACTACAGTGTAGACTCCAAGCCTCGGCGTCAGATGGTACCGACAGATCAATGGCCCTAACGTTGCCTCCGACACAAGCCTACTTGGGCGGTCGATGGGAGAAGTAGTACGCGTCACGTGCCGCTGCTTCGGGATGTCCCGCGATACCAAAGAGCTCGGAGGGGGCAACCTCCCGATAGTGGGTCGGCACCTCGAAGAGCGCGGGGTCAGGTTCTCCCGGACGGATCATGATCGGAAAGGCGCGGCTCTTGGATGTTCCGAAGTCCCCAAGCTGTTGGAGCTTTGCACATCCGAGGTCGGGCGCGAACCACAGCGTCACTGGGCCTACGCGGATCTTGACAGACGGATAGCCGTTGATCGTTGCCCTCTCCTCTAGAACCTGGCCCGCTGTGATTGGCCGCCCGGACAGCGAATCCAGGCAATCACTGGAAGGGTCCCGCGCAGAGCGGCGAACATCATAGTCTGCCCGAATCGTGGAACTCTTGAGTTCCGCGATATCGTCAACTTCGATCCGGAGTCCGGATGCGAACGAGATGAAACGCTGCGAATTCATGCGGCCCTGCGCTGGAAAGTGCTCTGTGCGGCTGACATGGGCACCATCAGATCGCCACGCCTCGGTGAGAGTTGCCCCCGGGCGAGTCATTCCACTGGACGACTCAACACTCTCCACCATGATCACCGAGTAGGGGGTGAAAAGAGACGCCGCCTGAGCCACCGGTCTTTGTGCGAGCGGGTGAGTAGTCACTGAGGCAAGCACGGCACCCACTACGAGTGCACCAATGACAATCAGTTCGCGACGCGTCGGATCCAATCTGTCGTTCCACATGTCACGCGCCTCCCGCTGCATCCTAGTCGATACAACTACTCTGCTGACCGCAGCTGATCTGATGGTAACAATGGTCGATGAAGTGGTCGTCACCACACAGTGCGACGCCCTGTGAGCACAGGGTCCAGTAGCAGCCCTCTACATCTCCGCAACCATCTCTCGTTCCAGCAGCCAGCTCGTCGCACATGCCGCAGAACTTGTCGCAGTCCGGATCCTGAGCTCGTCCGGCGGCGATAAGCCCCACGATCGCCAGAGCCACCGCGATCGCGATACGCCGCTTCCCCGGGACGACACTCCTGAGTGCGTTCAGCATCGTCGTGACCCCCACAGCGTAAGTCCCTGAGCTCATTTCACGGGTCGCAATAGGTCCCGACCACACTCCCAACTGTCTCCGGATCGCTGTTCGCCTGGATCTCCGCGGGCCACACACTTGCGGCAGCCTCAGTAAGCGAACTCAAGACACGGTTACCGCCGAGGACGGTGTGCCCCAGGACCCCTCTGTGCGCCGGGCACGAAACAGCCCAGCCCGGGACAAGTCTAGCCGGGGCGCGGGTTGGGGCGGAAGAGGGTTGGTACCACCCTGGTACCTGAATCGACCAATCGACGTGGCGAGACGGTCAGGCACGACGGACGGACGCACGGACGGACGGAAGTGAAGTGCCACGTGCAGGATTGCCGGAGGCGCTGGCCTCGTAACTGGTGTGAGCACAGCTGAGTCTCAACTGTCGGACCAACCCGCGAATGACTTGGCTCACGCGTTCGTCGCGCTCGGCGGCGTACTCTCGAAGGAACACGTAGTCCCGGTTGGACAGCCAGACGTGCAGCTGCTGGCGTGGGCGCATGAGATGAGCACGCCTCCGGGAAACCGGGGGACAGTATCGCCGGCGCGCATCCCGCGATCAACCGTTTCGGTCGCGTTGCACAGAATATCACGCCAGGTCACACCTCTGTGCAAGAGCCCTTGACTCTTGATGCGCGATGAACGCCAGGCGCCCCCGTGGCGGCCGGCGTTGATTCTGTCCTCTCCAGCCGCTGGCCGACATCATACGGCGGGAGACGGAGAGACGAGGCTCTGCGCGAAGGCAGCCGTGTCAGTCAACCGAGGCATGCGCGTCCGCCGCCAGCCGGCCCAGTCGGACACGAGGACATCCGGCCCCAGATGGAGCTCGGGCTCGTAGAGGATTCACCAGTCGCCAGGTCCTCCGCGGCCCTGGTGGTAGGGCTGGACCAGATGTCCCCCGACGACGGCTCCGGCTTGGGTGTGCCTTGGCGCGGGCCGCGGCGACGAGTGGAGTTCCCCGTCGACGATCTCGGCCACGCAGATGTCCGGGACCTTCAGCAGATCGTCGTACGTGGCCGGTCGATCGAACGGCGGGACCCGCGGCATCGGCTGCATCATGCATCGTCCGCTTGCATTGCCGGTGCCGGTCTCGACCCGGCGAAATCAGGCGGGATGCGAGCGTTTGCAGCCGTCACGTTGCAGATTCTGCCGTCGGCGTTCGACGCCGATGCTGCAGATTCTGCCGTTGGTGCGGAGGCTCCTGAAGTCGTTGTCCCGCCCGATCCTCATTCCCGCTGGGCGGACGGCCGGTTGTCTCCGGCAGGCGCCGCCGACGGGTGTTATCATGCCGTCGTGACCCGCGCCGATATCCTCGCGTTCGCTCGCCGGGACTGGTCCTGCCTGGAGGAGGCCAAGGCACAGTACTGGCTCGAATACAAGGCCGGTCTGACGCCAACCGACGCTCTGGCGTTCAGCGATCAGCTCAGGCGTCACGCCCGGCAGCTCCGGCCGGACTGGCCGGATGAAGGCGTTCGCATCGACGACCTGCTGGGTCACGCCCGCGTTGCGGAGGCTTTGCGTGCCGTTCCCAGCCGGCCCCGCTGATCTGCTCGGTGCTCTTGCGCGGGTGTTCACAACGCTTGGCCTCGACTGGTACGTGTTCGGGGCGCAGGCGGCGCTCATCTGGGGGCGACCGCGGCTCACGGCTGACGTCGATGTGACGGTCAGGTTGGCCTCCGACGACACGGCCGGTTTTGTCGAGGCGCTTCAGCGGCGCGGATTCCGTTTGAGGGTTGCCGGTACTCCCGAGTTCGTTCGGCGGACCCGGGTCCTGCCGTTCTCACATGACGCCAGCGGGATAGCGGTTGACGTCGTCCTGGCCGGCCCAGGGCTGGAGGAGCTCTTTCAGTCGCGGGCGGTCATGCTCGATATCGGCGGTGAGCCGGTACCCGTCATCAGCCCTGAAGATCTGATCGTGACGAAGATACTGGCAGGCCGCCCGAAGGACATCGAGGACATCCGGGGTGTGCTGGTCGAGAGGGGAGACCGCCTCGATTTCGCTCTCGTCCGTTCGACGCTGCGGACGCTCGAAGACGCACTGGGGCAGAGCGATTTGGTGCCGGTTCTGGAGGCCGAGGTGGCGCGCTGGCGGCACAGCATGCGTTGAAGGGGGCTCTTGTCCGATCGTTCCGACCGCGTGTTCGAGGCCCTGGCGAGACTGGACGGTCGATCGAACGGCGGGACCCGAGGCATCGGCTGCATGGTACATCGTCCGCCTGCACCACCGATGCCGGGCTGGGACCGACGAAATCAGGCGGAATGCGAGCGTTCGCAGCCGCTACGTTGCGGATTCTGCCGCCGGCCTTCGACGTGGACGCTGCAGATTCTGCCGCCTGTACGGGAGGTCGCTGTGCCTGGGACTGTCACGTTGCCCTGTGCCCGAGTTCCGAGTCGCGACCACGATGTATGGGCGAGGTCGAATCGGGGCCTCCCGTGCCCAGGCTGAGACTAGCCGGGTGTCGCCGGGCCATTGCGGGTCCGACAGAGACTTGTACAGGCAGGCAGGGGCGGAAGTTGCCCCGTATAATGTGGGCCGTGGAGCATCGGCACCTGACGCACACGGCGTGGACGCTCGCGGCGGTGGATGACGCGATCGCGCGGGGCCGGATGGACGACTGGAAGGCTCTGCGCCTCGCGGCGGTGCGGGACCCGGGCGTCCGTGACCGGATACTCCGGGTGTGCGCGGCACATCTTGCGGATCCGACCGAACAGCGTTTCTACTTCTGGGACTACTATGTCCGCCACCACGTGGCCTGAGTGGGAGCAGGTGCTCTCCGCCGCGGCGCACCTCCAGGTCGTCCTGCCCGGCACGACGCTCGTGGGCGGCACGGCCGCCGCCATCTACGCGAAGCACCGTGTCTCGTATGATGCGGACCATGTGCTTCCCGATCTCCGCGAACGCTTTGACGGGGTGCTCGCGCAGCTGGAATCCGTCGCCGGCTGGCGGACCGCTCGCGTCAAACGGCCTGTGTTGATTCTCGGCAGCCTTGATGGGATTGAGACGGGAGTGCGACAGCTCATCCGCGAGCAACCGCTCGAGACGGTGGAAGTACCCGTGGAGGGGATGCGCCTGGTGGTCCCAACGGAAGCCGAGATGCTCCGCATCAAGGCCGTGCTCATCCTCAAGCGCAACGCCACGCGGGACTACCTCGACTTCGTCGCCCTGGCGGACCGGCTCGGTTTCAACCGCGTGTTCGAGGCCCTGGCGAGACTGGACGAGCTGTACCCGCAGCCCAATGGAGAATCCGCACTGCAGCAGCTGCAGGTGCAACTCGCCCGGCCGCTGCCGTACGATCTTGATGGCACAGATCTCACGGAGTACCGGCGGCTGGATTCGAAGTGGCAGGATTGGAGGCGCGTTTCTGCCGCGTGTGCCGCCTGTGCGGCCGGCATCTTCGATCGGATCTGAGAGGCGAACGTACGGGAACCCGCGTTGAAGCAGGTCCCGCGAACCGCCCAGCCCCGGCCCACCGCGTCCGCGTCATCTCCTGGGGGCTGGGGACATCGACAACCGATCCCCGGTCCCCGGTCCCCGTCTTCCGACTCCTGACTCCTGACTCCTGAATTCTGGCCTACCGCCCCGCCACCAGCGCGCGCCAGTACTCCCGCCGCATCCGCGCGATGTTCGAAATCGAGATCTCCTTCGGGCAGACGGCCTCGCACTCGGCCTCGTTCGAGCAATTCCCGAAGCCCAGCTCGTCCATCAACGCCACCATGGTCCGCACGCGCGTGGTCCGTTCGGGATGTCCCTGGGGCAGCAGCGCGAGCTGCGACACCTTCGCGCCAACGAAGAGCGCGGCCGAGGCGTTCTTGCAGGCGGCCACGCACGCGCCGCAGCCGATGCAGGCGGCGGCGTCCATCGCCTGCTCGGCGATGTCTTTCGGGATCGGAATGGCGTTGCCGTCGGGCGCGCTGCCGGTGCTGACCGACACATAGCCGGCCGAGGCGATGAGCTTGTCGAACGCGTCACGATCGACAACGAGGTCCTTGTGCACCGGAAAGGCGGCGGCTCGCCACGGCTCGATGGTAACGGTGTCGCCGTCCTTGAACCTGCGCATGTGGAGCTGGCAGACCGTCGACCCCCGGTCGGGGCCGTGCGGGACGCCGTTCACCACGAGGCTGCACATGCCGCAGATGCCTTCGCGGCAGTCCGAATCGAACGCGATAGGCGGCTCGCCCTTCTTGATCAACTCCTCGTTGACCACGTCCAGCATCTCGAGGAACGACATGTCGGGAGAGATGTCCTTGGCGGTGTAGGTCGTCACGCCGCCGGCAGCGTTCCCGTCCGCCTGCCGCCACACCTTCAACGTCAGCGTCATGTTTCCCATGGTCGTCTACTTGTAGCTGCGCTGGCTGGGCTTCACGTACTCGAAGCTCAACGGTTCCACATTGCGTGCCGGGAGCTTGCCGTCGCCGGTGAACTCCCACGCCGCCGCGTGTGTGAAGCGCTCATCATCTCGCAGCGCCTCGTTGTCCGGCGTCTGGTACTCCTCGCGGAAATGGCCGCCGCACGACTCGCGCCGCTCGAGGGCGTCGAGGGCGATGAGCTCACCGAGCTCCAGATAGTCCGCCACGCGGCCGGCGTACTCGAGTACCTGGCTGAGTTCCGCGCCCGTCGACGGCACCGAGACGTTCTGCCAGAACTCCTCGCGCAGCCGTGGAATCTGGCGCAAGGCCTCCTGCAGCCCGGCCTCGTTGCGGCCCATGCCGGCGTGGTCCCAGAGCACCTTGCCCAGCGCGCGGTGGATCTCGCGGGGCGTCTTCTTGCCCTTGACGGCCATCAGCCGGTCCAGTTTCGCCCGGACCCCGGCCTCCGCCTCCTTGAACGCGTCGTGATCGGATGTCACCTTCGGCAGCGCCGCGCTCGCCAGGTAGCTCGGCAGCGTGGCCGGCGCGACGAAATAGCCGTCGGCCAGGCCCTGCATCAGGGCGCTGGCACCGAGCCGGTTCGCGCCGTGGTCCGAGAAGTTGGCCTCCCCGAGGACAAAGAGCCCGGGGATCGTTGACATCAGGTTGTAGTCCACCCACAGCCCGCCCATCGTGTAGTGGATGGCGGGGAAGATGCGCATGGGCGTCTTGTACGGGTTCTCGTCCGTGATCTTCTCGTACATCTGGAAGAGGTTGCCATACCGCTCACGGATGACGTCCTCGCCCAGACGCCCGATGGCGTCGGCGAAGTCCAGGTAGACCGCGAGCCCCGTGTCGCCCACGCCTCGCCCCTCGTCGCACACGGCCTTGGCCGCCCGCGAGGCCACGTCGCGCGGCACGAGGTTGCCGAACGACGGATACCGACGCTCGAGGTAGTAATCGCGCTCGTCCTCGGGGATCTGCGTGGCCGGCCGTCTGTCGCCCGCCGCCTTCGGCACCCACACGCGGCCGTCGTTGCGCAGGCTCTCGCTCATCAGCGTGAGCTTCGACTGATGGTCACCCGACACGGGAATGCATGTCGGGTGGATCTGCGTGAAGCACGGATTGGCGAAGAGCGCGCCCCGTTTGTACGCCCGCCAGATCGCTGTCGCGTTCGAATTCACCGCGTTGGTCGAGAGGAAGTATGCGTTGCCGTACCCGCCCGTTGCCAGCAGCACGGCGTGGGCCTCGAAGCGCTCGATCGACCCGGTGATCAAGTTGCGCGCGATGATGCCCCGCGCCCGTCCGTCCACGACCACCAGATCCAGCATCTCGTGGCGCGGGAACATCTTCACCGTGCCGGCCCCCACCTGGCGCATCATGGCCTGGTAGGCACCGAGCAGGAGCTGCTGGCCCGTCTGTCCCCGGGCGTAGAACGTGCGCGACACCTGCGCGCCGCCGAACGAGCGGTTATCGAGCATCCCGCCGTATTCGCGGGCGAAGGGCACGCCCTGCGCGACGCACTGGTCGATGATGTTGACGCTCACCTCGGCCAGGCGGTGCACGTTCGCCTCGCGGGCCCGATAGTCGCCGCCCTTCACGGTGTCGTAGAACAGCCGCGTGACGCTGTCGCCGTCGTTGCGGTAGTTCTTGGCGGCGTTGATCCCGCCCTGCGCGGCGATGCTGTGCGCGCGACGCGGGCTGTCCTGGATGCAGAAGCTCAGGACGTTGTAGCCGGCCTCGCCCAGGGTGGCCGCCGCCGCGCCCCCGGCCAGGCCTGTGCCCACGATGATGACGGTGAACCTGCGGCGGTTCGCGGGGTTCACTAGCCTGGCGTCGAACCGGTAGCGATCCCACTTCTCCGGCATCGGGCCAGGTGGAATCTTCGCGTCGAGCGTCTTCGTGCCGGCCGGGGCAACTCGCGGTGCGCCACTCATGATCGGCCCCCAATGACATACAGCCAGATCGGTATCGAGAAGAACCCCGCGCCCAAGAGGATCGCAATCACCTTCCCGGCCTTGAGGACCTTCGGCGTCAGCTTCGGGTGGTTCAGGCCCAGCGACTCGAACGCGCTCGAGAAGCCGTGCCACAGGTGGAAGCCGACGACCACCATGCAGACGGCGTAGAACCCAACCCACACCGGACTCCGGAAGATCTCGGCCACGAGCCGGTACAGGTCGCGCCCTTCCTCGCCGTGGATCAGCGTCGTGTACCACGCGCCGTACTTCATCGTCCCGACGTGGACGACGAGGAAGATGAGCGTGATCGACCCGGTCCAGATCATGGTCGACGAGGCGATCGACTTGCGGCTCGCCCCACCGGCCGGCTGCTTGCTCACGTAGCCGATCGGGCGCGCCCGGCGGTCCGAGAACCACATCAGCACGGCCTCCAGCATGTGCAGCAGAAAGATGGCGGCGAGCCCGATCTCGGCCGGGATGACCAGCGGGTTCGAGATGAGGGCGTGTGAGTATGCGTTGAAGGTCGCCGGGCCGACATAGAGCATCAGGTTCCCGATGAGGTGCCCGACCAGGAATCCGATGAGGCTCAACCCGGTCAGCGCGATGAGGAACTTCGACGCAACCGTTGAGAAGGGTGACAACCTGCGGGATGCCATGAGTGTCTCCAGCCCGGGCCGCCTGGCGGGCCCGGCGCGCGGTTGGGGGGACTCGTGGAAGGTCCGGAGGAGTCCCGGCGAAGATTCTATCAGGACGGAAGACAGGAGTCAGGAGGCAGAAGACAGAAGGCAGAAGACAGAAGACAGAAGGCAGAAGACAGAAGGCAGAAGACAGAAGACAGAAGACAGAAGAGAGAAGACAGAAGATGTCGAGTCGGCCCAGACGGCCGACCACGTTCCGTTCTTGTCTGCGGCGTTGCACGCTTGACCTTGAAGCGCCTTAGAGGTTCCGAGCAGACCATGTGAGCACGGCGACGGCGTCAAGCCAGAGGCTGGCGGGGTCACCAGCGAGAGCACCGATCGCGGGTGGCTGCCCAGTCGTGCGCGTCCCTCGAACCGAGCCGACGGCGTCAGTCTGCAAGACGCACCGTGAGGGGGCGACACGCGTGGGGCTGGGGGTCCCCACGCAGAACAGCGGGACAAGTCCCGGCAAGGTGCGTCTTGCCGGCGAGTGTGAGCGGGGCCGAGCGGTGACCCGCGCCAGCCGACGTCTTGCCGCCGTGTCGAACGGTCTGCGGAGGGACACCATGGCCAAGCCCGGGCACCACACGCCCGTTGCCGCGCCTCGCACGGTGGACTACAATTGGCCCACCGGTCGAGGCCCCTGACACCGGCATCCAGCATTGTGGATCCGCGTGAAGGGAGCGCGACAATGATCCTACCCCGGGCGCGTGAAGATGGCCTGATCGCCGAGGACATCGGAACCGAGGTCGTTGTGTACGACGACCGCACGGAAAAGGCGCACCACCTGAACCGTACCGCGGCGATCGTCTAGCGGCACGCTGACGGCCGCCGCTCCGTAGCGGACTTGGCCACACTCGCGGAATCACCTGTTCGGACGTCAGCGGAACGTACATGGGCAGTGGGACAGTGAGCAACTCGACAGGCAATTGTCCGGCGGTTGTCCCGAGCGGCTCGCTACACATCGTATGCGCCAGCGGCACGAGTTTCACGTTCGAGGTCTATGACGATACGGACAAACGAGTCCTCAAGTGCGCCGCAACCTTGAACTCCGACGGCTCATTCACCGGATTAGGCACTGCGCTCCTCGATGACGATCGCTTCGTGCAGGGAACGCTGACAGGCCGAGTCGGCAAGGAAGGTTCGCTCACGGCCGAGGAGCGGCTGCAGTACACAGGACCCTGCAGTGGCACCCAGGTCAAGACTCGGAGCGGAACGAAACGCTAGTGCCCTGGAACCGTGATGCCTCACACAATTCCCGGGCGGGGCATCCCGCCTGGCGGCGTTGCTCCTCCCTCACATACCGGGAGTATGCTCAGTCGTCGCGCCTGGCCAGCCGGGCGCCGCGC
>JBFMFH010000023.1:0-41460 GCA_040752275.1 Acidobacteriota bacterium
GCTGGCCGGAGTCCGGGCGCTCGTCGTCTTCGATCCCGCGAGCCTGCCGCCATTGGCCCCGGTGAAGCTCGACGGAGTCGCTGTCGTCTTCACCCGCGTGCTCGGAGTCGCCACGACGGTCCGGTTAGGTCTGGTGCCTGCGCTTCGCCTGCGGCGAGTCGACCTGGTGCAGCCGCTCCGCGACGGCGGCCCGCACGCCTCGCTGGGGCGCGCGCGCCAGCGCCTGCGTGATCTGCTCGTCGCCGGCGAACTCGCGGCGGCGGTCGTGCTGCTTATCGGCGCCGGTCTCATGCTGCGCAGCCTCGACGCCCTCAACCGCATCGATCTCGGCTTTGATCCCGAACGCCTGCTGACGCTTCGCGTCTCGGTACCCGAGGCCCGCTACAACACGCCAGACGAGGTGGTGGATTTCTACAGGCGGGTCACCGAGCGCGTCCGCGCGCTGCCAGGCGCCGAAGCGGCGGGCCTCGTACGCGCCCTGCCGCTCGCCACGACCATCGGCGACTGGGGACTCGACGTCGAGGGGTATGTCGAGGGGCCCGGTCGCAACGCCAAGGGCGACTGGCAGATCGTCTCGGATGGCGCCTTCGAGGCGATGGGCACGCGACTCGTGCGGGGACGCTGGATCGCCGGAAGCGACCGCACGGAGACGCAACTCGTGGCCGTGATCAACGAAGCGCTCGCGCGCGCGTACTGGAGCGACCCCAGCCGGGCCGTCGGCGGGCGCATCCGCGTCGGCAATCCGCGCAACCCCTGGCTGACCGTGGTGGGCATCGTCGCGGACGAGCGACACAACGGTGTGACGGGGCGGGTCAAGGAGAAGTTCTACGTCCCCCACAGCCAGTGGCACGTCGCGACCGGCGGCAACCTCGTCCGCAGTGCCTTTCTGGTGGTGCGCACGGCCGGCGATCCGCTGGACCTCGCACGCCCCGTGCGGGCCGCCATCGGCGAGATCGATCCCAATCTCCCCGTGGCGAACATCCGTCCGATGACGGAGGTGCTGGCGGCATCGCTCGCGACACCCAGGCTCACCGGATTCCTGCTCGGCGTCTTCGCGTTCCTCGCGCTCGCGCTCGCCGCCGTCGGGATCTACGGCGTGCTGTCGTACGTGGTCGAGCGGCGGACACGGGAGATCGGGATCCGCATGGCCATGGGTGCCGGCCGGCCGCAGGTCGTCGGTCTCGTGCTCGCCCACGCGGCTACGCTCGCCGGTTTCGGGATGGGCGCCGGACTCGCGGGAGCACTCGGCCTCACACGCGTGATGCAAGGCCTTCTCTATCAGGTCCACCCCGTGGATCCACTCACCTACGGGCTCGTGACGGCCGCGCTCGCGGCCGTCGCGCTTGCGGCTGCGGGCCTGCCCGCCTGGCGGGCCCTGCGGGTGAGCCCCGTGATCGCGCTGCGAGCGGAGTGACCGGCCTCGCAAGGCAACGTACCTGGTCTACCTCGGAGCCACAGGAAGGAGCCCTCGCGCCAGCATCAACTCGGCGTTGAGCAGGGCGGCACCTGCGGCGCCCCGGATCAGGTTGTGCCCCAGAGCCACGAACTTGTAGCCGAGGGCGGGGCACGGGCGGAGACGCCCGACCACCACGGTCATCCCGCGGCCGCGTTCGCAGTCGAGGCGCGGCTGCGGCCGGTCGTCGTTCAGCGCCAGTTCGATCGGCCGCTCCGGCGCGCTCGGCAGTCCGGGCGGGCACTCGCCACGGAATCGCGCGAACGCCGCCTCGACGTCTTCCAGGGCCGGCGATGCAGCGAGTTCCACCGACACGACTTCGACGTGGCCTTCCAGGACCGGCACGCGGGTGGCTGTGGCACTGATCCGCGTCGGGTGGGGCCGGATCCCACCTGGCTCCAGCGTCCCGAGGATCTTGGCCGTCTCGGTCTCGATCTTGGGCTCTTCCCCGGGAATGAACGGGATGACGTTGGCTGTCGCGTCGAGTGACGCCACGCCCGGGTGTCCCGCCCCGGACAGCGCCTGCTGTGTCGACACGACGACGCGTTCCACGCCGAATGCACTCAGGGCGTGCAGTGTCATGGCCAGAAAGACCGTCGAGCAGTTGGGGTTGGTCACGATCGCGCCGTCCCATCCCCGGGCTCGGCGCTGGTCCGCCAGCAGGTCCAGATGGTGCGGGTTGATCTCGGGTACGACGAGCGGCGTCAATCGATCCATGCGCCAGCTCCGCGCGTTGCTGATCACGACGTGGCCGGCTGCCGCGAACGTGGGCTCGAGCGACTCAGCGGCGGCCGCATCAAGGGCGGAGAAGACCACACGCGGCGCACCCGAGGGGTCGCAGGAACTCACCACACGATCCCTGACGCAGGCTGGCGCGTCGCCTGGCGCCCGCCACGACAGACTGCCGTACCGCTGGCCGGCGGAGCGATCGCTCGCGCCCACCCACACGAGGCGGAACCACGGGTGATGGTCAAGCAGCGAGGCGAGGCGCTGGCCAACGACTCCTGTCGCGCCGAGGATCCCGACGTCCACCGGCGTGGCCGGTCCTCTCTCGATGCTAGAACGGCACATAGAGGGACTCCTGCGACCGCGCGGGTCCGGCCGCCCGGCCAACGGCCTCGAGGCCTTCGATCACGTCCTCGACGAGATCGGCGGTCGCCTCGCACCCGGGAGAGATGCGCACGAGCGTGTCTGAGAGACCGAGCGCCGCGCGAACGTCGGCCGGGACCGACGCGTGCGTCATGCGAGCCGGCAGGCAGATGAGTGACTTCACGCCGCCGAGACTCTCGCCGAGGACGAAGTACCGTCGCGACGACACGAAGGCGACGGCATCCTCCACGGAGCCGTCGATTTCGATGGACACCATGCCGCCGTACCCGCGCATCTGACGGCGCGCGACCTCGTGCCCGGGATGCCCCGGCAGACCCGGAAAATACACCCGTCGGACCCGCGGGTGGCGGGCCGCCGCTTCGGCGATGGCCGTGGCATTGGCGGCGTGGCGGTCCATCCGCAACTCGAGCGTCTTGAGTCCACGTAGCGTCAGCCAGCAGTCAAACGCCGACGGGACGGCACCGCAGGCGTTCTGCAGGAACCTCACGGGCTCGAACACGGCGCCTTCACGGCCGATGACGGCGCCCTGGATGAGGTCCGAGTGGCCAGCGAGGTACTTGGTCACGCTGTGCACAACCAGGTCGGCCCCAAGATCAAGCGGGCGCTGGAAGTACGGCGTCGCAAACGTGTTGTCCACGACGACGAGCGCCCCGCTGGCGTGAGCCAGCCCGGCGACCGCTGCGATGTCCGAGACGAGCAGTCGGGGGTTGGTCGGTGACTCGAGCCACACGAGCGCGGTCTTCGGGGTCAGGGCAGCCGACACAGCATCCAGATCATGCGTGTCGACCTGGTGGACGTTCACCCCCCAGGATCGGTACACCTGGGTCAGGAGCCGGTACGTGCCGCCGTACACGTCAGGCGGGATGACAACGTCGCAGCCAGGCCTCAGGAAGGCCTGCAGCACGGCGTTCTCGGCAGCGAGGCCCGAGGCGAAGACGGCGGCCTGCGCCCCGCCTTCGAGGTCGGCCAGCAGGTGTTCGAGCCTGGCTCGCGTGGGGTTGTTCGTCCGCGAGTAGTCGAAGCCATGGTGCATGCCGGGGGCCTGCTGCTCGAACGTCGACGTGGCGAAGATCGGCGCGACCAGTGCTCCCGTCTCGGGCTCGGACGGCTGGGCCGCGTGGATGGTCCGGGTGCTGAACAACATCTGGAATGCTCCTTTCTCTCAGGCGCAACGTGCCGGGGCCGACACGTCTGTCTCGATGCGCGTGGCACCTCGGCGGATGTCGATCGCGCGCACGACGATGGGGAGGCACGTACGGCTGGCGAGGCGCAACGCGTCGGCTTGGACGATGCGCGCGCCCCCATCGGCGAGCGCCAGGAGGTCGCCGACGGCGACCGTGTCGAAGCGGCGAGCCGATGGCGTTCGGCCGGGATCGGCATCGAACACCCCGGGCACGTCCTTGATGAGGTCGCACTGACGGGCGCGAAGCGCCGCCGCGACGGCGACCGCCGTCAGATCCGATCCCCCGCGGCCGAGTGACACGATGCGCCCGCGCCTGTCGAGGGCGAGGAAGCCCGGCACGACCACGACCCGAACCGCGCTCAAACGGGCAAGGAGGCGCCGCGCATCGACACGAAGTCTCAATCCGCGCGCCGTGGCGCGCAGGCCGGCTTCGTGGATCGCGAGGCTGTCGGCCGGCACGCCCCGCTGGCGGATCGCCAGGGCCAGGAGCGCCGCCGACCGCGTCTCGCCCGTGGACCAGAGCAGATCGAGTGCGGCGGGATCGGGCGTGGCCCCGAACCACTTCGCCTGGGACAGCAGCCGGTCGGTTTCTCCGCGCAGCGCCGACACGACCGCCACGATGCGCTCCCGTGGCCGCGCCGCCAGGTGCGTGCCGACCGCCCGGGCGCAACGCCGGTACGCCGCCGGGCTGGTGAGCACGGACCCCCCGAACTTCCAGACCACCACCGATACGCCAGCCTGCCCCGCACGCATCTCAACCCTCCAGCGCATAGAGCGCATTCCAGGTCGCCCCGTGGACCGCCGCGACCGCCGTGAGGGCGGCAATCGCGCGGGCTTCGTCGCACGGGCCGACGAGCCCGTGCCACGAACCGTCGGCGCGGATGCCCCGCCGCACCGGGAGCCCACGCGTCGCCAAGGCCCGTGTCAGCGCGCTGTCGCCCGGCCTGCCGCGGTCGAACTCGAGCCGGGCGAACCACGACGGCTCGGGCGGCACCAGCCGGGCGGGTAACAGACCCACCTCCGCGCGGCCGGCTCCGTCCGGGCCGCTCGCCGCCTCGATGGCATCGTCCAGGAGCGTGGCGGCCGTGGCGGCGGGACCTGCCCCTACACCGCAGAAGAACAGCTCGCGTACGAACGGCCCGTCAATCGCGATGGCGTTCAACTCGTCATGCACGTGCGCGAGACGGTTCAAGACCGGCACGAAGGTGGGTCCGACGAATCCCGAGACGGTCGATCCGCGCCGCTCGGCAGCGGCAACGGCTTTGATCGCGCCTCCAAGGCTCGTCGCGGCTTCGATGTCGACCCGCCGGACAAGACGCACGTCCTTGCGGGCGAACCGCTCGGGCGTGGCCCCCGCGATGCCGCACGCCTGCAGCAGCACGACGAGCTTGTCGGCCGCGTCGAGGCCGTTCAGATCCCGCGACGGGTCTGGCTCCGCGTAGCCGAGGGCCTGAGCCCTGGCGAGCGCGTCGTCGGCCGAGAGGCCGTCCTTCGCCATCCGCGTCAGGATGAAGTTGCTGGTTCCGTTGAGCAGCCCCTGGAAACGGGCGGCACCGCCGAACAGGGGCCGGCGCTCGAGGGCCCCGATGAACGGCACTCCGGCCAGGGCGCACGCGTCGATGCGAAGGGAGACGCCGGCGGCCCGGGCGGCTTGCCGGAGGTCGCCGCCCGCCGCCGCAACGAGGGCCTTGTTCGCCGTGACGAACGCCGCCCCATTCCGCATGGCCCGCAGGGCGAGCGAGCGGGCCGGTTCGACACCGCCCGTGGTCTCGACGACGACGTTGTAGCGGCGGGAGAAGAACCTCTCCGGGTCGTCGGTCAGGCGCGGCGGGTGCACCGGGCGGGGCCTGCGGCGGTCGCGGACGAGGCAGGCGTCGAGGGAAACGCGGTATCCGCGCTGCGCCATCGCGCGCTCGCCGCGCCCGCATGCCTCAACGACGGCCGAGCCGACACCGCCGAGCCCGATCAGGCCGAGGCTGAGCGTCACCATGCACATTCCCCTTCTCGCGCCGCCCCGGGGAGGCACACGCGAGCCACGAATCGGTCGGTCAGGAGCGAGATCGCACGAGCCGCGGATGCAGCCGGTCCGGCTTTATCTCTCCCGTTCCCGGGCAGGAAGTAGCACCACGGCACACGGGCCAGGTTGCTGTGGCGTCGTCGGGCCTGTTCCCTCGGCCACTCTGGATAAACGCGGCGCGGTGAACGCGTCGCATCTATATATCTACAACAATTGATTTACTGTGTCAAGCGCGCCGTATCGTGGGCCGTCGGGACGGCGGCAGGGACTCTCGCCGGCCTTCGTCGAGGCCGGGCGGCGGCCATCAGAACCGATGGGTCCGCCGATGACGCCGGGGACGCGCTGGCCGATGGGTGCTGGACTCGCGCTAGCGCGGATCGGAGGCGATCTCGCGACGTGTGTCCTCGGAGATCACGGCCTGGGCCAGGTATGCGGGATGGTCGATCACGAGGCGCACGACGGTGCCGTCCTGTCCGAGCAGGTCGACACGGCGGGGATCGAGCGTCCACTTCACGTACTGCACGGAAGACACGCCGCGCTCGTCGATCTGGCTGCGGTCGAACTCGGCCCGGATGGGCTCGCTATCGCCGATCTGGAGCCAGAGGTGCCGGTCGATCCCGGCGAACTCCGGCAAGTGCGAGGCCCGCTCCTCCGGCGTTTCGTACTCGAGCATCAGTGTCGCCGAGAGCTCACCGGGCTGCGAGATCAGTGGATTGTAGGCGTGGAGCTCGCCCTCGACGGCGCCGGGACGATTCCAGCTGTCCTCGGCTCGCAGCATCTCGTGCACCTGGTAGAGCATCGTGTCGCGGCTCTCGAAGTGCACCGAACAGTGATCGCCGACAATCACGCGACGCTTCTGCTTCGCCACCATGATGCGACGGCGGAAGTTGGGCCGCGTCCCCTCGTAGTCGTGCTTGTTCCTGATGTCCGACATGGTCAACAGAGCTGCCACGTGTCTGTCCTCTCGTCAGTCGCCACTCTCACCGTCCCACGAACCCGCGGGGAGTGGTCCCGCGGGCCGAAGCCGGGAATCCACGTCCCAAGCGCGGGGTCACTCCACCCGAGCGCGGGGCTCGGGGTCCGGAGGCTCCACGGCCGTCGGAAAACCGTCTTCCCGGTACGCCCGGTCCAGCACCTCGATGGGGTGGAAGACCTTCTTGCCGCAGGCCTGCTCGAACTGCAGGGCGGCCAGCGGGCAGTCGCTCGTCCAGACCTCGGCTCCCGCCTCCCGCATGCCGTCGAACGCCTTCACGCCGTTCTCGAGCGAGAGCGGGAAGTACTCCGTCTTCATGGCCCAGGTGCCGTCATGCCCGCAGCACTCGGCCGTCAGAATCGGCTTCACCTGGGGGATGCGGCGCATCAGATCGCGGCCGCGGAAGCCGACGCTCTGCATCCGAAGGTGGCACGGCGCGTGGTAGGCGACGTTGCCGGCCGGTGTGCTCTTGAAGTCCTCCTTGAACCGGCCCTCCTTGCGCAGGGCGAACAGGAACTCCGACACGTCCAGTGTCGCGGCGGCGACCCTGCGGGTGGCGTCAGCCAGGTCGGGCTCTCTCGGATCGTCGAGCAGTTCGGGATACTCCTGGCGCATCATCAGGCTGCAGCTTGGGTTGAGCACCACCACCGTGTGGCCCTCCTCCACGAGCGGGGCAAGGGTGCGCACGTTCTTCTTCGCCTGCGCGACCGCGAACCCGATGTCGCCGCCGTCTAGGGCCGGCAGGCCGCAGCACGTGAGCGACGGGCAGGCCACCCGGCAGCCGTTGTGCTGCAGGACGCGATAGGCGGCCTGGCCGATCTCAGGGCGGTTGTGGTTCACGAAACAGGTCGAGAAGAGTACGACGGGCGGGCCCGAGGCGCTCCCGTTACCGCGCGTGTCCTGGCGCCGGGCCCAATCCTCGAACGAGATGGGCGCGAACGAGGGCAGCAGTTTGTCGCGGTGGATCCCCAGCACCTTCTCCATGAGGATCCGGTGCGGGCGGAACGTGCTGGCGAAATTCGCCAGGACCGCGGCGGGCCGGGCCAGCGCCGCGAGGCGATCCGGGTTGGCCAGCAACCGCTCGCGCAGCGGGATGCCATGTTCGCGACGCCGCACGGCCTTGGCGCGGAGCATGAGGCGCGGGAAGTCAAGCTTGAATTCGTGTCCCTCGGCCTCCGTGTACGGGCACTGTGTGTAGCAGAGCTTGCACTGGAAGCATTCGTCGATGACCTGCTGTCGCGTTGCCTCGGGAATGCGCCGCACGTCGCCGTGCTCGTCGTAGCCCGCGAACAACCTCGGGAACGACTGGCAGAACTTGAAGCACATCCGGCAGCCGTTGCACAGATCGAAGGAGCGGATGAGCTCCTTCTCGAGCGCGGCCTTGTCCCAGAACCTGGCCTCGTTCGGGTTGTAGGTCAGGCCGTCGGTCGGAACGTAGCGGATCGTGTCCAGATCCGGTGTCGGCGGTCGCTTGTCGGACATGTGCCCGGGTCTCGAACCGGACTGATCGCTAGAAGCTGTCGAGCGCCTTCTGGAACTTGCCGGCGTGGGACCGCTCGGCCTTCGCCAGCGTCTCGAACCAGTCGGCGATCTCGGCGAAGCCCTCGTCGCGTGCCGTCTTGGCCATGCCGGGATACATGTCGGTGTACTCGTGCGTCTCACCCGCCACGGCCGCCTTGAGCATCTCGGCCACTTCGGTGATGGGCAGGTCGGTTGCGGGATCGCCCACCTTCTTCAGGTACTCGAGGTGCCCGTGGGCGTGGCCCGTCTCACCTTCGGCGGTGTCGCGGAAGAGGCCGGCCACCTCGGGGTAGCCCTCGATATCCGCAGACTTCGCGAAATAGAGGTAGCGGCGGTTGGCCTGCGATTCGCCGGCAAACGCGTACTTGAGATTCTCCTGCGTCTTCGAGCCTTTCAACTGAGCCATGAGTGCATCTCCTTCTTGGCGACCTCGCCCAGGGCCGGGACCTGCCCCAGGGGCGTCGGCCGCCCGAGGAGGCCCGGGACCTGATATCAGAATAGTTCCGAGAAGCAACCCCGGCAACCTCCCATCGGGCTCTTCCACTCCACGCCCTACGGTAGCGCCCGGTACTTGAAGTGCCTGAACCGCACCTCGCCCGCGCCCGCGGCGTAGATCGCCGGACGCAGGCTCAGGAACTCGTAGGCGACGTTGTGGTGATAGCCGGAGAGTTCCATTCCACGGTCGTAACGCTCCCACTTCTGTCCGTCGACGCTGTACTGCATGGTCACGATGTGGCAGTCGTTGCGGATGCGGATCCAGAGATGGCGCCCGACGTGGGCTGGCTTGCCCTGCTGGCGGTCGAGGCCGTAGCTGTGCATGAAGAAGTTCCTCGCCGAGAACCCCAGGCCCGCATAGAGGCGGCTGCTGTAGAAGAGGAGTAGCCCTGCCGTCGCCTCCGGATCGGCGTCGATCTCGACTTCGATCTCGTAGGCACGATCACCCGTGACGAACGACAGCGGTGAGCTGTCGGCCGGGCCTTTGCCCTTCGCCATCAACACGAGGCTGCCGTTCTCGTACCGGTACCGCTCCCGATCCGGGTCGGTGCCCTTGTAGAAGCTCCACTGGACGCCCATCTTGTTCGACGAGAAGTCGTCGGACAACGCAAAGCCGTGCGGCACGGCCGGGGCCGCCGGTTTGGGAATGGGCTTTGTCGGGTCGTAGCCAGCCGTCCGGAACCAGCCGTCATCAGTCCATTCGATCGGTTCGAGCAGCGCCTGGCGACCGAGCGTGTAGAAGCCGTTCTCGTACGCGTGGTAGACGATGTACCAACGCTCGTCCGGCCCCTCGACGAGCGTGCCGTGGCCCTTCGACCACCAGCGCTCGGCTGAGGACTGCGTGCGGGCGATCGGGTTGTACGGGGAGTTCTCCCACGGGCCTTCAATCGTCTTCGACCGCGCCGAGACGATCATGTGACCGGTCGGCGGGCCGGCGGTCCCGCCCTCGGCCAGCACCATGTGATAGTAGTCGCCGCGCTTCAGGATCTTCGGGCCTTCCTGCGCAAAGCCCTCGACCACCCAGTCTTCGGGGTACTTCCATCCGTCGTAGATCTTCTTCGGTTCTCCCACCACCGACAGCCCATCATCGGCCAGTTGCACCAGGTAGCCCGCGCTCAGGAACAGATAGCGCGTGCCGTCGGGGCCGACCGCATGGCCGGGATCGATGCGGCCGATCTTCAGGTCGATGGGATCGCTCCACGGGCCGCGGATGTCGTCGGCCCACACCACGTAGTTCGAGCGGTACGGGGCGATGCCCGGGAAGTAGATGTAGTAGCGGTTCCCGTGCTTGATGAGATCCGGCGCCCAGACAGCCCCGACGTTCTTGAAGAGGGCCGGGCCGACGGGCTGCCAGTTGATCAGGTCGCGCGAGTGCCAGATGAGCAGGCCCGGGTAGGCGTCGAACGACGAGAACGTCATGTAGTAGTCGTCGCCGTCCCTCAGGATGGAGGGATCCGGGTGGTCGCCCGCCACGATCGGGTTGAGATAGTACCCGTTGCCAAGGTCCGCCTTGCGCTGGCCCTCGATTCCGCGGGCCCAGTCGGCCGGGGCGTCAGGCTGCGCGAGCCTTCCGGCCGGGGCCTGCCCGTTCGCTGGCGCCAGCATCAGCGCGGCCACGCACACCGCGCACGCCATCAGGATCCGTCTCATCATTGCCCTCCGCTCACGGCGTCAGCCAGCCGCGCGCGCGCATCCAGTCGATCCACCGATCGACCCAGCCGGACGTCGTGCCCAGGCTGGGGCCCACGCCGAAGCCGTGCGGGCCCTTCTCGAAGAAGTGCGCCTCGACCGGGACCCCGGCGCGGCGCAGGGCCTGCAGAAACAGCACGCTGTTTTCGATCGGGACGCTCCGATCCTCGGCGGTGTGCACGAGGAACACCGGCGGCGTGTGGCTCGTGACCTGCGTCTCGAGCGACAGCCGGTCCACGAGCCCGGCGTCGGGCCGCTTGCCGAGCAGGCTCTCCCGTGAGCCGGCGTGAGCGTGCGGGTCGCGCATGGTGATCACCGGGTACAGGAGCGCGACGAAATCGGGCCTGGCGCTCGTGGCGTCGAGACCCGCGCCGGTTCGCCCTTCCGGCGTGTCGAACAGCGTCGCGGCCGAAGCGGCCAAGTGGCCGCCAGCCGACGCGCCGAAGACGCCGACGCGATCGGGCCGGACACCGAACTCCGCGGCCCGCGTGCGTACGAGGCGGACGGCCCTGAGCACGTCCTGCAGAGGTGCCGGGTGCCCGTACTCGGCCAGGCGGTACTTCAACACGAACACCGTGGCTCCGACCGCGGTGAGCCGCTCAGTGACACCAGCCGCCTCGTTCGTCATCGCGAGCCTGGCGTACCCGCCACCCGGGCACACGATCACGGCAGTGCCCGAAGGAGCGCCGGCAGGTGAGTAGCAGATCAGCGTGGGCGCCTGCACGTTGTATACGCGACCGTCCACGAGCCGTTCTTCTCCGCCGCCCGGCTTCGCCCCGGGCACGCCCTCGGGCCACAGGGCAATGACCTGCGGCCAATCCTGGACGGTCGGCGCAGGAGGGCCTTGTGCAAGAACCGGCCCCGACCACAGGCTGGCGACCGCCAGCACGCAGGCTGCCCTACCGATCGCGCGGATTCTCACCGGCGCACCTTCAGCAGGCTGTCTGGTTCGACGGCATCCGGCGTGACGCGAAGAAGCCGGATCCGACCCTTGAAGTGAGACACGAGGTTCTGCCGGACCCCGAGCGAGGTCCGCCCGGGCCCCAGCGGTTTGAACGCCACGGTCCCCGAGCCCTGCATCGCACCATCGACGTAGTGCGTCATCGTCTGCCCCTCGAACGCGAGCGCCGCCGTGTGCCAGACGCCGGTCGCATGCGTGCGAGCCCGGTCGATGAGCGTGAGCGACGCGTCCCCATGACGCAGGAAGGTGTCGAGGCACCACACGGCGTCCGGCAGAAGCCGCAGCTCGATGAGGGCGCGGTTGCCCGTGCCGTTCTCCTCGACGTGCACGAAGCGCTGCTCTTGGTGGCCGTCGGGTGCCGGCGCGAACACCACCTCGATGGTGAAGCGCTCCAGGCCGGCTAGCGGGTTGTACTCGACGAAGAGGCCGTCGTCCACACCGTCGAACTCGACGGCCTTGCCGTCCGGGTCTTCGACGACGCGGGGGGCGCCCACGACGGTGACCGGATGGCCACCGATGGTCGTGAGGCCGTCGACAGCCCAAGTGAGAGGACCCTGGCCCGCTGATGCGCCGCCCTCGGGGGGGGCGAGACGTCTCGACGGCCACGGACGAACGTCACTCGGTGGCACGTCTGCTCGGCCTTCAAGACGGCTGGTGACATCCGCAGCCGGCCGCCCAGGCAGTCCAAGCGCCAGTAGCGCTGCCGTTGCCGCGCACGAGGTCAGGGCGACAACCGTGGAGAGGCTGGGCCTCACTTCGCGGACTCCAGTGCGCGGATGAGCACGCTCATGTTGCGCACGTAGGCCGCAACAGAGATGCCCATGATCGTGTCGTCGGGAAACGGCGACGTGTCGGTCTCGTCGCCCACGTGCGTCCGCGAGTAGTCGCCGGGCGAAGCCGTCGTCGAGCCCTTCCCCCGGTACGGGTAGCTGTTCGTGCCGAGTGGCACCAGCCAGTAGCCCTCTGCGGTGAGGGCCGCGATGACCGGACCAGACTGGGCATCAGGCCGCTGCTCCACGGCGAAGAACCGCGGCAGCGGGCGCAGTCCGGCTCCCGGACGCAGCGGCGAGTCCTTCGCCGCCACCTCGGGCGGCGTCGCCTTCGCCTCGGCGTAGTGCTTCCGCAGCCCGGCGATGTCGATGCGCCGGAACGAACTGTAATGGGCCAGCGTGTTGGCCGGGTTACCGTCCACGTAGTACCGGCCGTTCTCCACATTCGAGCCTTCGCGGTGCACGTAGAGCGGCCTGTTGGTGCCGATCTCGATGAACGTCGGATGCGTGCGGCCCTGAGGCGCCACGCCGGGTGGAAGCGCGAGGCTCTCCAGCCAGTCTATGGCCTCGGGAATCCGCGCCAGGAACTTGGCCTCGCCGGTCAGCCGGTAGAACTGCATCAGCCGCTCGAGGTTCGTCGCTGTCGTGTGCGTGACGAGGGCGTCCGGCTCGTACGAGCGCGCGCCGACAGGCTTCAGGTCCGCCGTGTACTGAAGGCCCCAGCCGGGCTGCGGCTGCCCCTGCTGAGTCACGATGAACGCGTTCATCCCCCGGCCGATCGAATCGAGCAGGCGCCGATCGCCGAGGGTCTGGTAGCACATCACCAGGAAGTCGATGTTCTCCGCGGCCACATCGTCGTTGAACGTCGAGTACGAGGTGTAGTCGGGTCTGCCATGGTGCGAGAACTCCGACGTGAGCGGATAACGCTGAGGCCACGTGCCGATGGGGTACTGGCTCTCGATCACGAACTGGATGGCGCGGTCGAGGGCTGGCTTGTACCGGGGATCGAGCTTCTCGAGATAGAGGCGTAGGAGGAACTTCGACGCCTCGGCCGTGCCGGCGTCGTCGAAGGTCGCGTTGCCCCAGTAGTGCCGAAACTCCTCGAGGCGCCAGCCGTTATGTCCGATGCTGGCGTACCAGTCGCGCAGCGACGCGTCGCCGGCGAAGTCGACCAAGTAGTTCCAGCCGCCGGAGGGATGCTGGCCCCAAATCAGCGCGCCCGCGACCTTCTCAGCGGCCTGGTAGTAGTACTCGTCACCCGTCGCGTGGTACGCGTCGAGGAACAGGTGGCCCATCGTCGGCGTGCCCGGCGGCTGGATCCAGATCTGCGTGTCGCGGGCTTCGAGCTCGCCCCAGCGCCGCGACAGGTCCGGCAGATACGACCAGACGTAGCCGCCGCGCGTACTCACCTTCTCGACCATGAACACCGTCGCGCGCTTCATGGTCTCGAGGATCTGGGCGCCGGACGCCTCCTGGGCCAGGCCTGACTGGGCCGACGGGCACATCATGGCGACGATGGTGAGCGGCAGCACCGCGCTGGCGCGCCTTCGCGTCCGTTGGATTCCCCTGTTGCTCATGTCACACCCGATGTCGTCTGTAATCTCACCGATCCGCCTACTCCTGCTTCAGGTGCGCCGACAGACCGATGCCCCGAAACGCCCTGATGCCCTTCACCACGTGTGCAGTTCGTCGGTCTGAATCGTCGACAGACCGTTCGTGAACAGGCCCTGTTCGTAGAAGGCGTCCAGTTCGCGCAGGAGCGAAGCCCGGATCTTCTCGGGCGCGACGCCCATCAGAGCGGTGCCCGGCCACCAGTTCGTCAGGTCGCCATCGTCCGACAGGCCACCACCGAACTCACCGTTTGCGATCTGACGGTGGTCGATGAACCAGTTGACGAAGCGCTTGACGTAGCGTAGGTACTCCACCTGCCTCGCCGCCCAGCGGGGCGTGCCCTCCGGCACGGGCGTCAGGGCGAAGGCGGGGCGCGGCTGCTCGCGGTTGAACTCGTACCAGTACTCGCGCCCGCGCGGGTGCTGCGGGTCGATTGCCAGCAGGTCGGACAGATCGGTCTCGAATCTCGCGTACAGCGAGAGCCGTCTCGTGTTGGGCCGTTCCTCGATGATCTGGGCGAAGTTGTCGCGAACTTGGGTGAACCGGTCGAGCACGTGCTCGGCTTTCGCGTCGGCGGCCGGCTTGAAGACGAGTCTGACGTCGGCCCCCTCGAGGGCAGCCGGCCCGAAGTCGGCACCAGCGCCGGCAATGGTCAGATAGAGGCCGGCCCCCCGCGGCAGGATGCGGTCGCGCAGATCGAGCCACAGCGTATGCGCCTCTCCCGGCTTCACGGAGAAGCTGAAGTCGAGCATCGACCGCAGCGGCCAGATCGGGTCCTTGATCGAAATGTTCAGCGGGAAGAGGTCGCCGTGTGTGGGCCTGACATCTAGGGCCGGGAGATCGATGGCGATCCCGTCGAGTCCGCCGTCGAGGTTCGTCCACGTGTAGGAGTTGCCCGCGCGCCAGGATCCGAGGCGGGTGTCGCGGAAATCGGACGGAATGAACACGTGCACGAGCGGCAGGCCAGGCGACTGGTTCGTGCGGCTCACGCGCGGGATCCCCGGCGACGCTGGCAGGCCCACCATCATCGAGCGCTCGTCGGCCAGGTACCTGCCGTCGACGAAGGCGAGAGCCTCCCGGATGGACGGGTACATCGGCTCGACGAGGCCGGTCAGGCGGTAGTGAAGCGTCCCGACGCCGGCAGGTGCGGCGCCGGGCGTCACGTGGTAGGCGTCGAACTCGCCGATGGGGGTCTCTTGTTCGACGTTCGTGAAGCGGATCTGTCTGCCAATCACGGGCTGCGCCAGCCGATGGAAGGTCCGCTCCTGGCTCATTGGGCGCTCGAAGAGCGGTATCGCCTCGACCCGGCTCGACGCGGACGCCGGCGCGGTCGGATCGGGCGGCCGGACGCCGGCAGGCACGAGCGCGAACGACCCGATCGCCGCGCCGCTGACCTCGAGATGGTTCCACGGCTCATCGGGCAGCGTGAAGAAGACCGACTCGCCAGACACCGAGTAGCAGTCCCAGTCGGGCAGGACGAAATAGTCGGTGCGGCCGGGAAGGCGCGAGCGGTTGAAGACGCCGGGCCACGTGGTCTCGCGGATGCCGTCGGTCCCCTTCCACCACCAGCGCTTGATGTCGTAGACGTCGTGAATGCCGACCTTCCGCACCCGCACGGCTGGCGCCTCGAGGGCCGGGGGCGGGTCGTCCGGACGGTTCCAGCCGTGGCGGAGCCACCACTCGTCGCGCCAGCGCGGCTCGGCAGGCGTGCGGGAGAACGACGGCAGCGGGCCGGGCGCCCGGCCTTGCGCCAGTGCCGCGACGGCCGCATCGCCAATCATCCGGTCATAGATGCGGAGCTCGTCGATGTCGCCGCCGCGCACGAAGTTGTACGCGCTCTGCACCTGGTACGGGCTGATGATCCGGGAGTGGGGCCCGAACTGGTCCAGCGCGGCCGCGAACACCGCCCGGGCCTTCTGTGCCGCCACCATCCGCCCGTCGACGTAGAAGCGGATCCCCTCTGTTTCGTCCCACGCAAGTGCAAGGTGCACCCACTCGCTCTGGCCCGGGAACTCGGGCATCGCGTACGACACGCGGGTGCGGGCCAGGCTGACATCGGTGACGAAGGCATCGAAGCCGGGCTTGCCGTTGTAGTCGATGCGCAGCCAGGTCATGTCCCAGCTGGAGTGGTCGCCGTAGCCGACGCGGAAGACGGGAAACTCGGTCGGCGACACGGGCTCGCGCGACCGCCAGAAGAACGCCAATGTGCCGCGCTCAGCGTAGATGTTCCCGGGAGCCCGGTACGCATAGACCTGGGTGTGGCCGCACTGGATCGCGGGGCCGACGGCCCCGTCTGCCACGATCTCGACCTCGCTCGCGAAGTTGGGCTCGGGATCCCCGCCGGCCGTCCAATCGGCGGTGAGACCGCGGCTGCCCGACAGGTAGAACAGGAGGCCGGGCTCCGGAGGTGCCGGTGCGGGCACCTGGGCCCCGCCGATCGCGCCCGCCACCAGGGCGGCCGCGCACGCGAGCCCGGCACGACGCAGCCAGACGGTGTGCATGAGCGTCTCGCCTCCTCCGCCGCGCACGGCGCTCGAACCTACCGGCGTCAGGTTCCTGGCTGAACGTAAGGCACCTGCGCGAACAGGCGCCGCTCGTCGCCGCGCGGATCCTCCACGACCTTCGACACCTGGTCGAACACCATCGTCGCGCGCCGCGTGAGGTCAAAAGCCGGCCACTCGGGAATGCCCTTCGTGTTGGGATTGCCCGTCCGCGCGAAGGCGATACACGCCGCGCTCATCTGGTCGGCCACCCGTTGAGCGCCGGGACCCGTCCCGACCAGGTGCGGCGCCAGCGGCGCGTTGTCGAACACGAGCGGCACGTCGAGGCCGTGGTGGGCCTTCCACTTCCCGCCGTCGACCGGCGAGCCCCAGTCGAGCTGGAATACCCATGTGCGGCCGGCGCTCTCCGGCGACTCGGCCCGTCGGTCGGCCTCGATGACCTGGCCACGCCAGGAGCGGGACGCCGTGGTCGCCGCGAAGAAGACATCCGCCGGTGAGTAGTCCGGGTACATCTTCCGGTAGGCCGCGATCACCTGCGCGCGGTCGAGGCTCCCCATGAACGACGAGTTCGCCTGCAGCTTCGGCAGGAGCGTTTCCCATGTCAGCTCGAACAGCGCGGGGTCGCCGCGGCCGATGAGCGTGCGGGTCTCGTCGTGCGTGTTGCCGAGCACCATGGGAATGCGCGCCGACTGCGGCGGCGCGTCGGGATCGAATGGGTCGCGCGGCAGAGACCGGCCGTCCTTCACGGGCCCCAGGTAACGGGGCGCTCGGCTGACCTTGACGAGCCGCTCCATCGGGAGGGTCTTGAGATCCGCGACGCGCTCGCGCGTCAGCCCGATGGCGTCGAGCAACTGCTGGGCGTGCGTCGTCGCGGTCTCGATCCGGCTCGCCGTAATCTGCTGCCCGCTCATCGTCCACACGCGGTGAAAGAGCCCGGCCGCGGCGGGCATGGCCATGAGGGTGGCACACTTCGCGCCGCCGCCTGACTGTCCGAAGATTGTCACGTTGTCTGGATCACCGCCGAACTCCGCGATGTTGTCGCGGACCCACTGCAGGGCCAGGATGAGATCCAGCTGCCCGACGTTCCCCGAATCGGCAAGCTCGGGACCGCCAAATGCGGCGAGGTAGAGGTACCCGAGCGCGTTCAGGCGGTGGTTGACCGTCACCGCAACCACGTCACCGCGGCGGCTGAGGCGTGCGCCATCGGTCTCGATACGGTTGCTCGTGTCGCTCGAATAGGCGCCCGGGTGAAACCAGACCATGACCGGGCGCTTCGCGCCGTCGCGGAGGCCGGGCGTCCAGATGTTGAGGTGGAGGCAATCCTCGCCGAGGACCCATTTCTGGCCCGTGGGCTGTGGCGCGACCGGACCGAATTCGAGCGCATCGCGCACGTCCGTCCACGGCTCGGGCGGTACCGGGGGCAGGAAGCGGCGGGGCGCGGTGTCGGCCCCGTAGCGCACGCCTTTGAACACGTGGATGTTGCCACTCGTCAGGCCACGGATCCGGCCGGACGTGGTGGCGGCCACCGGGCTCGGAACAACCGCGTCCTGCGCGAACAGACCGCGCGATGTGAGCGCCAGGCCGGCCGCAGCGCCGCCGCCGGCCAGGAGGCGTCGGAGTGCGGTGCGTCGATTCATGCGGCACGTCCCGAACACGAGAACGCCGCTCCCGGGCGCGGCACGCGCCCGGGAACGGCGGTGACACGAGTCAGCGGCTCATCAGAAGATGAACCGCACGCCGGCCTGGAACTCGCGGCCGTTGCCGTCCACGCGCTTCCGCGTCACCTTGCCGAAGTTCGCGCTGGACAGCGTCAAGTCCGGGTTGTCCCAGATGATCTGGTTGAACGCGTTGTACGCCTCGATGCGCGCCTCGAGCTTGTAGCGCTGGCCGAAGGCGAACATCTTCGTCAGGGTCATGTCGGTCACGGCCCAGCCCGGCCCACTCAGCCCGTCGTAGTAGCGCGGGTTGGACCGAGGCGTGAAGCTGTCGGCGACCCTGAACATGCTGGTGTCGAACCAGCGGTCGCGGGTCGGATTGTCCAGCTTCGGGTTGCCGCTCACCACGTAGTTCCCGAAGAGGAGCGGACGGCCCGAGTACATCCTCGTTGCGAGCGAGTACTGCCAGCCGCCGATGACCCAGTCGAGAGCCGCCGGCATGTCGGAGCCGAACTGACGGTCCTTGCCGACCGGGATCTGATACGTCACCGCACCCGTGAAGCGGTGGCGCGGCACATCGGCAACGGGCTCCCACGTCCAGCCCTCCTCACCGCCGCTCGTCAGGACCCGGTACTGGGCCAGGTCATCGTACCACTGCTGGATCTTCTCACTGCTGTACCCGTAGGCCACGACGAAGCTGATGCCCTTCGTGAACGGCCGCTGCGCGCGGATCTCGAAGGTGTGCGACCGCGACGACTTTCCGTTCGTGTTGGCCTGATTGATGGCCGTGTACTGCGGGTACGGCTTGAGCAGGCTGCCGAGCGAGACGGTCGAGGGGTTCCGCAGCGAGCCCGGGAACTTGTCTGGCGTCAGGTAGTTGCGGAAGGGGTTCGCGACCTGGGCGTTCAGCGCGGTCTTGTACTCGTACCGGAATGCCGGGTCCATCATGTTGAGGTCGATGGCGTAGGGCACCCGCGACCCGAGGTTGAAGAAGTAGCTGACGTCCGCGATGATGCCGCCCCAGATCTTCCGCTGGTACGAGAAGTTGAACCGGTCGTTGATCTGCGGCCGGATCTCGTACTGGTCGAGTGTCACGGAGCTGCCCAGGTTGGTGTACCGGCCGTAGGCCTGGCCGTACGGCTCGATGACCGGGTTCAGTCCCGCGGGATAGGGGTTGGCCAGGGTCTGCCTGGGTACGCCGACGGCCAGGCCCAGCGTGGTCGTCGTCTGCGCGTAGCCGGCGTACTGGTTGACGAAATCGCCGAGCGTGTCGCGGACGTTCGAAGTCGGCATCAGGTACCGCGCGTAGCCGAATCGCGCGACTGCGTCGTCGCCCATCCGGTAGTTGATGCCGACGCGCGGCATGACGTTCCATGGCGACGGCTTCCAGGCGTGCGGGTTGCTTTCGCTCGTGAAGATCCAGGCGCCGCTGTAGATGTAGCTGTAGCCCTTGCTGGCCATGAGCTGCAGGGCCTGAGCGGGCATGTTGGGCGGCGTCGTCTGCATCTCCGGGATCGGCTGCGTCAGGTCCAGTCGCTGCGAGAGGCGGTAGTTCGGATCGACAGGGCCCGGTTCGTACTCCCACCGCAGCCCGAGGTTCAGCGTGAGCCGATCGTTCACCCGCCAGTCGTCCTGGAAGTACGCGGAGTACCCCTTGTAGTTCACGGTCTGCAGCGGCACGAGGCGCGCCGAGCTGTTGCCGTCGAGCACACCCAGGAGGAAGCTGGCCCACTGGTTGCCGGTGTTCGTGGTGTCCGGGCTGTCGGAGCTGTTGGCCGTGAGCGTCGAGTTGAACACCCAGTTGATCGGCTCGAACCGGGCGGCCTCGCCGTACGATGCGCGCATCTCGCCGCCCCACTTCATGCTGTGCTCGCCCCTGTACCAGTTCATCCGCGCCGAGGCGTTCCAAGCGTCCGGGTGCTGGTACCACTCGCGCCCCCCACGGCCCAGTCGGTTGGCCGTACTGGTTCCGGTCGGGATCACATCCAGCGCCGGATGGTACACGTAGCCGCTGTTATAGAGCGACGAGTACCACGGGTTTCCCGGCCAGTAGTCTTCGAGTCCCTCCGCGCCCAGCTCGAGCGACGGGTTGTAGAACTCGTCCGTCATGTTGTAGTAGCTGCCCCGCACGTTCAGGGTCATCGCGTTCGACATGATCCAGACGCTGTCGGCGGCGACGCTCATCCCGTAGCGGTTGCTGCCCGAGAGCGGGAAGTACCCGGCGTCGGTGGGATTCTGCTGGTACAGGTTCGCCTTGAACTGACCGTAGCGGACGAACATGCGCCAACTGTCGCTGAAGTTCATGTCGACGCGTTCGGAGAAGTTCCAGTAGTCGGTCTGGTCGTAGACGCCGTACTGCAGGTTGTCGACGTTTCCCGGCAGGTTCGGCATCGGGATTTCGGCCAGCATCTTGAGCGCGACCGGGTCGATCAGATTCGCGGGAATCACGTTGCCCGTGAAGGGTGTCCGCACCACGCGGTTGGTGGCCGGGTTGATCACCGACGTATACGGGTTATAGATGGTCCGTACGCGGCCGTTGAGCACCGACTGGCTGAAGTCGCCGCGGCGTTCGAGCTCGGTTGGCACCGTGCGGACGACGGTGAGCGGCCGGCTGTCGTTCCAGTCTTCGTATGACGTGAAGCTGAAGATCTTGTTCTTCTTGATCGGCCCGCCGAACGTGCCGCCGAACATGGTGAGCTCCGTGCCCCGCCGCGTGCTCAAGTCGGTCGTCGGCGTGACCAGAAGGGTCGCGTCCGCTCGCGCGTTCATGCTCGGGTTACGACTGAACACGTACGCGGAGCCGCGCATCTCGTTGGTGCCCGATTTCATGTTCAAACTGATGATCCCGCCCAGGCTGTTGCCGTTCTCGGCATCCACGCTGTTCTTGAGAACCGTGATCTCCTCGACGGCGTCCATCGACGGCGTGTACGACGTCTTATAGCTCTGGCCCAGCGGCACGCCGTCGAGCAGCACGTTGTTGGCCCGGCGCGTCCCGCCGCCGGCGTCGTAGTCGTTGGCGAACGCGTGGTGGTACGGCCGGTTCTCGTTCGCAGTGCTGCCGACGCCCGGGTTGTAGGTCGGGTCGAGCATGGCCAGATTGTACGGGTTGCGCCCGCTGGTCGGCATCTGGTCGATGAGCTGGCGCTCGAGCGTGATCTGCGAGTTGCTCGAGTTGAGCTGCACGGTCACGGCCTCGGCCTGAACGGTGATGGTCTCCTCGATGGCGCCGATCGCCATCAGCAGGTCCACCGTCACGTCGCCGCGCTGCTGGACGCGCACGCCCTTGCGCTCCGCCTTCTTGAACCCGGTGAGTTCGGCGACAATGCTGTAGCTGCCGGGCTCGACGAAGTCGAACAGGTAGCGTCCCTGATCGTCCGTCACACGGAACATGGCGACGCCGGTGCCGTCGTTGGTCACCGTGACCGTGGCTCCCGGCAGCGCCGCCTTGCTCTCGTCGAGCACCGCCCCCTGGACGCGGGCGCGATAGTCCTGAGCGGCCGCCGGCCACGCCAGCAGCATCAGGATGCCGACGATGGCGATCCTCTGTATGCACTTCATCATGACTGTTCCCCCCTCGGCGTCTGCCGCCGGTTCCTCCGGCCGCGTCTCTACCGCTGGACCCTCCCGCTAGCGTCCCCGCCGGCGAGCTGTTCCACTTCCTTGACTGTCACGCGATTGAAATCACCCGGAATGGTCTGCTTCAGGGCGCTCGCCGCGACGGCGAACCGCAGCGAGGCTCCGCTGTCCCGCCCCGACAGCAGGCCGAAGATCAGGCCCGCCGCGAAGCTGTCGCCGCCGCCGATCCGATCGACCAGGCGGACGGTGTAACGCTGGCTCCGGTGGAAACTGCTCGTGGGCGCGTCGAACAGCACCGCGCTCCAGGCGTTGTCGCTGGCCGACAGGCTCTCGCGCAGCGTGACGGCCACCTGTTTCACGCCGAACTCGGACGCGACACGCTCCGCAGCGGCCCGGTAGCCTTCCACGCTGAGCGACGCGCCGGTCACGTCGGTCTGGGGCACCTCGATGCCGAGCACCGACTGCAGGTCCTCCTCGTTCGCGATGACCACGTCCACCAGCGGCATCAGGGGGCGCATGGTCCGCTGGGCGTCGTGCTCCGACCAGAGCTTCCTTCGGTAATTGAGATCCACGCTCACGCTGGCCCCGGCCCGCCTCGCCGCCTCGATGGCCTCTCTGGTGCACGCCGCCGCGGACGGGCTGAGCGCCGGCGTGATCCCGGTGCAGTGGAACCAGGAGGCGCCGGCGAGGAGCTCGTCCCAGCTCACGCTCCCTGGCTGAATCTCGGCAATCGCCGCGTGCGCCCGGTCGTAGACGACGGTGGACGGCCGCTGGCTCGCGCCGGTCTCCGCGAAGTAGATGCCGAGGCGCGAGCCCCCGCGCACCACCCGGCTCACGTCCACGCCCTCGGCGCGCAGCGCGCGGATGGCGCCGTCCCCGATCGGGTTCGCCGGCACGCGTGTCACATAGTGACTGTCACACCCGAAGTGCGCGAGGCTCACCGCCACGTTGGCCTCGCCCCCGCCGAAGGTCGCCTGCAGCACGGGCGACTGGAAGAGCCGCTCGAACCCCGGCGGGCTCAGCCGCAGCATGATCTCGCCGAAACAGACGGTCTTCATGCTCGCTCCCTCAGGTCGCGGCACCGCGGGCAGACCGCACGGCTTCGACGAAGTGGCGCGCCAGCGACGTGATGTTGTCGAAGCGGCCCTCGGCCACCGCTTTCCTGTCCACGAGTGCCGTGCCGACGCCGATGGCCACGGCGCCCGCCCGGATCCACTCGCCCGCGTTCTCGCGCGTGACGCCTCCGGTCGGCATCAGCCGGACCTGCGGCAACGGGCCGCGGACGTCCTTGAAGTACCCCGGTCCCAGGGCGGTCGCCGGGAACACCTTGACGATGTCCGCGCCCGCATCCCACGCGGCGAGGATCTCGGTCGGCGAGAAACAGCCGGGCATCGCGGGAATGTCGTACCGGTGGCACGTCTCGATGAGCCCATGGCGGAACACCGGCCCCACGACGAACCTGGCGCCCGCGAGAATCACCTGCCGCGCCGTGTCCGCGTCGAGGACTGTGCCGGCGCCGACCAGCACATCCGGCGGAAGCGTCGTAACCAGCTCCTCGATGAGCGGCACGGCCCGCGGCACGGTCATCGTCACTTCCAGGGCACGAACACCACCCGCGAGCAAGGCTTCGGCCACGGCCCGCAACGCCTTCGCATCCGTCAGCCGGATCACAGCCACGACGCCCGTGGCCTCGATCTGTCGCACGATGTCGGATCGACCAGGTGTCACGCTCATCTGAAGAGCCCCACCACACCGTTGACGACGAGCACGAACGAAAAGAGCACCGTGATGCCGAGCACGAGATTGCGGCCGACATTCGCCTTGAACTCGCCGAGGTGCCGCTGGTTGACGAAGTACCAGATGACCAGCACCGCCACAGGCGCGAGCAGCAGGTTCCCGACCATCGCCAGGATGGCCTTGAGCAGGGCCGGGAGCTGCCAGAAGGGCGCGACGAGTGCCGGGATGGCGATCCACGCACCGAACACGTTGCGGAAGCGGGTGTTGGCCGTGGTGAAGTGCCAGTCCTTCTTCCACATGTCGACGCAGAAGTAGGTCATCGTCAGCGCCACGGAAATCAGTGTCGTGAACCCGGCGGCGACGAGGCCGAGCGAGAAGAAGCGCGGTGCAAGGAAGCTCAGCGCACCGGGAAACGCAGGGCCGAGCACCTGTCCGGCCACCGGAATGCTCTCGATCTGCGAGTAGTGGCTGACGCCGAGGTAGGAGGGACCGGTCCCTGTGTAGACGGCGTGCAGCGCGGTCGCACCGGCCACGATGACGACGACCGAGAAGAGCCCCCAAATGATCCCCAGGTTCTGCACGGTCTTCCAGAACGCCTGCTTGACGTCCGCCGTCGAGTAGCCGGCGTTCTTGGCAAGATAGCCGTACGACAGGAACACGGCCGGCGGCAGCGCCTGGCCGGCGATGCCCATGACCTGCGTCAGCCCGTCGCGCCCGCGCGCCGCGGTCCCGAACACGGGCTCGGGCGCCGGAATCTGCGGGGCCAGGCCTCGGCCTAGTTCGATCCACGTCCGCCAGTCGAGCAGCCCCTTGATGGCAACGATGATGAACGACAACAGGATGACCAGGAGCAGCCCGGTCATCACCGTCTCGACGCGTTTGTAGCCGCCGAGCACGGCGGCCGCCAGCGTGATGGCCGTCACCACGACGGAGACGATCAGCACCGCCGGACTTCCTCCGGTTGGGGGCAGCTTCCCGAGCGCCCCGTACACACCCTCGACCATCGCCGAGGCCTGGCTCATGGCGACAACGATGTTGACGAGGAACATCGGGATGAAGATGCCCCACGCGAGCCAGGTGCCGATGTCTTCCCGGATCATGGTCATCATCCCGCGACCGCCGGAGAACACGGCGACGCGCGAGGCCGAGTCCAGCGTGAAGATAACCATCGGGATCACGTAGAGCGCCACCCACAGGAGATCGAAGCCGAACCACGCGCCGGCCAGCAGCCGCGTCGCGACGGCACCGGCGCCGATCATGCCGGCGGCGGTGAGGGCTGCGGGGCCGACAAGCCGCGCGAAGGCGCCGATGAACGGGATGCGGCTGCTCATCGCGTCCTCACCTGGCCATCCAGCCGCCATCCACGACGAGCACGTGGCCCGTGACGTAGTCCGATGCGGCCGAGGCCAGGAAGATGACCGGCCCGGCCAGGTCCTCCGGGGCGCCCCACCGGCCGGCCGGGATGCGCTCGAGAATCTGCCGGGCACGCGCGTCGTCGGCCCTGAGGGGAGCCGTGTTGTCGGTCGCCATGTACCCCGGCGCGATGGCGTTCACCGAGATGCGGTGCGGCGCCCACTCGTTGGCGAGCGCCTTCGTGAGCTGCGCCACGCCCCCCTTGGCCGCCGCGTAGCCGGGCACGGTGATGCCGCCCTGGAAGGAGAGGAGCGAGGCGATATTGACGATCTTCCCGCCCTGGCCGCGCTCGATCATGTGGGCGCCCACGGCACGCGAGAGGCGGAAGACCGCCGTCAGGTTGATCTCGAGGACCGCGTCCCAGTCCTCGTCGCCGTGCGTGGCCGCCGGTTCGCGGCGGATGATGCCGGCGTTGTTCACGAGGATGTCGATCCGTCCCATCGCGGCCAGCGCCTCCGCCACCAGGCGGTCCGCGGCGCCCCGGTCGGCGAGGTCCGCAGCCACTGATACCGTCTGCACGCCCAACGACGCGAGGCGGGCCTCGGTCTCACGCGGCGCGTCGCGATCGTGGAGGACGATCTGGGCGCCCGCCGCACCAAGGGCCATCGCCATGCCGGCGCCCAGGCCGCGAGAGGATCCGGTGACGAGGGCCACTCTGCCGTCGAGTCTGAAGAGATCGGGTCCCATAACTCTCCGCCGCGCGGCCTACGTGGCCGGCAGGAAGTCCTCCCGGATGGGCGAGAAGATGTCGATGAGCACCACCTCCTCGTCGAGCATCGTCGCGCCATGGTTGATCTCGGAGGGGAAGTGCAGGACGTCGCCCGCGTGCGCGACCCGCTGCTCGCCTTCGATGGTGAAGAGCACGTGGCCGCGCTCGACGATCGTGATCTGCTCGTGGGGATGCGCATGCACCGCGGTGACGACGTGCGGGGCGAAATGAAGCCGGCAGATCATCAGGCGATCGCCCCAGATCATCTGGCGCGTGATGCCCTCGCTGATTTGCTCGACCGGGATCGACGCCCAACTCATGCACTGATACCCTAGGACCGATCCCTTCGCGTTCATGTCCGCTCCGATCGCCCCTTGTCCAGGCCCGAACCGAGGGCGCTGTACTCCGGTTGCACGTTGACGACGCCGTACTGGCGGTCCACGTCCTCGCGGCGCGCCGCCATCATCCACAGGAAGTTGATCTGACTTCCGGGCGCCGCGACGTTCGGGTGGTAGCCCTCTGGCATCAGCACAACGTCGCCCTCGCGTACAACCGCGGCGAGCTCAGGCTCTTGAGGGTTGGTGTAGACAAGCTGCACGCCGAAGGCCGGCGCGGGCATGTCGATGTAGAGGTAGGCCTCCTCGAGCATCGCGGCGTGCTCGTGTGGCGGCCAGGACGTCCAGTTGCCGGGCTTGCTGAACGTCACGCCAGCCATGATTCGGCCCGCCTGGACGTTCTTGCCGATGAGGACGTTCAGCTCGCGCTTGGCCGACTCGCCACCGGTCTCGAAGTGCAGACCCGGGTTGGTCTTCACGTCGCTGAAGCGCACGACCTGCACAGGGTGTCGTGCCTCGACCGGGGCGGCGATTTCGGCGAAGTCGCACCCGCCGGCTCCCGCGGTCACGATGACGGAGCTCTCCCGCGGCGCGTAGACCGTGTCGTACCGACCGAGTTCGTACGAGGTGCCGTCGATGGCCACGGTGCCGCCGCCGCGCAGGCAGATCAGGCCCGTCTCCCTGTTGGCGGTCCCGAACCGCATCGGCTCGCTCCCAGGGTCCAGGATGATGCGCCCGTAGTGGAGGAACCGCGTGGCCGTTGTTCCCGGCACGACGGCGAACGTCCGTCCCTTTCGGGCCGCGGTATTGCGGACGATGCAGGTGGATGGTGCGATGGAGTCCAACGTCGTTCCTCCTCGGCGCCGGCGTTCAGGCCACCACGGGCGCGGCGAACGCTGGCGCGGTCACGAGCGCGGCTGCGCCCTGCAGCCGCGGATGTTCGGTGGCCGCCACCGGACGGATCTCGGTCGCGCCGGCGGCGGGCGTGAGCGCCCGCTCGGCCAGGGCCGCACGCACGGCGCCCTCGATGAGATCCCAGGCGAGGGTGATCTCGCCGCCGACATAGACGCACGCCGGGTCGAGGGCGTTGATGACCGATGCCAGCCCCAGCCCGAGGTACCGGGCCGTGGCCTCGATGGCCGCGATCGCCTTGGCGTCGCCGCCGCGCGCGCGGGCGATCAGATCCCCGACCGTGAAGTGCCGGTGCCCGGCATCCTGCGGGCCGGTGTGGGCCGGGCGCCCGAAGTACCGGGCGAGCGTGGCGCGATTCGAGATGTACGCTTCCCAGCAGCCGTTGGACCCACACGAGCAGCGCGGGCCCTCGAGGGAGAGCGCGACGTGGCCGAACTCGCCGGCGATGTTGTGACGACCCCGCAGGACCTCGCCGTTCATGATCACGCCGACGCCGACGCCGTCCGAGACGCTGACAAACACGAGGTCGCCGTGACTGGGAACCGGGGCTCCCCCGCCCAGGGCCCACATTTGGGCCAGGGCGCAGGCGCGCCCGGAGTTCTCGATCTGCACGCGAAGTCCGGTGGCGGCCGCCAGCGGCTCGCGCAGATCCACGTTGCGCCAGCCGAGCGTCGGCGCGTGCAGGACGCGCATGGTCGCGTGCTCGACCATTCCCGGGACCACCACGCCGATGCCTTCGCAGGTGCCCGCCTCGGGATGCTCGGCCAGCAGGCGGCCGATACGCGCCGCCAGCACCTGGACGAGCGCCTTCGGATCGCGATCGGTCGGGAACGAGATCACGCCCGTGAGCGGCTTGCCGAGGAGGTCGGCGAGCATGAGGAACGTCTCGCTGGCCCGGATGTCTGCGGCCACGACCGTCCGCCGGCGCGCGTCGATGTAGAGAAACGTGGGCTTCCGGCCCCGCACGGTCTCGCCGGTGGCGCCCTCGAACACCAGTTTCTCGGCGATGAGGCCATTGACGATGAGCGTGACCGTGCCGCGGCTGACGGCCATGAGGCGGGCCAGGTCGGCGCGCGAGATGGGCTGGTGGGAGCGAATGAGATTGAGCACGATCTGGCGGTTGATCTCGCGACTCGTGCCACGCTTGGCGACGGCGAAGCGGGACGGGTTGATCCGGCGCATTTGTTACATCCTCAAACTAATAACGCAATAAACGCCCAGACTTTGTCGCCATGTTGAGAACGAGACGCACCGATGGGGGCTGTTTGTTTGACTTCGGGACAAACTATACCCAGACACGCCCGCGGCGTCAAGTGCCACCCATAATCAGCCGCCAGGAGGCGGGATGCCCCCGCCTCCTGCCGCCCAGCGCGCCAGTCCGGACCGGAGATTGTTGCGAGTCAGGACAAACCGAATGCCTCAGGCGAGCCCCCGGGCGTCGGGGCACCTCCCACCCGAGGTACGCCCGAAAGCTTCCTGCCTGTTGGCGCCACGCCGTGAGGTACTCATGGCCGCGTGGGGCTCCAAGCGGGCGGGTCGTCGGTGAACTGACCGTCCCTCACGCAGGACATGATCCGCCCATGCCCGGCGTGCTCGCCTACCACACTTGGTAGTAGCGCGTCCGGTTGTACTGGTTGAAGGGCACGACCTCGAGCGTCGCCAGCGGCTGCTCCCTTACCACCCGCATCATCGGCACGCGCTGGCGGCGGGCCTGCGCCGCCGTGAGCGCCGCGGCCTGTGGCGCTCCGCCGGTCGACGAGACGCCGGGCACGCGAATCAGGTGATCCGCAAAACCCCACGTGATGAGGTTGTCGTCGGTCTCGGGCTCCATCAAGTACGCGATCAAGTTGCCCCGCGACTGCGCAGCCGAGATCCAGTACGAGCCAGCCGGGACCTCCACAATCTCGGTGGCCTTCTCGGCGACGACGGCCTTCAGATCGTGACCCTGGAAGTACTCCCTCCGCTGGACGCCGGTGGCGTAGTAGACCTCGAGCTCGATCTTCTCCGGCCTCGCGAAGCGGTGGACGACAATGCCGTGGTCGAGGAGCAGAGGCAGCACCTTGGCCATCGACGGCGGGAGCACGTAGCCCAGCGGGCGCGGCGTCGTCTTGGTCGGCTCGTACTTCAGAAAGACGTCGCGCACGTCCGTCTTGTACCCGAGCGGCGCCTCCTTGTCGGGCACCCACACCTGTTCTCTTCCGCGGGAGACGAGCTTGTACTCGAGTACGACCCGGTCGTCGGCATTGAAGGTGGCGCCGTTCCGAATGGCGCGCATCCGGGACGCGGTTGTCAGCGCGCGGATGTCCTGGCGCCTTTCGGCCGCGACGCGGATGATGGTGCTCTGCGCGATGTACTGCCCGCGAACCTGGTGGAAGTAGCGCTCGTCCTGGGGCACTTCTTCGAGCTTCGTCCCGTTGGCACGCAACCGGCGCGTGTTTCCCGGCGTTTCGAGCAGGATGCCAATGATGTTGACGAGTCCTGTGTAGACGTGGTGCTTGCGCGCCTCGACCGAGGTCGAGCCCCAGCCGGGCACGCCGTCGAAGTCGCGGGCCCCGGAGTAGTCGAAGCCGTCGTAGTCCTCGGCGCGCAGCGCCTGGCGGATGCGCGGGAAAATGTGTGCGTAGGGGAAGGCGCGCAGCTCGGCGTCGGCGGATGGATTCAGCGTACCCTGCCAGGTGATGGTGTAGGGCACGGACCCGCCATGGTGAGAATCGATGTGTATATCGGGTGTCCACTCGTTGAGCACCTGGGCGACGAGCGCCTGGACCTCCTGCGATTCGAGCTTCACGTAGTCGCGGTTCAGGTCGAAGCCCTCCTCGTTCGTCCGGCGCCGCACTTCCCCACCGTCCGGGTTCAGGAGTGGAACGATCAGCACGATGACATCGTCCAGGAGCGGTCTGAGACTCCCGGCCACGAGGTCGCGGGCGACAAGTTGTGCGGCCTCCTTGCCGGCCGTCTCGCCGCCGTGGACCGAGTTCGCAATCAGGACGATGGTCTTGCCGGAGCGGATCGCGTCCTGGGGCGTGACGATCCCGTCTTTCGAGACCACGACCAGGGTCAACTCGCGGTCGAGGAGCGTCGACGTCAACGGGCGGACGCTGACCTCCGGCCTCAGCCGGGCCAGCTCGTACCAGAACTCCATGAGGGGCCTGAAGGGCGTCGGGCCGGCCTTGAAGTCGTTCTGCTCTTGGAACGTCCGTGGCAGCTCCTGCGCGAAGACGGGAGCCACGACGAGGGCCATCGCAATCAGTAGGAGAAGACCCAGGACGTGTCGGTCGTTGCGTGTCATGGTATGCCCTCCGGCAGGGGGCCGGGACGATTCGCGGACGGTGACTCCGGAAGATGGTAGATCAGGACAGGCGACAGGCGACAGGCGGCAGGCGACAGGCGGCAGGCGTCAGGCGTGTTCCGGCCCGTTCTTCTTCGCGTATACTGGCTCAGATCTCCTCCTCAATTGGGACGTTTGGTGTGCGGCCCCAGAGTCGCCGCACGGCGCGACGAGGCGGCGGCAGAGCTGGCAAGGGAGCGGAACCATTGCGTTTCTCAACGAGCACGTGCGGGAGGAACGACCTCGGGTGTTCACGATTGGCGGTGGCAACGCTCGCCTCGATCGCGCTGGTCGCCGGGACCCCGCTCATCGTTGCGCAAAGCGCTCAGCCGCGGGGGCCTCAGGGCGGCAGAGGCGGGCGTGGCGGTCCCGGCGGCCGGCCTGCCGTGCAGATCCAGCCGGGCGAGCCGTGTCCGCCAGGAACCACCGAGGTCCGCCCGGGCCGGTGCTCGGCGCCCGAGTTCCCGCCGCCCAGCATTCTCGATTACCGGCCGCGCTCGACCCTCGTCACCTCTGAGCATCCGGTGCCAAAGGCCAGGTTCCCGGTCATCGATAGCCACAACCACACGACCGTCAACGCGAACAACATCGAGCAGCTCGTCGCCGAAATGGACCAGTTGAACCTGCGTGTGCTGGTCAACCTCAGCGGAGGAAGCGATCCGGCCCAGGTGAAGCAGAAGGTCGATTTCATCCGGTCCAGCAAGTACCCGAACCGCTTCCGCGTGTTCGCCAACGTGCGGTGGAGCGGCGCCGGCGGGCCGGGTTGGGCCGAGAAAGCGGTCGCCGATCTCGAGGCGTCCGTCAAGAACGGGGCGATCGGCCTGAAGATCGCCAAGGACCTGGGGATGTACGCGCGCAAGGCCGACGGATCGCGCCTGAAGGTCGACGACCCGGTCCTCAAGCCGATCTGGGATCTCTGCGCCCGGCTCAACGTGCCCGTGATCATCCACACGGCCGAGCCGCAGGAGTTCTTCTCGCCCTTCGACTACCAGAACGAGCGCTGGCTCGAGTTGGCGCTGTTCGCCGAACGCCGGCACTTCATGGACGGCGAGCCCTCATTCGAGGAACTGGTCGGCGAGCGCGACCGGATGTACGCGGCCAACCCGAAGACGCGGTACATCGGCGCCCATTTCAACTGGTACGGCAACAACCTGGTGCGCGCGACGAAACAGCTCGACGCGCTGCCGAACCTCGTGCTCGAGGTCGGCGCCGTGCTCTACGACTTCGGGCGGCAGCCGCGCGCCGCCCGCGAGTTCTTCATCACGTACCAGGACCGCATGCTCTTCGGGAAGGACTCGTACCAGTTCAGCGAGTTTCCGTACTACTGGCGGGTCTTCGAGACGGCCGACGAGTACTTCGACTACTATCGCGACTACCACGCGTTCTGGAAGCTCTACGGCATGGACCTCCCCGACGAGGTCCTCAAGAAGCTGTACTACAAGAACGCCCTGCGCGTGACGCCGGGCCTTCCCCAGGCCGGCTGGCCGCGGTAAGCGGTTCGATTCGCAATTACGGCCTCGTATGACATGCGCGATCGATGGCCGCAGGTGCTCCCTCACCACTTAGTCCTGAGGGCGCAAATACGTCGCCATACTTGCGCATCGAAGGACTAAGGCGGCGGTAGCGCGGTGCTACTTCTTCTTCTCCACGCGGGGTGGACTCTTGATCACAACGGTCGTGACGCCAATCCTGACGCCGTGCTCGCCGGTCCTGCTTGCTCGGAACGTCATGAACGTCTTCCCACCTCCTACCTGGTCCAGGAGGAGCTTGAGCGCGGACTGCAACGTGTGGTGGCTGAGGTCCGCGGTGACGGTCCGCGACTTGAGAACATCACTGTCAATGGTGATCGTGACGCCAAGGGCCTCACTGAGCCGCACGCAGACTTCACTGAGTGGCGCGTTGGTGAACACAAGTCCGGCCGGGATGTCTTTCCTCAGCGCGATCTGCACGCGCGCGATGGGCTCGCGGATCTCCTCGTAGGTGATCGTTCGTCTTCCCGCCACGACATCGGTCGTGGCCGGCATCACCGACAGCGCGCCCTTCTGAACGCTCCACCGGCACCCGATGCTGTCACACATCGCGTCCAGTGCCGTCCGGGCCTTGACGTTGCGGACGAGGATGTCGATGGGGGCGGTCACGGCGCGATCGACGGTGACTTTCAGTCCCATCGCCTCCGCGAGCGTGTTGAACGCGGATGTCGGCTCGACGGCCTTCAGGTCCAGCGTCACGCGCTTCGAGAGCGCGTCTTGCGCCAGGACCGGGACGAGCAGCCCCACGACGAGCGCGGCGGCGGCGACGGTGCGGATGCAAATCATCGGACTTCTCCTTCGACCAGGACGATGCCGTAGCCATCCGGCGGGCGTTCGTCGCGGGCCTCGCCGCCCGTGATGGAGACGGATCCATCCGGCAGCGAAAGGACGAGCACGCCGTCCGTGAAGGAACCTGTCAGGGAAGGTGCGCCGACCGTCACGGTCGCCGCTTCCGGCAACGTGACCGGGCGCCACGGCTGGAGCGCGAGCGATGCGGCCAGGATGACGACCGCAGCCGCGGCCACCACGCCGACCCACCGGAGCCCTGTCCTGCGCCGCGCCGGCGACAGGTGTTCGACTTCGGTCCCAGGCGGGCTCCCGGCGTCCGCAGCCAGCGCTGCACGCGCCACGCGGGCGGCTGCGCCGGTTTCGGGCTCGAACGCGGCGCGGATCCGCGCGTCCACGTCAGCGCGCAGATCGTGCGGCGGTCTCGGTGTGCAGTCGTCGGGCATGTTCATCCTCGAGCAAGGCGGAGAGCCGGGCGCGCGCGCGCGACACCCGCATCTTGACGGCGGAGACTGATACCCCCAGCGCGCGGGCGGCATCGCTCATCGTCACTCCTCCCGCGGCCACCATCAGGATGGCCTCGCGGTCCCGCCGTCCGAGGCGTACGAGCGCCGCGCGGAGGCGCGCGCGCTCTTCCCCCGCGACGGCCGCGGCCTCCGGCGTCGGCCCCGCGTCCCGGGCTCCGCTCAGGGCCTCGAGCGGGGCCCACAGACGCCGGCGCCAGGCAGCCCGGCCGGCCCTCCGGCGGGCCACGGCGAAGACGAAGGCCTCCGCGCTCTCCGGTGCCCCGCCGTCGCGGCAGTGCCGCACCAGCGCGGTCAGACTCTCCTGGGCCACGTCTTCGGCCAGACTGGCGTCGCCGAGGCGCGCCGCCGCGTAGCGGAGCACCCGTGGCGCCAGCTCGGCCACCTTCCCTTCCAGGTCCACGATCGAAGAAGAACCCCAAGGGGCCATTCGGTCACAGTCTGCGCGCCGGGAGTCGTCGCAACCGGTGTGTACCGTGTTCGCGTCGGCTTGCACGGCGGCGTCATCCGCCGCGCGATCGTGCCGGTACGTGACTTCAAGACAGGGCTCTCTCATGGTCCTGCCTGATCCAGAAGATACGCTGTGATCACCGCAAGGAGCTGCCGGAGTTCGTCTGGCGACGGCGGTGCAGCCCTGCCATCCCCCTATCCCCACCGACGCCTATCGCTGACGAATGACGAGAGACGTGCCGTAATAGTCAGCCGGATTGACGTGGCCTGCGGACTGCGTCTTCCGGCCGTCCTTGCTCATGAAGGTGACTTCGACACGCACCGGTTGGAGCACCGCCAGGCCGAAGTGCACCGGCGCCGCGCGCTGGGCGTTGTAGCCACTGCCGGCGGGCACCTGGCGGGTCGCCACGATTCTCCCTGATTGATCGAACAGCCGGACTTCGGCGCCAAAGACGGTGTGGTGGCCCTTCGCGCTGAGCACCAGCACGCTCAGACTCCGCCTCTTCGCGGCCTCGGGCATGTCGTTGCGAAAGAGAAAGTGGCCGCCTACCGGGCCGTACCCATCCGTCACGGACAGATCCAGCGCCCCGTCGTTGTTGTAGTCGACGAGCTGCGTGCTGTGGTCCCCGGCGTTCAGCGGGCTGGTGGTGGACAACACGTTGACGAACCCGGCGGCGCCATCGTTTCGGAACAGCGCGTTGTGCGGCTGCTGCGCACCGCTGCCGCCCTGGTAGGACATCACGGACAGGTCGAGGTCGCCGTCGTTGTCGTAGTCGCCCCAGTCCGAGCCGACCGCGTGGTTCTCGACGCCAACCCCCACAGCGCGGCCGACCTCCGTGAAGGTCCCGTCGTTGTTGTTGCGGTACAACAGGTTGTGCCCATAGGCCGGCACGAACACGTCGAAGTCTCCGTCGTTGTCGTAGTCACCGACGGCGCACCCCACACCGCCTTCGGCCGTCGTCCGCGGCGGACCGGTCATGCCCAGCGCCGGCGCCACATCGGTGAACGCATCGACGTCGTTGCGCCACATGGCATCGGTGGCCCCGGACTGGTTCGCGAGAAAGAGATCGAGATCGCCGTCCTTGTCCATATCGAACCAGCAGGCGCCGACGGTGGGCCGCGAGTCGGTCGGACCAGACCCGACGAACACCTGCACGAACTTCCCACCCGTGTTGCGGAAGAGCTTGTTCTCGCCGCCGCGATCGGTGGAATAGACGTCGAGGTCCCCGTCGTTGTCGTAGTCCACCAAGTTCGTCGGACGAGACGACCGGCCAGGGATGGTGAGACCGATCTCGGCAGCCACATCGACGAACCTGCCGCCATCGTTGCGCAACACTTTCGTCAGCTTGTCCCGCGCCGTCGCGCCGCCGACGAGGTCGATGTCTCCGTCATCGTCGATGTCACCCCAGCTGAGGCCACGCAGTTCGTGACTCCCCGCCTGGGGCATGCCCAGTTGCTCGCCGACGCCGATCAGCGTGCCGCCGTCGTTGCGGTACAGGCGCACCTCGCCACTGCCGAGAGACACCGCGAGATCCAGGTCGCCGTCGTTGTCGTAGTCACCCCACGCGTTCGAGAACGAGTTGCGGACGCCGAACAACTCCGGCTGTATGGGCGTGAACGCGAGATCGCCCACCTGCGTCAGATCCGTGCGCTCTGACAGGTTGGCCTCAATCTGTGCCCGCTGCAGCCACAATTCACGGAACTGGTGATTCGACAGCAGCGCGAGCTGATCGGCACGATGCCTCGTCCCCGGCTGGCGGGAATTGCCGTAGCTCATCAGGCCGTACGCCCTGATGGGTGTCGAGAATTCAATCATGCCAATCCAGGTTTCGCCGTGCTGCGGATACCGCCTGCCCGCCGCGTCGAGCGCGCCCCACGTGATGACGCGAAAGGGGCCGAGACCACCAACGTGGCCGTCACCGGGGACATCGACATCGTCCAGCTTGAACCGGGACACGTCGCCAAAGGGCCGGTCGATCGCGCCGTACTTCTGCCTGGTTGTCACAGTGGCCCTGCGCAGCATCTCGACTGCGGCAGCGGGGTCCTTGATGCCCGTCGGCGTCGACGTCGGCCGGGCGGCGTCGAATGGCACCGCGTAGTTGCCCGTGCCGGTGAACCGCGCACCGGCGAACAGCAGTGCCCACTCCTCGAAGAGCAGGCCCGCCCGTGCATCCTTCGAGTACTCGTGATCCCATGCCGAGAGCAGCTTCACGGCCGCCTGCATGTCGGGATCCGGATCGGTCCTGGCCGCGGCAAGCAGGTCGGGAAGCGTGCGGTCGGCGATCAGGCAGCGCGTCGACTGCTTGAGCTCCATGAACTTCTGGAACGTGATCCGGTCGTGCTCGGCCATCATCTTCAGCGAGTTCTGCGAGCGCATCCCTTCCGCCCCCTGCGGCGCCAGGTACGGCGGGTAGGCGCTCGCCCGGATCGGCGTCGGCCAGGCGGGGAACCAGGGTGGATCGTTGGTGTTCTGGATGAAGCCGGCGGGCGGGTTGGTCACGCGAGGCAGATCCTCGTACGGGTGCACCTCGGTCCACAGATAGGCCGACGTATCGCCGGGCACAAGGTCTCGCCAGAACGAAATGTCGCCCGACGTCCGCCGGGGCGCGATCCCATTGAAGATGTACTCGATGTTCCCGTCGCGGTCCGCATAGCTGATGTTGAACGTCGGCACCTGCAGGCGCTTCATCGCGGCGGTGAACGCGGCGTAGTCCTTCGCGGTCACCATGTCGAAGTACTGCTTGAGCATGCCGGGGCGATCGAGGCCAGCGACCCGCAGCGCCGTCACCGTGCCGTCGCGTCGTTCGAATACGGGACCGTGCACCGTCGTCTTGATGTGAAGCGGCTTCTCGACGACCGTTCCGTCCGGTTGACGCACCTTGTAGCTGGTCGTCCTCGCTGCGAACGGCATGACCTTGCCGTCAAACATATAGCCGCCGTCCTTCACCACGAGCTTGTAGGCCGTCGCGCCTGCTATGGAGTTCACGGTGTTGGAGATCCCCATCTGCTGGTTGAACGCGAACCGGATGATGGGCAGGCCAATCTGCGTGGCGCCGTAGATCTCGAAATCCGGCGCCACGAGATGAGCTTCGTAGTAGGTGAAGTAGTTGGTGTTCCAGGACAGGTGGGGATTCTGCAGCAGCATGGTGTGGCCGCTGGCCGTCCTGGATGGGGAGACGGCCCAGGTGTTGGAGCCATCCTCACCGGCGGTTGCGTCCTCCTCGGACGCGTCGCCTTCGCCGCCCATGCTGGGTGACGCGACATAGGTGTAGTTCATCAGCCGGTGCGCGTGTGCCACCACGTCGACACCGGTCACCGGCAGCACAATCCGGACATCGGGGGCGATCGCGTTCGGATGTGCCGCCGCATAGTCGTTCATGCCCTTCGCGAATGCGTCGAGGTTGGCCTTGAACTCGGGCTCCTGCGCCTCGTACCAGGTCTTCGCGCGTGCAGGCACGTCGTTCTTGATGAGCCACCGGGCGGTCGCCTCGTACCGCTCACCCCAATACTCAGCCCCTCTGCCGCGCGACTCTCCATACAGCCGGAGGATCTCGTCGCCGTGGCTCCGCGCCTGCGCGTAGCCATAGCCGTAGAACACCGCAGCCGCGGTTGTGCCGTAGATGTGGGGTACGCCGTAGGTGTCCCACAGGATCTCGTTCTTGACAGGGGCGAGCTGCACCATCGCCGCCTGCCCGCCGGCGCCGGCAGAGGCCGCAAGCCCGGTGAAGGCCGCCAGGCCCGTGAGGGCCGCGGTCGCTGCAAAGCCGCACAGCAGGGCGACAAGGACGACCGCGGTAGGTGGAACGAGACGACGCTGGGTCATTCGCACACCCCAATTGTAGAGGAACCCCAATCTGGCTGGCGCGAGCGCCTGGCCGCGCTGGCCGGCCGGCGTCCGACCTCAGGGAGCCACGCGCTGCGCTTTCTTGAGTGCTCCGTACAGCTCTCGGCACAACGCCGCCGCTTCCGCGGTTGAACCCAGAAGCGTTCTTCTCCAGTGGACGGGCAACGCGCGGCTTCGAACGCGGGCTTCGGCGAGTCGCCTGCACGCCGCTGTTCGCCGAGCTAATCGTAGTGTGTCCACATCCGAATGATCTTGACGGTCTTGACCTCGTCGAGAACCTGATACACCAGCCGGTGTTGGATGTTGATTCGACGGGAACACGCGCCCGCGAGATCTCCTACCAGTCTCTCGAAGCGTGGCGGCGTCTGGTAGGGGTTCTTCGCCAGCACGGCCAGCAACCGCTCGGCCTTCGGCTTGAGGCCAGAGGAAGCCAGCTTCTTGGCGTCCTTCCTAGCCTGCGAGGTGTACACCAGTGTCCAATTCACCAGGGGAGGGCCTTGGTGCACTTGGCTACGGGAGTTTTCAGCCCCTTGATGATGGAGGCCCTCATACCGGGAATGGCCTCGAGGAAGAGCGTCTCCTGAATGGCTCGCCAGTCGCTCTCCGACACCAGGACTGCAGAGTGTCGCTTTCCGGCAATCTGGATCGGTTCGTGGGAATCAGCGACATCTTCCAAGAGGCTGTACAGCCGTCGCCTCGCTTCGGTCGCCGTGATCGTCGTCAATTGGAGTCCCCCTACCGGTACGTCATAACGTACGTTATCAGCGTCGCTCTGTCAATCCGAGTCTCACCGCCGCAGAATCTTGTCCATCGCCCTTCCTTTTGCCAGCTCGTCAATCAGCTTGTCCAGCCAGCGGATCTTCTGCATCAGCGGATCGTCGACCTCTTCGACGCGGACACCGCAGACGACGCCCTTGATCAGCGCGCTGTTCGGGTGAATGGCTGGCGCCTGAGCGAAGAAGGTCTCGAGATCGTTCTCCTGTTCGACTTGCCGCCGCAGTCCTTCCTGGTCGTAGCCCGTCAGCCAGCAGATGATCTGGTCGACTTCCTTCCTTGTGCGGTTCTTGCGCTCCGCTTTCTGAACGTACATGGGATAGACCTTGGCAAACGCCATTCCGAAGATTCGATGCGTGGACAACGTCGTTCCTCCCCTTTCGCGGCCCCCAAGGCCGCACCGTCGTGGTGCTTCAGCAGCCACACGCGAACGTGAGCCGGCGTCCTGAAGAACCGCGGCTTCATCGTCCGGCGGCTGGCCATCGCAGGTCGAACGCGGCCATCTCGTTGACGTTCCTAACGAGCAGAAACCCGCCGGCCATGGCTGGGTGGTTCCAGGTCCGCCCCTCGAGCACGGAGAAGCGCGCGATCTCGTCGTGACGCTCGGGCGTGGCTCGGACGAGCGCCAGGTCGCCGTCCTCGGTCAGCACGATGAGATGGCCGCTCGCGAGCATGACCTGGCCGTACCCGTATCGCCCGCCCTTCCACTTCAGCTCGCCCGTGGCCGCGTCCAGGCACGCCAGGATGGATTCGTCGAGACCGTAGATGAAGCCGCCGTGAAAGAGGGAGCTGGTGAACTGGTTCTTCATCCGGGTGCTGCGCCAGATCTGTCGCGCCGACAGGCGGCCGTCGGCCGAGCTGAGCTCGATGAGCGCCGCACCGGTGCCGTATCCAGTGGAGATGAAGACGCGGCTGTCGCCGATGACGAGCGGCTGCGAGGCGTGCGCGTCGTACTGGGTCTTCCAGGGAAAGTCCCACAGAATCTCGCCGGTGCCGGGCACGACTCCCATCAGTCTTGTCGCGGCGAAGACGAGCAACTGCCTGACTCCCGCAAGGGTCACGAGCATGGGAGACGAGTAGGCCTGCTTGTCGTCCAAAGTCGACCAGGCCAGCGTCCCCGTGCGCCGGTCGTAGGCGGCCACGGACCGGCCGCTTCCGCCACCTGGCAGCACGACGACCGCGTCGTCGACGATGAGCGGAGAGGCCGCCATGCCCCATTGGAGGTTGTCGGCGCCCGCGTCGGTGAGGATGTTCGTCCGCCACAGCAGGCGGCCGCTCGAGTCTTCCAGGGCGCGCAGCTCTCCGGTGGCCCCGAGCGCGTAGACGACGCCGTCGGCCCACGCGGGCGTCGCCCGCGGTCCGTCGCCGCCCATCAGTTCGCGGAACCGGGCTGCCCACGCATTCGCCCACAGCTCGCGTCCGGTCGCTACGTCGTACGCGGTGGCCACTTCCTCGTCGCCGCGCTGTTCGATCGTAAACGCCCGCCCGCGCGCGATGACGAACGACGAGTAGCCTCCCCCGACGGGCTGCTTCCACACCGGTGTGAGTCCGCCCTCCGGCCAGGTCGTCAGGACGGGTCGCTCGGCATAATGTCCGTCGCGGCGAGGGCCGCGGAAATCGGTCCAGTATGGGGCGGGCACCGGGGACGGCGGGGGTCCTTCGGTCACGGCTGCGCCGGCTTCAGAAGGCGCGGGCGTGGGCGCTGCGCCTTCGGGGCCGCCAGCCGGCGCCGCGTCAGGGTCCCCTTCAGCCTCCTTCGGATCGGATTGCGTGGCGGCCGCCGGGGATGCTGCGCGCTGAGACTCGCGGTGCCTGGCCAGTCGTTCTTCACGCGTGGCCTCTGACTCGACCCACGCCATGTGCGGCGTGCCTCCGCCGTCCAGCAGCAGACGCATGCCGAGCAGATACAGCACGCCGCCGGTCAGCAGCAGCGCCGCGAGGAGGATTCCGATGATCTTCGCGAGTCGTCGCAGCATGTCGAACATCCAGCCTGTCCGTGTCGTGAGCAGCGCGTGGTCATGGGCTATCGCCCGCCGCAACCCGGCAGGCGGAACGCGCCGATGCGGGTCGAGTAGCTCGGCGTGTTCGTCTTCAGGTAGTCGCCCACGTACCAGATCGTGCAGTCGTCGCGCGGGCCGATGGCCGCCTGCGTGTAGTTCGGTGATGCTCGGACCCGCGAGTCAACACAACGACGACACCCGGGATTACCCCACCCTCTCGGTCTCGCACCACTCCCGAGATCGCGCCAATCCCCTCCTGACTCGGGACCATCGAGAGGACAACGGCAACTACAGTAGCCGGGGCTTTCATGTCACCTCCGACCGGATCTCGCATTCATTCCGCGGCCGAACGAGCGCGCTCACCCGCCGGCGCTCTCGACACCAGCGGCGCCGGTCGGGTGCAGCGCGTGGTTCGGCAGCGGTAATGTAATGTACTCGTGCTACAGTACGCCCATGAGCGTGAGTTTCCCCATCGAACTCGACCACGAGGACGACGGTCGGTGGATCGCAGAGATTCGCGACCTACCTGGGGCTCTCTGCTATGGCAAGAGTCGCGACGAAGCCATCGCCCGTGTCCAGGCACTAGCCCTCCGCGTGTTGGCCGAACGCCTAGAGCATTCCGAAGCGCCGGCCGAGCTCCTTGAGGTGTCTTTCCGGGCCGCGTGAGCACCTGGCCGTCGACCAAAGCACGTCGCGTCCTGGGCGCGCTCATCCGAATCGGATGGTCGGTCAAGCGCCAGTCCGGCTCCCACCGAACCCTCTCCCGGCCAGACTGGCCCGACTTCGTGTTCGCCTTCCACGACGACGAAGAAATCGGCCCCACGATGTTGTCCCGCATCGCCAGAAGAAGCGGTTTGCGGCCCGAGGATCTGTAGCCCCGTTTCGTCTGCCGAACGGCGGCGCTCAGCCGCGGGCCGCGTCGCGAGAGCGGCGCAGCCGCGTCGGGTGCAGCGCGTGGTTCGGCGGCCCTTCTCAATCTCTCACCGCCTCTGCCGTGACGCGTTGGCGACGTCGCAGTTCATCAATCAGCGCCGTGTTCGCGTCCATTCTTGATCCACCTTCTTGTCCGCCGAACGTGACCGCCTGAGCCGCGCGCCACGGCGACATAGTCACCCGCGACGGCCTGGCGCGGCGGCTCCATTCGGATGTTATGCGACACGTAGTCGCTTGATTCGCAGCATATCGCGGCCAATGGCCTGGGCCGCATCCCACAGGTCGACAGCACGCTGCGCATTCAGCCAGAACTCCGCAGAGTTGCCAAAGAGGCAGGAGAGACGGAGCGCCATCTCGGGACTCACGGCCCGCCTCCCACGCAGGAGTTCGTTGATCGATTGCCGTGACACCCCAACGGACTCCGCCAGACCGGCCACGGTCAATCCGTAGTCCGGCATGAAGTCCTCGCGAAGCATCTCCCCGGGATGAGTTGGCCGACGCTTCATCTGTCGCGTATTGGGGACGCTCATCTTTCACCTCTCCACTAGAGGTCTTGAGTGAATCGGATCTGACTCAATGAGTCAAGTTTTCTACGCCGCAAGATGTGCCTCCTTGAGCCAGACTTCCAGCGCCGCATCGAGTCGCTGGTAGGCGGTCGTGCGCGGGGTCGA
>JBFMFH010000024.1:0-31202 GCA_040752275.1 Acidobacteriota bacterium
CTGAGCATACTCCCGGTATGTGAGGGAGGAGCAACGCCGCCAGGCGGGATGCCCCGCCCGGGAATTGTGTGAGGCATCACGGTTCCAGGGCACTAGCGAGACCGACTCGATGATCCCCGTCCTCGGGACTGAGTGGAACGACCCGTGGCGTCCGGGCCCTGCTGCTCCGACCTTCCCCCGCGCTGCCCTGGCCGGCCGCCGCGTTGCCCGGCGGCGGCTGCGGCGTCCGACTGCGTATAGATGAACTGCCACTCGTTGTAGTGCGTTCGGCCGTTGTATACGCGGATGCTCTGCTTGGGGCTCTTGCTGACGACGCCAACGATGCCGCCACGCGGTCCCGCCGCTGTCTGGCTTCCGGCGCCGGACAACGGAGACCCGAAGACGGGAGGCTCGACGAGCGCCGCAGCGCCCTGGCCCTGGCGGCCCGCCCTCCCCTGCCCTGTGCCAGCCCCGGATCCGCGGCCGACTGCCGCCATGACCTGGTAGAGCAGCTGAAACTCACCGTCCTCGACCATGGGGTCCCTGTACTTCCTGCGCAGGAAGCGCTGCTCCACCAGGACGTCGAGACTCGGCGGATAGGCGTTGGCGAACTTGCGCTGGTACAGCTCGATCGCCCGAACGTATTGCCGTCCGCGGAAGACCAATTCCTCTTCGTTCTCCCTGACGACGAACGTGCGCCAGACGGGCAGCGCGACCGACAGGGCCACGCTCATCACCGCGAGGCCGACCAGGAGCGCCGCCATCGCGTACCCACAGGTGCCGCCGGTCCGCTGCTGCTCGGTTCGCATGCCGGCCATCCGCTACGGGCCAATGCCAATCTGGAAGCGCGCGACCCCGGACTGACCGTTGGTCGAGAAGACGCGCACGACGACGTTGTAGATCCCGGCAGCGCCGTACGCCCGGGACGAGCTGGGTCCGGTTGTGATCGCCGAAGCTCCGTCGCCGAAGTCCCACTCGTATCTGTCAATCGGGCACGTGCCGCTGGCGCACGAGGTCGTGGCCGTGAAGGTCACGATCTGGTCCTTGACGGGCGAGGAAGGCGTGTACGAGACGGTGATATTGATAGCCGGCGCTGGCTGCACGAAGATCCCGAATGTCGCGACGCTGGTCTCGCCGGCGGCGTCTGTGGCGGTCGCGACGACGGTGAACGTGCCCGCGCGCGTATAGGTGTGTTGGGTCGTCGTGGTTCCCGTACCGATTGTCTGGGACGAGCCGTCACCGAAGTCCACCGATGCTGTCCTGACCGCCGCACTCCCGGCCTCGGTCGTGATCGTGACCGTGAAGGTCACGGGCTGGTTCTCCGTGGGTGCGGACGTGTCGGACGAAATCGCGACAGCGGGGGCGCTTCGCAGATTGACCGTCACGTCCGCGCTCACATCCGAGCGGACGATGGCCATGACCGTGGCGGCCACGGTGGTCGTCAATCCGTTCCGGGCCTCACCCTGACCATCGCTGATCACGGTGGGCTGCGACAACGCACCTTCGTCGGCGATGAACGTGACCGGCACGCCGGCCAGACGGTTCCCGTTCGCGTCACTGACGGTGGCGACGAGCTGGACCGCGCCGCCGGACGGCGGGAGCGACGACGGCGAGGCGAACAGATCGACCCGTTCCGCGGCGGCCCCGCCGACTTTGATCTGAAGCGCGTCAACAATCGACGCGCCGCCGGAGGCAGCTCGGACCTCGGCGATGCCAGACTGGGAGCCCGAGTACAGGCGGACGGTGGCCTTGCCTGCATTCGTACGCGCCTCGACCGGATCGAGCGTGCCGAGTGTGGTCAGGAACGTCACCACCGTGCCGTTCTGCACCGGCGTCCCGGCGCTCTCGATCACGGTCGCCGTGATCTCGACGGAACCGTTGACCGGCATCACCGTGCTGCTGGCGTATAGGGTGATCTCGGTCCCGGTTGGCGCCATCAGCGGCATCTTGTCGCAGGAAGCCAGGAACGCCAGCGCGAGCACGACGGCGGCCTGCGGGGCCAGCGTCTGACGAGGGAACGATGGGAACCCAGCTCTCATAGCATCACCAGTCCGCGTACTTGGTGCCGTCGAGTGCGGCCTTGTCCGATCCGCTCTTCACGTCGAAGACCCCGGGATCCAGCGTCGGATCATTGGGGTCGGGCTCGGCTTGGACGATCACCCAGGTCTCGGCCGAGCCCGTGAACGGGTCCTTGGGAACCTGGCGGAGGTAGCCATCCGACACCAGGGAATCCAGCGCCGGGGCGTACTGGGCCTTGTCGGCGTAGTACTGGTCCAGCGCGTCCCGCATCCTGAAGAGGTTCTCCTTGAGCACCGCTTCCTGTGCCCGGATCACACTGTTCCGGTACTGCGCCAGACCGAGGCTCGCCAGCAGCACGATGAGCGACACGACGACGAGGAGCTCGATCAACGTGAAGCCCGATCGCCGGCGAAGCCGGGTGCCGCACGAAGCCGGCCGGTCAGTCCCAGTCACGGTACTTCGTCCCGTCCAGCGCGACGCCGTCGCTCTTGGTGTAGATGTCGAAGACGTTCTGCCCGCCCCAGCTCGAGGCGTCGGGATCGTCCTGGTACGACCGCAACCCCCACTCGGTGCTGCCAGTCATGGGGTCGAACGGGATGCGGCGCAGGAACCTCAGCTTGCGCCCCGAGGCGTCGTTCATGGCCGTCACCCCCTCCACCAGCGTCTCGAGCGTCGGCGGATAGCCCTCGCTGCCCGTTCTCACGTTCGTGCCTCCGATCTGGCCCTGGTCCACGGCGTCCTTGTACTTGTCGATGGCCAGGCGGACCTCGCGCAGCGAGCGGCGCAACTCCACCTCCGTGTGGCGCCTCACGGTGATCTTCGCCAGGGGCATCACCGCTGACGCCAGGATCAGGATGATCGTCACGACGACGAGCAGTTCGACGAACGAATAGCCGGTCGGCCCGCGCTCTCTCGTCGGCCACCGGCGACCAGGGATTCGCATCTGCGAGGCAACCTCCGCTTCCGACGCCCGGCTAGCGGACGTTCACGACCGCCGACTGCAACTGCAGGGGAGCTGGCGTTCCACCCGGGATCGTCGCCACCCCGCTCAGGCTCAGCGCCGATGAGCCCTCGCCGACCGCGTCGAACACGACCGCCGCAACCAGGCCGGCCCCCGACGCCCCGGTGCTGTCGCCGATGCGGCTGACCGTGACGTCGACGCGGCCCCGCTCGGCGTCCACCTCCTGAGCGAAGGTCACCGTCGCGTTGCCCTGGCGCATAAAACTGCCTTCCTGAACGAGGCGTACCCGCAGCACTCGCGGGTTGTAGGCGAGCGAAAGGGTCACCACGCTCAGCCGCGACGCCCCTGAGACCGAGATCGGCACCGTGTACGGACCGCCGGCCATCATCAACTCAGGTGCCGGCGCAGAGACCGTCAGTACCGCCGGCACCAGCGGCGTGGCTTCCACGGCGGCTGGTTCCGTCGGCGGCGGGACCTGAGCGGGCTGGGGCGGCTCGACGGGCTTCGCCGGGGGTGGCACGTCCACCGCCGGCGCGGCGCCCGGCTTCGAGGGCGGCACACCGACCGTGCCCGGAATGGGAGAGCTGCCGGGAGGCACCACCGGAATGGTTGGTGTGCCCGGCGGTCCGGGCACGGGTGTGCCCGGCGCCGGTGGTGTCCCCGGTGCGCGGGTCTCCGCGGCCGAGACGCCCCCCTCAGGGACCACCGGGGCAATGAGCGGCGGCGGACCGGCCAGACCCAGGTTCTGCTGGGTCCCGATGTAGATCGGGTTCAGATCCGACTGCGTGAGTCCGTGCGTCCGTACGACTCTCGGAGTGAGCAGCATCACGATGTCGGTTTGCTCGATCTGAATGTCATTGGCCGACAGCACCTGTTTGAGCCCCGGCACGTTCTTGAGGCCCGGGATGCCCCTGAACGCCTTCCGTTCGGTCTCCTGCAGCAGGCCCGCCAGCAGGTTCGACTCGCCGTCGCGCAACCGGAGCACGGTCGTGACCTTTCTCGACCCGAACGACGGGAGGTTCTGCCCCGCGATGTTCTTGTCGCCGGCCAGGGACCCGATGTCCACCATGAGTTTCATGATCACGTCGCCTTCGTAGGTGACGCGAGGCGTGATTTCCACATTCACGCCGACGGTCCGATACTGAAACGACGTCAGTGGGTTGTAGGCGGTGCCGCCGCCGACAATAGGCGTGAACGTCGTGGACGGCACGGGCACCTCGGTGCCCAGGCTCAGCGTGAGCTGCTCGCCCTCCGACCCGCGGAGCTGGGGCTTGGCGATGACCTTGGTCTCGGAGTCGGCCTCGAGGAAACGGATAATCGCCGAGGGGACGGTCATGTAGAAGTCGGCCGCGCTGACTCCGGCCGACAGCGTGTTCAGATTGAACTGCCCCCCCGACGTCGTGCCGCTGCCGGTTCCGCCCGTCGACTCCCCCGGCGCCTGTTCGGGCGAGAACGTCATCCCGATCGAGTAGCTGCCGAGGTCGAGACCGTACTGCTTCGCCTTGGCGCGATTCACCTCGAGGATCTCAACGTCGACAACGACCTCCGCCCTCGGTCGATCGTTGGCGCGGATAATCTGCTCGACGACCTGCAGCATCGGGATGGTCGCGCGGACGGTAATGGTGTTGTTGCCCTTGTTGGCGGCGAACGAAGGCTGGATCGGCTGCTGCACGCGCACGAGCAGGTTGAGCAGTTGCACCAGCTCCGTGGCGTCCGCATTCGAGAGGTAGAAGACCTTGATGGCCTGCTGTTCGTAGGCCATGCGTTTCGGGGACGACTCCGGGACCACGATCAAGCTGCGCTCGCTGAGGACCTTGTAGAAGAGCTGGTTGGCCGTCATGATCTGGTTCAGAGCATCCTCCAGCGACACTCCGGAGAGCTCGACCGATACGGTACGGTCCTGGAAGTCGCGGTCGTAGCTGACGTTGATGCCGGTGGCATCGGCAATGAACTTCAGGACGTCTCTGAGCTGGACGTTTGTGAATCGGATCTCCAGCGGCTCTTTCGACGTCGGGTTCAGCACCGGTTCGGCCGTGGCCTGCCTTGCCTGCTCGCGCAGCTTCTCGATGGCCGGGCGAGGCCGCGACGCTTCGATCCGGTCGCGGATCGTCTGTTCGAGCACCTCGATCCGCGCTCGGGCCTCCTGGTTCGCCCCGTCGTAGTCGACAACCTTCCGGTACTCGCGGACGGCGAAGTCGAGCTGGTCCTGCGCTTCAAACGCCCGCGCCGCCTCCAGGTGAGCCCGGGATGCCTCCAGCCGCGCCTGCTCGAACCGGATCCGGTAGTCGGGACGATCGGGATTCCCCTCGACGGCCTTCGCGTAGTACGACACGGCCAGGTCCCAATCGCCGGCCTTCGCCGCTCGCTCCCCCTGGATGAAGGCCCGGGTCGTGGCGCAACCGCTGGCCGCGACCCAGAGCGACAGCACGAGCAACGCCCCGCAGCCAACCCGACAGCGACCGCCCACATTCTCGCGTCCGTAGCTCGACATGCTTCGCGCTCCGTGACCCCTGCGAACCACCGCTAGGCGCCAGACAGGGGGATTCGCTGCTGGCCGCGCCCGTCGAGGTAGGCCATCTCGACCGACTCGTTCCCAATCTTCAGGATGCGGTACCGGCCCTCGATGACGTCGCCCTCTGTCCCGTAGTAGACGCCCTTGCCATCGCTGAGGACGGCCAGCACGACGCCCGCCTCGGACCGTTTGACGATACCGATGAACTTCAGCGCAATCGGCGGCGGCGCTGCCGCCACGCTGTTGGCTGGCGGCGCAGGGGCTGTCGGCGCCCGAACAGCACCGGGGCCAGGCATCGCGTCACCCGCCTGCGCGCCGCTCGGCGTTCCCGGGCGACGCTGCACGCCAAAACGAAACGGATCGCGCCCGGAGTTCACCGCGTCCGGCCGCGCGCCCTGCAGCCGGCTCAGGGCCACGGCGGGGACCTTCTCGGCCGGCCGCTTCGCTGGCGGAGCGCCTGGTGCGGCCGCCGGCGTCAGCCCGAGCGCGGCCAGGGCCGCGTCTGAGGATCTGGCGGCGGCCGGGGCCGGAGCAGGCACGCCGGTGTCGCGGCTCTGCCACCAAAGCACCACGGCCAGCACCAGCAGGAGGCCACCCAGCGTCACGTACTGCCGTCTCTCACTGGCCATCGCCGTCGTTCCGGAAATACGTCGACAGTACCACGGTCAGGACCAGATCCGAATTCGGCTCGGCGCCTTCCACCAGCGTGATGTTGTCGATCACGATGAACGGCGTGGACGTCTCCACGTCCTGCAGGAACTGCCGGACGCCCGCATAGTCACCCTCGAGTACCATCGTGATCTCGAACCGGGTCAGCGGACCCTGGCTACCGACCTCACCCGATTTCGGCGCCTGCGCGTCTTCCAGTCGCCGCTGGTAGTTCAAACCCGCGTCCCTGGCGAGTTGTGCGAGATGCAGATAGGTTGACTTGCGCGCGCCGCTCAGCCCCTGGGGCAGGACGACGCCATAGAACTGCTCGAGGTCCCGTTCGGCGGCGGCCTTGTCGGCGGCCATGGTGGCGGTCGAGGCCTTCTCCAACTCGGCAGCGCGAAGCACGAGGCGGGCCTGTTCTTCCTGCTGCAATCCGGTCGCGACCCGCAGCGAGAGCGGATACACCAGAAACGCCGCCAGCGCCACGTTGGCCAGGAACACCACGGACAGCGGGACGATGATCAGTCGCTTCTCCCGGACGATGCGAACGAGCAGCGCGCGGTTCATCGCGAACCTCCTGCTGCCGGTCGCACGATTCGGGGCGCAGGCAGGTACCGTCCTTCGAGCGTGGCCTGGAGCAACCCGTCCTCTCCGAGGAACTCCTCCCGCGACAGGAGGTGCGCGAAGCCGCCGTCCTGTTCCAGGCTCTCGACGAACTCCTGGATGCCTTCGACGTCCCGGGCGGCAACCACGAGCGCAACGACCATCGTGCCGTCTCGATCGATCCTGGGTCGGACGGACGTGATCCTCACGCTTGCCGGGAGGGTATCCTCGAAGCGGTTGAACAGGTCCGTCCACGAGAAGACCCGGCGCTCGATGAGGGCGTTGGCGTCACGCGCCTCGGCGACGGCCTGCTCGAGCTCCCGGGCGTTGATCGTCGCCCGGACACGAGCCGCCTCGCTGCGCGCCTGGCGCGCGCTCGCCTCCGCGGCCTGGATGCGTTCCTGCAGCTGCGCCTGCCGCGCCGAGAAATCGAAGGTCTTCCACAAGTTGATTGCGGTAACGATCAGGAGCAGGAGTCCCAGGAGGCCGAGCGCCACGTGCACCGCACGTTCGTTGTAGAAGGGACGGGTCGAGAGGTTCGTCCTCAACATGGCGCCAGCCTCACGTTCCCATCCGCATGGCGAGCGACAGCCCGATCGCCGGCGTCAGTGCATCCACGAGCTCCCACCCCGGCGTGATCCGATCGGCCAGCGGAACCGCCCGCGTGGGATCGATCTGATCGATGGGAACCCTCAAACGCGCCTCGAGCGCCGCGCGTCCCGCGCCCGAACGGCTCTCGGGCAGTCGCCCGGACACCAGCGCCCGGGAGAACCCCCGCCCGCCCAGCCGATCCTGGTAGTACATCGCCGTCTGATGCACGAGATCGGACAGGTGGCCATCGCCGTCGGCGCCGCGGTGCCGGAAGAACACGGGCGCGTCACCGCGCATGATGACGAGGGACGCCGCATCGGCAGACACGTGAATCAGGAGCCAGTCCCCATCCGGCACGCCGCCTGCTGCCAGGACGGCGTTGACGACACCGAGCGTCGCCAGATCGACGGCGCCTGCAGCTGCGCCGGCGGCCTGACAAACGAGCTCGTACTCGGCCACGATGTCGCGTCGCGCCTGGACGACCACGAACTCGTGGCCTTCGGACAGGCGGCTGCCGCGGCAGTAGGCCACCTGCGAATCGTCGATTCGGAATGGCGCCGCCTTCCGCACCTGGAATCGCACCATCTCCTCGAGGTCCGACCGGCGGGCGGGAATCCGTTCGAACCGCACGAACGACACCTTCGCCGCCGCGTCGGGAATGACGAGGCCGACGCGCCGGGGCCTGTGGCCGAGGCGCTCGAAGGTCCGGCGAACCGCCTGCTCCACCTCCCGAGCGTGGACGAGGTTCGGGGAGTTCAGCGCCGGCACGACGGCGCCCTCCGGCAGCGGCTCCACGGCGTAGGCCGCAACGCGGATGCTCCCGCCGCCCCCGTGGAGGACGACGGCGGCCACGTGCCGCGACGTGATCTCGAGGGCCACCGGCGGTGGCGGCGTTCGGAACAGGGAACGGGCGTTCATTCGACGAAGGTCACCTTGTTGATCTCGCGCAGCGTGGTGGTGCCCTCGAGCACCTTCTCGACCGCGCCTTCCCGGAGGAACCGCATACCCTCCTCGCGGGCGGCCTTCTTAATCTCGGAGGTCGGCTTGCGCTCCAGGATCATCTCGCGAATCCGGTCGGAAAGATCGAGCAGTTCGCATATGGCTGTTCGCCCCTTATAGCCGGTACCGCCGCACTCGATGCAGCCGGCGCCTTCATAGAAAACGTGCCGGCTGTAGACCGCCGGGTCGAGCCCCGACTCCTGCAACAGGGCCGAGGAGGCCGTCGTCGGGCGCTTGCAGTGGGGACAGGTGATCCGTACGAGCCGCTGTGCGAGCACGCAGTTAAGCGCCGAGACGAACTGATAGGGCTCCACCCCCATGTTGAGGAAGCGCCCGAGAACGTCGACCACGTTGTTGGCGTGAACGGTGGTGAACACGAGGTGGCCGGTCAGCGCCGACTGGATGGCGATCTGCGCCGTCTCGGGATCGCGGATCTCGCCGACCATGATCTTGTCGGGATCGTGGCGCAGGATCGACCGCAGGCCTCGGGCAAAGGTCAGGCCCTTCTTCTCGTTGATCGGGATCTGGGTTGTGCCCGTCAACTGGTACTCGACCGGGTCTTCGATGGTGACGATCTTGTCCTCGGGCGACTTGATCTCCGAGAGCGCCGCGTAGAGCGTCGTGGTCTTGCCGCTCCCGGTCGGACCCGTCACGAGGACCATGCCGTAGGGCTCCGCGATGTACTTCCGAAACCGCCGCAACTCCGAATCCGGGAACCCGAGGATGTCCAGCCGCAGCTCGGAGAACTGCTCGCTGATCGACTGCTTGTCGAGGATCCGGATGACCGCGTCCTCGCCGTGCACGCTCGGCATGATGGAGACGCGGAAGTCGATGGTCTTGCCCGGAACCCGCAGCTTGAACCGACCGTCTTGCGGCACGCGCTTCTCGGCGATGTCCAGCTCGGCCATGACCTTGATGCGCGAGATGATGGTGGTGTGGAACTGCTTGGCGATAGGGCGCATCGCAGACTGGAGCACGCCGTCGATCCGGTACTTGACGTACACCGCGTCGTCCTGCGTCTCGATGTGGATGTCGCTCGCCCGGCGCTGGATGGCGGTGTAGATCGTCGAGTCGACCAGGCGGATCATCGGGCTGATGTCGCTGGTGAGCCGCTCGACGGTGAGCCGCTCCTCTCCGTTCTCGTCCTCCTTGAGGAGCTGCAGCTGGAACCCTTCGGTGGCCTCTTCGAGCACGCGCTGGGAGCTCTCGCTCTTCTGTAGGATCGACTCGATGGACGACTGCGGTCCCACCATGACCCGCAACGGGGTCGAGAGGACGACCTCGAGCTCGTCGATCATGGGCAGGTCCGTCGGGTCCGACACGACGATGGCGAGCGTGCGCCCGTCCCGCCGGTACGGGACGAACCCATAGCGCAGCATCAGATCCGCTGGAATCGACCTGAACAGATCGTGATCGATCCGGAACTGCTCGAGATCGACGAACTCCAGGCCGTAGCGGCTGGCCAGCCGCCGTGCCTGCTCGCGCTCGGCCGCGCCGTCGGCCGCCGGTTGGACTGCTCCGTCCACGAAGAGACCGGATGGGCCGCCCGGCTGGCCCGTACCCTGCGGGTGATCCACGTCTACTCCATCCCTGGCATCACGTACGTCCGATGACCGAAGTCAGCTCGAACAGGGGCATGTAGAGCGCCAGCAGCAGGCTCGCAATGACGAGCCCCATAATGATCAGCAGCATCGGCTCGACGAGGGCCACGAAGCGAGAGAGCTCGGTTTCGATCTCCTCGTCATAGAAGTCCGCGAGGCTGGCGAGCATGTCCTGCAGGGCCCCAGTGGATTCCCCGACTTCGGCCATCTTGATGGCGACATCCGGAAACACCCGCCGGGCGGCCAGCGCCCCGGCGAACGACTCGCCCTCGCGAACCTGCTGGCCGACGGCCCGCAGCTCCCGCGCCATGTGCTGATTCGACGTCGAACCGGCTGCGATGTCAATGGCGTTGACCAGGGGCAGCCCGCCTCCAAGCAGCGTGGACATCGTCCGGGCCAGCCGCGACGTCGCAAAGCGGCGCACGGTCTGTCCCACCCACGGCACGCCCAGCACCGCACGGTCGAAATAGGCCCGTTGCTGGGGCTTGCGCAGCCAGCCCCACGCCGCCAGGCCGAACAGGACAGAGGCGCCGACCAGGAGGAGGAACTGGTCCCGGACAAACGTCGATACGCCGACAATCACCCGCGTGGCCAGCGGAAGCTCGGCGTTGAAGCTCTCGTAGAAGTCCGCGAACTCAGGCACCACCTTCAGCACGATGATGCTCACGACCACCAGAGCCAGGGCCACGAGCACCGTAGGATACACGAGCGCCGAGAGCGTCCGGCGCTTCACCTCCCCGACGACCTTCATGTAGCCGACATACCGGCGGAGCACGGCTTCGAGGCTGCCGCTGCGTTCCCCGGCAAGCAGCGACGCCGCGTACGCGCCCACGAACGGCGCCCCGTGCGCCGCGAAGGCTTCCGACAGCTGGACCCCGGACGTGACCTTGTCATGCACGTCGTCGAGCACCGTCCGGAAGGAGGGATTCTCGATCCGCTCACGCAGGATGCCCAGCGACTGCACCAGGGGCATGCCGGCCTTGAGGAGCGTCGCCAGTTCCTGGTTGAAGACGAGAAACTCCCGGGACGGGACGCGTTTGCGCACCGGCGCCGATCGTGAGACTCGCCACAGGGCGTGGCGGGGGCGGACCGCGATGACGCACAGCCCTTTCTGTTCCAGATCGTGGCGCAGCCGCTCCTCGCTCTCGGCCAGGTGGATCTCCTCGAGGACCTCACCGTTCGGCGTGCCGAGCCTGCAGCGATACTCCATCGCAACCTACTGGTATTCAGACAATTAGCGCCACTCGACGTCGGACCGCCTGATTATAGCAGACCCCTCATGCCGCCTCCGGGCCGCCGCCTTGGGGATTTAGACAGGAAAGGCGACCGGCCGGACGGGCCAATCTCAGCGATGTTCACCCCGCGTGGCGGCCAGGACCGACAGGACGTAGGCCTGCGTCTCCGGGTACGGCGGCACGCCGCGATGGCGGCGAACGGCCTCCTCGCCGGCGTTGTACGCGGCGATGGCCTCCTCCAGGGCGAAGCGATCCAGCAGGGACCTGAGGTGCCGGATACCCGCCGACAGATTGGCTTCGGGATCGTAGGGGTTGACGACGCCATACTGATGCGCAGTCGCTGGCATCAGCTGCATGAGCCCCATGGCGCCGCGCCGTGATCGAGCATTCGCCTGGTAGGCCGACTCGACACGCACGACCGCATGGACGAGTGCGGGATCGACCCGATGCTGTTCGGCAAGCCGTGCGATCACGTCAGCGTACGGCAACTCCGCACGGCCGGGCACCGGCCCGCCGGCCGTCACGATCGCCTCCTGCACCGGGTGCGGAACCTCGTCTGGTTCCACGGCGGCGATGAGCGCCCGAGGGCATCGAATCTCACCGCCCCCTCTGAGGACCAGCACCGCCACGTCGGCCTCCAGGCGGACGGCGCTGACCGACATCACGCGGCCCGTGGCGAGGGTGACGAGTTCCGCCTCCGCGGTCGCCGCAGCCGCGACCATCGCCACGAGCAGGCAGGCCGCGAAACGGCAGCTCACGACCGGAGTCTAACACCCCGATCCTCCCGGGGCAACGCCAACACTCTGATCGAGCGAGGCAGCGCCACACCGCACAGGCCCGGCGGTCTGAGCTGTCCACCGCCGTCGTCGGCAACCTCGTACAAGTGAGACACGAGGAGATCCTGACAGCTTCGTCTCAGGCGGATCCTCGCTCGATCAGAGCGGTTCGAGTACCGCGTGAAACACGCGGAGGCCCAGTTCGCGCAGGTCCCCGCTCCCGGGTGCCTGCCTGGCCGGCACGAATGTCCGATCCACCGAGAGACGCAGTTGCACCATCTCATCCGACCCGAACTGCCCCGCCTTGAACTCGAGCGTCCGGACAGTCTCCGTCGGGCTGTCGACCGTGAAGGAATCGACAAGCTGATCCTGCAAGTACAACGTCACCGTCTGCGCCATGTCGAACATGGATGGCTCGCCACTGTAATGCAGATAGAACGTGGCGTTGCGCCGCGGGTTGCGGAACGACCACGTGGCGTCCTTCTTCGACCATTGCCACTCGGCGGCCGGATTGTCGGGGGCCCGTTCGGCCGGGTGCCAGCCCTCCTTGAACACGATGAGGATGGACTCGGTCTGCGGCAGCAGCTGCAGACGGCTGACGACGTATTCCTTCTGGCCCGTGTCATCGCCCGCCAGCGGGAGCCGTTCGCCGGACGCGGGATCGTAGAGGCCCAGTGTCATGACGGCTTCTCCGACGTAGGGGTAGATTGGGACGAAGTGTGTCTTCGCGTACTCGATCGTCTGGCCTGGCTTCCATGCGCTGGTTGCCACCGGAGGCACGTGGTCCTCCGTCCACAGCAGCTCCTCGTTGGGATCGAGGAAGTGCACGAGTACGTGATAGTCCCTGTCGAAGTGCGCCGTGGGAGCGACCGTGAAGCGGTACGTGACTGCGAAGGCTCCGCCCAGCGCCACCCGGCTCCTCTGCAATGACGCACTCGGGGCCGCAGCCGGCGGCTGGTTGCGGGACCCGCCGCATCCCGCAGTCAAGATGGTCGAACCAAGTGCCAGAACGACGACGCCGCGCCACACGCTCATGCCTCACACCTCAGCAGATCGATCGCGAGATCTCCGAGCGCGTCATCTTAGCGCAGCCCGCCGAGGGGTGACAACGGCCCGCGACGGCCGAGGCTCGGCCACCCGGCCGGGCCCGCTCCGGGACAGCTCACCCCTACTGTTGACCTGAAAGGAGTTAGCGTTGACCGGGATCGCGCGCTGTAGTACCCTGCTCAGCAGTTCGTCATCCGGCTCATGAAGCGACGATACACACCACTGACCCTGGTGGTCTGCTTGACCTGGGCGGCCACAGGATGCAGCGGCACCTTGATGGGCCGCCCGGCGGTCGCGGCGCCCGAACCGAAGCTGGCCGCCCCCATCGTGCTCGCCGAGTGCGCTCCCCTTGCGAGTCCCGAACCCGATGTCGTCGACCTGCTCATCGCGTCGGCGCAGTCACACTTCGAGCGGGGCCAGGCCCAACTCGCGCTGGGGCATCTCGAGTCGGCCCGGGCCGAGTTCGACCAGGCCGTCGAGTTCCTGCTCGGCGCGCCAGACGGCGCACGCGGGGAACCTCGAACGCGCGAGTACTTCGATCGCCTGGTCGATCGGATCAGTGCCCAGGAGATTCGCGCGCTGGCCGAGGGAGACGGTTTCACCGAGAAGCCCGCAGAACCTTCGTCCCTTGATGAACTGCTGGGAATCCTGACGTTCGAGCCACCGACGCCGGAACCTGGACTGGCCGAGACAGTGGAGACGGACCTGCGCACGACGATGCACGACATCCCGATTCCGCTGAATGCGCGGGTGCTCGGCTATGTCGAGGCGTTCCAGGGTCGGTTGCGGGAGTGGTTCCAGACGGCGCTCGATCGCGGCGGATCGTACCTGCCGATGATCCAGGAGGTGTTCCGCGCGGAAGGACTGCCCCTCGACCTGGCCTACATCCCTATTATCGAGAGCGCGTTCCGTACGAACGCCCTGTCGCGGGCCAGGGCGAAGGGATTCTGGCAGTTGATGGTGGGTACCGGCAAGGAGCAGGGGCTCAAGACGGACTGGTACATCGACGAACGATCGGACCCCTACAAGTCCACACGAGCCGCGGCGCGGTACCTGAAGAGCCTGAATCGGATGTTCGACGGGGACTGGCACCTGACGCTGGCCTCGTACAACGGCGGGCCGGGCACCGTGCAGCGCGCGATCAGGCGGAAGCGGTCGGACGACTATTGGACGATCGCCGAGCAGGGGCGATACCTGCCTCGCGAGACGCGCGCCTATGTGCCGATGGTGCTGGCGGCCATTGTCATTGCCCGCAACCCCGCCGGCTACGGCTTCAGCTACACCCCGTCGGCGCCGCCCGAGATGGAGACGGTATCCCTGACGGGCCCCGTCGACCTCAGGCGTATCGCCGAGTGGACGGGCGTCTCGATCGATGAGATCCAGGGCCTGAACCCGGAGTTGCGGCGGTGGACGACGCCCCTGCGCGGCGACAGTTACGCCCTGAAGGTCCCCTCCGGGGCAGCTGCCGCGGTCGAACAGCGACTCGCCCAGACGCCGGCCGAGGAGCTTGCGACTCTTCAGTATCACACCGTACGGAAGGGTGAATCGCTTGCCAGCATCGCCCGCACACTGCGGGTCAAGCGTGCGGACCTGGCCGAAGCCAACTACCTCAGGAGCGTGGCTCGAGTCAGCATCGGCCAGCAACTGGTGATCCCGCGGGCGCCGACCGCGCTGCTGGCAGCGCAGGCCGATCGCCCCGCGGCATCCGGCGTTGGCATGGTGACCCCGGATGGTGGCGAGCACCGTCCGGAGAAGACCACCTACCGCGTGCGCCGCGGGGACACGCTGTACGGCATCGCCCGCACCTTCAACACGACCGTGGCAACGCTTCGCTCGCTCAACAGGCTCAGCGGCGATCGCATCCTTCCCGGCGAACTGTTGACCGTCCACTCGAGCAGGCGTGCGACCGGCGGGCAGCAGTAGTCCGAGCGGGTCGGCGTTCGCAGCGCCGCCGCCCCAGACACGTCAGAAACTGCCACCTCAGGTTCGCCGGGCCAACTGAAGAAAGTGCACCGTGGACGGCCGGCACGCGCCCGCGAGGCCGGGGCGGATGCGAGTTGCGGGGCGAACCGCCTGTTGGCGCCTCCGGCGCGCAGCTTGCACGCGTCGGACGCGTGCTCGCCCGCATCCTGACGGCAGCCGTCACAGGAATCGACGCGTATTTCGTCTACGTGGAGGTCGATGTGTCGTGGGGGCTTCCACATCTCACGATGGTCGGACTTCCCGACGCAGGCGTCCGCGAGAGCCGGGACCGTGTCCGCACGGCCATTCGCAACTCGGGTTACGAGTTCCCGAGCGCCAAGGTCACCATCAATCTAGCGCCGGCCGACCTGCGCAAGGCGGGGTCGGCCTTCGATCTGCCGATCGCGCTGGGCGTGCTGGCAGCCAGCGGCCTCGCCAGCGGACGCGAGTTCACGGACGTGCTGGTGTTGGGGGAACTCTCGCTCGACGGCGGCGTTCAGCCGACGCGAGGTGTCCTCCCCGTCGCGCTGGCCGCTCGCCGCCAGGGGACGAAGACGCTGGTAGTTCCAGCAGCCAACCGGAGCGAGGCCGCGGCCGTGCCTGGCCTGCGTGTCCACGGGGTGACGTGTCTGCGGGAGGCGGTCGAACGAGCGGACGCGTGTGATCGTGGACGAGGCCCAATCGAAGAGACCGCCTGGCGCCCCGACCCCGCGGCGATCGCCGTCGCTGGTGATTTCGCGGATGTCCGCGGCCAGCCGCTCGCCCGGCGCGCCCTCGAGGTGGCCGCGGCCGGGGGACACAACGTTCTGTTGGTTGGCCCTCCGGGAAGCGGAAAGACCATGATGGCCCGCCGGCTTCCCGGAGTGCTGCCGGCTCTGACGTTCGCAGAAGCGCTCGAATCGACGGCCGTTCATTCGGTGGCCGGGCTGCTTCCCCCGGGAAGCGGCCTCCTGTCGTCCAGGCCTTTTCGGGCTCCCCACCACACGATCTCCGACGCCGCCCTGGTCGGAGGGGGAAGCTGGCCGCGGCCGGGAGAACTGAGCCTGGCCCACCACGGGGTCCTCTTCCTGGACGAGCTGCCCGAGTTCGATCGGCGGACGCTCGATTGCCTCCGCCAGCCGATGGACGAAGGCGTGGTTCGCATTGCGCGAGCGAGCCGGCGGGAGGAGTTCCCAGCCCGCGTGACGCTGGTGGCGGCGATGAACCCGTGTCCATGCGGCTATCACGGGAGTCGAGTCCGGACGTGTCGCTGCACCTCGCTTCAGCGCCACCGTTACGTCGGTCGTGTGTCGGGTCCCCTGCTCGACCGGGTCGACCTCGTCGTGGACGTTCCGTGGGTGCCTCCGGAGTTGCTGTCGGGGGAGCAGTCAGAGGAAGGGTCGGAGGCTATCCGCCGGCGCGTGCTCGCGGCACGCGAGCGTCAGGGCGCCCGATTCCTGACGACGGGAGTCCCGCTGAACGCGCGGCTGACGGGCCGGCACCTGCGCCGCGCGACTGCCCTGAACGCCGACGCCCGCCGCCTGCTGGAGGCCGCGATGCGCCGCCTGGCGCTGAGCGCCAGGGCGTTCGACCGGCTGTTGCGAGTTGCGCGCACGATCGCCGACCTCGCGGGCGCCGGCTCGGTCGAACCAGCCCACGTCGCGGAGGCGATCCAGTATCGGTCGTCGTGGTAGCCTGGGAAGATTCGCCAGATGTTCGCCTGTATCAATCCTGGCCTTCCCCTGGGGCCCCAGACGTGCTAAGGTTCGACGACTTGGCGCCAAGTCCTTCGATGCGCGAGTATCGCAACGCTTTGCGCCCTCAGGACTGAGTGCCGAGCGGGCAGATCCGGCCAAGTCCGGCGAGGACGAGTCGTGGGGGTACCTGCGAGTCGAAGCGCTAAGGGGGCAGGCGTCGCAAGCCGACACCTTACTGTAGACGAACCACTGATGCCCAGTATCCTCTCCCGGCGTTACACGGTCGTGTTCATCGATCGGGCCACGGGTATCGCCCACCGCCTATCCGTGCGCGTGGGGTGGACGCTTGGCGTGGTTGCCTTGCTCTTCGCGGTGCCCGTTCTCGTCGGCCTCGGGTTTCGGTGGAGCGCCCTGGCCGAGATCGCGGCACTGCGCGGGGCGGCGTCGGCGCTCGAACTCGAGAACGCGAGCTACCGTGAGGCCACCGGCGAGTTGACGACGCAGATCGCGTCGCTTCAGTCTGTGATCGACGAACTTGGAAGTCGTGCCCGGCTCGATCCCGAGACCCTGCGCTCGATGCAGAGACTCCCGGCGGTCGTCCGCACCAATGCGATGGGAGGGGGAGCGCCGGTGCAGCCGCCGTCGTTCCTCGCTGCGGCCCTGGCTTCTCCAGAAGACACCTTCGGTCTGCTTCGCGACATGCTCGGGCGACTCGAGAGCCGTCTGCGGATCGTGCGCACGGACGTCGAACGTCGCGAGGCCCTCGCGGCCGCCACGCCGTCGATCTGGCCGACGGTGGGCTGGCTGTCGTCGGGCGTCGGTTCACGTCCCGATCCGTTCACCGGGGACGCGAGCATGCACCACGGGCTCGACATCTCGGCCGACGGAGGCCGGCCCGTGTATGCGACGGCGAGCGGCAAGGTGGAGAGTGTGGGTTGGAGCGGCAACTACGGGAACCTCGTCATCATCGACCACGGCTACGGTCTGAAGACCCGGTATGGGCACCTGTCGAAGTTCACGGTCCGGGCGGGCCAGCAGGTGAACCGTGGTGACCAGATCGGCAACGTCGGCATGACGGGCCGCGCGACCGGGCCGCACCTCCACTATGAGGTGCTGGCGGATGGCAAGAGCATCAATCCACTGCGACTGCTGACCACACCTCGCGACTGACAGATCCCGCTGTCTCCCCTGCCATTCTGCGTGCGTCAGTCGCGCCGAACTCTCGTTGGCGTGCGCCTGCTGCTCAACGCCCGCACGCGGCGTTCCCGGGAGGTCCGGACTCACTCGACACGAGTCGAGTCCAGGGATTACAATCGGCTGATACGCCCGTGGGCCTTGACCGCGCATGCTAGGCACCCTCCTCGCCAGAGTCTTTGGCACTGAAAACGAACGGACGCTCAAGCGCCTGCAACCCCTGGTTGCGGCGATCGGCGAACGCGAAGCGTCGATCCGGCCGCTGAGCGACGCGGAGCTGCGAGGGCAGACGGCGCGGTTCCGCGAGCAACTCGACCGGGGCGCGTCGCTGGACGACGTGCTGGTCGACGCGTTCGCCGTCGTGCGCGAGGCAGGGCGCCGCACGCTGAACATGCGGCACTTCGATGTTCAGCTCGTCGGCGGCATGGTCCTCCATCACGGCAAGATCGCCGAGATGAAGACCGGCGAGGGCAAGACGCTGGTCGCGACGCTGGCCGCGTACCTGAACGCGCTCGCCGGTAAGGGCGTTCACGTGGTCACGGTGAACGACTATCTGGCCCGGCGCGACTCGGAGTGGATGGGCCGGATCTACCGGTTCCTGGGCATGAGCGTCGGCGTCATCCAGCACGAGCTCAATGACCAGGAGCGCCAGCGGGCGTACGCCTGCGACATAACGTACGGCACCAACAACGAGTTCGGCTTCGACTACCTGCGCGACAACATGAAGTTCGAGCTTGCGCACTACGTGCAGCGCGGCCACCACTTCGCGATCGTCGACGAGGTCGACTCCATCCTGATCGACGAGGCGCGGACGCCACTGATCATCTCGGGACCGGCGGAGGCATCGACGGACCTCTACTACGAAGTGGATCGCGCCATCCCGAAACTGAAGCCGGGGGCGGTGACGCGGGGCGACGCCAAGGCAGAGGACCGCGAGCGGCTGGAGGCGACCGGCGACTACCTCGTCGACGAGAAGCACAAGACCGTGACCTTGACCGAGGGCGGCATGGCGAAGGCCGAGAAGCTCCTCGCCCACCGCATGAACCCGGGAGGCCTCTACGACCCGGCGAACATGCCGCTGCTCCACCACATCAACCAGGCCCTCCGGGCGCACACGCTCTTCAAGCGGGACGTCGACTACATGGTGAAGGATGGCGAGGTCGTCATCGTCGACGAGTTCACGGGCCGCCTGATGCCGGGCCGGCGTTGGAGCGACGGGTTGCACCAGGCGGTCGAAGCCAAGGAGAAGGTCCGCATCGAGCGTGAGAACCAGACGCTGGCGACGGTGACCTTCCAGAACTACTTCCGCAAGTACCAGAAGCTGGCAGGGATGACCGGCACGGCCGAGACCGAGGCGGAGGAGTTCGCGAAGATCTATTCGCTCGATGTGGTCGTGGTGCCGACCAACCGGGCGCTCCGGCGCGACGAACTTGCCGACGTCATCTACCGGACCGCTGAAGAGAAGTACGACGCCATCATCACGGACATCGCCGATCAGCAGCAGCGGGAGCGGCCGGTACTGGTCGGCACGATCTCGATCGAGAAGTCCGAGAAGCTTTCGGGCATGCTCCGGCGCCGCGGCATCAAGCATGTGGTCTTGAATGCAAAGTACCACGCGCAGGAGGCCGAGATCGTGGCGCAGGCCGGCCGGCTTGGGGCCGTCACGATTGCCACCAACATGGCGGGGCGCGGCACCGACATCCTACTGGGCGGCAACGCCGAGTTCATGGCGCGCCAGCGGTGCCTGGCCGACGATCTGGCCGAGCCGCTGCCGAAGGGCGAGGAGAAGTTCGTCGACGACGAGGAGTACGTCTACTTCCACCACCTCGACAGCTTCTACCGTGTCCGGCGCCCCGACTGGGAACGCGTGTTCGCGCAGTTCCAGGAGGTCACCGCCGCAGAGCACGATCGAGTCGTCGGCCTGGACGGGCTGCACATTCTCGGCACGGAACGACACGAGGCTCGCCGCATCGACAACCAGTTGCGAGGCCGCGCGGGCCGGCAGGGCGACCCCGGCTCCTCGCGCTTCTATCTGTCGCTCGAAGACGACCTGATGCGCATCTTTGGCTCCGAGCGGATCGCCGGCCTCATGCAGCGCCTCGGCATGGAGGAAGGCGTGCCGATCGAGCACGGGATGGTCACGCGGGCGATCGAGCGGGCACAGCGGCAGGTCGAGGGTCAGAACTTCTCGATTCGCAAGCACCTGCTGCAGTACGACGATGTGATGAACAAGCAGCGTGAGAACATCTACGCGCTGCGCCGGGAGCTGCTGGAGGGGCAGATCCGCATCGAGGAGGACCAGACCGTCGACACGCGCGGGTACCTGATGTATCTGGGCGAAGGCCTGCTCGACGACCTCATCGACACCTACTGCCCCGAGGCCGAACACGCCGAGGACTGGGATCTCGAGGGACTTCGGCGCGAGTCCGGCCGGCTGTTCGGCCTCGAGCCGTCCGAGCTGGGCGCCCTCCAGCTCGACGGGAAGACGGCCGGGGAAATGCGCGACGCAATCTGGTCGCGCGTGTCCGACAAGTACGAGGAGAAGGAGCGAGTGATCGGGCGGGACGTCCTCCAGCGCGTGGAGCGCGACGTCATGCTCCAGATCGTCGACGCGCAGTGGAAGGACCATCTCTACAGCCTCGACCACCTCAAGGAAGGGATTGGACTGCGCGGCTACGGCCAGCGGGATCCCCTTGTCGAGTACAAGAAGGAGAGCTTCGCGCTCTTCCAGGACATGAAGACCCGCATCGACGAAGACACGGTGCGGTACCTCTTCTGGCTCCGTCCGGTGGCGGGCGACGAGGCCTCGCCCCGCCGGGCACCCGCCCGCCGCAACGCGCCCGTGACGCTCAGCGGGCCGGGCCAGGGCTTCTTCGGGTCCGCGCAGGATGCGCCCGGCGCGGGGGTGCCCAGGCCGGCGCGGAGCGGCGGAGACGACGCTCCCGTCAAGACGGTGCGGCGCGAGGAGCCCAAGGTCGGACGCAACGACCCCTGCCCCTGCGGGAGCGGCAAGAAGTACAAGAAATGCCACGGAGCACAAGCGTGACGATGGGCACGCGGGAGAGTCACGGATGGACCTGAACGCGGAGACACCCGCCACGATCCGGGCCGGGGGCGAGCCTGTCACGGCCCTGACCTTCGACGACGTGCTGCTGCTGCCCTGGCACTCGCAAGTCGTACCAGCCCAGGTCGATGTCTCGACCCGCTTCACCCGGAACATCCGCCTGAACGTGCCAATCGCCAGCGCGGCTATGGACACGGTGACCGAGTCCCGGCTGGCCATCGCGATGGCGCAGCACGGCGGGATCGGGATTGTCCACAAGAACCTGTCCATCGAGGAGCAGGCATCCGAGGTCGACCGCGTCAAGCGGTCGGAAAGCGGCATGATCGTCAATCCGATCACGCTGTCACCGATCCACCGGATTCACGAGGCCCTCGCCCTGATGAACCGGTTCCACATCTCCGGCGTCCCGATCACCGAGGACGGGCAGAAGGAAGGCAAACTCGTCGGGATCCTCACGAACCGGGACCTGCGGTTCGAGACCAACACCGACCGGCCGATCTCGGCCGTCATGACCCGCGAGAACCTGATCACTGTGCCCGTGGGCACGACGCTCGACGAGGCGAGGGAGATCCTCCACCGCCACAAGGTGGAGAAGCTGCTGGTTGTCGATCAGCAGTTCATGTTGAAGGGCCTTATCACCGTCAAGGACATCCAAAAGGTCATCAAGTACCCGAATGCGAGCAAGGATTCCCTGGGGCGTCTCCGGGTCGGGGCGGCGGTCGGCGTCGGCAAGGAGACCGTCGATCGCGCAGCGGCACTGGTGGCCGCCCACGTCGACGTGCTCGTCGTCGACACCGCACACGGGCACTCGCAGCGCGTGATGGACACGGTGCACGAACTTCGCGCACGATACCCGGACGTGGATCTCGTTGCCGGCAACGTCGCCACCGGTCGGGCAACGCAGGACCTGATCAGTCTGGGAGTCGATGCCGTCAAGGTCGGCATCGGGGCCGGATCCATCTGCACGACCCGCGTCGTCGCCGGCATCGGCGTTCCGATGATCAGTGCCATCCTGGACTGCGCGCGCGCGGCGAGCGAGACGAACGTCCCCATCATCGCTGATGGAGGCATCCGATACTCGGGTGACATCACCAAGGCCATGGCGGTCGGCGCCACGTCGGTGATGATCGGCAGCTTGTTCGCGGGGACCGACGAGAGCCCCGGCGAGGTCGTGCTCTATCAGGGGCGGAGCTTCAAGGAGTACCGCGGCATGGGATCCATCGGCGCCATGCGGCTGGGCGCGCGGGATCGCTACTTCCAGGATGACTTCGATCTCGAGGGCGCGTCAGGGGGGTCGGAGAAACTCCTGCCCGAGGGCATCGAGGGCCGCGTGCCCTACCGCGGCACGGTGGCCGGCATGATCCACCAGTTGGTCGGTGGCCTGCGTGCGGGCATGGGGTATATCGGGTGTGAGAACCTCGCGACCCTGCAGCGGCACGCTCGCCTGATCCGCATCACTCCAGCCGGGGTCCGCGAGGGCCACGTGCACGATGTCGTTATCACGAAAGAAGCGCCAAACTACCGTTCAGAATAGCCGCCAGTCCGCGCCCAACCCTGGCTCCGGTCCACGGATGGCCAGACGGCGATCGTCACCGCCGAGATCGTCGAGCCGTACCTCGACCGCGCCGGGCGGTGTCACCTTCAGTTTTTCCGCCCACTCGATGGCCACGATGCCGTGGTCGCGGAGTTCATCGAGACCGAGGTCGTCCGCCTCGGCCGACGTGACCCGGTAGAGATCGACATGGTAGAAGGGCACGCAGCCCCGGTACTCCTGCACGAGCGCGAACGTCGGGCTGCTCACTTCCTCAGGATCGACGCCCGCGCCTTCGGCCAGCCCCTTCACGAAGGCGGTCTTGCCGCTCCCCAGTTCCCCCGTCAGCAGTACGACCGCTCCAAGACCGAGCGCGCAGCCGAGCGCCCGCCCCGCCTCGATTGTCTCGGCCTCGCCGCGGGTGATCACGTTCCGGGTCACGACGTTCGGCGCGCCGGCGGCCGCGAGGCGCTGAGTTCCTCGACCGCATCACCAAGGGCCGTCACGATGTCCCCCGCCGTCATGGCGATCTCGCCCACGTCCGCTGCCGCGAGGTCTCCTGCGGCACCGTGCAGGTAGACGGCCAACTGGCACGCGTGTTCGGGGGAGTCGACTTGCATCAGCCACGCCGCCAGCATCCCGGTGAGGACGTCGCCGCTGCCTCCCGTAGCCATGCCCGGATTCCCCGTGGGGTTGATGAACACGCGGCCCGATGGCGTGGCCAGGAGTGTCCGATGGCCCTTCAGGACCACATACACGCCATGGGTTCGCGCGAAATCCTGGGCGATGTGCAGACGGTGCTCCTGAACGGCGCCAGCCGAGGTGCCGAGGAGGCGCGCCATCTCCCCGGGATGCGGCGTGACGACGGTGACCCGGCCCTCCCTGGCCGAGAGCACGCCGGGCTCACCAGCCAGTACGTTGATCCCGTCGGCGTCGAGCACGAGTGGTGCAGTCACACGTTCGATGAGTCCGATGATGAGGCGGCGCTGCTCGTCGCCTGTGCCGAGGCCTGGGCCGGCCGCGACCACGTCGTGGGGCAACGCCAGCAGGCGATCCAGCGCGGCGGCCGCGACACGGCCGGGCCCGCTCTCGGCCAGGGCCTCGGTCATATACTCGGCACCGAGGCTCGCGACGATCGGCACGCACGTGGCCGGCGTGCCGACGGTGACCAGACCGGCCCCCGACCGCAAGGCCCCCATGGCGGACAGGTGCGCCGCACCGGTCTTGCCGAGCGAGCCGGAGACCAGCAGGGCATGTCCGAAGGTGCCTTTGTGCGCATGGGGGGGGCGGGCCGGCACGAGCGGGCGGAGTTCCTCTGGAGTGAGGCGGCTCACGTAGGGACCGTCGAGCCCCTCCAGAATGCCGAGCGGGATGCCGATATCCGCCACCACGAGCGTCCCGACCAGGCTCTCGCCCGGGGGCATGACGAGGGGCAGCTTTGGCGCGGCAAGCGTCACGGTCAGAGCCGCCGAGACGGCCGGGCCTATCGGCGTCGGCGAATCGGCGGAAAGGCCGCTCGGGAGATCGACCGCGACGATGCGGGCCTGGCACTCCGCGAGATCAGCCACGACCGTTTCGGCCAGACCGGCCAGCGGGCCGGTCAGGCCCGTGCCGAACAGCGCATCGACAATGACGTCCCGCCCCAGAACGTCTCCCGCATGCAGCTCCCAGGTCTGTTCCGAGGACGCCTCGACGAGGGGTACGCCGAGTCTCTGGAGGATGCCGAGGTTGATGCGCGCGTCTCCCCGTACCGCGTCGGCTGTGCCCACCAGACACACGAGCACGTCGACGCCTCGGGCCGCCAGCGTCCGAGCCACGACGAACCCATCGCCGCCGTTGTTGCCCCGCCCACACAGGACAGCAACACGGGAGTCCGCGAGATCGTCGAACGCGGCCTCCATCGCGTCGACCACCTGCCGCCCGGCGTTCTCCATGAGCACGATCGAGGGAATCCCCAGATCTTCAATCGTCCGTCGATCGGCCTCACGCATCTGGACCGTGTTGACGACCCGCACGCGTCTCTCCCTTCGGCTTGCGCGCACTCTATCATATTAGGTACGGTACGACCCTCGTGTGGACGTGCTGGAGGCGGCGACCGACGGCCTTACCCGGGTGAATCATGACGGCTACCGTATACGTCAATGGGCGGATCGGCGACGACACTCAGGCGCTGATCTCGGTGCTCGATCACGGCTTTCTCTACGGCGACGGCGTCTACGAAGTGATCCGGACCTACGGCCGGCGCCCGTTCGCACTGGACCGTCACCTGCGGCGGCTGCGCCAGTCCGCTCGCCTCCTGGATCTCCCGCTTCCCCACTCCGATCCGGAGCTAAAGGCGGTGGTGGACAGCACCGTCCGCGCGCATCTCGATGGCCCCGGTAGCGCGGCGCCACACTCCGAGCTGTACGTACGTGTGGTGGTGACCCGCGGTATCGGCGAGTTGAGCTACGCCGCGCCTCAGGCGCCTCCCAGCCTCGTGGCCATAGTCAAGACGCTCCCTCCTCACGACGCCAGCCTCTACGAGCGGGGCGTGCGCGCGGTCATCGTGCCGATGATCCGGAACCATCCTCAGTCCGTCAACCCGCGCATCAAGTCGAATAACCTGCTCAACAGCGCGATGGCGATGCGGGAGGCGGCGCGCCGCGGGGCCTTCGAGGGGATCTTCCGGAACTACCGCGGCGAACTGGCTGAGTGCGCGATGTCGAACCTGTTCGTCGTCCAGCATGGCGTGCTGAAGACGCCGCCCCTGGATGCCGGCATCCTGGGCGGGATCACGCGAGAGATCGTGCTCGAGCTGGCTGCGGCCCGGGGTGTGCCGGCGCAGGAGACCGCCCTGCACGACGAGGACCTGTTTGGCGCCAGCGAGGCGTTCGTGTCGGTGACGACACGCGAACTGGTGCCCGTCGTGGACGTCGACGGGCGGCCCATCGGGTCGGGCGTCCCCGGGGATCTCACCAGGGCCCTGCTCGGCGCGTACCGCGCATTCGCCCAGCGGAACTCGGGCGGAGGGTGCTGATGGACCCGGATGGTCCCGCGTCGAAGCCGCCAGTCGTACCGGGCCTCGTGGCGAAGGCCGATCGTGGGATGGTCGTGGTGTTCGACCCGCGCACGCCTGACCGGACGGCCGCACTGCTGGGCAGGGCACCGTCACCACTTCCCTATCTTCAGGCCTCGATCGAGACACTGGCCCGTCTGGGAGCCTCCTGCTTCGGGGTTCCCTGCAACACCGCCCACGCCTTCCTGTCCCAGGCATTCGCCGCCGGGTGGCAGGCCCCGCTTCCGATGGTCGATCTCATCCAGGAGGCGGCACGGGCGGCAGTGGCCACAGGTGCCCGCGCGGTGGGTGTGCTGGCGACAAGCGGGACGATCCAGACAGGACTCTACCAGACTGCCCTTCGCACCCTGGGCGCGAGGCCTGTCGTGCCGATCGCGCACGAGCCGCTTCGGGCGAAGCAGGGCGGCTCCCTGGCCGACTCGCCTGGCCTCCCAGTGCCCGAGGACGCCTTCGAGCGCATCGTGTCCCGGCAGGTGAGGGATCTCGGAGAGCAGGAGGGCCTGATCATGGAGGCCATTTACGGCGAGGCAGGCATCAAGGCAGGGCACACCACCGGCCTGGCAAGCCAACTGGTCGAGCGGGCGCTGCAGCTCCTCGTGAGGCGGGAAGGCGTAGAGGCGGTCATTCTCGGGTGCACCGAACTGCCATTGGTGGTACGCACGACGAGCCTCCGGATCGACGGGCGCGAGATCCCCATCATCGATTCCACAGACGCACTGGCCCGGGCGCTCGCGGACCGCGGCGGCGTGGCCGGCATCGCGGGTGGGCTGGGACCTGAAGCGACGATCGACCTGATACGGAAGATGGACGGGCCGGTGGATCTGATCTCGCTGGCCGAGGCCGTCTTCCACGCGAGCATCGACCTGCTGTGGGCCCGGCGGGATCAGGACCACGTGTTCATGCTGGGCGGCGCCGGACCCGATCCGGCCGGCCTCGCGGACCGGCTGGCAGACGCTGGCGCGACGGTACTGGTGGCCGCCGCCTCTGCGGTCCAGGCGTTGATGGGCGGAATGTCGGTTCCGAGGCTCCCTGTCGTCGTGGGCGACGACGACAGCGTCGGCGCGCTCATCGTACGTGCCGCCGGCTTCGGTCGGGCGCCCGCCCCTGCACCGCCCGAGGGGTCGCGTGGGACCGCGCGCGATCACCCTGACGCGTAGGCGTCGAGCGGCGGGCAGGCGCAGACCAGATGGCGGTCCCCGTAGGGATTGTCGATCCGGCCGACCGACGGCCAGAACTTGTGCTCCCGCACGAACGGCAACGGGAAGACCGCTCGCTCGCGGGAGTACGGATGCGGCCAGGCGTCGGCGGCCGCCGCGCTCATGGTATGGGGCGCGTTCTTCAGCAGGTTGTCCTTGGCGTCGGCCCGTCCGTCGACCACCTCCTGGATCTCTCCCTTGATCGCGATCAGGGCCTCGCAGAAGCGGTCGAGTTCCGCCTTCGGCTCGCTCTCGGTTGGTTCGACCATCAGGGTCCCAGCGACGGGGAACGACACCGTTGGGGCATGAAAGCCGTAGTCCATCAGACGCTTGGCGATGTCCTGCTCGTCGATGCCGTGCGCCTTGAACCCCCGCATGTCGAAAATCAACTCGTGCGCGACCCTGCCGTTCGGGTTGGCGTAGAGGACCGGGTAGTGGCCCTGGAGCCTTGCCTTGACGTAGTTCGCGTTCAGGATGGCGTAGCGGGTGGACGCCATCAGTCCCTCGGCACCGAGCAGACAGATGTAGCCGTACGAGATGAGCAGGATGCTGGCGCTGCCCCACGGAGCGCCCGCAACGGCGGGGATAGCCTTCTCGCGGCCGACGCCGACGTGGACGTGGCCGGGCAGGTACGGTGCGAGGTGCGCGGCGACCGCGATGGGGCCCACGCCTGGACCACCGCCGCCGTGTGGGATCGCGAACGTCTTGTGGAGGTTGAGGTGGCACACGTCGGCGCCGATGGCGGCCGGACTGGTAAGGCCGACCTGCGCATTCATGTTGGCCCCGTCCATATAGACCTGGCCGCCGTGGCCGTGAACGATGGCGCAGATGTCGCGGACCGCGTCCTCGAACACGCCGTGCGTGGACGGGTACGTGATCATCAGGGCCGCGAGGAAGTCCTGGTGCTGAGCCGCCCTGGCCTCGAGATCGGCGACGTCGATGTCGCCGTCCTCGTCGCAGGCGACGACAACGACCTTCATGCCGGCCATGACCGCGCTGGCTGGATTGGTTCCATGCGCCGACGCCGGAATCAGCACCACGTTGCGCTGCGGCTCGCCGCGATCGAGGTGATAGGCGCGGATCACCATCAGCCCGGTGAACTCGCCTTGCGCTCCCGAGTTGGGCTGCAGGCTGACCGCCGGGAAGCCCGTGATCTCGGCCAACGCCGACTCCAGTCCGGCAATCACCTCGGCGTAGCCGCCAGCCTGCTCGACCGGCGCGAATGGATGAAGCCCGCCGAACTCGGGCCAGCTCACCGCCTCCATCACCGACGCCGAGTTGAGCTTCATCGTGCACGATCCCAGGGGGATCATGGACACGTCCAGGCCGATGTCCTTCCGCTCGAGGCCCTGCAGATACCGCATCATTGCGGTCTCGGATCGATGCGCATGGAAGACCGGATGCTGGAGGAAGGTGGTTGCGCGTCGGAGCGCCGCGGGCCATTCCTCGCCGCGGCCCTCGCCGCACGCGGGCAGTGGCGACGCCGGACGGCCGAGAGCGGCTGCGAAGATGGCCTGTATGGCCTCCAGATCCCCGGCGGCGACGGTTTCGTCGACGGCGATCTGAATCTCGTTCGGTCGCTCGGGTGGATAGTAGAAGTTGTACCGGTGCTCGAGTGCCCGCTGCCGGATGGCCTCACGGGAACCTGCGGGCACGTCGAGGCGGAGGGTGTCGAAGTAGCTGCCGTTCACCTGGGTCACGCCGAGTGCGGCGAGCGTGATGTCGAGCTGCCGAGCCTGCGCGTGCACGCGCGAGGCGATGTCCACGAGTCCATCCGGACCGTGGTACACGGCGTACATGGCCGCCATGGTCGCCAGCAGCGCTTGCGCCGTGCAGATATTCGACGTCGCTTTGTCGCGACGGATGTGTTGCTCCCTCGTCTGCAGGGCCATGCGATACGCGCGGTTGCCGTGGGCGTCGATCGATACGCCGATGATGCGACCCGGCACCTGCCGGACGAACTCCGCACGGGTCGCGAAGAACGCGGCGTGGGGACCGCCGTACCCCATCGGCACGCCGAACCGCTGCGCGCTGCCCACGACGACGTCCGCGCCCATCTCTCCCGGCGGCGTAGCAAGGACGAGCGCAAGCAGGTCGGTGGCCACGGCAGCCAGAGCCCCGGCGGAGTGGGCCCGCCCGATCACGGCCCGAACGTCGCACAGCAGCCCTCTGGCGTCGGGCGTCTGCAGTAGTACCCCGAACACCCGATCATCGAAGGCCATGGCATCTGGAGCCACGACGTCGAGCTGGATACCGAGCGGCTCGGCCCTCCCGCGCAGGACGTCCAGCGTCTGCGGCGCGCAACTGCTCGAGGCCAGGAACACCGACCTGGTTCCGCCGTGCACCCGCCTCAGCATGGTCATAGCCTCGGCAGCGGCGGTCGGCTCATCAAGCAGCGAGGCGTTCGCCACCGGCATGCCGGTCAGATCCTCCACAAGGGTCTGAAAGACCAGCAGCGCCTCGAGCCGGCCCTGAGCGATCTCCGCCTGGTACGGCGTGTACGACGTGTACCAGCTGGGATCCTCCAAGACGTTGCGAAGGATGACCGGTGGCGTGACGCAACCGGAGTAACCGAGGCCGATCAGGGAGCGGAACGGCAGATTGCGCTGGGCCAGCGCGCGGAGCCGGTTGAGGAACTGGTACTCGGTCTCGGGCTCGGGCAGGTCGAGCGGTTCCCGCAGGCGGATGGCACGGGGGATGGCCTCGTCCATTAGCGCCTCGAGCGAGGGCGCCCCGACGATTGCCAGCATCTCGTCCCGATCACCTGCGCTGGGGCCGATGTGGCGGGACTCGAACGAACCGGTCGTAGCGTGTGACATCGACACCTCTGAGGCTGGGCGGGCACCGGGCCGGACGGCTGCGGGCCCAGGGTCCTGCTCGCGGGCGGCACCCCTCGGGCGAACTCACTTCACGTGGTTGGCGTATTGCTCCGACGTCATCAACGCGTCGGGCTCGGCCTGATCGGCCAAGCGCAGTTCGATCATCCAGCTCGTGTGCGGCTCGCTGTTGACCTGCTCCGGGTGCTCGGCAAGCTCGCTATTGACTGCGACCACCTCGCCTGAGACCGGGCTGTAGAGCTCTGAGACGGCCTTGACCGATTCGACGGTGCCGAAGCTCTCGCCCATCCTGAGGCTGCGCCCGACCTGCGGCAGCTCCAGATAGACGACATCGCCCAGCTGTTGTTGGGCGTAGTCCGTCACGCCGACGCGTCCGATCTCTCCCGTGATCCTGATCCATTCATGGTCCTTGGTGTACTTGCAGTCAGCAGGGTACATGCTCATCCTCGTGGTCGCTTGTAGAACGGGAGTGGCACCACCGATGCCCGACAGCGGCGCCCCCGGACGTCGATATCGATGGGCGTGCCCGGCGCGGTGTGGTCGACGGGAAGATACGCCATGCCGATGGCCTTCTTCAGGAACGGCGTCTGCGTGCCGCTGGTCACGTGGCCGACTCGGCGATCCCCTGCGAACACGGAATACCCATGCCGCGCGATGGCCCGGTCGACCATTTCGAAGCCGGCGATTCGACGCGCCAGACCCTCCCGTTTCTGCCGTTCGAGGGCTTCGCGTCCCACGAAGTCGCCCTTGTTCCACCCGACGATCCACTCGAGGTCGGCCTCCAACACGGTCGTGGAATCGTCGATGTCATTGCCATAGAGCCGCATGGCCGCCTCGAGACGCAGCGTGTCCCGGGCTCCAAGGCCCGCTGGAATCACGCCATCCTCGCGGCCCACATCCAGGATGGCGTCCCACAGGCGAGTCGCCAGGGCGGGCGGAACGAAGATCTCCACGCCGTCCTCGCCCGTGTAGCCGGTTCGCGACACGGTCGCCCTGACGCCGCCGACTTCACCGTGGGCGAACCAGTAGTACTTGACCGCACCGAGGTCGATGCTCGTCAGACGTTGGATCACCTGCCGGGCCCTCGGGCCCTGGAGGGCCAAGAGAGCGTAGCGCGAGCTGGTGTCGAGGACGACGACATCGCCAAACCGCTTGGCCTGCTCGGCGATCCACGCGGCGTCCTTCTGGGCGTTGGCCGCGTTGACGACCAACAGGAAGTGATCCTCCGCGAAGCGGTAGACGAGCAGATCGTCGACGAACGTGCCCGCCGGCGTCATCAAGCCGGAGTACTGGGCCTGGCCGATCTTGAGGCGGGACGCATCGTTGCTCGTCATCCACTGCACCGCGGCAAGTGCCTGCGAGCCCGCGAGTTCGATCTGCCCCATGTGGGTGACGTCGAACAGCCCGGCCCGCGTGCGCACCGCGACATGCTCCGCGGAGAGGCCGGAGTACTCCACCGGCATTTCCCAGCCGGCGAACGGCACCATGCGGGCACCCAACGACCGGTGACGCGGTCCAAGGGGCGTTTGCTTGAGCGATTCGGAATCGGAAGGCGTCATGTGGGGTACGCGAGATGGGGCGAAGAACAGCGACCACCGTACTATGGCGATGCCGACCCGGTCAAGCGAACGACCGGGCCGGCATCCCCTTCAGGCGGGGTCCCCGGGCAGTGGCCGGCTTCGCGTCAACGCACCCTGCGCCCGCGCGGCGGGC
>JBFMFH010000025.1:0-22396 GCA_040752275.1 Acidobacteriota bacterium
GATGACGCTGCCCAGGCCGAGCACCCGATCCAGGCCCGCCTCTCTGCCCGGATGCACGGTCGATTGTGGCTCCTCCTTCACGACTCCTCCGTTCACGCGCCCCTGAAGTCAGACGGGCCGCGCGCGCACGGTCGCGCGCGGCCCGCCTCGCCTGTTGCAGGTGGCCGGTCGTCCAATCAGAATCTGATCTTCAGCTCGCCCACCACCGAGCGCTTGATGACGTCGCCGAAGACGTGCTGCTGCACCTCCTGGTTTGCCAGATTGGTGCCCTTGACGGCCGTCGTCAGTCTTCCGTCCGCCCAGCGGACGCCGAAGCTGCCGTTCACCAACGTGAACGCATCGGTCCAGCCGGCGTACCGACTGTCGAGGACGTCCTGCCAATACGCGTTGTCCTGATAGGTGACCGACAGGTCGCCGAAGAACCGCCCGGCGTCGACGTTGATGCCCGTGTTGAAGCGGTTGTTCGGGGGCAGATTCAACTCGGACTCAGGGATCTTCGCCTTCGGGTCGCCCTGCCACGAGTAGTTGGCGAAGAAGTTGACGTGGCGCGTCAGCGCCGCGTCCAGGCCAAGCTCGACGCCGTAGGTCTCGATGAGCCCGCAGTCGCTGCTGCAGCCAGACCTGCGGATGTCGCCCGTGTTGAGGTACGAGAACTGGGACGGCAGCCCGAGGCCCGGACCAAAGGCGTTGGCGGCGATCAGCAGGTTGAGGAACGCCGGAGGAAGCGGCCAGCCGGGCGGCACGTTCCCCGCCGAGTACGACCCGACCTGGGTGAAGTAGATCTCGTCGTTCTGCCTGTTGTAGTACCAGGCGAAGCTGACCGAGGCGCGGTTCTTGATCACGCCCGAGTAGCCGACCTCGAACGCGTTGAGGGCGTTCTCCCGCAGGTTCGTGTTGCCATAGGTGCTGATTGGGAACGTGTAGATCCGACCCGCCAGGGCCGGGCTGAGCATCCCGAGGTCCAGCTGGTTGAGGATATTCGCCCCGAGGTAGTTGTTCACCAGCGACGGCGCGCGGTACGCCTTGTTGTAGGACACGCGGAACGTGTGGTCGCTCTTCGGCTTGATCATGAACGTCGTCCTCGGCGAGACGACCACGTTCTCGAGCACGTCGAAGTGATCCAGGCGCGCGCCAACCAGCCAGCGGAACTTCTCCCCGAGGAACATCTCGTCCTGGAGGTACAGCCCCTGCTCGCTGCGCGAGTCACCGCCCCGCGCGATGGACAGATCGAACTTGTTGTACCGAACGTTGCCGCCGTAGCTCAGCACGTGCCGGGTGCCGACCGCGGTGATGTTCGATACCTCGAAGTCGTAGGTCTTCGTGTCGAAGGTGAAGGTGATCGGATTGCCATCCGTCCCGATCGCGAGGAGGGCCGGCGCCTCGCCGTCCAGCATGTTCGTGAAGAACTGCACCCGGAGCGGGCCTTTGTTGTACGCCGCCCTGACGTAGCTGACGTTCGACCCTTTCTCGATCCGGAAGGGGCCGATCCCGGAGTGGATGATCCCCTTGGTGCCGGCATAGCCGCCCGACACCGTCACCCGCTGCTGGCCGTCCGCGAAGTCGTAGTCGACTCGCCCGTCGAACTTCGGCTGGGTGGTGCCCACGTTCGTGAAGGCGGGGTACGGCGTGTTGAAGTCGTTTGCGATGTTCCCGACCGGCCGGGCGAAGGGATCCTGGGAGTACACCCCGCCCGTGAGCTTGAAGGACCATCGGTCGTTGATCGCCTGGGCGTGGGTGGCGTTGACGTAGAACAGCCCGCCCTGCTTCAGCGCCTCGGCCTGGCCGTCGACCTTCCGATCGAACCCGCCGAAACCCATGGTGAAGCTGGTGCCCTCCATCTCCCGGGGCGACTTCGTGATGATGTTCACGACGCCGCTCATCGCGTTGGCACCCCACACGGCCGACGCCGGGCCGCGGATGATCTCAATCTGCTTGACCTCCGCGAAGTTGACCGGCAGGAAGTCCCAGCCGACGAACCCGAAGAAGTCGAGATACACGCTGCGCCCGTCGATGAGGGCTAGCTGCGAGGTCGACAGCGTGCTCGTCGCCCCGCGGCTCGTGATGTTGATGTCGCGGGCCGAGGTCTGCGACACGTTGACGCCCGGGACGGCGCGGAACAGCCCGGCGTAGTCGGCAGCCGGCCTGCTCGCCAGCGTCTGGGTGTTGATGACACTGACCGTGGCCGGGGCGTTGATCAGCTGCTGCTCGACCTTGGACGCCGTCACCACCACCTGTTCTTCGTACCGCGGCGGTTCTTCGATCTTCTTCTCCTGTTCGCCGGGCTTCGTCTGCTGCTCGCCGGGCTTCGTCGGCGGCGGCGGCTGGGTCTGCTGTGTCCCCTGGGCCTGCTGAACCGACTCGCTCGGCTGGGCGGATGCCTGCTGACCGGGGACCGCCAGGACGGGAGCAGCCGCCAGCAGCAGTCCGAGCAGGACAGCGAGTGTACGCAACGCCATTCAAACCTCCTCCAGAATCCGTCGAACTCCCCGACGCTCTCGGGAGCGTCGCCCTCGTGTGCCGCGCGCCGCGGCCGAGGCCCACGAACCCTCTTTTCGTGCGGAGGCTGCCGCCACCCGGACGGCAGTGCCGTGGCAGTATACTCCAAAGCCCGTACCGACGGTCAGGGGGTCATCTTGAACGCCCGTTCGGCAGCCGGCGGGTTCAGCAGGGGCTCCGAACCGGCCCGGTCGCGCTCCGGCGACGCCCCATCCCCCGGACCTGAGCAGCCAGATCACGGCCGTGACGGTGAGCGGACCCGGCAGCGTCGAGACGGCAACCGCCTCCGTCACCAGCGCCGGCGCCGCCCGAAACTCGAGTCCCACGATGTGGCCATCACTCCAGGCGAGCAGGCGAAGGGGGACATCATGTCTCAGGGCGGGGCCAACGCCGATCCGCCGGCGCCAGGCCGATGCGTCATCGCCTGGCCTGCAACGCCAGCACCGCGACGGCGGCGACGGTCACCGCCGCGACGAACCCGACCGTCACGGGAAGTCCGCCCAACGGAATCAGGACGATCGTCGCGAGCAGCGCGCCCGCGCAGCCGCCAGCCAGGTCGGCGGCGTAGAGTCGAGACACGGTCAGGTCCCGAGGCCCGGCCCACAGGCGGCTCGTCGCCGCAACGAGTGCGCCCACGAGCGCTCCGGTGGCAGCCAGGGCCAGGCTCGCGCCGCCGAACCCGAGGCCGTCCGGGCGGGTCATCAGCGGGATCACCGCCGCAGACGCCACGCCCAACGCCGCGACGAGTGCCTGTGCCAGGCGATGGGTGACCTCGCGCCGGTAGCGATCCACGGCCAGCGCGCCGAATGCCATGCCTGCCATGAAGCACCCGAGCAGTATCCCGACGTCCTCGAAGAAGACGCCTCTCTTGATCTGATCGTGCAGGAGGAGAGTCGACTCGAGCAGCATCCCGGACAGGCCGGCGACGAGCGCCAGCGCCATCAGCCGGCGAGTTGGCGAACGTCCCATCCACCCCACGATCGCGGCCAGGATGGCCATCCCGGTCGCGAGGAGCGCCCAGGGGCGGGTCGCCCAGGCTGAGAACGGCCAGGCATGGCCCACCAGACCCGGATAGAACCTCGCCAGCCACAGGAACATCGCGTGCTGATAACAGATGGGTCTCGCGTCGGTCGTCTCGGCGACCACGGTCGTCTCGAGCAGACGCGTCACCTCGGCCCGGCGGTCGTTGTCGTAGAGATAACGAATGTACGCGGGGGTCGCCAGGCGAGCGCCAGTGGTGCGGCTCGCGAGGCGCCCCGCCGCAGCGTCCCCGTCTTGCGGCAGCGGCACGGCCGAGGCGAAGAGGAACAACGTCGTGCCCGGCACCACCACGACGTTCGGAAACGCTCGGCAGAGCGACCGGTACACGCTCGCGTTCTGCAGGCGCATCGGGACGGACCAGAGGTTCTCCGACGCCGGCAGCCGCACAGCCAACACGCCGCCGGGGGTCAGGACCTGCCGCACCAGCTCGAAGAACTCGCGTGTGTAGAAGCGGCTCGCCTCGCCGGAGACCGGAGCCGGCATCGCGACGATGGCGAGGTCGACCGCATCGAGGCCCTTGCGCAGGATGGCCCGAGCATCGCCGTAGCGCGTCGGCACGTCGTGCGCGGAAGGCAGGTACCGGGAGACGACCTCGTGCGCCCGCCGGTCCAGCTCGACGTGGACGACCTCTCCGGCCACGCGCGTCCGCACCTCGCGAACGACCCCTTCGGGGCCCCCGCCCAGGATGAGCGCGCGCACTGGGTGGGGATGCTGGATGCTCGACAGCGCCGCGAAGACTTCCGCCGTCGTGCCCTCGCTTTCGAACGCCAGCGCCCCGTTGTAGAAGACGGCCACCTGACCGGCACGCCCGGTCAGGGCCATGCGGCCGAAGGGTGTGTCGACAACATCCAGCAACGAGGGTTGGCTCCATCGCATCAACGCCCGGTCGATCCTGGCCGAGCCGGCAAGGAGGGCCAGGCCCGCAGCCACCACCGCGGCTCCCGCCGCCAGGCGCCAGGTTCGTCGCCGCTCGCGCACCTCGGCGATGGCGACCACGCCGGCGAGCAGGGCCGCCGTGACGGCCACGTCGATGTTCGACTGTCCGAGCTTCAGGGCAACCGTCGCCCACGCGCCGCCGGCGAGGGCCCCGGCACACTCCGCGGCGTAGCTGCGGGCCAAGCCGGCCCCACGGCGTGCCCACTCGCCGGCCGCCCAGACGAACAGCGCACCGAACAGGAGACTCATCGGCAGGACGGCCAGCAGCACGGCCAGGCACTGACGGCCGAACGGCAGGTAGGTACCGGGTACGCCACCCAGCAGGCGGTGCAGGTCCCGGACGAGCGCGACGTCAACGAGGATGAGTGCGCCGGCCAGAGCGAAGGCCGCGGGGCGACATGCGGCGAGTCGAGGCGAGCAGGTTCCCCAGAGGGCCCCAGCGGCTGTGCCGCCCAGCCAGGCGGCGAGCGCCAGGACGTAGACGAGTTCGATCCCGAAGAAGGCCGCCCCGAGTTCGCGCAGCACGACGACCTGTGCGATGAGTGACAACAGGCCGACGGCGAACAGCGCGATCACTTGAACTGGGATTCCCGGAACACGTCGGCCTGGAAGGTCAGGAGTCTGACTCCGGCCGAACGCCACGCCTCCCGGCCAAGGCCGGCCTTGAGGGCAAGGTTGTCGAGCAGTTCATCCCGACCCCAGCCCTCTTCGGCCGCCACCTGGGGCAGGAACACCGCCGACCGCCCGCCAAGCTCCAGCACCACGCCGTCCCGCCCGGGCACGATGAACTCCGGACCCGGAATCCGCGTCAAGGGAGACAACACGGACACTTCGAAGTCGAGGCCCTTGAGTTCGCCGGGGCGGACCGGGCTGAAGCGAGGGTCCTCGAGCGCTGACTCCAGAGCCATGGCGCTGACCAGGCGCAGGAGCGGGCCTTCCGGAACGAGGCGCCCGACACAGCCGCGCAGGTCCCGTCCTTTGCGCAGGGTCACGAACACACCGGCCTCGCGCAGCAGTGCCGGGCTTCCCCCGCGGGGCAACGGCAGCGTTTCACTCGCCAGGTATCGGGTCACGGTGTCTCGTGCGAGTCTCAGCAGCCGCCGTTTTTCGGCCGGCTCGAGCCGGCTCGCGCGATCGGGCCGGGTTTCCCGCAGAACGCCCAGGTCGGGCCGGCCGTCCCCGCCGGCAAAGGCCACGGCTCCGTAGCCCACCGCACGCTCGCGGCTGCCGACGGCCACCGACGCCGAATTGGCGTAGCTGAGCACGACGCCGCGTCTGGCGCCCAACCGCCGTGCCGCCTCGATGGCCACCAGCACGGGCCCCAGCCCGCACGCGCGCGTCACCAGGTTCGGCGTGCTGCTCCCGCCGGCATCGCGTTCTCCCTGCACCAGCGCGCCGGCGTCCATCGACGCGACCTGTTCGAGGGTGACGGCATCGACCCGCGCCGCAGCGTCGGCAGCGGGATAGTGCGACAGGTCGGACGACGCCACGATGAGGACGTTGCGTCCGTGGACCGCCTCGGCCAGCGCCCGACCGAACCGTGCGCACACGCCCGGGCTGGCTGTCGCGACAACAAGGGGAACGATCCGCGCGCGCGGGAACACGTGCTGCACGAACGGCACCTGAACCTCGACGGAATGCTCTCGCTCGTGCAGCCGGTGGTCGAGGACGGCCACCTCCCCATCGCGGGCGAGCACGGCGGCCAAGTCCCGGTCGACCTCCACCTGGCCCAGCGGTGTGCGATAGGCCGCTCCGTCGTACACCGAGACCCGATCGAAGCCGGCGGTCGTGTGGTTGGCGCCGAGGATGACCACTGTGTCGATCGTCATCTTCGCGACCTGGGCGAACGCGTCGGCCGCAATCTGACCGGAATAGATGTAGCCCGCGTGCGGGACGATGAGGACGGGCGGGTGCTCGCCTCGATCGGGCACCGCATCCGCAAAGAACCCCTCGAGGGCGGCCGTCAGCTTCGCGCGGTCCGCGGGGTAGAACTGGCCAGCCACGGCCGGGTCCCGGATCTGGTCTGGTGGCGCAGATGACGCGAATGGTCCCCCACCCGCGGCCAGGGCGGCCAGGATGGCCCCAAGCAGTATCAGACCGGCTCGACTGGGATGTCGGTGAGTCATGGTTCACTGATCAGTCGCGCTCTGTCATGAAACCGGTTCCACTGCCCCGCCACTACCGCCTACTGTCTACTGTCTCCCGTCTCTCGTCTTCTCTCTTCTGTCTTCTGTCTTCTGTCAGAATCCCATACTCCCGCGATCTTCGTGCCGCAGAAACCGCACGCACCCCGCCGGATCTGGTTGTCGGTCACGAAGAACGAGTCACGCCTGACGATGAGCTTCCGGCACGATGGGCAGTAGGTGTGGTTCCCGGCATGGCCGGGGACATTGCCCACATACACGTAGTGGAGCCCGCGATCCATCGCCAGAGCCCGCGCGCGCTCCAGCGTCGCCACCGGTGTCGGCGGCAGGTTCAGCATCTGATAGTCGGGGTGGAATCTGGTGAAGTGCACGGGCACGTCGGGTCCCAGCTCGTCGGCGACCCAGGTCGCCAAGTCACGCAACGAGGCGTCGGCGTCGTTGAGCGTGGGAACGACCAGATTGACCAGCTCGAGATGCGTGCCGCTCCGGTGCACTTGCTTGATGCTGCGCAGGACCGGCGCGAGGGCGGCACGCGACACCGCCCGGTAGAAGTCGTCGCTGAATCCCTTCAAGTCGATCTTGATCGCATCGAGGGCCCGGCACATCTCGGCGAGCGGCGCCTCGTTCATGAAGCCGCAGCTGACCAGGACGGACCGGAGTCCCCGCTTGCGGGCCAGGCCGGCGATGTCGAGCAGGTACTCGGTGAACACCGTCGGCTCGTTGTAGGTGAAGGCCACGACCGGCGACTGCTGCGCTGCGGCCGCGGCGACGACCTGGGCGGGGGTGACCTCGGCGACGTCGAAGTCCTCGGGCCTGGCCTGAGAGATTTCCCAGTTCTGGCAGAAGCGGCAGCTGAGGGGGCAGCCCGCCGTTCCGAGCGAGTAGGCGGTGCGGCCCGGCAGGAAGTGAAAGAAGGGCTTCTTCTCGATCGGGTCGACGTGTACGGCCAGCGGGCGCCCGTACACCAGGCTGCGCAACGAACCGTCGACATTCATACGCGCGCGGCACCGGCCACGGTCCCCGCGCCTGATCAGGCACCGCTGGGCGCACAACTGGCAGGCGACCGCTCCTCGGGCGTGCGTGTGGCGCGCATCGAGTGTCTCCGGCGAGAGGTGGCAGGCGCCGCAGTCGGCAGCCGCCGATTTCGCCGGCACCCAGAATCGCGCCGTCGGGGCCGTGCGCCCGAGATCCTGGGTGTGCACCCACGACGCCAGCGCGGTTCCGGCCCCCGACGCGAAGACGGGGGCGCAGGGAGCCAGCCGAACGGCGGTGGACAGGAACCGGCGCCGGGTGGTCATAACGGCCGTCCCCGGGGGCCAGGGATCGCCTCGATCCTACCTCCGCCGTGCGCCACCCGTGCGTCGAAATCTTCTGACACCGGCTTTCGCCGCCGCCCGCCTGAGGATAAGCTAGCAGGGACCTCCAATCGTTGCTCGCCCCGAGGAACCCGCATGGCCCACAACACGACGCACCTGGAGTTCGACAGCAAGCTGATCCACGCCGGCGCCCACAAGGATGTGTTCGGCAGCGCCACGGTTCCCATCTATCAGACCTCGACCTTCGCCTTCGACAGCGCACAGAACGGGGCCGACCGGTTCGCCGGTGACTCGTCCGGCTACATCTACACACGCCTGGGCAACCCGACGATCGCGGCGCTGGAGCGGTGCGTGGCCGATCTGGAAGGCGGCTTTGGCGCCGTCGCTACGAGCTCGGGTATGGGCGCGGTGTCGACCGTGTACATGGCGCTGCTCGACCAGGGCAGCCACATCGTCGGCACCGCGGCCGTCTACGGTCCGTCGCGCGTGCTGGCCGAGAAGACCCTGTCGCGCTTCGGGGTGACGTCGAGCTGGGTGGATTCGTCGGACCCGGACAACATCCGCCGGGCCATACGACCCAACACCCGCATGGTGTATGTCGAGAGTCCCTCGAACCCGACCCAACAGGTCACGGACCTCGCGGCCGCGGCTGCGGTTGCCCACGAACATGGGGCCGTGCTCGTCGTGGACAATACGTTCGCGAGCCCCTACCTGCAGAGGCCGCTCGACTTTGGTGCGGACATCGTCCTGCACTCGGTGACGAAGTTCCTCAACGGCCACGCCGATGTGGTGGGCGGGATCATCGTCGCCAAACACGAGACGCACTACCGGGTGTTGCGGCCCCACATGATCGCGCTTGGCTGCAACATGGATCCCCACCAGGCGTACCTGGTCATTCGCGGCATCAAGACTCTGGGCGTGCGCATGGAGCGGGCGCAGGCCAACGCCGGGGTCATCGCCCGCTGGCTCGAGCGCCATCCGAAGGTCGAATGGGTGCGCTACGTGGGCCTCGAGTCGCACCCACAGCACGAGCTGGCCAAGAAACAGATGAAAGGCCCCGGCGCCATGATCGCCTTCGAGCTCAAGGGGGGCATCGAGGCGGGGCGCGCCGTCATGGACAACGTCAAGCTCGCGACCCTCGCCGTCTCGCTGGGAGGCGTCGAGTCGCTCATCGAACACCCGGCGTCGATGACTCACGCCAGCGTCTCGCGAGAGCACCGAGAAGAAGCGGGCATCACCGACGGGCTCGTGCGCTACGCGGTCGGCATCGAGGACGTCAACGACCTGATCGCCGACCTGGATCAGGCGCTGGGGAAGATCTAGGCAGGCGTCAGGCGTCAGGCGTCAGGCGACGGGCGACGGGGAAGTCCACTGGCATCAGGGAAGGCGCGGGGCGACACCGTGCGGCAGAGCGCGCTCAGCTTGCCCAGTCGATGCTGCGAACGGTGATCGGCAAAGGCGGGCCGAGCGCGCCCGGTCTGGCGGCCGACGATCCCGAATCCCGCCTGCCACGACGAAGCCTCGCGCCAGCGAGTTCGGCGGAGTCGGGAATCCCGAACCCCGAATCCCGAATCCCGAATCCCGACTCTTAGCCGAGATCCGCCCTGTTGTAGACCGCCGTCTTGGCCACCATGTCGTGAATGGCCTGCTTCGACGCACCGAGCACCAGGAAGCACCCGACGAAGACCACGAGGCCGGCGACGGTTCCCAGCCAGTTGATGATCGGGACGCCGGTGATCACGCCGAGCGTGCCCAGCAGCGCGTTGCTGTACTTCACGGCCCACCGTGTGAGATAGGTCGAGATCGGTGCGTTCCGGCCGTCAGCCGTCCCGACCTTCAGCTTGAGGATCATCTTGCCGGGTGAAGCCCCCGTGAGGCCCTCGATCAAGCTGTAGAGAAACCCGATCAGGCTGATGCCGATGGCCATGCCCCCCAGGGCGCCGGCCGCCGCGGCGGCGGCCGCCGCGGCTTCGCCCGCGTCGGCAAGTCCGGCCGCTGCTCCAGCCCCGAGGCCGAGCGCAGCCCCCAGCATCCCGCCGAAGACGAGGCCCAGGATCGTGATGACCACCACATCGATGACTGCCGCGGCGAGGCGCGGGCCGAACCCGACACGCTTGTCCATGTGCTCCTCCCCTTCCCCGGGAACGTCGCTTCGCCCGGTGGGGTGCACGGCCCCCTCACCAGGGCGTGGGTGCCTGGACTGTAGGCGACACGACCCAGGGGATTCTCCCGTGTCGCGGGGCGTGCGTCAATCGATTTCAGCCGGCCAGGCGCGACGCGGGCCGGGTCTTGCATCCATCGCCGCTCCGGCCCAGAATGCGCCGGGGAGGAGTCACATGAGACGTTACGCGACCGCCCTGATGGCCCTGTGCACGGTTGCGGCCCTGTCGATGGCCGCGCCGGCCTTCGCGCAGACCGCCACGCGCTTCCTCGACAAGGACACCTTCATGGACATGGAGTCCCTCAGCGGTCCGACCGTGGCCCCTGACGGGTCTCAGATCGTCTTTTCGCGCGGCTGGATCGACAAGATGAAGGACCAGGGGCGCAGCAACCTCTGGATCATCGACGCGGCCGGCACCCGCCTCCGCGAGCTGACGCGCGGCGACTGGCGCGATTCCTCGCCCGCGTGGTCGCCCGATGGCACGAAGATCGCCTTCCTCTCTGACCGGGACGGCACAACGCAGATTCACGTGGTGTTCCTTGCCACCGGCGAGCTGGCGCAGCTGACCCACGTCCAGCAGACGCCCGGCGGGCTGGCGTGGTCGCCCGACGGCAAGCGAATCGCGTTCACGGCGTTCGTACCCGACGAGGATCCCATCCTGCGTGTGGAACTGCCAAAGCGGCCGCGCGGAGCCGAATGGGCTCGCGGCGCCACGATCGTGGACCGTTTGAGCTGGGCGCGGGACGGCCAGGGACCGACCGAGAAGGGGTACACGCATGTGTTCGTCGTCGATGCGATCGCCGGCGGCACGCCCCGGCAGGTGACCGACGGCACCTTCAACCACAGCAGCCCCGAGTGGGCGCCCGACGGACAGACCATCTACGTGTCCGGCATCCGGAAGCCAGACGCCGAGTACCTCAACAACGACAGCGAGATCTACGCCGTCTCCCTGAAGGCCGGCATCATCACGTCGCTGACCGACCGCAAGGGCCCGGACACGAACCCGACGATGTCGCCGGACGGCAAGTGGATTGCCTACACGGGATTCGACGACCGGAACTACACGAGCCACCTCTCCAGTCTCTACCTGATGGACGTGTCGGGCGGTGCCAAGCGGACCTGGGCCGCAGATCTCAACAGCTCTCCGTCCGACCTGGCCTGGGCGCGTGACGGCTCAGGCGTGTACTTCACGGTTGGCGAGATGGGGTCGACCTCCATCTACTTCCAGCCCCTCAACGGCGAGCGCCGGAAGCTGGGCGGCGGAGCCCAGACGTTCAGCGGGTTGTCGATCTCGAACAACGGGCAGGTGGCCACCGTGCGCTCGACGCCGCTCGAGCCCGGCCATCTGGTCACCTTCAACGTGGCACACCCCACCGCCGCGAAGACGCTCGTCGACGTGAATGCCGACGTCCTCGAGGGGCGCGCGCTCGGGCAGGTCGAGGAGCTCTGGTACGAGTCGACGGACGGCCTCAAGATCCAGGGTTGGATGGTGAAGCCGGTCAACTTCCAGGCCGGCAAGAAGTACCCGATGGTCCTCTGGATCCACGGCGGCCCGTGGTCCATGTACGACGTGTCGTTCAACTGGGGCTACCAGAACTTCGCTGGACTGGGGTATGCGGTGCTGTACACGAACCCGCGCGGGAGCACGGGGTATGGCCAGGACTTCGTCAACGGCATCCAGTACTCGTATCCCGGCAAGGACTACGACGACCTGATGGCAGGCGTGGACGCGGCCATCGCCAAGGGCTTCATCGACGAGAAGAACCTGTTTGTGTGCGGCGGCAGCGGCGGCGGCGTCCTGACGGCCTGGATCGTCGGCCACACCAATCGGTTCGCGGCCGCCGTCTCGATGCGACCGGTCATCAACTGGCACTCGTTCGTGGGAACGACCGACGGGTCGTCGTGGTACCGGCAGTTCCAGAAGTACCCGTGGGAAGACCCGATGGAATACGCCGTGCGCTCGCCGCTGCATTACGTCGGCCACGTCACGACGCCCACCATGGTGATGACCGGCGAGGCGGATCTGCGGACGCCGATGCGCCAGAGTGAGGAGTACTACCGCGCCCTGAGGATGCTGAAGAAGGACACCCTACTCGTGCGGATGCCGGACGAGTACCATGGCTGGCGGAGGCCCTCGCATCGGCTGCTCCAGCAGCTGTACCTGCTGGCGTGGTTTGAGAAGCACAAGCGGTGAACCCGGATCGGCGGCGATCTGCGGTACCATGAGGGAGTCCCCCGCCGGAGGCCCCAGTGAAACGAATCGGTCGCATCCAGATCGTCGTGCTCTTGGCCATCGTGCTGGCGGTCGTCGTCTGGCCTTCGGCCGCCAGTTTCTACACCGACTGGCTCTGGTTCGTCGAAACCGGCTACCAGCAGGTGTTCACGACGAGCCTGCTCACCCGCCTGGGGCTGGGCGCCATCGTCGGGATCGTGACGTTTCTGACCCTCTTCGTGAGCTCCAGGATCGCGCTGCGACGATTCGACGAGCCTTACCTGGTGCTTGGAGTCTCGCCGGCCGACGGATCGCCCGTCGTACTCCAGCGCAGCGGGGTGGTCTGGCTGGTCAGCCTCGCCTCGGCTCTCGGGGCGATCGCGGCGGGAGTCTATGGATCGTCCCACTGGCTGGACTGGCTGAAATACCGCCACGCCACGTCCTTCGGTGTGGCCGACCCGATCCTCGGCCACGACGTCGCCTTCTACGTGTTCACGCTGCCATGGTTGACGTTCGTTCGGGGTCTCGCCATGGCTGTTGTGACGTTGACGACTGCCGGCGCCGCGTTCATCTATCTGCTGCCGGGGCGGGCCAGCAGCGGCCGCTCGAGTCCGATCCGGGCCTTGCGCGCCGGACAGGCACACCTCTCGCTGCTCGGGAGCGTCATCCTGCTCCTCCTGGGTGCCGGGGCCTGGCTCGACCGAGCCGGTCTGCTCGTATCGCCTGCGGGTATCATCCACGGTGCCACCTACGCTGACGTCTCGGCAGGCATGCCAGCGCTCTCGGCTCTGGCTGTGATGGCCCTGGTCGGAGCGGCGCTGGCCGTCGCCAGCGCGTTCAGCCGGAGTGCGTGGCTGCTCGTTCTGGCCTTCGGCCTGTACGTGATCACCTGGCTTGGGGGAAGCGGATACGCCATCGCGGTTCAGCGCCTGATCGTCACGCCCAACGAACAGGTCAAGGAAACGCCCTACCTCACCTACAACATCGAAGCCACGCGTGAGGCGTTCGCCCTCGACCGGGTCGAGGAGCGGCAGCTCTCGGGCGACGCCATCCTCACCCGGGAGGACATCGCTCGAAACGCGCTGACCATCGCCAACGTGAGGCTCTGGGACAAGCAGCCGCTGCTCGATACCTTCGGACAGATCCAGGAGATCCGTACGTACTACGACTTCGTCTCCGTCGACAACGACCGGTATGTCGTCGACGGTCAGTACCGGCAGGTCATGCTGTCGGTGCGGGAACTCAACACCGAGAGCCTGCCGTCACGCACCTGGATCAACGAGCGGCTGACCTTCACCCACGGGTACGGCGTCACGCTCGGTCCGGTCAACGAGGTCACCCCTGAAGGCCTGCCGGTCCTGTTCATCAAGAATATTCCACCGGAATCGTCGGTGGATCTCGAGGTCCGGGAGCCGTCAGTCTACTTCGGCGAGATGTCCAGCGACCACGTGTTCGTCAAGACGCGGGCGCAGGAGTTCCACTACCCGCGCGGCGACGACAACGTCTTCAAGGCGTACGACGGCGACGGCGGTGTCTCCATCGGATCGCTCTGGCGGAAGCTGATGTTCGCCAGCCGGTTCCGGTCGTTCAAGATCGTCCTGAGCAACGATTTGACCGCCGACAGCCGCGTGATCTTCCGGCGGCGGATCATGGACCGCGTGTCGGCCGTCGCGCCCTTCCTGCTGTTCGATCGCGATCCGTACCTGGTGATTGTGGACGGGAGGCTGCACTGGATTCTGGATGCCTACACGGTAACCGGTCAGTACCCCTATTCCACGCGCACCGAGGGCGGGATCAACTACATCCGCAACTCGGTCAAGGCCGTGATCGACGCCTATCACGGCACGACGACGTTCTATCTGGCTGATGCCGAGGATCCGATCGCCGCAACCCTTGGCCGGGTATTTCCGGGTCTCTTCAAGCCCCTGGCGGACATGCCGGACGGCCTGAAGCGCCATCTGCGGTACCCGGAGGGCATCTTCAGCCTCCAGAGTTCGATGTTCGCGACCTATCACATGACGAATCCCGCGGTCTTCTACAACAAGGAGGACCAGTGGGAGGTGCCGATCATCGGATCGGGCGGCGCCGCGGCCGCGATGGAGCCCTACTACACGATCATGCGCCTGCCGGGCGAGCGGGAGGCGGAGTTCATCCAGATGCTCCCCTTCACCCCGAGGCGCAAGGACAACCTCGCGGCCTGGATGGTCGCCCGGAGCGACGGCGAGCAGTACGGCCGCCTGCTCGTCTTCCAGTTCCCGAAGCAGAAGGTGGTATTCGGCCCGCGGCAGGTCGTGGGACGCATCAATCAGGATCAGGCGATCTCGCCGCAGATCACGCTGTGGAATCAGCAGGGATCCGAGGTGATCCAGGGCACGCTGCTGGTGATCCCGATCGAGGAGTCGCTGATCTACATCCGGCCGCTCTACCTGCGCGCGGCCGGCGGCAAGATCCCTGAACTCAAGCGGGTCATCGTCGCGTACCAGAATCAGATCGTGATGGCCGAAACACTCGAGGGCGCCATCGATCGGATCTTCCGCCCGGGGGCGGTACCCCTCGAGCCGGCGGCCGCCGGCGGTGCCGCGCCTGCGGCCGGGCCCGAGAGCGGCGGTGCGGCCACCCCGGTCGATGACCTCGCTGCCCAGGCGCGTGCGCATTTCGAGCGGGCTCTCGAGGCGCAGCGAAACGGGGACTGGGCGCGCTACGGCGAGGAGATCGCCAAGGTCGGCGAGATCCTCAACCGGATGTCAGGCAAGAAGTAGGTCCAGGGCTTCGCTAGAACACCCATGCGTAGCCGACCTTGGCGAAGAACGTCCGGTTCTGCTGCCCGAGATCGCTGCCCCGCGCTCCTTGCCAGTTGTCCGAGTACCCCAGGAACAGCACGGTCTGCGGGTTGAGCTCGTACGAGAACAGGTACTGGGAGAACAGGCGGCGGCTCGTCCGATCGATCGGGTACGTGTAGAGGGTCGGCTCTCGCTCGAGGTCGGTGTACTGCAGGATCGCCCGCACGAAGGTACGGACGTTCAGGTGCAGGATGGCCCGAAGCTGCGTGAGATGAGCCCGGTAGAGGCGGCCACCCTCGACGGACAACCGATCCAGGTTGTGGCTGAGGCGCACACTGACTCGCGCGAAGGGCCGGTATTCGACCCGATCTCGACGACGTATCCGTCAGGGGTGATTCGGACGCGCGAAACGCCACGAACAGGTGCGTGTGGTCGTAGGTCGCGAGAGCGGTTCATCCGCGTGCGCGACGCTCGCGCGCGAAGACGGCGGGTCACGACTCGTCGAGGAGCCTCGCCACCAGGGCCTCCAGGCGCGGGAGGTTGGCGGAGTCGTAGCCGATCATGATCAGGCGCACGACGCCCTTCCTGTCGATGATGTGGATCTGCGGGATGGCGGAGACCTTGTAGTTGGCGTCGTTGACGTTGCGCGTGCGGACCTGCCGGCCGTGCTCCTCGACCATCGAGGCCGGGTCCGACACGGCAACCGGGAAGGTGATGCCGTACTTCGGGAAGTAGGTGATGAGGGCAGCCAGCTCGTCGGCGGGGGCGAGATTGCGCTGGCTCTCGAAGTACCCGTAGAGTTCGGTGGCCATGACGGCGCGGAATCCCTTCGCGCCGAATCGCTCGTAGAGTCCGACGACGCCAGGATAGGCCTCGCGGCAAGGTCCGCACCAGTGCGCGGTGAACTGCAGCCAGGTGACGCCGCCGTCGAGCTTCATCGTCGTCGTGCCCGGCGGGGAGTAGAGCCATCGTGGCGCCACGATGGGCGCGGCGGGCCTGCCGACCAGTTCGTAGCGCTCGATCACCGGGGTGACGCGCGACGGTACGTCGGGCACGCCCGGGAGCTCAGCTGCGGCGCGCCGCAGGATCGCCAGCGCCTCGGGCGTCCGTTCCTGGCCGGCCCATGCTTCGGCCAGGTTGACATAGGCGCCAAGGAGCGCCCCGGCGATCGGTTTTCGTTCCTCCGGCGCGAGCCGCGCGTTGAGTTCGATGATCCGCGTCGAGTGTCGGATGATGCCGGCGTCGATGTCGTCGCCCCGATAGTACGAGTTCAGCCGGCCGTGTCCTTCGATCTTCTCGCGCACGATCGTGTCGGGCAGCGCGTCGAGCTGATCGACCATGCCCTCGGCCCGCATGTTTCGCGCGTCGGAGATAGGCTGACGCATGACGATGTTGATGGCAGCGACGAGCGCCTTCGCACGGGCCGCCGGTTCGGACCCGGCTGCCTCGACGGCTCGCGTGGCGGCGGCGTCCGCGAGTTCGGGCTGCGCCGCCTCCAGATACAGTTCGGCAAGCGAGACCAGTTGGTCGGCCGGCACGCGGTCGACGCTCATCGTGGCCGTGCATCCTCGCGCGAACTCGATCTTTTCCTGCTGGATGGCCCGGGCCGTCTCCGAGTTGATCGGCCTTGCGGCCGCCTTCGTTCGGGCGGCCTGGAGGTCCCGTGCCGCCTTCAGGCATTCGGCTGGCGTGGCCGGGAGTGCCCCGTGCGGCGACTGTGTGGCCGCGGGGGCCACCAGGACGGCCAGGAGCAGGCAGGCTGCAAGAGAACCGAATCGGCGCATGACACACCTCCCGATGGGCAGCACCATTCTCGCACGCGGTCGGGAGTCGGGGCCATTTCGGTGCACGGTCTCGCGACGATTCGTCACCGCCGGCCCGGGCTACCACGCCCGCTGTCGAGCCGGGACGAGCGCACCCTCGCCCTGTGCGTGCGGGGAGCCACGGAGTACAATGAGAGTTCGCAGCACGGGTCGGGGCGTAGCGCAGCCTGGTAGCGCACCTGCCTTGGGCGCAGGGGGTCGCTGGTTCGAATCCAGTCGCCCCGACCAAATCTAATCAGCCCAACAACTTACCGGAGGGGCGACTCGACTGGAGTCGCCCTGAGTCTCCCCAGATCACCCCAGAGGGGGACACAAAAAGGGCCACAACCTCCCCGGCCCGGGGTGTGCTCGACGACGCCCTCGCCCGTCAAGCGCTTGAGCTGGTCATCGAGACCCTCCGGCACGACATCGATCGCCTGATCCTCGGCCGCGCGACTCCTGCAGCGTGCGGAGCCACGTGAACACCCACACCGCGGGGCGGAGCCCTGCCCGACACGGAAGCAGAAGGAGAGCCAACATGATCCAAGCAATGTTCCCGGCGATGGTCGAGCCAGCGAAGCTCGCGCTGGCTCAAGCTGAACGCGAGCTCGAGGCCACGAAGGCTGCGCTCAAGGAGAAGAAGACGCAGCTGAAAGAAGCGCGCGCGATCTGGATGCGCGTCAGCGGAGAGAAGACTGAACACAAGCTCCGGAAGCCCTCGGCCCCGGCCACGCCCCAGGGCACGCCCTCAGCCTCCGGTGTCACGAAAGGAGCGAAGTCGTGACGTACCGCCGCCGACATCACCGACCCGGATTCTGGTCGAAACATCGCACGCTCCGCGGCATCGGCCGCGGCGCCAAGAAGGTCGCCCGCGCCGGCTACATGGTCGGCCGCATGTGTGGATCCGCCGCGAGGATCTTCGTTCGCGAAGGCATTCGAGCGGCCACAAGGAGGGGATGACGCATGGCCAAGATGGACCGACGACGGACCACCTCGACATTCGGCATTGGGCCCGCGACCCGCGTGGGAGCGCCCGTCAAAGTGCAGCGCACAACGACGAGCGATGATCTCGACACGCTGACGGAAGAACACGATGAAGACGTCACCATCGCCTTCTGCGCCGGCTGCTGCCGCGCCATGGGCATAGAGCCGGTGCAGCCCGGCGGGGTCTGTGTCCGTTGTGGCGGCGTGATGTGCAACGAATGCGCCCGCCAGCGCTGCGCGATCTGTGATGCCTGCCTCTGCAACAGCCGCGCCTGCGCCTACCTGTTCGGCAACCGCAAGACGTGCGCATCGCACGGCTTCTGGGAGCGCCTGCAGCACGCCCTCCTGAAGCCCGACCGTCATGGCTAACGGTATTCCGGACCGCGTCCTCATCGACGCGCTGCTGGAGGCCCATGGGCAGCGTCACAACGCTGCCCTGCGGCGCCGGTTCGACCTGCTCTACCTCCATCCCGACAGGCAGGACGTCGAGAGCATCCTCTCACAGGCAAGAACGCTCGAATTCGCCATCAAGGTCCGCAACGTCGAACTGCATCCCTTCCTGCCCTCTCCGGCTCCGGAGACTCTCCAGGATTCTGGCCTCATCGTCGGCCGCATACCCGGCTACAAGGAGCCGGTGTTCATTCCACTGAACCGCCACGTCTACGTCGCCGGCACGACCGGCGCCGGCAAGACCACGGTTGTCGAGTGGCTCGTGCTCCAGGCAATCAGGAAGGACATGCACGTCATCATCTTCGACCCGCAGGGGCATTTCTCACGGGACATCGTTCCCCGCATCGGCTTCCACCGCTGCTACATCGTCACGGGTGACACGTTCCGGGTGAACCCGTTTGACCCGCCGCCGACCACCAATATCAGAGACTGGCTCGGCTGGCTTGGAAACATCAACCGCGAGTTGTTCTCCTTCCGGCGCGGCTCCGAGAACTTCTTCAGCGTTGTCGCACTCGCCATGGTCGAATCGGGTGCGCGACTCAACATGAAGTCGTTCCTGGCCGCCGCGATTGCCGCGCAGCCGAAACAGCGTTACTCTCGCGAATACGACTACTTCGACTCGGTGAAGAACACCGTAGAAGGTCTGCTTGCATCGCTTCCGCCCATCGGGGTGGCATCGAGCGCCGGATTCTCGCAGATCTTCAGCCGCCCCGTCACGGTCTTCGACTTCGCCTCGCTGGAGCACAAGCAGACCAAGAAGTACGTCACGCTGCTCGCACTTTCCTGGCTCATGGCGTCACGATCCGGCCAGACCGACGTTCAGCCTGATACTCTGATCGTCTGCGACGAGATTCACGAACTTGCGTCCGTCGAATTGAAGAACCAGAGCGACATCGGTGAGCCCTTCTTCATCGAAGCGATGCGCCGCTCAAGGACCAAGGGCTTCACCTTCGTCACGCTCGACCAGAATCCAGCACACACACACCCGATCGTTCGGGCCAACTCGGGAACCAAGATCGTGATGATGCTCGACGGCGGAGAGGACAAGTTCACGATGGCAGCAGACCTCGACCTCAACGCCGAGCAGCGCGCGTACCTCAGCGCCCTGGAGTCCCGTGAGGCGCTCGTCAAGCTGCCCTACCTTCCCACGTCATTCCTGGTCCAAGTCCCGGAGGTGATCCGTGTCGACGCGCCTGACCAAAGCCAGGCCTGAAGATCTCCACAACGCATCAGCCGAGCTCCTCCGCGATCTCCGGGCGGACTACGCGACCGCTCCTCGCCCTGCACCCGGTGTGGTTTCCGACGGCTCTGTCCCGTACGGCTGGAACAGGCCCAGCGATGCGGCGTTCCGCCTCTTCGCGATCACGTCAGCGGATTGGTTCAGGGAAATGACCCAGATCACCAAGGCTGCTGGCATCCGGCATGATGAACACGAAGACTATCGCCGTGAGCTCGTTGGGCACGGATACGCCACTGTCCATGCTGTGAAGACCTTTCGCCCGGGCGGCGTGATCAAGATTCTGCTGCCAACGGATGCTGGCGAAGCTAAACTGCGTGACGCTCGCGTACCCTTCATGCCCGTGCTGGGCGACGCTCCGCATGGGCCAGACGGCGACGCCACGCACATTTTCTATCAGAACAAGATCGCCCAGAGACTTCGGAAACAGGAGTGGACCACCAGAATCGAGATGATGCTCAAGGAGAAGCGCGCCGATGTTGGCGCCATCCGTGGACCGTCCATGCACGCGTACGAGGTCGTGAACGAAGGACTTGAAAAGGAGTTGCACAACCTGACCGCTGACCTCGAGGATGGGTGGCAGAAGGTCGTGTTCTGTGTCGGCAACATGGCCATCCAGTCAGAGCTCGTCGATCTGATTGAAAACCAGCTGGGCGCCACAATCCTTGAACATGTGGAGCTTCGGCTGCTGCCGAGCTTCCGATGAATCACTTTTCAGTTCCGGTCGCATTCTCCACCATCAATTCCATGGAATCGGTTATTCCACTCTCCTGCAACTACTTGCAGCGCACCCCTCGCGGTGGTCGCCGACCTCACCACTCTCGTGGAGGCGACCCCTTCGGCGGGGTGCTCTTCTCTCTTGCGCTTTCCGGCGCACCCCACGTTCCTGGGGTTCTCGGCGCACGGCCTGTTTGGCCGACAGCACCACAATCCTTAAATACCCCTCTCCCGAAAAGCGCTGACCTGAGCACGGTGCACTCCACCAGCGCTTCTTCAGCCTAGCCGTCCATCCGGCGCATGTTCTGGCGCATCACACGCAGCACTCTCCTGCACTTCCGGCAGACACGACAGTCGCAGCGCTTCTGCCTCTTCACTCGCGCGTAGTCCGGAAAACACCTGAAGCAATTCCAGAACACGATGTCCGGGTCGCGGTGATATCCCAATTCGAGCGCTTCACCGCACACGCACCTTCCTGTCCACGCTCCCACATCGTTCACCTCCTCAGCGACCGACATCGCCTGCGTCATACCTTCGCAAGGGCAAGCGAAGCGTTCAGCCCGCGCAGTTCGCACACCGAGGGCATTCCGCTTGCGGTGCCCTCGGCTGGTTCATACCGGGCCGTGCGTGTTCCCAAGCATCGTCGGCGGGGTGCTCGTCCCGACGCTCATCACACGCACTTCTCACCAGAAACAGCATCAACCATAACCTTTGCCATCACGACGCTCTCTCGTCCCGAATCTCTGCTCCAGCCACCGCTCCGTGAACCTCGCAGACCATCTCCGATAGCACATCCAACACAGCTCACCGTTCTTGAACAGCTCTCCAACCATCGCGCCGCATCCGAGGCAGTCCATCTTCTCGTATCCCGCATCCAGATCAATGACGATGATCCTGTCCCGAAACAGCCGCAGGTCGAACTTGAATCCCATCTTTGTCACCTCATCAAAACAAGCGGCGCGCTTTCGTCGAGCCGCGATCCAGGTAGGCCTCCAATGATTCGAACGCGTCCTTCTTGATCGCGTAGTACGATCCGAACTGGCTCTCTTTCGGTCTTCCCATCGCGAGCGCTTCACTCAACAGCAATCCGTACCAGTCGCCCTCTTGCTCTTTCGAATCCCTGTAAGCCAGCACCACCGGCGTGCCCAACAACCGCTCGGTCTCTGCAAGCCGTTCCGCATCCTTCTTGTCTAGGGCGAAATGCTCACCACCCCACGCATCCAGGTGGCCCCGATACTCCACTTCCACCAGCAACACGTCTTCGCCCGTGCCAACGACCGCATCAGGCCGCTTGCCGTCTCCCGTGCCGTAGGACCGCAGCCACGCCGGCATCGTCTCTCGGGCCTGATCGATCCAGAGATACGGAATGCTCATCACGTCCGCGTACTGGCGGAACTTGGCCTCACCGATTCTACCCAACTGCTCTGGCGTATCCTTAGAACGGTCGATCGAGTACATGCGTACCTATTAGGCGTTCCTCCTATTTATCCTCTGCGTGCATGACATCAGGTCGGCGCTATACTCCCGTGCATCGGCTTTCCACTCACTGAAACGTGAGGGCATGACCATGCGAATCAACTGGCGCGAAGTGTTCAAGTTCTTGTCAGGTGCAGCGTTCGCCGGCTCGATCGCGAATGGCTATCTGTGCCTGCAGAACATCGCGGTGCCGTTTCTTGGCTACACGATCTCGCCACGGCTGCTGGGCGTGAGAGCGATCGTGCAGATCGTCGTCTGCGCGGTGCTGTTCTACTTCGGCTACCTGAAGCCACGTCCACAATCCGGCTGAAAGCCACTCTCGGTGTGAAGTGGTCGTTGGCGTCTCCAGCGCCCACGCCATCGAGCGGCGAGCGCCCTCAGGACCACTCACCGACCTTCCGCCTGCCCTTCGTCCGCCGACGCACTCGCGAACTCAGTAATCACTGGGCAGCATGATCGTCACGCCGTGTCGCTCATTCGGGATGTACCAGAGCACGTCCTCGCGCTTCCTCGTTACGCGGAAGTCATAGTCCGTCTTGAGAATGCCACCGCCAACGTTGTGCTCGTAGACGTGAAGCGCCTCGGGAACGAGGGCGAGCAGCTCGTGGAAGAAGAACTCGCCGAACTGCTGATCTCGGCATTGC
>JBFMFH010000026.1:0-65872 GCA_040752275.1 Acidobacteriota bacterium
CCTCCCTCACATACCGGGAGTATGCTCAGTCGTCGCGCCTGGCCAGCCGGGCGCCGCGCTCCGGGACTTCTGCAAGGCATCACGGTTCCAGGGCACTAGGTGTTAAGGTCGCGGACCGCCGCGGCCGATACCCCCACAGGATGACCGCCGTGGGGGCCGCGCACAAGACCGTCGTCATCGCCGACGATACGCCGTCGATCCGGGACCGGTTCCGGGCGGCTCTGGAGCACGCCGGGCACCGGGCCTTCACCGTCCGCAGCGCAGCTGAGCTCCTGGCCCGGGTCAGGGCCGACCTCTCCGAGATCGACCTGCTGATGGTCGACCTGCGGCTGCCGCACGCCGGCGGCGTCGATCTGGTCCGTGCCATCCGGAAGCTCGACGGCGGCCGTCTCCCGATTCTCGTCTTCAGCGGGACGATCACCGCGGCGAGCGAGGTGCGGGATCTGGCAGCGCTCGGGATTGCCGGCTACGTCAACGAGTTCAGCCCCGCCCAGCACATCCTGCCGTCGCTCGCGCCGCACCTGTTCCCCGACAACTTCAACCGCCGCACGAGCCCGCGGGTCGTGCTCGGCATCCCGGTGGCGTACCGCTACACGAACACGATTGCCGCGGCCGTGACGCTGAACCTCGGGAAGGGGGGTCTCGCCATTCGGACCATGAGTCCGCTCGAGGCTTCGTCACGCGCCCGGGTTCGCTTCCGCCTGCCGAATACCAAACGCGACGTCGACGCGGACGCCCGTGTGTCCTGGAGCGACCGGCGGGTCGGGATGGGGCTGCAGTTCGAGCGTATCGAGTCAGCCGACCAGACCGCCGTCGACGAATTCGTCGACGCGCAGTTCTTTCAGCCCCACGAGTCCTGACGCCCGATCCGATTGCGCATTGCGCAATGCGGATTGCGTCCCTCCTGACTCCTGACTCCTGACTCCTGACTCCTCCCCCGTCGCCCGCCGCCTGCCTGCCTGAGCGAAGTCGAGGGGTCGCCTGTCGCCTGGTGTAAGGTATGTGCCGGAGGCTGGAGATGGATCAGTCCGTGTTCAGGCCCGACGAGGTGATGTTCCGGCTCGCTGCGGTTCTGGCCCTGGTGTTCGCCAACGGGTTCTTCGTCGCCGCCGAGTTCGCCCTCGTCACCGTCCGCAAGACCCGGATCGACCAGCTCATTGCCGAGGGGAATCGGTTTGCCCGGCCCGTACGACGCGCCCTGGGCGACCCGGAGAGCTACATCGCGGCTACCCAGCTGGCCATCACGATGACCAGCCTGGGTCTGGGGTGGATCGGCGAGCCGGCCGTGTCCTCGCTCATCGAGGCCGGCCTCGACGTGGTGCCGGTAGTTGTGCGGCCAGCCGCCGCGCATTCGCTGGCGGTGGCGATCGGGTTCGCGGTGATCACCGCGCTCCACATCGTTCTGGGCGAGCTGGCGCCGAAGACCGTAGCCCTGCAGCACGCGGAACGTACGGCGCTGGTGGTCGGCAAGCCGACGGAACTCTTCATGAGGGTGTTCTGGCCCTTCATCGTGCTCTTGAACGGCACGGGACGCGGCGTCGTCCGCATGCTCGGGCTCAAGCCTCCCAGCCGGCATTCCCTCGTGCACTCGGAGGAGGAGCTCAAGATGCTGGTCACGGCCAGTCAGGAGGCCGGCGTACTCGAAGAAGAGGAAGAGCAGATGCTCCACCGCGTCTTCGGGTTCGGCGACCTGACGGCTGGTCAGGTCATGCTGCCCCGCACCGAGATGACGGCACTTCCGGCGCAGGGAAGCCTGGAGGATCTCCGCCAGCGCTTGCTGCTGACCTGGCAGTCCGTGCTTCCGGTCTTCCGGGAGAGTCTCGACGACATCATCGGCGTCGTCCACGTACGCGATCTGTTCCGGCTGGTCGGCCAGGCGGAAGGCGCGTTCGACCTGGCCCCACTGGCGGTCGAACCCCTGAACGTGCCCGAGACCATGGCGGCGGACGATCTGCTCAACGAAATGCGTCGCCTGCACACCACCATCGCCGTCGTCATCGACGAGTACGGCGGCACCGCTGGCTGCGTGACCTTCGACCGCCTCATGGAGCGCATCGTCGGGGAGATCGGCGGGGACCCTGGAACCGAGGCGCCCCGCGTGTCGGTGCTGACGGACGGCTCCGCGCTGCTCGATGGCCTGGCACTCACGAGGGACGTCAACGAGCGATTCGGCTTGCAGATCGACGAGGATCTCTACGACACCATCGGCGGGTACGTCCTGGGCCGGCTGGGGCGCCGTCCGCGTCTTGGCGACACTGTGGAGGTCGAGGGACGCCGTATCCGGGTCGAGGCGCTCGACGGCCTCCGCGTCGCGCGGGTGTTGCTCCCACCGCCCCGGCACCAGAAGTGAGCACGAGCTCGCCGTCCTCAATCGAACCTGAGCAGTCGCAACCCGTTCGCGATGACGAGCAGCGACGCGCCCATGTCGGCGACAACGGCCATCCAGAGCGTCGCGAGGCCGAGGGCGGCGAGCACGAGGAACACGGCCTTCAACCCGAGCGCCACGGTGATGTTCGTCCTGATGTTCCGCAGCGTTGCGCGGCTCAGGCGAATGGCAAACGGAATCCGCAACAGCTCATCGGCCATGAGGGCGACGTCGGCCGTTTCCAGGGCGGCATCGCTGCCGGCGACCCCCATGGCGATCCCGACCGACGCCGCTGCCAGCGCCGGAGCATCGTTGACGCCGTCGCCGACCATCACGACGGTTCCGTAGTCGCGCTTCAATCCCAACACCGCCGATACCTTGTCGTCGGGCAGCAGACCGGCGCGGATTTCGGCAATCCCCAGGTCACCCGCCATCCGCCTGGCCGTGTCCCCGTTGTCGCCGGTCAGCATCACGACGTGGCGGACTCCGTGGCGGCGAAGTAGATCGATGGCGCCGGCGGCCGCATCGCGTGGGGTATCGGCCAGCGCCACCACGCCGATCGTGCGGCCGTCGCGGGCCACCAGGACGGGTGCGTGTCCCCGGGCCGCCACCCCTTCGAGCACGCGTTCGACGTCGGCAGAACAGAGTCCCCGCTCCTCGAACAGACGATGGTTGCCTGCCAGCGCCGCGGCGCCCTCGACCACGGCGAACACGCCCAACCCCGGCAGCGCCTGGTGGCGCTCGCCAGGTTCGACCTCGATCCCGTGGTGCGCGGCTCGCCGGAGGATGGCACGTCCAACAGGGTGATCCGAACGCCCTTCGAGCGCGGCTGCGATCCGGAGAACCTCACCTGCCGGGTGACGACCGATGGGGATGACGTCGACCACGTCGGGCACGCCGTGTGTCAGTGTGCCGGTCTTGTCGAAGGCCACGCAGTCCACGCGCGCGAGCGTTTCGAGGTGGATCCCGCCTTTGACGAGGATGCCTTTGCGGGCGGCACCGGCCAACGCGGATACGATGGACACCGGCGTCGAGATGACGAGGGCGCACGGGCACGAGATCACGAGAAGGACCAGGGCGCGGTAGAACCAGGTCCCGAATGCCTCGTCGAACGCGAGTGGCGGTACGGCGGCGAGCACGACGGCGAGCACGACGACCACGGGGGTGTAGACGCGGGCGAAGCGCTCCACGAAGGTCTGCGACGGTGCCCGCTGGGCCTGCGCGCGTTCGACCAGGTCGATAATCCTGGCGAGCGTGGTCTCGCGGCGCAGATGGGTCACTCGGAACTCCAGCGCCCCATGACCGTTGATCGTTCCGGCGAAGACCTCGCTTCCCGGCCCCTTGTCGGCAGGCATCGATTCGCCGGTGATTGGCGCCTGGTTGACGGCCGAGTGACCGGCCGTCACGACGCCGTCGAGCGGGATCTTCTCCCCCGGTCTCACCACGACCAGGTCGTTCTGCAGCACCTCATCGACCGGGATGCGCTGCTCCTGCCCCTCTCGCCGGACCAGCGCGTCGGCAGGTGAGAGGTCCATGAGAGCTCGGATCGCCAGGCGGGCACGTTCGAGGTTGCGCGACTCGAGCCATTGGGCCAGGGCGAACAGGAAGGTCACCGTTGCGGCTTCGGCCCATTCGCCGATCGCCAGCGCCCCGGCGACCGCCAGCAGCATCAGGGCGTTGATGTCGAGGGCATAGAGGCGTGCAGCGGACCACGCCCGGCGGGCCCAGTACCATCCTCCGGCGAGGACGGCCACGCCGTGCAGCAACGCCGACGCCACAATCAGGTCCTCGAACGCGCCTGCCGCCATGCCGGCCACCAGGGCCGCGCCGGACACTCCCAGCAGCGTCTGCTTCGTCCGGCGGGTCGGGTCGGCAACACGCGCGGCTTCTTCCTGTTGGAGCCAGGCTCGCATCCCCGTGTCCGCGACCGCGTCGGCAATCGACGTCGCGGAGAGCTGAGCCGCGTCGTAGGTCACCCGGATCCGGCCTCCGACCACGTCGGCAGAGAACCGCTCGAGCCCGGGCAGATCCTTGAGCCGGCGGTTGAGGATGGCCACTTCCTCGTGGCAGTCGAGGCCGTCGACCCGGAAGACCGACTCGGCGTGAATCTCACACACCGGGCACGACGGCACCAGTTGGGGTCCGGGAGCCATTCTTCCCCATCCTACCAGGGTTGACACCCTCTCAGGCGTGTCGCTAGGATTCAAGGTTGATCGTACCGAACAGGATGAGTTCAGAGCCTCTGCGCGCCGGCCGATGTGCCCCGATCGCGCGTCCCGAGTCCTTCGATGCACCAGAACGGAACCGTCATGCGCGCCCACGGGATTCGGTGCCGAATGAGCGGACCCACGCTGCCGGCTCGAGCCACTTAACCGCTGCTGTGAATCGAGACTTCGGGCAGCAGCGACTTCCACGGAGAGTTCAGTGATCGAGGTTCAGCACCTCACGAAACGGTATGGCCGCGTCACCGCGGTCGACGATGTGAGCTTCCGCGTCGAGCGCGGCGAGATTCTGGGATTTCTCGGCCCGAATGGCGCGGGCAAGACCACGACGATGCGGGCCATCACCGGCTACATGCCGCCCACCGAAGGACGGGTGGTGGTCGCCGGCTTCGATGTGTTCGATCAGCCTATCGAGGCCAAGCGCCGGACGGGGTATCTGCCCGAGACGCCTCCGCTCTATCCCGACATGACCGTCCGCGAGTACCTGACCTTCGTCGCGAAGATCAAGGGTGTGCCGGCGGGCGAGCGCGCGGATCGGATTGCCCAGGTCATCAAACGCGCATGGCTCGGGGATGTCGCGACGCGCCACTGCGGCAAGCTGTCGAAGGGGTTCCGCCAGCGGGTCGGCCTGGCCCAGGCCATCCTGCACAATCCGGATGTCCTCGTGCTGGACGAGCCCACGGCCGGCCTCGATCCGAAGCAGATCATCGAGACACGGCAGCTCGTCAAGGAGCTCGCGGGCGACCACACGATCATTCTGAGTACGCACATCCTCCCCGAGGTGGCCCAGACCTGCCAGCGGGTGGTCATCATCAACAAGGGCCGGGTCGTGGCGGTAGATACGCCGGACAACCTCACGCGACGGCTCCGCGGAGCGGAGACGATGTACGTGCAGGTGGATGCCGGTCCGTCGGATGCGGCTGCGGCCCTCGAGGGCATCCCGGGCGTTTCTCGGGTGGCCGCCGCCGATCGGCACGACGGGGCGACGGGCTACGAGGTCGAGAGCACGCGCGGGGAAGATGTGCGCCGCGAGATCGCCCGCACCGTTGTGTCACGCGGCTGGGGGCTGCTCGAGCTCCGCCCGATGCGCATGAGTCTCGAGGAGATCTTCTTGCAGGTCACGACCGAAGAACAGCCTGCCGGCAACGCCGCCGGCGCGGTGGAAGGAGCGCAGGCATGAGCAATGTCCTCGCCATCGCCCAGAAGGAGATCCGGGCGTACTTTGCGTCACCCATTGCCTACGTCGTCCTGGGCTTCTTCGCCCTGGTCTACGGGTTTTTCTACGTGCAGATCCTGAATTGGTTCGTCCAGCAGGGCATGCAGATGGCCTTCGCCGGGCCGTCGTCCCTCAACGTGAATCAGCAGATGATCCGTCCGCTCCTGCTCAACATGACCGTCGTTCTGCTCTTCGTGCTACCGATGATCACGATGCGGACCTACGCCGAGGAGAAGCGATCGGGGACGATCGAGCTGCTGCTGACCTCCCCCCTCGCGGACCTCCAGATCATCCTCGGGAAGTTCCTGGGCGCCATGGCCCTCTACGTCACGATGCTCGGCGTCTCGCTGGTGTACATTCTGCTGCTCTTCTTCTTCGGCACGCCCGAGTGGAAGCCGATTGCGACCGCCTACTTGGGTCTGCTGCTTCTCGGCGGGTGCTTCGTCTCCGTGGGGTTGCTCGTCTCGAGTTTCACGAGGAACCAAATCGTGGCGGGCATGATCACCTTTGCGGTCTTCCTGCTGCTGTGGGTGATCGACTGGGCGGCGAGTTCCGCCGGCCCCACCATGCGTACCGTGGTCGAGTACCTCTCGATCACCCAGCACTTCGATGACTTCGCCAAGGGCGTCATCGACACCAAGCACGTGGTCTACTACGTGAGTTTCATCACGTTCGGCCTCTTCTTGACCGCCAAGTCGGTCGATAGCGAACGGTGGCGCGGATAATGCTGAACAGAATCGGCGGAATCATCGGCTGGCTCGGTACGGCGCTCGTGTTCGCCGCCGTGGCGATCCGGTTCCTCAGACCCGAGTGGATGCGGTATGCCTACTGGGGCGCCTGGGCCGGCCTCGTGTGCGTGCTGGTCTACACGTTGACTCAGTGGCGCGACATCGCCGGGGCGTTCCGCAGGCGCCAGACCCGCCTCGGCTCGCTCACACTCGCGTCGATCCTCATCGTGCTCGGAATCCTCGTCGCCATCAACTACCTGGGCACGAGGCAGAACAAGCGTTGGGACCTCACGGCCGACAGCCAGTTTACGCTGTCGGACCAGACGAAGAACGTCCTGAGCCGGCTCGATACCCCCCTCAAGGTCTACGTCTTCGACAAGGTGCCGGACATCGACCGCTTCCGCGACCGACTCCGCGAATACGAGTACCTCTCCAGGCACGTGTCGGTCGAGTACGTCGATATCGACAAGCAGCCGACGCTGGGCCGCCAGTTCTCGGTGCAGAGCTACGGTACGGTCGTCTTCGAGTACAAGGCGCGCACCGAGCGCGTGGTTGGCGACCGGGAACAGGACCTCACCAACGCCATCATCAAGGTCGTCACCGGTACGCAACGGAAGATCTACTTCGTGCAGGGCCACGGCGAGCGCGATCCGCTCAGCGCCGAGCGCACGGGCTACAGCACGGTGAAGTCGGCCCTCGAAGCCGAGAACTACCTCGTCGACAAGGTCGTGCTCGTACAGACGGGCGCGGTGCCGGACGACGCGGCGGCACTGATCGTCGCGGGCCCGAGGACCGACCTGCTCGCGCCCGAGATGGACGCCATCAGGGCGTACCTCGCCAAGGGCGGCAAGCTGCTGGTCATGCTCGACCCGCCCGACAAGCCCTCCGATCCACCGCTCGGCACGGTGACCGCGCTGCTCAGGGACTGGGGCATCGCCGCAGGCACCAACCTGGTCGTGGACGTCAGCGGCATCGGCCGCCTCATCGGCACCAACGAGTCAGTGCCGGTCGTGGCCCAGTACCCGACCCACCCGATCACCGAGCGGTTCAACGTGCTCACGGCGTTCCCGGTCACCCGCTCGATGGAGCCGGTGAGCGGCGCCCCCGACAACCGCGTCGCACAGCCGCTGCTCGAAACGAGCGCGAACAGCTGGGCCGAAGCTGACGTTGCCGCGATGATGAAGGGTGGCGAGGTCGCCTTCGACGCGGACAAAGGCGACAAGCAGGGCCCGGTCACCATCGGCGCGGCGGTCGAGGCCGCTGTCGGCGAGACGTCGCCAGGGCCACCGGGCGAAGCGGAGGCCCCGAAGACGGAGACCCGGCTCGTGGCCATCGGCGACTCGGACTTCGCCGCCAATTTCGCGGTTCCCGTCCAGGGAAACCGCGACCTCTTCCTGAACGTCGTCGGCTGGCTCACCCAGCAGGAGAACCTCATCTCGATCCGGCCCAAGGAGCCCGGCGACCGCCGTCTCACGCTGACCGCCGATCAAGGAAGCCGGATCGCCTGGCTCGCCCAACTCATTATCCCCGGCGCGCTGTTCGCGCTGGGTATCGTCACCTGGTGGCGGAGGCGCTGATGCGGGGCTTCAGATCCACGATCGTTCTGCTCGTCATCTTCCTCGGACTGATCGGCTACATCTACTTCTACGAGTCCAAACGGCCGTCCCGGCCGGACGAGGGCGAACCGAAGCAGAAGGTCTTTGCCGTGGAGAGCGGCCGGATCGAGGAGATCACGGTGAAGAGCGGCACGGGAGACCCGACCGTCCTCAAGAAGACCGACGGGACGTGGCAGATCGCGGCGCCCGTCATGGCTGCCGCCGATCAGAACGAGGCCACCGGCCTGGCGACCAACCTGGCCACCCTCGACATCCAGCGCGTCATCGACGAGAACCCGCAGGACCTCGTGCAGTACGGCCTCGCAGCGCCGCGCATCGAGATCGGATTCCGGACGGCCGATGACAAGGCCTTCAGGAGCATCCAGTTCGGCGACAAGACCGCCACCGGAGCGGACCTCTACGCCAAGCTGCCGTCCGAGACGCGGGTCTTCCTGGTGTCCGGGTACCTCGAGTCCACCTTCAGTCGGACGACGTTCGACTTGCGTGACAAGACCATCCTCAAGTTCGAGCGGGACGCCACCAACGCGATGGAGATTGTCGCGATGGGCGCCGCCACTGAGTTCGCCAAGTCGGGAACCGACTGGAGGCTGACGTCGCCCATAGACGCCCGTGCCGATGCCACGACGGTCGATGGTCTCATCGGCCGTCTGCACGTCGGCCAGATGAAGTCGATCGCGGCCGCTGATGTGGCCGGACCCGACCTTGCCCAGTACGGTCTCGATGAGCCGGGCGTGTCGGTCTCGCTCACGGCAGGCAGCTCCCGGGCCACTCTCGTCGTCGGCAAGGAGGCCGATTCGGGTTCGTACTACGCCAGAGACGCCTCGCGCACGATGGTGTTCACGGTCGAGACCTCCCTCGTCGACGACCTGAAGAAGGAGGCCAGCGCCTACCGGCCGAAGGACGTCTTCGACTTTCGCCCCTACTCCGCGTCCAGGATCGAAGTGGTCCGCGACGGAACGCAGGTGGCGTTCGAACGGAAGAAGAACACGGACGGCGCTGACACCTGGCATCGCCTCGATCCCGCAGGCGACGTGGATGTCACCAAGGTGGACGCGTTCCTGGCCAGCTTGTCTGGGCTGTCCGTCGACAGCTACGTCGATGCCAGGACAGCGACGGGAACCGAGGTCGCCCGCATCTTCGTGACCTTCGACGACGGGAAGAAACAGGAGCGGGTGACCTTCAGCCGCCTGGGTTCTGACGCGTTTGCGGTCCGCCCGGGAGACCCGGGCGCCGGTCGATTCGCTGCGTCGCGCCTCGATGAAGCCATGAAGGCCCTCGACGCCCTGAAGTGAGGCAACGAGTCTTCGCGCTCGCGCTCGTCTTGGCGCTGGCCGCGGGCTGCACCCGGCGGCCCGCACCCGATCTCGTGCCGGCCCTGCCGGCCGAGCCGCGTCCCGGTCTCGGAGCCCTACGGGTGGACCTGGCCGCCTGCTTCGCCCCGGCCCGGTTCGCCAACGCCGTCTGGGGTGTGTCGGTTCGGTCGCTCGCGACCGGCGAGGTTCTCTTCGAACGCAATCCGCGCACCCTGTTGATGCCAGCCTCGAACATGAAGGTGATCACGGCCGCCGTCGCCGCTGAACGGCTCGGGTGGACGCACACCTTCGAGACCAGACTCGTCGCGGCCGGTCCCATCGAGCAGGGGACGCTCATGGGCGATCTCATCGTCGAAGGAACAGGGGATCCGTCGTTCGCGGGACGGCCAGGCGAGCGTACGTCTGTCGTCGACGCGTGGGCCGAGCAACTCTTGGCGGCGGGCCTCACGACCGTCGAGGGGCGGATTGTCGGCGACGATAACGCCCTCGGCGACGAGGGCCTTGGGCAGGGATGGGCCTGGGACTACCTGGCCTACGGGTATGCGACGCCAGCCGGCGGGTTGGCGTTCAACGAGAACGTGGTGCTCCTGACCTTGAGACCGGGCCCGCGTCCCGGTGACCCGGCCGTGCTCGTTCTGACTCCGGATGTCGGCGGCATCGCCGTCGACCACCGCGTCACGACGGGTGACAACGACAGCCGCGTGTCTCTCAACCTGCGGAGGATGCCCGGCAGCGGCATACTGCGCGTGACCGGCTCGATTCCCGCGAACCGCCAGGAGGTGCGGCAGACGGTCTCCGTCGACAATCCGACGCTGTTCCTGGCAGAGGCGCTTCGCCGGGCCCTGGTCTCGCGGGGCGTGGACGTCGCCGGAGGCGCGGCCGACATCGATACCCTCCCTGCCCCGCCGCGTCCGGCCGATGCCGGGCACCCGGCTTCGCCGGTGTCCGCCCGAGCGGGTTCAACGGTCCTGCTGACCCACGTGTCCCCGCCTCTCGCCGACATCATCAAGGTGATGCTCAAGGTGAGTCAGAACATGTATGCGGACACGCTGCTGCGGGTGATCGGCACGACGGCAGACGGCGACAGACTACCGGCGGGAACCGCCGACGCCGGGCAGGCGGTGGTCGAGGACACGCTGAACACGTGGGGGATCGAACCCCGTCGCTACGTGCTCGCGGACGGTTCGGGGCTGTCGCGATACAACTACCTGAGCACCGACGTGCTGGTTGACGTCCTCACCAGGATGTACGCGGACGAGCGGCACCGCCAGGCATTCCTGGAGGCGCTGCCGATCGCCGGCGTCGACGGGACGATCGCTGGCAGGATGAAGGGCACGAGGGCCGAGGGCAACGCCCGAGCGAAAACCGGTTCGATTGCCCATGCGCGCGCGCTGTCGGGATTCGTCACCACCGCCGAGGGCGAACCCGTCGTGTTCTCGATGATGGTGAACAACTTCAACGTGCCGCAGTCGGAGGCGGACGCCGTCATCGACCGGGCTGTCGCCCGCCTGGCGAACTTCCGCCGGCACTAGCCCAGGATGAACGTGCTGCTGTCCCTCGCCTTCTACGCCGGAGCGTTGCTCGTGGTCGCGGGACTCGTCTCGATCGTGCGTCCCGTGAGAATGCTCGGCATCCGAAATCGCGGACTGGCCGTTCTGGTTCTGGTCGCGGCCGTGGGCTTGGTGGCCTGGTCGCTCACGCGTCCGGCGCTTGCCTACTACGTGACGGAGCCGGACGAACGGATCGACACATTCGCTCCCGTGTACCAGTTCAAGGAGTCGTACTCGATTCCGGTGCACGCACGAGCCCGGAAGGTCCTCGACGCGGTCTCCAGGGTAACGGCCGACGAGATTCCGCTCTACCGAACTCTGGTGTGGCTGCGTCGCGGCGGCGTGAAGGGGCCCGAGTCGATTCTGAACCCGCCCGACGGCGTGCCCCTCGTCACGGTCGCGACGCGAACGACGTTCATCAAGCTCGCGGAGGTGCCCGGCCGCGAACTGGTTCTGGGCGCGGTGGTGCTGGCTCCCCCGGGCGTCCGCCTGGCCGTGGCATCCACGCCCGAGTCCTTCCAGGCGCTCAGCCTGCCCGGATTCGCGAAGGCAGTCATCAACTTCTCCGTCCACCCACTGGGCGACCACTGGACGCTCGTGCGGACCGAGACCCGTGTCTTTGTCACCGACCCGGAATCCCGGGATCTGTTCGCACGCTACTGGCGGGTCATCCTCCCGGGCAGTGCGCTGATTCGCAACATGTGGCTGAGAGCAGTCAAGACGAGGGCTGAAGCCCTCGGCGGATGAAGCCGCGCAGCGCGGTTTCGAGATCCCCGGGCGTTCCACGCAGGCCGCCGCCCTGAGCGAGGTCCGCCTTGCCGCCCCCTCTTCCTCCGAAGGTGTCAAGCAACTCTCTCAGGACGGCACCCGCATCGAGGCTGACGTCCGCGGCCCTGGCAATCACGACCAGGGCCGGGTCGGTTGAGGTCAGCAAGCCCGCCACCACACCCGGCGTGCTGGCCGCAGCCGACGCGATCCCCTTCAGGCCTGCCTGATCCCATTCCTCGACCGTCTCGACGATGACGATGGCGCCCGACTCCCTCTGGCCACGCGCCAACAGGGACGCCGCCTCGTGGCTGGCCAGCTTCTCCTGGAGCGCTCGAATCGTGCGCCGCAGGGACTTGTTGTCGAGCTGTGCCCGCTCGATCGCCTCGGGCAGATCTTCCGGCGCCACCGATAGGAGGGACAGACTCCTCGAGACCGAGTCCTGCAGCAACCGGTAGCTCGCGAGCGCCCGACCGCCGCAGAGGAACTCCAGACGCGTGCCTCCCCTGAGCTTCTCCCACGAACGGACCGCGATGATCCCGACTTCACCGCTCCGGGACACGTGTGTGCCGCCGCATGCCGACAGGTCGTACCCCGCGACGTCGATCAGCCGGAGCGGTCCGGCCTTGACCGGCTCCTTCCTGAGCGGCAGGGCCGCGGCTTCTTCGGGTGTGGCGAAGCGGATCGTCACGGGTCGGTTCTCCCACACGACGCGATTGGCATCGGACTCGGCCTGCGCGATGACGTCCGGTGAGACGACGGAGTCCAGATCGAGCGTGGACACCAGAGCGCCCAGGTGAAATCCCACAGTTCTGGCATCGAACAGCCTGTCAAAGGCCGCCGAGAGGATGTGCTGCCCGGTGTGCTGCTGCATGTGGTCGAAACGGCGCGCGGCGTCGATTGTGCCGCACACGACGGAGCCCGGGTCGATGGGGCCGTCCGTGACATGCTGCACGCCTGCGTCGGCCGTCTCGGCCACGTCGACAACCCTGACAACGCGAGGCCCGGACTCCCGGGTTGCCGCATCCGACGGCGCCGAGGGGTGGTCGACGCCCGTCACGACTTCGAGGGTCCCGACATCGTGCGGTTGTCCGCCTGAGGTCGGAAAGAACGCCGTCTGGTCCAGCACGATGATGTGGCGTCCCTCTTGTTCGCGGCAGGCTACCACCGTCGCCTCGAAACGCGTGAGGCCGGGATCGCTGTAGTAGAGGCGGATGTCTGCTGGCATCACGGCTCCTCTGGTGAAACGGCACGCGGGAGGCCTGGAAAGCGCAGCCCCAGAGGGTCTGGCACGCAGGCATCAGCGAATCCCTGTGCCCTCAGGCGGCAGCTGTCGCACCGCCCGCACGGCGCACCGCCGGGCAGGGGATCATAGCAGCTGTGGGTGAGGCTGTAGTCGAGGCCGAGGGCGAGGCCCCGGCGGATGATCGCGGCTTTCGTGAGGTGGATGAGCGGTGCGTACACGCGGAACGAGCCGCCTTCGATGCCCGCCCGGGTCGCCAGCGCGGCCAGTCGTTCGAACGCCGCAATGAACTCCGGCCGGCAATCCGGGTACCCGGAGTAGTCCACGGCGTTGACGCCAACGACGATGTCACGGGCGTCGAGTGACTCGGCCCATCCGAGGGCCAGCGACAGGAGAATCGTGTTGCGCGCCGGGACGTAGGTGGACGGGATGGCGCGACCGGTCGGCAGGCCGCCCTTGGGCACTTCTCCGTGACCCGTCAGTGACGATCCGCCGAAGGCGGCCAGGTCGAGGTCGATCTCGAGGTGGCGCGTGACGTTCAGCGCCTGGGCCACGCGTCTGGCGGCGTCGAGTTCCACTCCGTGGCGCTGGCCGTAGCGCACCGTGAGGGCATGAAGGGCGAGCCCGTCCGCACGCGCGATGGCCGCAGCGGTGTACGAATCGAGCCCGCCGCTCAGCAGGACGACCGCCGGATGTGTCATGGCGGGGTACCTCATCCAATCCCGGGTCTAGACGCCTGTCGCCTCCGCGCCCCAGATGTACTTGTGCATCTGGAGCTGCAGGCGGACCGGAAGCCGATCCTCGAGGATCCAGCGCGCCAGAACCCTGGGCTCCAGCGCGCCGTGTACCGGGGAGAACAGCACCGTCCCGCACCGGTCCGCCAGATCGTGCCTCACGAGAACATCACGGGCGTAGTCGTAGTCGCCGCGATCCTGGATGACGAATTTCACCTGGTCGCCCTGCCCGAGCAGGTCCAGGTTCGCCCAGTGATGACGTTCGGACTCACCGCTCGCCGGGCACTTGACGTCGATCACCCGTCGCACGCCGTCCGGTACGCGGTCCACGCTCAGATGGCCTCCCGTCTCGAGCAGCACCGTCCTACCGGACTCGAGGAGGCATGCCATCAGCGTGTACACGTCCTCCTGCAGCAACGGCTCGCCGCCGGTGATCTCCACCAGATCGCAGGACCAGGTCGCGATTTGGGCGAGCACGTCGTCGACGGCCATTCGGCGCCCGCCCGTGAATGCGTATGGTGTGTCGCACCACCGGCATCGCAGATCGCAGGCCGTGAGGCGGACGAAGACGCATGGCTGGCCGGCGTAGGTGGACTCGCCCTGGATGGAGTAGAAGATCTCGCTGATGGTCAACATACTCGATTCATTCTACGGCGACCGCGGGATTCGAAGGGTAGAATGCTCCCTCGGAGGTCTCACATGCCAAAGGCCTTGTTCTACTGCAAGCCGACCTGAACCACCTGTCGCAACGCCAGGAGTTACCTGGCCGAGCGGGGCATCGCCATCGAGGAACGTCACATCGACAAGACTCCGCCGACGCGGGCGTTGCTGGAGAGGCACGTGGACGCCTCGCACCTGCTGGACTTCCTCAGCACCCGGAGTCCGGCCTTCAAGACTCGGCCCTTGCCGGCGTCGAAGAAGGAAGCCATCGCCTTGATGCTCGCGGAGCCGAACCTCATCAAGCGCCCGATCCTGGTGACGGGAACGAAGGTGATCTTCGGGTTCGACAAGAGCGCGTATTCGAAGCTCGGGTGATCGGCGGCGGCATCGGGAGGCCACTGATGGGCGAGGTTCGCATCGGCACGTCGGGCTGGCGCTACCCCGCGGGCCCCGGGACCTGGAGCGGCATCTTCTATCCGCCAAGTGTCCGGAGCAGGCGTTCGTCGCGCGTCGACGAACTGGCGTATTACGCCGAGCATTTCGACACCGTGGAGGTCAATGCGACATTCTACCGGCCTCCGGATCCCGGTGTGACACGGTCGTGGGCGGAGCGGACACCGCCACGGTTCGACTTCTCGCTCAAGCTGTACCAGAAGTTCACCCACCCGGCCATGTACGCGCGGGGCACGCGCGCGGTCGCGCCCGCCGATGGAGATGCGATCCCGAGGGCAACGCGCGTCGATGCCGATGGGTTTCTGCGGGCGATCGAGCCGCTGGCAGAGGCCGGCAAGCTCGGGCCGGTGCTCGCCCAGTTCCCGCCGAGCTTTCGTCACACGCCAGACGCTCGGGGCTACCTGGACTGGCTGCTCGGCGCCTTTCGAGGACACCCGATGGCCGTGGAACTGCGTCATCGCTCGTGGAGCGATGAGGCAGCGGAGACCCTGGCGCTGCTGGGCGAACACGGGGCGGCGTGGGTGCAGATTGACGAGCCGAAGTTCCGGTTTTCGATCCGCCAGGACCATCTCCCCAACCTGAGCGTCCTGTACTACATGCGCCTGCACGGCCGGAATGCCGAGAAGTGGTGGACGCACGACCACCCGGACGAGCGGTACAACTACCTGTACACGCCTGGCGAATTGGAGGGATTCGCCGATGTCGTGAACACCGTTCGGCAGATCGTGCGGCGTCTCTACGTGTATCTCAACAATCACTTCGCGGCCAAAGCGGTTGCCAACGCCGCCCTGCTTCGTCACCGCGTGGGACAGGAGGTCCCGGGGACGTACCCGGCCGAGATGGTGCGGCGGTATCCCTTCCTCGAACCCCTGGTGGCGATCGAGGGCTCGTCGTCAGACTCGCTGTTTGGAGGTGAAGGCCGGGCCGACGTGCCCGCAGAGGACGCAGAGTCGCAGGAGGGCTGAATGGCTCAACGTTGATTGGCCGGAGCGGTCGCTCTCGCGATCCGCCTTTCGAGTGCCCGCTGCGGACTCTGCGCGCCCTGCGCGGTGGCGTTGCCGGGGTCTATTTTACATACATCCGGCGGACGAGATCCCCGACTTCTATCTTCTCGGCGACGTCCATTCCCGAGGTCACCTGGCCGATGACGGCGTACTTGCCGTCCAGCGCCCGTCTGGCCGACAGCATGATGTAGAACTGGCTGTCAGCTTTGGCGGGATCGCCGGCATGGGCCATGCCCACCACCCCCTTCTTGTGGGTCAGCTTTTTGCTAATCTCGGCCACGCCAACAGGTTGCCCGCTTCCCCTGCGACCCCACACGTCCTTCTTGCCCAGGTCCCTCGATTGAGGATCGCCGACCTGGATGACGAAGTTCCGCTCAACCCTGTGAAAATGCTGGCGATTGTAGAAGTTCTTCTTGACCAGACCGATGAAATGTTCGACGGTCTTCGGCGTCTCCTGAGGATAGAGCTCCATCGTGATCGTACCCCTGTTGGTCTCGAGCACGACGACCGGATTGGCCGGGCTCTGGGCCAGTCCGGCACTCTGGGTCAGGAGCCAGCCGAACACAGCCGCAACCGTCAGGGATCGGCGTACGCATCCGCGCATGTTCGTCTCCTTGCTCTCCGCACGTCACACCACACCCGGAACACTGTGATCTAGCGAGGCGGAGCCGCCCCGACACGCCTCGGCGGTCTGAGGCGGAGCCTCGCTAGACGTCTTGAAGGCCCGAATCTCATGCAGATGAGTCAAACTTCCGTCCCCTGCCTTCAAGACGTCTTCGCCCCGCCGCAGGCGGGGCAAAGCCAACACTGTGATCTAGCGAGGCGGAGCCGCCCCGACACGCCTCGGTGGTCTGAGGCGGAGCCTCGCTAGGCACTGGGCCGAATGATACTCGAAAAGCGGATTCACGCCACGCCCGCGTGAGCGCAGCGTTCAGCAATCAGGCACTCGCCGCACCGCGGGCGCGTCGGCCGGCAGACGTTCTGCCCCCAGGTCACGAGGTACAGGTTGAGGTATGGCCACCAGCGCGGCGTGATCCGATCGTAGAGCGCCTGCTCGGTCTCGTCTGGCGTCTTCGTTGCCACCCACGCCAGGCGGTTCGAGATGCGGTGCACGTGCGTGTCGACGCAGATGTGCCGGAGGCTCTGAAAGCCCAGGATCAGCACGAGATTCGCCGTCTTGCGTCCCACGCCCGGCAGTGTGAGCAGTTCGTCCATCGTGCCCGGGACGTGGCCGTTGAACCGGTCGAGCAGCATCGCGCAGGTCCGCTTCACGTGCCGGGCCTTGGTCCGGTAGAACGACACGGGGTAGATCAGCTTCGCAATCTCGGCGACGCTGAGCGCCGCCATCCGGCTGGTTGTTGGGGCCCGACGGAAGAGCCGCGCCGACGCGGCTGCCGTCGTGGCATCCTGTGTCCTCGCCGACAGCAGTGTCGCGATCAGCACCCGAAACGCATCGTCGCGTTGCTCGCCGGCGATCTTTTCGACGACAGGAAGCTCGAGGCCCGTGATCGCGCGAGCCAGCCGGCGCATGATCCACTCCACGTCACGCGGGCGCGGTCTCGGGGGGGTCATCAGCGGGACTCGGGGACTCTCGTCAACGGGGGTTCGCCTGACAGCACCGCAATGATATTGCGGGCCGCCAGGTCGGCCATGGCGGTTCGGGTCTCGACCGTCGCGCTGCCGAGATGCGGTGCGAGGACTATGTTCTCGAGGCCGATGAGGTCAGCGTGGATCGCGGGTTCATGTTCGTACACATCGAGCGCCGCTCCGGCGATGATCCCCTCGCGCAGCGCCCAGGCCAGGGCCTCTTCGTCGATGACCGCTCCGCGGGACGTGTTGACGATGTAGGCACTCCGCTTGAGGCGCAGCAGCGTGCGGCGATTGATCAGGTGCCTCGTTTCCGGGGCGAGGGGAACGTGAAGGGAGATGATATCCGAGCCGGTCAGCAACTCGTCGAGAGGCAGGCGCGCATAGGGAAGGCCGTGGCTGTCATGCCCGGTCAGACCGGGGTCGGCGTAGGCGACGCGCATCCCGAACGCGACGGCGCGGGTCGCCACGGCACGGCCGATCCGGCCAAGGCCCACGATGCCGAGCTGCTTCCCGCCGAGCTCGCTGCCCAACATGAAGTCGAGGGCCCACCCCTTCCATCGGCCCTGCCTCATCAGCCGCTCTCCCTCGGCAATCCGCCGCGTCACCGCCAGGATGAGCGCCCAGGTGAAGTCGGCCGTGGCCTCGGTCAGCACGCCCGGCGTGTTGGTGACTACAATCCCGCGGGCACTTGCGGCCGACACGTCCACGTTGTCGTATCCGACGGCAATGTTGGCGACGACCCTCAGCGCCGGCGATGCATCCATCACGTCCGAGTCGATCCGATCGGTGAGCAGGCACATCAGCGCCTGTTTGCCTTCGAGACGCTGCCGCAGCTCACCACGGGACATCGGTTCCTCGCCCGTGTAGAGATCGACCTCACACGCCTCGTCGAGGCGGGCGGCGACAGCGGAGGGGACCCGGCAGGTCACCAGGACGCCAGGCTTCCGCATCGGTCACCTGGCGAGGAATGCGTCGCGGCACTTCTCCGAGCAGAAGTAGTGCGTGCCGCGGGGGTCCCGGATGGATAGAGCCTTGGATGGCACCACAAAGGTCCCGCATACCGGATCGCGGGACATCATCTCACCTCTGTCCGGCGATCGGGGCTTCGAGGTCGACTGAGACGATCCCCCCTCGATGAGACCACCGAAGAAGCGGAAGATCGCCCTCAGGACGAGGACGATGAGCACCCCCCACAGCAGGACCCGGGCGATCATGCTGGAAGGCCCCGGGGCATCAGCCGCCCTGCTTGCCGCCCTGCGCGGCCCCTGTGGTCGGGATTTGGCCGCCCGGGTGCGCGGTCTTCATGTTGTCGACGAACCGCCGGGCCGTCTGTCCCTCCTGGCTATCCGGGGCGATCCTGATGACTTCTTCCCATGCCGCGACGGCACCGGCCAGGTCCTGCTTGCCAAAGGCGCGCACGACCCCCATGTTGAGCCAGGTCTTCGTGTGCCGAGGGTCGATCGTCAGCGACCGTTGGAACGCGGCGAGGGCCTGGTCCGGCTGATCGATGTAGTAGTAGGAGACGCCGAGGTCGGTGCTCACGTTGGGGTCGTTCGGGCTGAGCGCCAGCGCGGCCTCGTACCACTGGATCGCCTCAGGATAGCGTTCGGCATCGAAGTACAGATTGCCGAGGTTGACGCGCGACTCGACGTTTTTCGGATCCCGTTCAGCGATGTTGCGCAGGGCGTTCACCTGATTCTCGTCGAGCATCGGCTTCGATCCTGGCGCCGCGGCAGGGGCGGTTGCCGTCTGGGGCAGCGGGGCTGCCTGGCGCGACCCGACCTGTTGCGTGCCAATGATCCAGCCGACGATGAGGCCGAAGAGCGTGCCCGTGACGGCGAAGACGACGGATTCCGTTTTCATGGCGGGGCCTGAGGCTACCTCCCGCAAGACGCGGGCGTCACCTGATCATAGCAACGTGTAGACGAACCAGTCCACAATCGCCGGGATGAGATCGGGCCGTCGCGCGACCATCACCGTACCGTGGCCGGCGCCGGACAGCACCCGCAGTTCGCGTTGCCCGGCACCCGCGCTGACGAGGGCGCGGGCCGACCGGAATGCGTAGGGGTCCTCGCTGCTCGCCAGCAGCAGGGCTGGCCGTGACCCGTACCGCGCGAGCGCCAGGTCGCTGCGCAGGCCGCGATAGTCGAGCGACGGCGACAGCAGGGCCAGCGACCGGACCGCGGCATCGCTCGCGGCCAGCAGCGCCGCAACGTTGGCGCCGAGCGACGCGCCGGCCACGCCAATCCGGTCGGAGGCAACCTCCGGCCGGGCGGCCACATAGGCGCGGGCGGCCATGGCATCGAGGATCAGGTCCGAGAAGTCGCCTTCTCCCCCGCCTGCGGTGCCGGGCTTCGGCCAGGCGTTGCGCCGCAAGTCGATGGCCAGCCCGGCAATGCCGGCCTCCGCCAGCGCGCGGGCGATCGAATCCCAGTCGTAGCGACTGCGCCCCAGCATATGCAGCAGGAGCACGGCCGGCGCCGGCCGGCGTTCCGGGAGGTACAGCGTGCCGTTCACCAGCACGCCGTCCTGCGCGGTGAAGCTGACGAGCTGCGCCTCCTGGGCCGCGGGTCGGCTGCCGGCGCCCGCCAACGCCGCGAGCAGGACGGCGGTCGTGCCGGCACGAATCCCGAATCCCGAATCCCGAATCCCGATCATCGTCTCAGTAGCTCCACCATCTCCCGCACCGCCCGGTCGAGACCGACGAGCGCCGCACGGGCGATGATGCTGTGTCCGATGTTCAGCTCGACGATATGCGGAAGCCTCACCACGGGCTGGACGTTGACGTAGTTCAGGCCGTGACCGGCCAGTACGTCCAGTCCGAGCGAGGCAGCGCATTCGGCCGTGTTGCGAATCTGGTTCAGGTGCGCAGGCCGCTCGCGTTCGGGTGCGTCGGCATACGGGCCGGTGTTGATCTCGATGGCGTCGGCGCCGGCCGCCTTCGCCCCGTCCACCTGATCGGCCCTCGCGTCGATGAACACACTCACCTTGATGCCCGCGGGCCGGCAGCGGGCCACGGCGGCACGCACGCTGTCCATCTGCTGCACGACATCGAGCCCCCCGGTCGTCGTCACTTCGTCAGGGCGTTCCGGCACTAGCGTGACCTGGTCGGGCCTGACGTGGCACGCGATGTTCACCATCTCCAGCGTAGCTGCCATCTCGACGTTCAGACGGGTCTGGATGGCCTGCCGTAGCAGCTCCACGTCCCGGTCCTGGATGTGGCGCCTGTCGCCGCGCAGGTGGACGGTGATGCCTTCGGCGCCCGCCAGCTCCGCGATGCACGCGGCGGCGACTGGCTCAGGTTCCCGAGCCTTCCTGGCCTGGCGGATGGTAGCGATATGGTCGATGTTGAGGCCGAGTCTCATGGAGCACCTCCGCGTCACCGTGGCGTTGCATCCGGCAGCCCGCCGTCCACCGGAATCGTCGACCCGGTCGTGGGCGACTGTCGCGTTGCGAAGAACAGCACGGCGTTGGCCACGTGCTTCGCCGTCACCCTGGCCTTCAGCAGATTGCGCGACCGGTAGTACTCCTCCAGGCCCGCTTCGTCGAGGCCGCGGGCCTTCATGCGGCCGGGCCCGACCTCGGCCCACAGGCCCGACTTCCAGGGGCCGTGCGAAAACACCGCATCGGGCGAGACCATGTTCACCCGCACGTCGAGCTCGGCCAGTTCGAGGCTGGCGATGCGGGCGAGCTGGTGCGAGGCGGCCTTCGTCGCGCTGTACGCCCCGAAGTGCGCGCCTGGCGCGAAGACGTTCTTCGTCGAGACCAGAACGATGTCGCCCCCGGTCCTCTGGCGCGAGAAGTGCCGGCCGGCTTCACCGATCACGATGAGGGTCCCGTCGATGTTCACGCGCTCGAGGAGGCGGAACTTCTCGAGGTTCATCGTCGTCAGCGGCTGCACGTGCGCAAGCCCGGCGTTGATGACGACGAGGTCGACGCCTCCCCAGGCACGGCACGTCTCGACAAACGCCGCTTCGGCCGAGGCGGGATCCGTGACGTCGAGCGCCACGCTCGTGACACGGTCGGGGAATGCGGCTGCCAGTTCGTCACCAAGGGCCGTGAGCCGGGGCCCCGCGAGGTCCGTGACCGCCACATGACAGCCCTGCTCGAGCAGCCCCTGGGCGATGCCGGCACCAATCGCGCCTGCGGCGCCGGTGATGAGGGCCACCCGGCCACGAAGGGAGCCGCCTGGACGCTCCAACTTCGCGTGCTGGAGTCCGCGGTACTCCATCGGGAACAGGTGCGCCTCCGGGAGACCTTCGTAGACGCCGCCCATCCGGGCGATCGACGCCTTGACGCGCAGAGTCTGGCTCGCGATGTCGGCGGCCACGCGGGCAGCGGCCGCGTCCGGTCCCGCGCAGACCGCGCCGAGGCCGGGCACCAGGAGAACCCGGGGGTACGGGTCGAACGTGCTGATGCCAGACGGCATCATGCTGCGGTGCCGGTCGAGGTAGGCTTGGTACGCCTGGGTGAAATCGAAGATGGTCCGCCTCAGCTGCTCCCTGAACATGTCGGGATCGGCGAGGTTGGGCCGCTCCACCCACGCGGGCATGCTCTTCGTCCGAATCAGATGATCGGTCGTGAGGGCCGGTGTGAGGAACGACTGCCGTCCTGCGTCGGTCTCGAGCCAGCCGAGCAGCTCCCGGTCGCAGCGGTGCGCCAGCACGACGGGATCCCATGACCGATCGGACTGGCCGGTCGGCCGCGCGAGTTGCCCCCGGATGACCGGGGCGAGTTCGCCAAAGCGGGCCCTTGCCCCCGCCACCGCCGCTTCTGGAGCGGTCACCGACGGGCCTTTGGCGGCGCGCCTCGCGGTGATATTCTCTGCCCGCGTCGCGAGTTCGACATGCGCGTCGTACGACTCACGCGCCGTCGCACCCCAGGTCAGCAGACCGTGATGCATCAGCACCAGCCCTCTGGCTTCCGGCGCGTTCTCGATGGCGTCGGCTGCTGCGCGAGCCAGGCGAAACCCAGGCTCCACGTAGTCGAGCGTCACCACCTCGTCGCCCAGGGCTTCCGCGACGAGATCCCGGCCGCCGTGCTGGTTGGTCAGCGCGAGGATGGCGTCGGCGTGACTGTGATCGATGAAGACTGCGGGCAGGAACGCATGGAGGAGCGTCTCGATCGACGGATTCGGACTCCTGGTGTCGAAGAGGGCTCGCCGCACTTCGTTCACCATCGCGTCATCGTCGAGGGATGCCAGCGTCCGGAGTTCGCGGAGAGCGTCGAGATCGAGAGGAGGGTGCCCCTCAGGCGCGATCGTCGCCATGTCGAATCCTGACGCCTTGACGAAGACGGCCGGCGCTTGATGGCCAAGCACGGTTCGCCATGAACCCTTCACCGAGGTATTCCCTCCGCCGTGCAGCACCAGCGCGGGCTCGGCTCCCAGCAGCCGGCTCGAGTATGTCCGCAGCGCGAGGGCCTCGCCCCACCGCTCGCCCAGCTGCTCGACGAACGCTCCCGCTTCCCGATCGCTCCATCTGTTCCGCATGCGTACCTGTCTCTCGGCCCGACGCGCGGTTCGATCCGCCGTCTGCCGGGGAACCTCGCCGCGGGCCGAAGCCCGCGGTCTCGTGGCGAATCCCTCCCCGCCAGTGAACCGCCGGCGTCGCGCTCCCCGACGTCAGGCCTATCCCGACCCCCGAAGCGCCGCGATCATCTCGGCGACGTTCGCGGATGCGTCCCCATCGAACACCGCACTTCCGGTCACGACGACGTCAATGCCGAGCCCGGCAAGCTCACCGATGTTCCGTCGCGTGATGCCGCCATCCACCGCCAGCAGGATGGCGCGGCCCGTGGCATCGAGCCTCCGCCTGGTCTCCGCAAGGCGTTCGATCGTCGAGGGGATGAACGGCTGCTGGCTCCATCCCGGATTGATCGCGAGCAGCATCACCAGCTCGACCTGGTCGATCAGCGGCGCCAGCCACTCCAGCGGCGTCCCCGGGTTCAGGGCCACCCCGCGCGCAATCCCACGGCCTGGATTCCTGGCATTCGACATCGACGCGAGGGCTTGGAGCACCCGGTGTGGATGGGTGCACGCGTCGGGATGGATGGTGACGAGGTCGGCACCCGCTGCCACATAGTCCGGCACCGACACGAGGGGTTCGCGCACCATGAGGTGCACGTCCTTCAGCATGGATGTGTGCACACTCTTGATGAACTGAGGTCCGACCGTCAGCATTGGCACGTAGGCCCCATCCATCACGTCGAAGTGCGCCAGGCGCACGCCGGCGCATTCGAGGCGGGCCACATCGTCACCCAGCGCCATCAGGTTGGCCGACACGAGACCCACGCTGAGCGTGGGCCCATGGCTGCGCACCATGTCCACGATGGGGTGTGTACCGGGCATCGGACCCTACGACGTCGCCGCCCGGTCCAGGTCGCGCTTCAAGGTCAGGTACAGATCGTAGGCCTGCGCAGGCGGCATCAGTTCGTGGACGACTTTGCCCACGGCCTGTATCATGGCCGACGGGCTCTCCGACTGGAAGATGTTGCGTCCCATGTCCACGCCCGCCGCCCCCTGGCTCACGGCGTTGGAGGCCATCGTCAGCGCGTCGAATTCGCTGAGCTTCTTCCCTCCGGCCATGACGATGGGAACCGGGCAGCCGGCGGTCACGGTCTCGAAGCCCTCCGGGCAGTAATAGGTCTTCACGAGCTGTGCTCCCAGCTCGGCCAGGATCCTGGTGGCCAGCCCGAGGTAGCGCGCGTCGCGGGTCAGGTTCTTGCCCACCGCCGTCACGCCCATCGTCGGGATGCCATAGCGCAGGCCCATGTCGACCAGCCGGGTCATGTTGTGAACCGTCTGTGTCTCGAATTCCCCGCCGATGTGGACCTGCACGGCCATCGCCGCCACGTTCAGCCGTGCGGCATCGTCGACGTCCATGGCGAGCTGCTCGTTCGACAGTTCCTTCAGTGTGCTCGGCCCGCCGCTCGCGCGAACAACCACACCGTGGCCGAAGGTGGATGGGATCGACGAACGCAGGATGCCGCGCGTGCACATCAGCGCGTCCGCGCATCCGAGCAGCGGCACAATCGTCACGTCGACGCGTTCGAGCCCAGTCGTGGGTCCGAGGAAGTACCCGTGATCGATCGCTAGCATGACCGTGCGGCCCGTTGCGGGACGGAAGATGCGCGACAGCCGGTTCTGCATGCCCCAGTCGAGCTGGTGGCATCCTCTCAGATGGAAGCCTTCGTGCGTGGGAGGCTTGTCGAGAAAGAAGTCCTTCGTGTCCCGGTTCCCGTCGATATCAGCCATCGACATGACTCCTGGTGTGCTGGTCGGTGTCTGTACTCATGCAGCGTGGCGGTCCGAGTCCTGATCTGACCGCGCCTCAGTGCTCTGCCGGTCCCCGGTCTCCGGTTCCCGATCCCTGCTCCCCGAGAGCCGCCCTCGCCTCGGCCGCGATCTCCTCGGCCCAGGCGCGAATCTCGTCGTCTCGCTCGCCTTCGATCATGATCCGCAAGAGAGGCTCCGTCCCAGAATACCGGATGAGCAGCCGTCCGCGGCCGTTCAGCCGCTCTTCGATTCGAGATGTCGCAGCCACGATGCCAGGCAGCGTGGTCCAGTCGCGTCTGTCGCGCACACGCACGTTGAGGAGCACCTGCGGATAGGTCGTCAGATCGCCGGCGAGGTCGCCGAGGCTGCGGCCCGTCTCAGCCATGACCTTCAACACGTTGAGTGCGGTTACGAGGCCGTCGCCCGTGAACAGCGACTCGGTGAAGATGACGTGCCCCGACTGTTCGCCTCCGAGGGTCAGGCCGCGGGTGATCAGCTCCTCCATGACGTACTTGTCGCCCACCGGGCATCGCACCATCCCGATGCCGTACCGCTTCAGCGCGATCTCCAAACCGACGTTGCTCATGACCGTGGCCACGATGGCGTCACCTCGAAGTCGTCCGGCGGCCTTCATCTGCCTCGCGCAGATGAACATCACGGTATCCCCATTCACCGTCCGTCCGGACGCGTCGATGAGGATGGCGCGGTCGCCGTCTCCGTCGAATGCGATGCCGACGTCACAGTGGTGCTCGAGCACCAGACCGGCCAGCGTCTCCGGGTGCGTCGACCCGCACCGGAGATTGATGTTGCGGCCGTCAGGACTGCAGCCGGTGGTGACCACGTCGAACCCCAGATCGCGAAGCAGAGGGGGAGCAAGAGCGTAGGTGGCACCGTTCGCGCAGTCGACCGCAATCCGACGTACGTGACGGGGCAAATCGGCGGCGATGGCTTCGCGGGCGTGGCCGAGGTAGCGACCGACCAGGTCGGCCTGATCGACACGCGTTGCGTCACCATCAGGCTCACGCCAGGACGGATCGGACACGAGCGCCTCGACCTCGGCCTCGAGCGCCTCGGTGTACTTCTCTCCAGCCCCGGAGAACACCTTGATGCCGTTGTCCTCGAACGGGTTGTGCGAGGCTGAAATGACCACGCCGGCGGCGAAGCCGCTGCGTCGCGTGAGATACGCCACCGCCGGCGTCGAGATGACCCCTGCGCTGGCGGTCCGGGCACCGGCCGAACCGGCTCCGAACGCGAACTCGCGTTCGATCCACTCTCCTGACTCCCGCGTGTCGCGGCCGATGAGCAGGTGTGGCGCGCCGGCCCCTGACGGAAGCGCCCTGACCAGGGCCGCACCGAGGCGGCGGATCGTACGCCGATCGAGCGGAAACACCCCCGCCCGTCCCCGAACCCCATCCGTCCCAAAGAGCCTTCGCGTCATGCCGTGTCGCTCCGCGGCGGAATGAGGGTGCGCATCATCTCACCGGATGCTGATCTCCACCTGGCTCGGTTCGGTCCGCACGACCGCCAGGCCCGGCGGTTCGGCCACACGCACGGGCAGGGTGTAGCGTCCGGGGCCAAGACCAGAGAGGTCAACAAACGTCTCGAAATCATCCGCCGACATGCGCGCCAGGACGTCCTCGGCTCCGCGGGCGGTCACCGCGATCAGCGACGGCGAGGACCGCGCGGTCAGGCCGGGCCGGAGATTCTGCATTCTCACCGGGATCCGCACGATGGTTCGCTCCGTCCGCACGGGCACGATGTCGACGACGACGCGGGCGTTCCGGGGCACGCGCAGCCTGGTCGCGTTGTTGGGAGTGCCGATCGTCACCGATTCGCGGATGGAAACCGTGGCACCCTCGATCTGCACGGGCTCGGTGATGGCCTGCTTCACGTCGCGCACGGCGGTCTCGGGGCCGACAATCTCGACCTCCTTCGGTTCCGTGGTCACGCCCTCGACCTCGTAGCCGGGCGCCGGCTGGCCGTCCACCGTGGGGTCGACCGGCACGACCTTGGTCATCGACCGCTCGAAAGCGAGCCACATCGTGGCCGGACCGACAAAGGTGACTTCCACGCCGAAAGGAACGCGGACCTGCTCCGGTGTCAGGTGGAACAGCCGGCGCCCCGACCGGGCCGTGGTCAAATCCAGGACGGTGACGATGTCGCCGGCCGACAGCTGCCCGAGGACGCCCGAGGTGCCGCGCACCCGGACGTCGACGCTGGCCGGGGCTTCGCCGACCAACTCGAGGTTCTCCGGCTTGTTCTGCAGTTCGAGCGGCGACCGCAGGCTGCGCTCGACAATCTGCTGGGATCCGAAGAGGAACCAGAGCATCACGGCAATGGCGACCGAGAGCGTCTTGAGCCCGAAGTTGCGGAAGGGGTTGTAGGCCATCAATCGAATGACCCGGTCGGGCCCCTCTCGGACATGCGCCGGCGCTGCGGCACCAGCGCGCGCAATCGGGCCCGCAGCCGATCGGCGTCCAGGCTGCGCTCGATCTGCCCGTCGAGCGCGAGCGAGATGCGCCCTGTCTCTTCGGACACGACCACGGTCACCGCATCCGTTTCCTCGGTGAGGCCGATGGCGGCCCGGTGTCGTGTCCCGAAGTCGCGGCTGATCGCCGGGTTCACCGACAGGGGCAGGAAGCACGCCGCCGCCGCGATCCGCTCACCCTGGATGATGACCGCACCATCGTGCAGCGGCGACCGGGTCTGGAAGATGGAGAGCAGCAGGTCGTAGGTCACCGTCGCGTCGAGAGGGATCCCGCCCTCGATGTAGTTGCGCAGCCCGATGTCGCGCTCGACGGCGATGATCGCCCCGATTCGCTGGCTGGCCAGCATGGTTGCGGCCGTCACCAGCTCTTCGGCCAGCTCGTCGCTCGACTCGGTCGCCGAGAAGTACCGGAAGAACCTCGCACGACCAAAGTGCGCGAGCGTGCGGCGGATCTCGGACTGAAACAGGACGATGGCCGCGAACACGATATAGCCAAAGATGTTGCGGATGAGCCAGTTGACCGTATCCAGGCGGGCCCAGCGCGAGACATAGAACAGGCCGACCAGCAGGCCCACACCGATCCCCATCTGAACCGCCCGCGTCCCGCGCATGAGCTTGAGCAGCTCGTAGATCGCGACGGCGGCGATCAGGATGTCGATGAGGTCCGTCCACCCCACCGCGACACGTTGTGTCAGTGTTCCTACCAGGTCCATGCTCCTGTCGCCGACCGGCTGGCGGACTCGGCTGGACTGCGGCGTTCAGACTCCGGCCCGCTGCCGAATCATGTCGGCGACGCGGGCCACGTGTACCATCTCGCGCACCCCATGCACGCGCACGATGTGCGCGCCCAGCAGGATGGCCGACGCCACGGCGGCGGCCGTGCCCCACTCGCGCCCCGCCGGATCCGTCTCGCCCAGCGCCTGCGCCAGAAACGACTTGCGCGACGGGCCGACGAGCACCGGACGGCCGAGCGCCTGCAAGCGCGGCAGCGCGGCCAGCACGGCGTAGCTGTCGTCGGCGCGCTTCGCAAAGCCCAATCCCGGATCGATGACGATCCGATCGCGGCCGACACCCTCGGCTTCGGCCCTGGCGAGGGACAGGCGGAGTTCCGCCGCCACCTCGCCGGCAACGTCCTGGTAGACGGCCTCGCGGTACATGTCGCGGGACCGCCCGCGCGTGTGCATGAGGATCAGACCGGCCCCTCGGCGCGCCGCCACGCTACCGAGCCTAGGATCATACCCCAGACCGCTGACGTCGTTCACGAGAGCCGCGCCGGCCAGGATTGCCGCCTCGGCGACTTCTGTCTTGTAGGTGTCGATGGAGATTGGGATGCCGATCCGCCCGGCCAGCCGCTCGATGACGGGGACGACGCGGCCGAGTTCCACCTGGGACGGCACCGCCTCGGCGCCAGGCCTGGTGGACTCTCCACCGATATCGACGAGGTGGGCGCCCTGCGCTTCCATCTCGCACGCCAGCGCCGCTGCCTCGTCGGGATCCGTAATCCCGCCCGCGAAGGAGTCGGGCGTGACATTCACGATGCCCATCACCAACGTGCGCGGTCCAAGGGCGAGCGCATGTCCGTGCGCGCAGGGAACGATGAAGGACGGGCGGGGTGCGATGGCACTCATCCCGCCGACTATACGGCGGGTGGCACCCCAGAGCAATTGCCGCCACTCTCCAGCCGGGCCTGGAGACCTGATCGGCCCGGGAGGGCAAAGACCGCGGGCCCAGCGGGAGGCTGGATTCACCGCCCCTGGGCGGGGTTCGGCAGCGGCGCGACGATGCCGGGCGCCATGTCCTTGCCGGGGGAATCCTCCACCTTGACGGTCGGTGACACCGGCGCCGGCACCGGGGCCGGGGCGTCCACGGCTTCGCCGGCGACGATCCGCTTCACCTGCTCGCCGTCGAGGACCTCGCGCGTCAGCAACTGGTCGGCCATCCGGAGCAGGGCGTCCTTGCTGTCGGTCAGCGCCTGGCGCGCGCGCTCGTAGTTCTCGGAGACGATCCGCCTGACCTCCTGGTCGATCTTGATGGCCGTATCCTCGCTGTAGTCCTGGTGCTGGGCAATCTCACGACCGAGGAAGATCTGTTCCTCCTTCTTGCCGAAGGTCAGCGGTCCCATCTCATCGCTCATGCCCCACTCGCACACCATCTTGCGAGCCAGATCCGTCGCCCGCTCGAGGTCGTTGCCCGCCCCCGTCGTGATGCTGCCGAGACAGATCTCCTCGGCGATGCGGCCGCCGAGCAGGATCGCAATCTGATCGAACAGGTAGTCGCGCGAGTAGTTGTGCTTCTCGTCGACTGGCAGCTGCTGGGTCAGCCCGAGAGCCATGCCACGCGGGATGATGGTCACCTTGTGAATCGGGTCGGCGTTCGGCAGCACCACCGTCAGCAGCGCATGTCCCGCTTCGTGAATGGCCGTCACGCGCTTCTCGGCTTCACTGATCACCATGGAGCGGCGCTCGCTCCCCATCAGCACTTTGTCCTTCGCGTACTCGAAATCGCTCATCCGCACCGACTTCTGGTTGTAGCGTGCGGCGTTCAGCGCCGCCTCGTTCACGAGGTTGGCCAGATCGGCGCCCGAGAACCCGGAGGTCCCCCGCGCCAGCACGCTGCAGTCCACGTCGTCGGACAGCGGGATCTTCTTCGTGTGCACCACGAGGATGCCTTCCCGGCCGCGCACATCCGGCCGGTTGACGATCACGCGCCGGTCGAAGCGCCCGGGCCTCAGCAGCGCCGGGTCGAGGACGTCGGGCCGGTTCGTGGCGGCCATCAGGATGACCCCCTCGTTCGACTCGAAGCCGTCCATCTCGACGAGCAGCTGGTTCAGCGTCTGCTCGCGTTCGTCATGGCCCCCGCCAAGGCCTGCGCCACGATGCCGTCCCACGGCGTCAATCTCGTCGATGAAGATGATGCACGGCGCGTTCTTCTTGCCCTGCTCGAACAAGTCGCGCACGCGCGAGGCACCGACCCCGACGAACATCTCGACGAAGTCGGACCCGCTGATCGAGAAGAACGGCACGTTGGCCTCGCCCGCCACGGCCCGCGCGAGGAGCGTCTTGCCGGTCCCCGGCGGTCCCATGAGCAGAACGCCCTTCGGAATCCGCCCGCCCAGCTTCTGGAACTTCTGCGGCTCCTTGAGAAACTCGATGATCTCCTGGAGTTCTTCCTTCGCCTCGTCGACGCCGGCCACGTCCTTGAACGTCACCTTCTTCTGGGTGCCCGAGGAGAGCTTCGCCTTGCTCTTGCCGAACGACAGGGCCTTGTTTCCACCGCTCTGTACCTGGCGCATGAAGAAGACCCAGAAGCCGATCATGAGCAGAATCGGCGCCCACGAGTACAAGAGCGTGGCCCAGGGGCTGGCACTCGGTTCCTTGGCCGTGATGGCGACACTGCGTTCGACCAGCTTGTTCGCCAAACCGTCGTACTGGGGCGGCGCATAGGTCCGGAATGCCTCGTTGGCCTTGGTCGTGCCGCTGATCTCGTTGCCGGCAATCGTCACCTCGGCGACCTGCCCCGAATCGACCCAGGACATGAAATCGCTGAACGTGACCGTCTTGTCGCGGGCCTGGAACGTCGAGGAGAAGTTCCACACCAGCACGCCGACCACGACGAGCACCAGCCAGAACAACAGGCTCCTTACGGTGGAATTCACGGCCACTCTCCCAAACGGCTAAGTGTCAAGGTTACCACGCTTTGCGTGCGATCCGTGACTCTCGAGTGCTCGCTTTGCACGATTCCTGCCACCCACACGATGGCATCGTCGCCATCAACGATGACGGGAACACGATCGCGGGCCTCGCGTGGCACCTTCCTGTCAACAAGGACGTCCTGCAGCTTCCTGCGGCCTGTCATACCCAGCGGCACCAACGCGTCACCCGGCTTCCGGCTTCGAACGCGGAGGCCGCCGGCGGCACAGGCCGCATCGATCATGGCCCGGTCCGGACCAGTCGCAAGGTCATTCTTGTCAAAGACTTGCGCGTGGTACGGTTCGAGCCGGGCTTCGAGGACGAATCCCTCCGTGGCGGCCTCGAGCCGCCCGGGCACCTGCATGTCGTATCGGAAGGAACGCGTCTCCCGGTCACGGGGCAGGCCCCCACTCAGTAAGACAACCGTTTCGCCGTTTCGTTCCACACGGAGCCCCGGCAGGTCGGCCGCCCCGGCTGTCGCCTGGACGGCTGCAAGGTCCAGTGCTGCCTCGATCTGCGGCGCGCCCGGGGAGGGCCGCACGCCGAGGTCATCGGCCGCCAGGCGCAGGACCCGGCGGGCGAGGGCTCGCGGGAGTTCCCGCAACCCCGCTGCGTCGAGCCTGGAGCGGCCGCGGCCCGGGTCCAGGGATCGGACGACGGCCGGCATCGACTGCCTCGCCAGGGAATCGAGGTACTCGTCCTCCTCCCTCAGCAGCCGCGATTGGCGGGCGAGCGTGGCGGCCAGCTCGCCACCCAGGCGCTCGTTGAGCAGCGGAAGGAGGCCGTGGCGGATCCAGTTGCGGAGGATCGCGCGGTCGGCGTTCGTGGCGTCCTCGCGGTAGTCGAACCCCCGATCGCTGGCGAGTGCCCTCACCTCCTGTCGCCCGACCTCGAGCAGCGGGCGGACGAACCGGCCGCGGCGGGGAGGAATCCCTCCGAGTCCCCGGCGCCCTGCGCCCCGGAACAGGTGTAGCAGCATCGTCTCGGCCTGGTCGTCTCTCGTGTGGCCCGTCGCCACGAGGTCTGCACTCAGGCGGCGAGCGGCCTCGTCCAGAAAGCGGTAGCGGGCCGTTCGCGCGGCGACCTCGATCGACGTGCGCTGCACCAAGGACAGCTTGCGCACGTCGGCGTGGCCCACCTCGCACGCCAGCCCGAGCCGCGCGGCCAAACGGCGACAGAACGCTTCGTCGCCCTCGCTATCGACGCCGCGCAGTTGGTGGTTCAGGTGCGCGAGACCGACGAGCGTGAACCGCAGCGGCCCGGCCAGGTCGGCGAGCGCAACGAGGAGGCCCACCGAGTCGGAGCCGCCTGAGACGGCCGCAAGCACCTTCGAGCCCTGCGGGATGAGATCGCCGCGCTCGATGAAGCGCCGCACACGATCGAGCGTGCCTGGCATGGCCGTGGCCGGGGGAAGGATGCGAAAACGAAGAGGGGTCGCACCCTCGGACGCACGACCCCTCTCTCCTGGTGCCGGTGCAGGGACTTGAACCCCGGACTCCGCGGATATGAGCCGCGTGCTCTAACCAGCTGAGCTACACCGGCAGGATACACCATTCTAACAGGCGGCCGGCGACAGGCGCCAGGCAACACACCAGGCAGGGCCTCACCGCGCGGCGCGGAGGACGGGTGAACGTCAGGATGCCCCGTCGTCGCTGATTCGGAGCACGGGCGGGATCGAATCGAGTGCAAGGGGCGTATTCACGACGCTTCGATGAGCGCGGCTGCCAGCAGGGGAATCAGGATCTCGTGGTGCCCGACCAGACTGAACCCCCGCCCGCCCGTGCCGGCCACCGGCCTGGACACGACGTTCATGTGCGGGCGGTAGAGCCGCGCGAAATCGAGATTGACCGTCGTCAGGCCCGTGAGCGGGAGCCCCTTGTTGCGGGCCAGGGCCACTGCCTTGAGAAAGACCTCGGGCAGCACGACAGCGGAGCCGCAGTTCAGGTAGACGCCCTGAGCGAGACGGGCCACGTTGGACACGAAGAAACGGAAGTCCCGCAGGCTGCCCTCGCCCAGGGCGGCGCCGGACGCCGCCGGGTGCATGTGGATGACGTCGGTACCCAGGGCGACATGCACCGTGAGCGGGATCTCGAGGCGCGCCGCAGCAGCTGCCACGCTCAGGTGCGCATGCGCGGGCTTCGACTCGGCTAGGTAGCGGCCCACTGCCTGGCCGAGGCCCAGACCCATGTCCACCCCGTCGCCGATCGCCTGGTTCAGGAGCCGTCCCGTCTCCTCGGCCATCCCGAAGCGGCCGGGACCGAGAGCGGCATCGACATCCTCGGAGGTCGCACCGCAAAGCGCGATCTCGAAGTCGTGGATGATCCCGGCGCCGTTGGTCGCCATGGCCGACACGAACCCGCGTTCGGCCAGATCGATCAGCACCGGGGACAGACCCGTCTTGATGACGTGGGCGCCAAACCCCCAGATGAGTCCGCCCCCGCGCTCCCGCGCCGCCAGGATGGCCGTGACGACAGCCCGAAAGTCCGCCGCACCGAGCGTATTCGGCAGACCATCCACCAGCGCGCCGACGCCGCCGCCCTTTGTGTACGGCCTCGCGAAGTCCGCCCGGCTGGCCTTGCTGGGACGGGACGCCAGCGGGTAGGTCCGGAGGCCGGACAGGTCGAACTGCTCGTAGGGAAACTTGGTCACGCCGGTATTCTATGCGCTTGGGGTCTCTCGGTGGGACGGCTCCTGAGTGAGGGTCTGACGTCCAGGCTTCGGGGGGACCTTGGCCATCGCATACTCGGCCAGCGCCGCGATGGTCAGCGAGGGGTTGACGCCCGGGTTGGCGGGCACAATCGAACCGTCTACGATGAACAGCCCGGGGTAGCCGTGGATGCCGAAGCCCTCGTCGACCACACCGTCGTCAGCGCGCGCCCCAATCGGTGCGCCACCGAGGATGTGGGCCGTGGTTGGCAGACCGAGCAGGTTCTCGCCCAGCGAGCCCATGGGAATCCCGTCGGTACGGCGGGCGAAGTCGCGCGCCACATCGTGCCCGACGTCGAGGCGGGCGGCGATGGCGCAACCACCGGCCGGCTCGGCCACCAGGGCGCGCCGGAACAGCGTCAGCGGGCTTCGCCCCAGACGGAGACGCATCTGGTTGTCCGCGTGCTGCATCACCAGGATGATGGTCGCACGGCGTGCCCAGCCCGGGAGCAGCATCGTCGTGACACTGTCGATCGGGTGGGTCAGCATCCACCACAGGGCCCTGAGCGTGCGCACCGGCACCGAGTCCCCTTGCGAGATCAGCGGTGCGGATGCCAGGCGCATTAGCGATGAGCCGGCGGGATACCGAACCGGTTCAACGCGCGTCTGATCGTCGGCGCTGAAGATGGACGAGATGGCGATGCCCTGCGAGTAGTCCGTGTCCGAGGTGCGGGCGATCGAACCGAGCAGCGCTTCGGAATTGGTGCGGACCTGCTCACCCAGACGCGGGGACAGAGCGGGGAGCGACGATTCGCGCAGTTTGAGGAGCAGCCTCATTGTCCCCATGACGCCGGCCGAGAAGATGACGTTGCGGGTCGTAATGGTGCGGCAGCGCCTCGCGAAGAGAGACGATGACGGCCGGTACGTCACTTCATACCCCGCATCGCCGCCGGAAGCCAAAGGCCGGACGTTCGTGACTTCCGCCCCGGGAATCACCTGGGCGCCGCACTGCTCCGCGAAGTGCAGGTAGTTCTTCGGCAGGGTGTTCTTTGCGTTGTGGCGACAGCCGATCAGGCAGCCGCCGCAGTGGGTGCAGCCAGCGCGCTCGGGTCCCTTCCCGCCGAAGAACGGATCGGGGACGGTCTCTCCCTCAGGACCGAAGAACACCCCCACGTCGGCCGCGCGAAACGTAGGCCCCAGCCCACGGGCCTCCGCCTGCTGCCGCATCACCTCGTCCGCCTTCCAGAGTCTGGGGTTGGTGGCCACGCCGAGCATGCGTCGGGCGGTGTCGTAGTGCGGCTTCAACGCGGCACCCCACTCGATCGGCCGGGTCCAGGCGGGCGTGCGGAAGGTCTCTGCGGCTGGAACCTCCAGGACGTTGGCGTAGCCGAGACTGCCACCGCCAACCCCGGCACCGTGCAGCACCATGGCGCCCTTGGTGAGGGTCACCTCCAGAATGCCGTGCGCGCCGAGAAGCGGCATCCAGAGGTATTTCCAGAAGGCCCAGCTGGACGTGGCAAAGTCGGCGTCGGTGAAGCGCTGGCCCTTCTCCAGGACCACGACGGAGTAGCCCTTCTCGCTCAGCCGCATGGCTGACACCGAACCGCCGAAGCCGGAACCGATGATGAGGTAGTCACGCACGGCGGGATCCTGCGTCGATCGTGCACGCGTGTGACGGTCTGTCAAGCCGTGGCAACGGTCGGTCCTCAGAGCAGCAGCATCGCGTCGCCGTAGCTGTAGAACCGATAGCGCCGGCGGATGGCCTCGCGATAGGCCTCGAGAACGCGATCCCGCCCGCCAAACGCACTTACCAGCATCAGCAGCGATGAGGCGGGCAGGTGGAAGTTCGTCAACAGGGCGCCGACAACACCGAAGCGATAGCCTGGGAAGATGAACAGATCGGCCTGGCCGATGCCGGCCTCGACGCGGCCGGCCCCGCGCCGGACCGCGTGCTCGAGTGCCCGCGTCGTGGTCGTCCCGACGACGACCAGGCGTCGGCCTTCGTCGAGCGCGGCGTTGATGCGCGTGGCTGCCTCAGGTGCGATGGCATAGTGCTCGGGATCGACCACGTGGTCCTCCACGACCGCCACCCTGACAGGCTTGAACGTGCCGTACCCGACATGCAGCGTGATCTCCACGCGCTCGACACCGGCGCCTGCGAGCCGCTCGAGGAGATCTCCAGTCATGTGCAGGCCGGCGGTCGGGGCCGCCACGGATCCGGTCTCCCGGGCGAAAACGGTCTGGTACCGGTCCCGGTCCAGTTCGAGGTCCGGTCGCTTGATGTACGGCGGCAGTGGAATGTGGCCGATGGCCTCGATGATGTCCATCGGCGATCGTGGTTCGTCGGCCCATAATCGCACGAGCCGCCGCCCGTGGAATCGCTCCTCGAGGATCTCCCCGTGAAGGAGATGTCCGCCGCGCGCGAAGCGCATCCGCCGCCCTGGATGCAGGCGCTGGCCTGGGTGTACCAACGCCTCCCAGCGCTCATCGTCGACGCGGGCCGTGAGCAGGCACTCGACCGTGCCGCCGCCCGGTTCGCGTGTGCCGATCAGGCGAGCCGGGAACACGCGTGTGTTGTTCAGAACGAGCACGTCGCCGGGTGCGAGGAATCGGGGCAAGTCGGCGACGAGGGCGTGGGCCATCCCGCCGGTCGCGCGATCCAGCACCAGCAGCCGAGCATCGCCACGCGCCGCAGGCGGGTACTGCGCGATGAGCTCCGGCGGGAGGCCGAACTCGAAGTCGGAGACCTTCATGGAACGATGACGCCCCGCCGCCTGTCGCCTGTCGCCTGCCGTCTGCCGCCTACCCAGTCGCCTGTCGCCTGCCGCCTGTCGCCTGTCAGTACGCCCACCTCAGCAGCACCGATCCGATGGTGAAGCCGGCGCCGACGGACGCCAGCAACACGATGTCGCCCTTCTTCAAGCGGCCCTGTTTCATGGCGTCCTCGAGGGCCAGGGGAATGGTCGCCGCCGTGGTGTTGCCGTAGTCCTCGATGTTGATCATGACCTTCGACTCGGGGAGTCCGAGCCGGTCAGCGGCCGACATGATGATCCGCCGGTTGGCCTGGTGCGATACGAACAGCGCAACGTCATCCGGCGTCACGCCGTGCTTCTCCATGACCTTGCGGCTGATCTCCTCGGTCTTTCGCACGGCGAACTTGAAGACGGCCTGGCCGTCCTGCTTGACAAAGTGCATCCGCTTCTCGACCGTCTCGTGCGACGCGGGGTTCAGGCTGCCGCCAGCCGGCATGTTGAGCGCCGGACCGCCGCTCCCGTCGATCTCGTGCTCGAACCCGAGGATCTCGAAGCCGGGCTCGACGGCGGGCTGCACGACCACCGCGCCCGCACCGTCGCCGAACAGCACGCAAGTCGTGCGGTCGGTGTAGTCGATGATGCTCGACATCACGTCGGCACCGACGACGAGTGCGCAGTCGTGCTTGCCCGTCGCCACGAGCTGGCTGGCGACGCTCACCGAGAAGGTGAAGCCCGAGCAGGCACCGGCCAGGTCGAAGCCCCAGCACTTCGCTGCCCCCATCTTGTGCTGCGTCAGGGCCGCCGTGCTCGGGAAGAACATGTCGGGCGTCGTCGTGCCGACGATGATGACGTCGATGTCGTCCGGCGTCAGGCCCGCCTGCGCGATGGCCTTCAGGCCGGCTTCCTTCGCCAGGTCCGACGTCGCAACCCCCTTCTCGACGATGTGGCGGGTTCTGATGCCCGTGCGTTGGAGGATCCATTCGTCCGTGGTGTCCACCATCTGGCTCAGTGTGTGGTTGTCGAGGATCCTCGGCGGCACGTACGTCGCCAGCGCGCTGATCCGAGTCGGTCTGACCGTCGGTCCGTTTACCACAGTCGGGAGTCCTTCCCTGGGGCCTGGAGGCCGAAGTACTTGTAGGCGAGCGGTGTCGCGACACGTCCGCGGGGTGTGCGGTCGATGAACCCAATCTGGATGAGGAAGGGCTCGTAGATGTCCTCGATCGCGTCCTTCTCCTCGGCAATCGCGGCGGCGATCGTGTTCAGACCGACTGGGCCGCCGCCGAACTTGTCGATGATCGTCCGCAGCAGCCTGCGGTCGATCTCGTCGAACCCGTGCTCGTCCACCTCCAACATGGCGAGGGCCGCGTGTGTCACCGTCCCGGTGATGTTCCCGTCGGCGCGCACCTGGGCGTAGTCGCGCACCCGGCGCAGCAGGCGGTTGGCGATGCGGGGCGTGCCCCGTGCCCGGCGCGCGATCTCGCCGGCTGCCTCGTCGCTGATGGGCACGCCGAGAATCCTGGCCGAACGCCGGACAATCTCCTCCAGATCGCCATCCGCGTAGAAGTCCAGGCGGTGCACGATCCCGAACCGGCTCCGCAGCGGCGAGGTCAACAGCCCCGCTCGGGTCGTGCTGCCGATCAGCGTGAACCGCTGCAGCGGCACTTTCACCGACCGCGCCGCCGGGCCCTGGCCAATCACGATGTCCAGTTCGTAGTCCTCCAGCGCCGGGTAGAGGATCTCCTCGATGGTCGCAGCCATGCGGTGGATCTCGTCGATGAACAGGACCTCGCGTTCCTTCAGGTTCGTGAGGATAGCCGCCAGGTCTCCGGGCCTCTCGAGGACCGGACCGGACGTCGAGCGGACGGCCACACCGAGCTCGTTCGCGATCACGTAGGCCAGGGTGGTCTTGCCGAGCCCCGGGGGCCCGTAGAGCAGCACGTGGTCCAGTGCCTCCTGGCGCTGGCGGGCAGCGGTAATCGATACGTGGAGGTTCTCGCGGACGCGATCCTGGCCGATGTACTCGTCCAGCGTCCGCGGGCGGAGACCCACCTCGAATTGCGCATCCTCGTCCGCGCGCGTCGGCGTCACCACGCGTCGTTCGTCACTCATGTGCTCTGATCAGCAGGACCACGCGCTCGCGGCCGCGACCGCAGGCGTCTTCCGGCTATCCGCGCGCCAGTTCCCGCAGCGCCAGCCTGAGCAAGCCCTCCAGGGTCGGCGCGTCACCCGTCCTGAGCGCAGCGTCCACCGCCTTCTCCGCAAGAGGTCGATGATATCCCAGGTTCACGAGGGCCGAGAGCAGGTCGTCCCGCATCGCCTCGCTCTCGCTGCGCGCGACCGGCTGGGCCTCGTCGCCTGCCGCTTCGGCCGGCAGCAGCTTGTCCCGCAGCTCCAACGCGATGCGCTCGGCGGTCTTTCGACCGACACCCGGAATCGACGTCAGGCGGACGATATTGCCGTTCTGGATCGCCCGGGCCAGCTCGGCCGGTTCGATGCCGGACAGAACGGCCAGCGCCAGCCGGGGCCCGATGCCGCTGACGTCGATCAGCCTCTCGAACACCTGCTGTTCGAACGCCGTACCGAACCCGTACAGGGCCAGCGTGTCTTCGCGAACATGCGTGTGGATCCGCAGCGAGACGTCGGCGCCGGGCTCTCCCAGCCGGTAGAAGGTCGAGAGCGGGACGTGCACGTCGTAGCCGATGCCGCCCACGTCCACGACGATCCTGTTGGGGTGCTTCTCGGCCAGGCGACCGCGCAGGAGGGCAATCACGGGCGGTACTCACGCCAGCTGCGCGGCACCCTACCTTGGGGAGTGGCACGAGCGACGATGTCGCGGGCCGGGCTGCCCACCGTATGCACGTGGCACACGGCCACGGCCAGCGCGTCGGCCGCATCGTGGGGGGACGGCGGCTCGTCGAGTCCCAGCAACAGCCTGATCATCTCCTGCACCTGGTGCTTCTCGGCACGCCCGTAGCCGACCACCGCTCGCTTGATCTCGGCCGGCGCGTACTCCACCACCTCGTAGCCGTTCTCGATCGCCGCCAGGATGGCCACCCCGCGCGCATGACCGAGCTTCAAGGCGCTCCTGACGTTGGCGGCATGGAAGACGTTCTCGACTGCAACGCAGTCGGGCCGGTGTTCGGCCAGCAGGCTCGAGAGGCCCCGGTGAATGGCCAAGAGTTTTTCGGGAAAGGAAGCCCGCGGCGGCGTCGACACGGCCCCGCACACAACCAGCCGGTGCCGGCTGCCGTCCGTCTCGATACAGCCGAACCCGGTTCGATCGGATCCGGGGTCGATGCCGAAGACCTTCACGCGAAGGCCTCGATCTCCTTCTCGTCGATGTTCGCGTTCGACCACACGTGCTGGACGTCGTCGTGATCCTCGAGCAGGTCCAGCAGCTTGAGCATGCTGTTGGCGTGCTTGCCTTCGAGCGACACGAAGTTCTTCGGCAACATCGAGATCTGCGCCGTCGCCGCCTCGATCTTCAGTCCCTCGACGGCCTCCTTGACGGCCTGGAACGCCTCCGGCGCGCTCACCACTTCCCAGTTGTCTCCATCGTCGCGCAGGTCGTCGGCTCCCGAGTCGAGCACGGCCGTCATGAGGTCCTCTTCCGATGCGCGCGACTTCTCGATGACGATGTAGCCCTTCTTCTCGAACATCCAGGAGACCGAGTTCGTCTCGCCCAGGTTCCCGCCGTACTTGCCGAGGATGTGCCGGATCTCGCCGACGGTCCGGTTCTTGTTGTCGGTCAAGACCTCGATCAGCATGGCCGCGCCACCGGGGCCGTAGCCTTCGTAGGTGACCTCCTCGTACTGCACCCCTGGCTCCTCGCCCGTACCCCGGCGGATGGCCCGCTTGATGTTGTCGGCCGGCATGTTGACCGCTTTCGCATCGGCGATAACGGTCCGCAGGCGCGGATTCGAGTCGGGATCACTGCCTCCGCTGCGCGCCGCGACCGTCAATTCCTTGATGATGCGGGTGAAGACGCGCCCGCGCCTAGCGTCGGCGGCGCCCTTCTTGTGCTTGATGGTGTGCCACTTGGAATGGCCTGACATACCGGTAACCCCCGAGCAAGGACGCGGCGAAAACGGGCAGAAAAGTGCGTGAAGATCCTAGCACGCCGTCTTCGCCCGCAACAAATCCGGCGGGCCGGGTGGGTGCCCGCGCTCTACAGCTTCTCCTGGACGCTTCGGACCTTGTCGTCGAGGGTCTGGGGGCGGTCCGTCCGCGTGCCGGCCTTGATGATCGTCGAGATGCGCGGCGCGCCCATTTCGTGCAGCACCTCGTGGCACCGTTTCACGGCGCCGAACACGTCGTCCCACTCCCCTTCGACGTTCGTGCCGTAGGCGTGCAACCTGGTCGTCAATCCCGCGTCGGTGAACACCCTTTCGCAGGCGGCGACGTACGATGACAGCGACACGCCCACGCCGATCGGCACGATCGACACGTCGATCAGGACTTTCATGGTGACCTCCCAGGGTCTGACCCCAGACCAGCCGCGCCTCAACCTCCGGGGCGCCGGCGCCTGGCCGGTCTCGACGCCAGGATGAGCCAGACGTCCGCGCGCGGGTCCCACGGACCTCCTTCGTAGTCTCCCAGCACACTGTCCACGCAGAACCCGGCCCCCTCGAGGCGGGCGGACATGCCCTCCACCGAGACCGTCCGGAACGTCAGCGCGAAGCGATGCGTGCGCGCGTCGCGGCTGCGCCGTTCGATGAACTCCTGCTCGAACATGGTGAGGCCTCGATCCCGATCCTGACGGACCGACTCGATGAGCGTCAGGTGCGCCTGGCTGCTCCCCTTGCGGCCGCGCAGCTTCGTCCGTCCTTCGTACTCGTGCCACGAGGGCAGATCCGACACGAGGTCGATGGCGAGGCGCCCGCCCGGTGCAAGGACTCGATGGGCGGAGGCGAGCGAGTCGTCTAGCGCTACGTCGTCCAGCAGAGACTGCAGCACGCCGTAGGGCGCCGCCACGAGCGCGAACGTCGCCGGCCCGAACGGGAGGGCTCGAATGTCGCCGCGCACGAGCGAGAGCGAGCCAGCCAGTTTCGAGCGCCGGGCACGCTTCCGCGCCCGGCTCAGCATCGACGGCGACCGGTCGATGCCCACGACACGGGCGCCGTGCCGTGCCATCGGCAGCGTGACGCGGCCGGTGCCGCATCCCAGCTCGAGCGTGAGTCCGCCCGCCCGCCCGGCCAGGCGTTCCCAGAACCTCACGTCGCGCCGCCCCATCGTCTGGGCGTTCTCCCAGTCGTAGAACGCCGCGTAGTCGTCCCAGCCGTGCCAGCCTTCCATGGCGCTCAGAAGACGACGCCGAAGGTCACCGGAAAGAACTCACCCGTGGCCGTCTGCCGGCCCTCCGGGGTCTCGACGGTGGGGCCGCCGGCGTCGTGGCAGCGCCCTTCGAGGAAGAAGCGCCCGAAGCGCACGCCGCCACCGACGTTGACGCCGACGCTCGTGTGGGATCTGCTGCCGACGACCTGCGTCGAGCCGACCTCGCCGTCCGTGCAGACGAACCACCAGGGATCGCAGACGGAGACGCGGCCGGAGCCAAGCCCGGACACCTCGACCGTTCGGACAGACACGCCGAGGCCTCCCATCAGGCAGACCATCTTTCGCAGATGGCTCCAGCCCATGCCGTTCGGGACCATCCGCCTATTTCAGCCCGGCCCGTCCCGCCCGGTCAACCGGGCCGACACCCATTCGGACCGCTGACGCCCACCGGACTCCGGTCTCGTCTGTGATCCTGCCGAACACCCCCGTTCTAGAGCGGGTCTCATCCCGGGGTCCTCCCGGAGTCATCCCGGAGTCCCCTGTCTCCTCCGGCCGCAGGCCGCGGCGGGGCTGCTCCACGATGGGGTACACTTCGACTTCGACATCGACCGGCACGACCTGCGCGAGGACGGGATGGGGATGATGAACGGCACGCCGGCGATCCCGGCGTACTATGCGGCGCTGCCGGGCCTGGACATCATCACCCGTGTTGGCATCGACCAGATCTTGGTGACGTGAATCCGGATGACGCACCTCATGCGCGCGCTCTGGCTCGACCGGCACCGCCTGACGCTGTGCGATACCGACATCCCGCGCAGGGCCGGCGAGTGCCTCGTGCGGGTGACGATGGCCGGCGTGTGCGGCACCGACCTGCAGTTGCTGGCCGGCTACGCCGGCTTCACGGGCATTCCGGGTCACGAGTTCGTCGGCATCGTCGAGGAGGTCTCGCGCTCCGGCGATCGCCACTGGGAAGGCCAGCGGGTTGTTGGCAACATCAACGTCGGGTGCGGTACCTGCGCCCGGTGTCGTCAGGGTGTACAGGAACATTGCGAAACGCGCGAAGTGCTCGGCATTCGCAACCGCCACGGCGCCTTCGCCGAGTACCTGTCGTTGCCATCCGTGAATCTCCATCCGGTGCCGGATGGCATCCCGGATCCGGCGGCCGTGCTGGTCGAGCCCCTGGCGGCATCGTGCCGGATTCTCGAGCAGGTCGTCGTCGATTCGATGACCCGCGCGGCGGTGCTGGGCGACGGTCGCATGGGCCTGCTGGTCGCCCAGGTTCTGGGAACCACCGGGGCGAGCCCGGTGTTGTTCGGCAGGCATGAGCCGCGTCTGGCCCTGGCACGGTCGCTGGGTCTCGACGCGCGTCCATCGCCCGAAGGCCCGCTGCCGATGCCAGATCGCTTCGATGTCGTGGTCGACGTCACCGGCCGGCCCGACGGACTCGAGCGCGCGCTGGGCTGCGTGGTGCCGCGGGGGACGATCGTGCTGAAGACGACCGTCCATGATGCAGTGCCTTTCGCGACGTGGCCGGTCGTCGTCGACGAGATCACCGTCGTGGGTTCGCGATGCGGACCCTTCAAGCCGGCCATCGACCTGCTGGAGTGTGGCGCAATCCGGGTCGCACCGCTCGTCGACGTCGTCCGGCGGCTCGACGAGTGGGCATCGGCGCTGGAGGAAGCGTCTCGTGGGCTGAAGGTGCTGTTCGACCCAGGGCGTGCAGCCCCGGGCGACACGACAGCATAGGCGTAGGCCAGAGGCAGGCCCGGGGCATCCTGGCTTCAGCGAAGTCGAAGGCAGCCCTGAGCGACGAGCATCAATGCCAACAATTGCGTACACCCTCCCCGACTTCCCTCTCGAGCGAGCAGTCAGCGCTGCCCGCGATATCTTCGGCCTGGTCGCCACGGCGTTCCTCCTCCCCGGCGAGCGCGATCAGAATTTCGCGCTAGTGACCGATTCAGGCGAGCGTTTCGTCCTGAAGATCGCCAACGCGGCCGACGATGACGCTGTGCTCGACCTTCAGCACCAGGCATTGCGGCATCTTGAGTCCCGTGCGCCCGCGCTCGGACTCCCACGCGTGGTGCCGACGCTGGCGGGATCGCTGAGCGGCGAGCTCACCGGCCCACGGGGAACCCGTCACATTGTGAGGGTGCTGACGTGGGTGCCCGGGGAGGTGCTGGCGCGCTCGCAGCCCCATACGCCCGGGCTGCTGCGCGACCTGGGCCGGCTGCTCGGATGCGTGGACCGCGAGCTCGCGACATTCTCGCATCCGGCGGCGGCACGTGATCTGAAGTGGGATCCGCGACGCGTGCAGTGGGTGCCCGAGTACCTGCCGCACGTCGGGGATGGGCGGCAGCGGGTCATCGCGGAGCGGCTGTACGAGTGGGCATGTGGCGAACTCGACCGTCTCGGCCCCGCGCTGCCGCAGTCCATCATCTACAACGACGCGAACGACTACAACGTACTCGTCGACGGCCAGGACCCGTATGGGCCCAGGTCCGTGTCCGTGATCGACTTCGGGGACATGGTCTACACCTGGACGGCGAACGACGCGGCAGTGGCCTGTGCGTACGCGATGCTGGACAAGCCGGACCCGCTCGCCGCCGCGGCGGCCATCCTCGGCGGATACCACGAGCAGCGCGCCCTGGCTGACGTCGAAATCGAATCCGTGTTCCCGCTCGCCTGCTTGCGGATGGTCGTCAGCGTGGTCAACTCGGCCTTCCAGCGGCACGCCGACCCCGGACACGACTACCTCACGGTCAGTGAGCGGCCGGCCTGGACCTTCCTCGAACGCGCGTCGTCCATCCATCCCCGCCTCGCGCACTACGTGCTGCGCGACGCCTGCGGACTGGAGCCGTGCCTGGCAACGCCGGCCATCGTGCGCTGGCTGCGTTCACCCGGCGCACGGATCGGTCCATTGCTCGATCTGGGTACGTCAGGCGGTCGTTCCCGCGAACACGGGGCGGCAGGTGCCCTGGTCTTCGACCTGAGTGTGTCGAGCACCGAGGCGGGCACTCCGGTCCTGTGGTCCGACGAAGCGGTGTTCACGCGCGACCTGTTCTGGCGGATCGCCAACGCAGGGGCATCGGTTGGCATCGGGCGCTACGACGAGGCTCGGGCCTTCTATGTCAGTGAGATCTTCCGGGCGGACGGCAACGATGGGCCGGAGTGGCGCACGGTGCATCTCGGCCTCGACCTGTTCGCGAAGGCCGGCACTCCTGTCCTCGCACCCATGGATGGCGTGGTCCACAGCCTGGCCGACAATGCGAACCGCCTCGACTACGGCCCGACGATCATTCTCGAGCATCGGACCGGGGAGGGGTTGCCCTTCTACACGCTGTACGGCCACCTTGCTCGCGAGTCGCTGGGAGCTTGGAGACCAGGTGACGTCGTCGCCCGCGGATGCCGAGTTGCGACCATCGGCGACGCGAGCGTCAACGGCGGTTGGCCTCCACACCTCCACATCCAGGTCATCGCTGATCTGCTCGACCGGCTTGGCGACTTCCCAGGCGTGGCGCGGCCTGGCGAGCGCGGCGTTTGGACGGGACTGTGTCCCGATCCGAACCTCGTTGCGCAGGTGCCGGCGCCGGTCCGAGCGTCCCAACCTGCCGCCGCCGGCGAGATTCTCGCGGGTCGGGCGGTCCGCCTCGGTCCGTCGTTGAGCGTGTCGTACAGGAAGCCGCTGCACATCGTGCGCGGGTGGATGCAGCACCTGTACGACGCCGACGGGCGGGCGTATCTTGATGCGGTCAACAACGTGGCACATGTCGGGCACTGCCATCCCCGCATCGTCGAGGCCGGCCAGCGGCAGATGGCGGTGCTGAACACCAACACCCGCTACCTGCACGAGCTCATCGTCCGGTACGCCGACCGTCTGTGTGCCACGCTGCCCGAGCCGCTACGCGTCTGCTTCTTCGTCAACTCCGGGAGCGAGGCCAACGAACTGGCACTCCGGATGGCCCGGACCTTCACGGGCAGCCGCGAGACCATCGTGGTCGACACGGGCTATCACGGCAACACCGGCGCCGTCGTCGAGATCAGTCCGTACAAGTTCGACGGGCCTGGCGGCACGGGGCCGGCGCCTCACGTGCACACGGTGCCGATGCCGGATCCGTATCGCGGGGTCTACCGGGGAGCGGGTGCGGAGATTGGAGCGCGCTACGCGTCCCACGTTGCCGAGGCGGCCGACCGGATCAGCCGGGAAGGGCGGCGCGTGGGCGCCTTCATCGCCGAGTCCCTCCTGAGCTGCGGCGGCCAGATCGTGCTGCCCGAGGGCTATCTCGCTGGCGCGTACGAGGCCGTGAGGAGGCGCGGCGGCGTGTGTATTGCCGACGAGGTTCAGGTTGGCCTTGGGCGCGTTGGCTCCAGTTTCTGGGCGTTCGAAACCCAAGGCGTCGTCCCGGACGTCGTGACCATCGGCAAGCCCATCGGGAATGGACACCCGCTCGCGGCCGTCATCACGACGCCCGAGATTGCCATGCGATTCGCGAACGGCATGGAATACTTCAACACCTTTGGCGGGAATCCCGTCTCCTGCGCCATCGGCATGGCGGTTCTGGGCGTGATCGCAGACGAGGGGCTGCAGGCCCGAGCCGCACGTGTGGGCGCGTACCTGCTCGGCCGGCTCCGCGAACTCAAGAAGCGGCATGCCGTCATCGGTGACGTCAGAGGGCTGGGACTGTTCGTGGGCATCGAGTTCGTCCGGGACCGCGATACGCGGGAGCCGGCCGGCGACGAGGCGGGCGTGGCCGCCAACCGGATGCGCGATCGCGGCGTGCTAGTCAGCACCGACGGTCCGCGCCACAACGTGATCAAGATCAAACCACCGCTGGTGTTCACCGAGCGCGACGCTGACCTGCTCGCCGATACGCTCGATGCGGTACTCGGGGAGCGTTACTTCGCCGGCGGGTGAGCGGCGGCACGGCTGCGACACGGCCCATTGACCGGGCTACGCCAGGGTGGTGTACTCGCCAGGATCGGGGACCGAGGACCGGAGATCAGTTCTCGATGTCCCCAGTCCCCATTCGTGGTCCTCCGTACGGCGCGGTCAGCCTGGCGCGCCGCGGCCTGCGGCCGGAGTGGACGGGGCGGTGATGCCGAGCGGGTGGCGCCGGACGGGCGCCCGCCGCGGCCTGCAGCCGGAGGAGACAGGGGACTCCGGGATGACTCCGGGAGGACTCCGGGATGAGACCCGCTCTAGAGCGGGGGTGTTCGGCAGGATCACAGACGAGGCTTGGAGTTTCGCTCATGAGGATACTCGTGCTGCTGCGTCACGGGGAGAGCACCTGGAACAAGGAGAATCGGTTCACCGGGTGGACCGACGTGGATTTGAGTGAGAGGGGCGTGCGCGAGGCTAGGTCGGCCGGCCGCGTGCTGCGGGAGAAGGGCTTTGTCTTCGACGTCGCCTACACGTCGGTCCTCAAGCGGGCGATCAAGACCTTGTGGCTGGCCCTCGAAGAGCTCGATCAGATGTGGATCCCCGTCCACAACAGTTGGCGCCTGAACGAACGTCACTACGGCGCGCTCCAGGGCCTCAACAAGCGAGAAACCGCCGAGCGCCACGGCATGGAACTGACGCACACGTGGCGCCGCAGCTACGACGTGCCGCCGCCGGCCCTCACCGAGGACGACCCGCGGCATCCGCGCCACGACCCACGCTATGCGTCCCTCATGCCCGCCGAGTTGCCCTTGACCGAATGCCTTAAGGACACTGTGACCCGCTTCCTGCCGTACTGGCGCGACACGATCGCGCCGGCGGTTCGCGACGGTCGCCGCGTCCTCATTGCCGCCCATGGCAACAGCCTGCGGGCGCTTGTCAAGTTCCTCGACAACGTCTCAGACGACGACATCGTCGGGCTCAACATCCCCACCGGGATTCCGCTCGTCTACGAGTTGAACGACGATCTGACGCCCGTCCGACACGACTATCTCGGAGACGAAGACACAGTGAAAGCCGCGATGGCGGCGGTGGCGTCACAGCTTGGGTGTGCGAGGGCGCCTGAGCGACAAACCTGATGATCGTGCGCTCATCGGGTACTGACACTATATCCACCGCTCCACGCAAGTGATAGCGTGACGGGCCGCGCTGCGACCCATGCGGTTTGCCTGCCCCGTATGGCTTCGTGCAGCGGCGGCGTACGCGGTGCTCACCATCGCGTTTGCGTGGCCCCTGCCTGTACACCTGGGTGATCGGCTGACCGGTCAGGTCTCGGGAGATACTGGTGTCTACGTCTGGAACCTGTGGTCGTTCCAGCATGAGCTGTCGAGAGGCGAATCGCCGTTCTTCTCCACCGCGCTCCTGACACCGTCGCCTCGGGTCGACCTCAGCCTGCACAACTACACCCCTGTCCTCAATCTCGTCGCCCTTCCGCTGCTGGCGGTCGTCACTCTCGTCACGGCGTTCAACCTCGTCTACCTCCTGACAGCGGTGTTCGCGGCGTTCAGCGCCTTTGCGCTCGTCCGACGGCTCGTGTCAGATGCATGGGTCGCGTGGCTGGCCGGCGCGGCATTCGCGTTCAGCCCGTTTTTCGTGGCGCGCAGCACCGGCCACTTCAGTCTCGTCGCGGTCGCGCCGCTGCCGCTCTTCGTGCTGGCCCTGATTCGGCTGGAGGAGACCCGTCAGACGCGATGGGCGGTCGGCGCGGGCGGTCTGCTCGCGGTGGCGCTCTACTCCGATCCGTACTACGCCGTCTACTGCCTGATGCTGGCCGCGACGCTGGCCCTGGCCCGCGTGGCGCGCGTCGCGTGGCGACCCTCGCGGCTCCAGCCCTGGGTCGGCTACGTGGTGGACGGCGCGGCTGTCGGCGTGGGCGCGCTGGCCGTCAGCATCGTGCTGACGGGTGGGTACACCCTGCAGGTGGGGCCGCTCCGCGTCGGGCTGAATACGCTGTACACGCCGATGCTGGTGCTGGTGCTCATCGCGTTGGTCAGGGCCTGGCTCACCCTCGGACCGCGTGTCGCGCTCCGGTTCGATGCGAGCCAGTTGCTGAGGCTGCGGGTCGCCATCGGCATCGCCGTCACCGCAGCCCTCGTCGCCTCGCCGTGGCTCTACGCCCTCGGGCACCGCCTGGCCGAGGGCGGCAATGTCAGCGAGCGGATCTTCTGGCGGACCAGCCCGCGCGGCCTCGACCTGTTGTCGGTCGTGATCCCCGGCCCGATGCACCCGCTCGGCCGCGACCTCTTCGCTGGCTGGTTCGCAGGCCAGCCCGGTCTCGCCATCGAGAACGTGGCGTCGCTCCCGCTCGTGGTCCTGGGCGTCATCGTGGTGGCGTTCTGGCGGTACCGGGCGCGGGCACCGGTCTTCTGGTGGGTGGTGACCGTCGGCTCGGTCCTGCTGTCGTTGGGCCCCTTCATCCACATCGGCGGCGTCAACAGCTATGTTCCAGGCCCGTGGGCGTTCCTGCGGTACGTGCCCTTCGTGTCGAGCGCCCGGATGCCGACCCGCTTTGCGGCGGTCACGGCGCTCGGCCTCGCGGTGCTGTTCGCCTACGCCCTGTCGCACGTGGCCGGCGCACACCAGCGCCGGCGCCGGCTACTGCTGGGCGCCACGTCGGCGCTGCTGCTCTTCGAGCTGCTGCCGGCCCCGCGCGTCCTGTACTCGGCGAAGGTCCCCGCCGTCTACCAGATCATCGCCGCCGACACCCGCGACGTCGCGGTCATGAACCTGCCCCTGGGCATGCGCGACGGCGTGCGCAGCTACGGCAGCTACAACACGGCTCGGCAGTTCTACCAGGCGTTCCACCGCAAGCGCATCGTCGGCGGTTACATCTCGAGGCTGCCGGCGTCGCTCGTCGAACGGCAGCGGCGGTTCCCGGTCATCACGACGCTGCTGGCGCTCAGCGAAGGCCAGGATGTCGAGTCCGTTCCCTTTGCCCAGACGCTGGGGGACGGCGACCGGTTCGTCGAACGCGCCCGCCTCGGCTATGTCGTCGTGAATCGCCAGCGGACCCCTCCGGCCGCCCTCGAGTACGCCAGGCGCGCGCTCCAGCTCGAACCCGTCGCCGAGAGCGACGGGCTCGCCCTGTACCGTCCGCGACCTGGTCCGTCGGGTCAGCCCCCGGACCGCTGACGCAGCCCGCTGCCGGGGCCCGAGGTCTCTTCTCCTCCCCTGTCGAACCGCGCGGGCTTCCTCGTCGTATCTACGAAGTGCGGCCCAGCCGTAGCCGTTGAGTCCTTCGAATGCGCGAGTATGGTACCGTGCGTGCGCCCTCAGGACTCGGTGCTGAGCGAGCGGGAAGGTCCAGACGCGCGAATGCTATACGTCGCCGAAGGTGCGAGTCGAAGCACTGAGGTGTGCCCGTGCGAAAGCGCCAGCTTCCGAAGGTCGCCAGCGTCCTCCTGGTGACCATTGCCACCGCCGTCGCTCTGCTCCAGGCCCAGACTCCAGCCGGCGGTCAGAGCGACCTCGACCAGCTGATGGCCGCGGCCCTGAAGAACCGCGACGACTCGTGGCTGCGCCTGCATGACTACGTCCTCGACGAGCGGGAAACGTTCGAGATCCTCGGGGGCGACCGCATTCCCCTCCACGGCCTCCGGCGCGAGTATTCGTGGTCGGTGCGCGAGGGGTACCTCGTGAGAAGGCCGATGCGGTCCAACGGCGTGGCCATCCCGCCCGATGAGCAGCTCCGTTACGAGGACGAGTGGCTGCAGGAAGAGAAGACCCGCGAGAAGCGGCACCGGGAACGGGAGGCGAAGAAGGCCCAGGATCAGGTCGACGCGCCCGTGGGGGTCGATGACGTGGTACGCCAGGATGCCCGATCGCGCTTCATGTCCGAAGCATACTTCATGAGGTTTCCGTTCGAGGCCGGCAACTACTATCTCGTCGGGCGTGAGGAGCTCGAAGGACGGCCCGTACTGAAGGTCGAGTACTACCCGACGCGTATGTTCTCGGATAGCAAGCGGGACGACCGGCGCGACGACGCCGACCCGGCGCAGCCGCCCACGAAACGGGACCAGGAGCGCCGGCGAGAACGGGAGCGGGAGCAGGAACTCGAAGACCGCATCGAGCGATCGATGAACAAGGTCACACTCATCACGCTCTGGGTCGACCCCGAGGAAAGGCAGATCGTCCGCTTCCTCTTCGACAACGCCGACTGGGGATTTCTCCCGTACCGCCAGATCGCCCGCGTAGACGACGTCCAGGCCGAAATGACGATGGGACGGTATTTCGACGGCGTGTGGCTCCCGAAGGGAATTCGGGGAACTGGCGCGGCCACGCTCGCCACGGGCACGTTCCGCTTCACCTACACGCGTGAGTTCTACGACTATCGGATGGGCGAAGTGCGCGCGAGGATCAGGGCCTATGTACCCAAGATGCCGTAGCGCCGCGCTGCTCGCGGCGGTCGTGGTTGGCGTGCTGATGGCCGCCGCGGCAGGAGCGCAGGAGCCGGCGATCCAGGCCGAGCACCTCGCGTCCATCCGCGTCCACGGCAACTACGCGACGCCAGACAACGTGGTGTTGAGCCTAGCCGCGCTCACGGTCGGCCAGGCGCTCACGCCAGAGTCGACCGCCGAGGCCCGGCAGCGTCTCGACGCGAGCGGGCGTTTCGAGGGAGTCGAGATCCGGAAGCGCTATCAGTCGCTGTCGGATCCGACAGCGGTCGCCCTCGTCATCGTCGTGCGGGAACGGGAGGGCGCAACACCGGATGATCCCCAGCCGGGTCCCCTGCGCCGGTTCACCGGCCGCCTGATGTTCCTGCCGATCCTGACCTTCGAAGACGGCTACGGCTTCACCTATGGCGGGCGCGTGACCGTCGCCAACGCCATCGGCAAGGGGTTCCGTCTCACCGCTCCTCTGACGTGGGGAGGGATCAGACAGGCGGCCATCGAGGCCGATCGGCCCTTTGCCACGGGCCTCATCAGCCGCGTCCGGTTCGGCGCCTACATCCACCAACGCGAGAACCCTCACTACGAGGTCGACGACCAGCGGCGTCAGGCGTGGTTCGAGATCGCGGCCGTCCCGGTCCGGTTCGTCCAGCTCGGGGCAAGCACGTCAGTCGCGTTGATTCGCTACGGCGACGCCGACGACCGGCTCGCCACCATCGGCGCAAGCCTCGCGCTGGACACCCGCCAGAATGCGTCGTTTCCGCGAAACGCCCTGTTCGCGCGCGTGGCTTGGACCGCGCTTCGAGTCGAGGGGCTGGACACGGTCAACCGCGTGGAACCCGACGTCCAAGCGTACGTGGGCCTCATCAGGAGCAGCATCCTCGTGCTTCGTGCCCAGGGCAGCCTCGTGGACCGGGCGATCCCGCCCTACGAGCAGGCATTGCTGGGAGGCACGTCGTCACTGCGCGGGTTCCGGACCGGGTACCGCGCCGCGGACAACGTGCTCGCCGGCACCGTCGAGCTTCGCATTCCCCTCAACTCGCCCATGCGGTTCGCCAACACGGGCCTCCGCGTCTTCGCCGACACGGGCACCACCTGGAACCGTGGCGAGCACCTCAAGGACTCCCGGGCGGACACGGGTGTGGGCGTCGGCTGGTTCGCCATCGCCCCGCTGTTCCAGTTCGGCATCGACGTGGCCCACGGTCTCGACGCCGGCACCCGCGCGCACGTGACGTTCGGCATCAGGTTCTAGCGAGGCTGCGCCTCAGACCGCCGAGGCGTGTGGGGGCGGCTCCGCCTCGCTAGATCACAGTGTTGGTTTTGCCCCGCCTGCGGCGGGGCGTAGACGTCTTGAAGGCCGGAGCGAAACTTGACTCATCTGCAACGGATCTGGGCCTTCAAGACGTCTAGCGAGGCTGCTTGGCTTCCACTTTTGCGCTGGAAGAGGGAGCCTGGCTCCTTCTACAGTGGAGCGATGGACCTTCGTGAAGTCCTGACGGGCGCCGTGGTCATGGGACCCATGACCAAGGGGTCCAATCTGCCTTACCGCCGCCTGTGCACGGAACTCGGTGCGCGCGTGACCGTGAGCGAGATGACCGTGGCGCGACGCCTCAAGCAGAGACGCCGGTCGGAGTTCGCGCTGATCCGCCGTGCCCCGGATGAAGCCGTGTTCGGCGTGCAGTTAGCCGGCACCGACGCCGAGGAAATGGGTTGGGCGGCGGCACTCGTCGAATCCCGAGGCGCGGATTTCGTCGACGTGAACCTCGGCTGCCCGATCGACCACTTCACGCGCAAGGGCATGGGCACCGCCATGGCCCGGCAGCCCAAACGCATCCAGCGGGTGGTGGAGACGATGAAGCGCGCGCTCTCGCGCGTGCCGATCACGGTGAAGATCCGCCTGGGGTGGAACGACCGGATGCGCAACCACCTGGAGCAGGCAAGGGCTGCGGTCGACGGGGGTGCCGACGCCATCTCTGTGCACGGCCGGACACGCGATGCCAGATACCGCCAGGCCGCCGACTGGGACGCGATCGGAGAGGTGGCCATCGCCGTTCCGGTCCCGGTCGTCGGGAACGGAGATCTGCTGTTCCCCCACGAGATCGCCGAGGCCCGAGCGAAGTCGGGCTGCGCGGGGGTGATGGTCGCCCGCGGTGCGCTCATCAAGCCTTGGCTCTTCCGCGAGTCGTCAGACGGCTACTGGGACATCTCCGCGGACGAGCGTCTCGCCATCTACCGCCGCTATGTCGAACTCGCCCTCGAGCACTGGGGCGACGACGACCACGGGCGGGCTCGGGCGTTGGACTTCCTGACGTGGCATCTCGGTTTCTGGTGCCGGTATGCGCCCCGCCGCGCGGACGGGAGCTGGCCCACCATGCAGACCCGCGAGGCGGAGCCGACTCGGCGCACGCCACTGGAAGCGGTGCTCTCGCGTGGCGATCAAGCGGCTCACCGCTGGCTCGCCTCTCGACTGATCGCCAGAACGGAGATCGATCCCAGTGAGGCGCCCCCAGCGGACATGGAGACGCCGGTCCTGGAAGCCACAGAAGGCTAGCGAGGCTGCGCCTCAGACCACCGAGGCATGTGGAGGCGGCTCCGCCTCGCTAGATCACAGTGTTGGCTTGCCCCGCCTGCGGCGGGGCGTGGACGTCTTGAAGGCCGGAGCGAAACTTGACTCATTTGCAACGGATCTTGGCCTTCAAGACGTCTAGCGAGGCTGCGCCTCAGACCGCCGAGCACGCAAGCGGGGCTCCGCCTGACCGCGCGACAGTCGGGTGGCTAGGCGGCGGGTGTGCGGCGCCGGTTCCCCTCGACAGGCGGGGCCCACAGGCGTATCTTCTTAGGTACCGCAGCGGTGCCCCACCCCCAGGGTCTTTCTTGCCCAGAAGGAGGCGCAGGCCATGTCTATTCCACTCGCGATTCAGGACTTCCTGAATCAGACCGGCCGCCCCTACCGGGCCTTCCATCACAGGCCGGCCTATACGGCCCAGGAGGAAGCGGCTGTCACCCACATTCCAGGCAAGCTCTGGGCGAAGACCGTTGTCTGTCTGGCGGACAACGAGCCCGTGCTCGCCGTGCTCCCGGCCCACTACCGGCTGGATCTGGACAAGTTGCGCCAGCTTGCTGGCGCGTCAATGCTGAGGCTCGCTCGGGAGTCGGAGATTTCGGGAATGTACCCCGACTGCGAGACGGGCGCGATGCCGCCGTTCGGCCCCCTCTTCGGAGAGCGTGTGTTCGTGGACGAGAGCCTGACCCGCGGGTCGGAACTCGTCTTCAATGCAGGCACGCACGCCGACGCAGTCCGCATGTCCTTCGACGACTTCCAGGCGGTCACGTCGCCGACAATCGGGGTGTTCGGCCGGTCGCCGGCCCAGCCGCGCACGGGTCACTGAGCGAACGACGGCTCGGCCGGGAGCGACCACGATCGCTCCCGGCCCCTTCTCCTCCCCGCCCGAGCGGTCCTATACTCGGTCGTGGTGGAAGATCCTGCCCGCCCGGTCCTCGAACTGCTCGACTCGCTCGGTATCGGCTACCAGCGCTTCGACCATCCGCCCGTCTTCACGGTCGAACAGGCCGTGGAGCAGTGGAAGTCCATCGACGCGACACACTGCAAGAACCTCTTCCTGCGGAACAAGAAGGGCAACCGGCACTATCTGGTTGTCGCCGAACACTCGAGACCGGTCGATCTGCGGCGCGTGGCCGAGATGGTGGGCGACGACCGGCTGAGCTTCGGCTCGCCCGAACGTCTCGCGCGCGTCCTGGGTCTCACGCCGGGCTCGGTTTCACCGTTCGGCCTCATCAACGACCACTCCCACGACGTCCACGTGGTTGTCGTCGATGCCGACCTGAGGGCGGCTCGCTGCCTGGGTTTCCACCCCAACACGAACACCGCCACGCTCACGCTGTCTGCGGCCGACTTCGCGCGATTCCTCGCCTGGTCCGGTCACGTGGTGCGGTGGGTCACGTTGACGTCCTGAAGGGCCTTTCAGCCGCCCGTCGAGCTCTGCCTTCGCGGCGGCGCACCTGAACGCCCGTCGCGCGGGTTGGCGCGCTGGCCGGGGTCAGTTCGACGCCGCCGGGGGCAGGCGCAGCCGGGTGACGCGCTCAGCCAGTCCGTTCGCCTGGGCGTCCCGGCCCCATCCGGATTCGAAGGCGAGAATGTCGGCCACAGCCCGCGCGGCTACGGCCGTTCCCGTGCGGGTCCAGTGGGGATCGTCTCTCGCATAGAGGGGGAAGTCGGTCGCCCGCTCGAAGGCCGGCAACAGCGAGTAGATGGGGAAGTCGACTCGATCGGCCGCCTCCGCGAAATACCGGAAGGGTTCGCGACTGTAGGACCCCATGACAGAGTAGAGATCCTTTTCCCAGTTGTCCGGTGATTCCGTCCGGCTGTGCTGGAAGGCGCGGGGCAGGACCACCAGCACGAATCTCGCGCCGAGCAGTTTCGCGCTGCGATCGATCGTCCTCAGGTTCTCGAGCGTTACGGCAAGCAACGGCCGGCTCGCCTCGAGTGGCTGTTCGCAGGCGAAGAACTTCTGGCGCGGCAGGCGGTTGCCAAGCGACCAGCTGTGCACCTTCCAGAAGAGCTCCGGGGCGTGGTCCCGAAAGACCGAGAGGGTCACCGGGAACACGTCGTAGAACCGGTAGAGTCCCCGCCGCCAGTGCATCAGTTCGTACTTGATGTCGTCATGGAAGTCGGTCATGTCGAGGCCCAGGACCACGAGCTTCGGGTGGTAGCGGTGGGCGATGCGCCCGAACAAGCGGTTTTCGACGAAGGGCGAGGCGCTGATCCAGCCGAAGTTCGCGATCCTGATGTCGGCACCAGGCATCCGGTCATTCAGCAGGGCCTCGACGCCGGCGGGCAGGGCCTCGTCGACGCGCACGTTGTACCCGAACACGAACGAGTCCCCTAGGAACACGATGTTGTTCCCTCCCCTCGGGAAGTCGCCCGCCTCGCGGCGGCTCCTGATGCCGTCTGCATTGGTCGGCGGCCAGTCGGGGAGGTTCGGTTCGAGAAAGTGATTGACGTTCTCGACGAAGAACCACTCGCTGTACTTCGGATTCAGCCGTGTTCTCGAACGCAATGCGGCGTCGCCGGCCAGGATGGCGGCGACGGCCAGCCAGATGCCGAACGCCGGGAGCGCGAATGCCATGAGCGCGTGGCGGATGCGGCGCCGGAGTTCCATCAGTCCGTCCCAAAACGGCCGAGGTGCTTCTGCCGGTCCGCTGCCGTCCACGGCCGCTGCGCCGCCTTGTCGAACAGGATGTTCTCGACGACCAGGTAATCCATCTCCGTTGACATGAAGCAGCGGTACGCGTCGGCCGGCGTGCACACGATCGGTTCGCCTCGAACGTTGAAGCTCGTGTTGACGATCACGCCGCAGCCCGTGCGCCGCCGGAACGCGTCGATCAGACGCCAGTACCGCACGTGCGTGTCGCGGCTCACGCTCTGGACGCGCGCCGAGTAGTCTATATGCGTGATCGCGGGCAAGTCGGACCGCTCGAAGTACAGCCGGTCGTACAGCGGTTTCGCGTGATACCCCTCGGGCAGCGGCCGGCACCGGTCCGGCCGCACGCTGGCAATCAGCAGCATGTAGGGCGACGGCCGATCCAGCTCGAAGTATTCCCCGATGCACTCCTCCAGCACCGAGGGGGCGAAGGGTCGGAATCCCTCCCGGTACTTGATCTTCAGGTTCATCCGCCGCTGCATCTCCGGGTTCCGGGCATCGCCGAGAATGCTGCGCGCGCCGAGCGCCCGCGGGCCGAATTCCATCCGGCCCTGAAACCAGCCGACAACGCTGCCCCGGTCGATCAGCTCTGCCACGTCCTCGCACAGCCGGCCGAAGTCGTCGTAGTGCGTGTACACCGCGTCGAAGCGCCTGGCCGTACGGAGGACCTCCGCCTCCGAGTACGCCGGCCCCAGGTACCCGCCCTTCATCCCATCGCGCCCGGGCGCGATCGTCCGCGGTTGGTCCATCGTGAGGTGCCACGCTGCGAATGCGGCGCCAACCGCGCCGCCCGCATCGCCCGCCGCCGGCTGGATCCACAGGTCCCGGAACGGCCCGCGCCTCAGCAGTTTGCCGTTGGCGACGCAGTTCAACGCCACGCCCCCGGCCATCGCCAGATGGTCCGAACCGGCAAGCGCCCGGGCCGTGTCGGCCAGGCGGAAGACGATCTCCTCGGTCACCTGCTGGATGGCCAGCGCCAGATCCATGTGCGGCTGCTGCAGCTCGTCGTCGGGCCCGCGCGGCGCGACGCCGAACAGCTGCGCCCACGCCTCATCCCGGCACATCCGGAGCCCGGTCGCGAAGTCGAAGTAGCGCAGGTTCAGCACGAACGATCCGTCGTCTCGCAGATCGACCAATTCGCCGAGGATGAGTTCGCGCCAGGCGCGCACGCGCCCGGATGCCGGGTCTCCGTACGGTGCCAGACCCATGAGCTTGTACTCGCCCGAGTTCACCTTGAAGCCGAGGTAGTAGGTGAAGGCCGAGTAGAGGAGGCCAAGCGAGTGCGGAAAGTCGAGCTGACGCAGCACCGTGAGGTCGCGATTGCGACCATGACAGATGGTCGCCGTCGCCCACTCGCCGACGCCGTCCACGGTCAGGATGGCAGCCTCCTCGAAAGGCGACGGGTAGAACGCGCTCGCGGCGTGCGACAAGTGATGCTCCGGAAACAGCAGCCGCGGACGGCCGAGGCCGAGCACGGCCAGTTCGCGGCCGAGCAGGTCGCGCATGAAGAGCTTCTCTCTGATCCAGACCGGGATGGCAGTGAGGAAGCTGCGAAGTCCGGCCGGGGCGAAGCCGTGATACGTCTCGAGCAGGCGCTCGAACTTCAGGAACGGCTTGTCGTAGAAGGCGACAGCCGCGATGTCTGCGGGCGTCAGTCCGGCCTCGTCGAGCACGTAGCGTGCCGCGTGCGCCGGAAAGGAGGCGTCGTGCTTCCGCCGAGTGAACCGCTCCTCGTGCGCCGCGGCCACAAGGTCGCCGTCCACGAGAATGGCGGCCGCGCTGTCGTGATAGAAAGCGGAGAGTCCGAGGATGGCGGTGGCCACAGGTCAGCGTGTTCTGGGTCTAGAACAGGGTGTAGACAAATGGCGCCACGGCCGATCCGCTCGTCAGCAGGATCAAGGCCCCGAACAGCAGGAGCGTCGCCAGCATGGGCAGGAGCCAGAACTTCTTCCGCGTCCGCAGGAAACCCCAGATGTCTCTCAGGAATTCCATCTCATGCTCCAATGCCCGGTGCCCACGACCGGCCTCTCCGAGGTCAGCCGGGGCTCCGCTGGTGGCCGGATCTTCAGGTCAGGGATCAGTACGGCCTCTCCAGATCCGCACCCGTGTACCGGTGGCCCCGCACCGTGAACACCGACTCGCGATCCCTGCCGAACCGGCGCAGCTGCATCGGGTCCTTTCCCATCCACCGTCGAATCAGCCCGACGGGAGTCACGAGGCCGAAGAAGACCACCGACAGGACGATCCGTGACGTCACCGACCCTATAGCGTCCGCCAGACCGAACCACACGACCGCGAACGGCTTGAAGATTGGGGGCCAGATCATGTCGGCCACCAGCACGCCCGCGGCCGTCCACTGGAGCCACTGAATCTGCCAGACGACTCCGCCAAGGACGCACAGCAGGCAGAGTGCCATGCCGGCATCCTTCGCCCGGGTCGCGCTGACCGACCGCATTCGCTCTCGCACGCTGATCCTCTGACGATGTCGCCTGGCGGCTGGCGGCTACACGATGGTAGCGTCTCCCTTGGGCGGGGATTCCCGTGATCGCCGTGCCACAGCCCAGCCAGCTTAGCTCATCATACCTTCACCCGCACACACACACCTGCCGGTGTGCGCTACGATCCCTCACGTGCCTCCGGATCAGCTTCTCGCCGCCCTCGTCCTGTCGTCGCTCGTCGGGGTCGCACTTGGCACCTTCGGCAGCGGTGGATCCATCCTGGCCATGCCCGTGTTCGTCTACGTCGCGCGCATCCCGCCAGCGACCGCGGTCGGCATGTCGCTGGCCGTCGTGGGGGCCACCGCCACGCTCGGGTGCGTGGTTCAGGCGCGCGAACACGGCATCGACGCTCACGCTGCCTCCGTGTTCGCCGTGACCGGCGTCATTGGGGCCTACCTCGGGTCGCGCCTGACACATCTGGTCGCGCCTGACCAGCTGATGCTGATCTTCGGTGGACTGCTGCTGATCGCCGGCCGTCGGATGGGGGGACCAACCACCGCCACGGCGTCCGGCGCGCGCCGCGGGCTTCTTCGCCCAGCCGGCATCGGGATCGTGCTCGGCGGCCTGACCGGCTTCCTGGGCGTCGGCGGGGGCTTCTTGATCGTGCCAGCGCTGGTGCTGCTCCTCGGCGTCGACACAAAGAGGGCCGTCCCCACGTCGCTCGCCGTCATCGCGTTCAACGCGCTCGGCGGCCTGGCCGGCCAACTCCGGCACGCGGACCTCGACTGGGCGCTGACCGGCGCCTTCCTGCTGGCAGCGCTTGCGGGCATTGGCGTCGGCGCCGGGATCGTGCGGCGTTTGTCGGCTGCGAGTCTGCGGAAGGTGTTCAGTCTCGGCATCACGCTGCTTGGGGCAGGGATTGTCGCCGGCCACATCCTGCGACTCGCGGGGATCGGGGGCTGAGTTCTCCCGCCCGGAGTACAATCCCATCCAGATGGCCATCCTCAAGCTTCGCGGAGGGCCCGCGCTCTCCGCGTTCCGTCTCGACAAGCTGAACGCACGCATCCGGACGGCGGCTCCAGGCCTGGCGGTCTCGTCTGCACGGTTCTGGCATTTCATCGAGGTTGCGGGCGACTTCGACGCCCAAAGCCGCAGGACGCTCGACAGGCTGCTTACCTATGCCTGCGCGCCGGAGTCTGTCTCCGGCCTGGCGGCCGAGGGTGGGAAGCCAGGCCTGCACGTCACGTCCGTCCTGGTGGCGCCGCGCCTGGGTACGATCTCGCCATGGTCGTCGAAAGCCACTGACATTGCTCGCCAGTGCGGCCTCGGCGGGGTGCGCAGGATCGAGCGTGGCGCGGCGTACGACGTCGCAGGCGATGGCGACGTCTCGCTCGCGCTTCCGCTTCTGCACGACCGGATGACGGAGGCGGTCCTCGCGTCACTGGACGAGGCGGATGAACTGTTCCACCACTATCCCCCGAAACCCCTTACCGAGGTGGATGTGTGCGGACGCGGACGGGCGGCGGTTGTCGATGCCAACGCGGCATTCGGCCTGGCCCTTTCGCCCGACGAGATCGATTACCTCGTCGCCTACTTCACCTTGCGCCGCCGCAATCCGACAGATGTCGAATTGACGATGTTCGCCCAGGCGAACTCCGAGCACTGCCGCCACAAGATCTTCAATGCGGCCTGGGTCGTCGACGGCGAAGCGCAGGCCCACTCTCTGTTCGCCATGATCCGCGCGACTCACGAGGCGAACCCGCAGGGCACGGTCGTGGCCTATGTCGACAACGCCGCCGTGATGGAAGGGCAGGTCGTGGGGCGCTTCTATGCCGACCCGCTCACCGGCGTGTATGCCTATCACGAGCGTGCGACGCACACGCTGATGAAGGTCGAAACGCACAACCACCCGACGGCGATCTCCCCCTTCCCGGGCGCCGCCACGGGATCCGGCGGCGAGATCCGCGACGAGGGCGCGACCGGCCGGGGCGCGAAGCCCAAGGCGGGTCTGTGCGGGTTCTCCGTGTCGAACCTGCGCATCCCCGGCTTCGAACGCCCGTGGGAGGGACCCGAGTCGAAGCCGGACCGTATCGCCTCACCGCTGGCGATCATGATCGAGGGCCCGATTGGGGCGGCGTCGTTCAACAACGAGTTCGGCCGGCCGAACCTCGCGGGCTACTTCCGCACCTACGAACAGCGCGTCGCCGGAGAGCATCACGGCTACCACAAGCCGATCATGCTCGCGGGCGGCGTCGGGAACGTCGCCGCCGATCAGTCGCACAAGGCCGACGTGCCCCCCGGCGCCTGCATCGTCCAGTTGGGCGGACCGGGCTTGCTCATCGGCATGGGCGGTGGCGCCGCATCCTCCATGGCCACGGGCGCGAACACCACCGACCTCGACTTCGACTCGGTCCAGCGTGGAAACGCCGAGATCCAGCGCCGGGCGCAGGAAGTCATCGACAGGTGCTGGGCGCTCGGCTCCGATAACCCCATACTCTCGATCCACGACGTGGGCGCCGGTGGGCTTTCCAATGCCGTTCCCGAAGTCGTCCACGGCGCCGGCCGCGGAGCGTACATCGACTTGCGCGCCGCGCCAAACGAAGAGCCAGGCATGGCGCCGCGGGAGGTGTGGAGCAACGAGTCGCAGGAACGGTACATCCTGGCAGTGGCGCCGGACCGGCTCGCCGTGTTCCGCGCGCTCTGCGAGCGCGAGCGGTGCCCCTTCGCGGTGATTGGCGAAGCCACCGCCGACGAACGCCTGACGGTTCACGATCGGGTGTTCCGGAACCTGCCCGTGGACATGGATCTGCCGGCTCTGCTGGGCAAGCCTCCGCGCATGACCCGGCGGGTCGAACGGCGCAAACGGGACCTGCCTGGATTCGACGTATCCGGCCTCACGATCGCAGACGCGATCGCACGCGTCCTGCGCTCGCCGACGGTGGCCGACAAGACGTTCCTGGTGACCATCGGAGACCGGACCGTCGGCGGCCTTTGCTCGCGCGACCAGTTCGTCGGCCCGTGGCAGGTTCCGGTGTCCGACTGCGCGGCGACGCTGCTCTCATTCTGCGGCTACGCCGGCGAGGCGTTCGCGATCGGCGAGCGCGCGCCGCTCGCCGTCATCAACGCACCGGCCTCGGGCCGGATGGCCGTCGCCGAGGCCCTCACGAACCTGGCCGCCGCTCCGGTGCGCGACTTGCGTCTCGTCAAGTTCTCGGCCAACTGGATGGCGGCGGCGGGGACACCGGGCGAGGACGCGGCCCTCTTCGACACGGTTCGCGCCGTGGCTCTCGACCTCTGCCCGGCCCTGGGCGTCAGTATCCCGGTGGGCAAGGACTCGATGTCCATGCGCACCTCCTGGATGGACGATGGCATCGGGCGCGCCGTCGTCAGCCCTGTCTCACTCATCGTTTCGGCATTCGCACCGTGCGACGATGTCCGCAGCACATGGACGCCTCAGCTGCGACAGGACCTGGGACCGACCGAGCTGGTGCTCATCGATCTGGCACCGGGGCAGGCTCGGCTCGGCGGTTCTGTACTCGCCCAGGTCTACGGCGAGACCGGCAACGAGGTTCCGGACGTCGACGATACGGGTGCTCTGCGCGGCCTGTACAGCGCGCTTGCGGAGCTGCGGGCCGGGCGGCTCGTGCTGGCCTACCACGACAGGTCGGACGGAGGCCTGGTCATCACCGCGTGCGAGATGGCATTTGCGGGTCACACGGGCGTGACGCTCGAGGCGGGTGCAATTGGCGGCGAGTCCACCACCCTTGTCGCGCATCTCTTTGCCGAGGAACTGGGCGCCCTCGTCCAGGTGCGCGCGTCCGACCGCGCGCGCGTCCTCGACATCCTGCACCGGCACGGCCTCGACGCCAGGGTCGTCGGCCGCCCGGACGCTGACGACCGGATCCGCATCGTCCGCGGCGCTGACGTGGTCTTCGAGGACAACCGGGCGAACCTGCAGCGTATCTGGAGCGAGACGACCTGGCAGATCCAGTCACTGCGCGACAATCCCGTGTCGGCCCGCCAGGAGTACGACCGCCTGCTCGACGCCGGCGAACCCGGCATCACGCCGCTCCTGACCTTCGATCCGGCTGACGACGCGGCGGCGCCGAACCTTGCCCGCGGCGCGCGTCCGCCCTTCGCCATCCTGCGCGAGCAGGGCGTCAACGGACAGATCGAAATGGCGGCGGCCTTTGACCGGGCCGGCTTCGAGACGCACGACGTGCACATGAGCGATGTGATCGCCGGACGCGTCTCGCTCGGCCGGTTCCGGGGGTTCGCGGCCTGCGGTGGCTTTTCGTACGGCGATGTCCTGGGCGGCGGAGAGGGTTGGGCGAAATCCATCCTGTACAACCCGCGGGCGCGCGACGAGTTCGCCGCATTCTTCGCGCGACCGGATACGTTTGCGCTCGGTGTCTGCAACGGCTGCCAGATGATGACGGCGCTCAAGGACCTCATTCCTGGCGCGGATGCCTGGCCCCGTTTCGTGAAGAACACGTCCGAACAGTTCGAGGCACGTCTGGTGACCGTCGAGATCGTGTCGAACCCGTCTCCGCTCTTCCGCGGCATGGAGGGCAGCCGCCTGCCTGTCGTGACGGCGCACGGCGAAGGGCGCGCGGTGTTCGATGACGCGCGACATGCACGCGACGTCATCGTGGTGGCGCGATTCGTGGACAACCGGGGCAGGCCGACCGAGGTGTACCCCCTGAATCCGAACGGGTCTCCTGGCGGCATTACTGGGGTGACGACCCCGGATGGCCGCTTCACCGTCCTCATGCCGCACCCCGAACGCGTGTTTCGGTCGGTCCATCTGTCGTGGCACCCGGACGGCTGGGGCGAGGACAGCCCGTGGATGCGGCTGTTCAGGAACGCCGCGCTGTACGAGGCGCATTCTCGAATCTGACTGCGGGATGCAACAGGCCGTCGACATCGCCATCCCGGCCATCACCTTTCTGCTCCTAACGGCCGTGGGCCTGGACCTCACGCGCGATGATTTCGGCCGCGTGCGCCGCCAGCCTCTCGTCGTGCTGACGGGTGTGATGGCGCCGCTCGCCGTCCTGCCCCTGGTCGCTCTCGGCATCGTGGCGGCGTTCTCCCCGGCTCCAGCCATGCGCACGGGGCTGCTGCTCATTGCCGCCAGTCCGATTGGCGGCATCTCGAACACGTACAGCTACCTCGCACGCGCGTCGACGGCGCTTTCGGTCACCCTCACCGGCGTCTCGTGCCTACTGGCGGTCGTCACCATTCCGCTCATCGCGCGAGTCTTCGAAGCCGCGCTCGGCGAGGCGCTCGGCTTCACGGCACCTGCCGGCGCCCTCGTGCTGCAGCTGTCCCTGATGCTGGCGCTCCCGGTCGGCCTCGGGATGTGGGTCCGTCATCGCTGGCCCACCTTCGCCAATGCCCATCAGCCGCTCGTGCAGCGCCTCGCCTTCGGCTCGCTGGCGCTGTTGATCGCCTTCGTGATCTGGGCCGAGTTCCGCAGCTTCGCGACGACGGTGCGCTCGGCGGTGCCGATGTCGGCGGTGTTCGTGGCCGCGTCCATGGCGTTCGGCTGGACGATTGGGAGCATCCTTCGCGTGAGCCCACGGGATCGGTTCACGCTGGCGGTGGAGTTCTCGACTCGCAACGTTGCCGTCGCCACCGCCGTCGCGGTTACGCTGCTGGGGAGGGTCGACTTCGCCGTGTTCGCCACGATCTACCTGCTGACCGAGATCCCGATCATGCTGGTGGCCATCGGGGCATTCAGGAGCGCATCCCGAGACCCTCGCAGGTTCTGAAGAGCCGGCCTCCGTCTGCCTTGACGCCTGATGTCCGTCGCCTCCCCTGCCGGCCGGCGCCGGGCGGCTCACGACGGGTACCGGCCATGCAATCCTGCCGAATCTCCGGTGGGCGTGCGCCACCGGTCCCGGGTCCCCGGTCCCTGCCTTCAATCCCCAAGACTGATGCCCAGCGCGCGCGCCGATCGGATCATCGCACTGTCGAGCGGCACCGTTCTCAGCCGGCCAATCGCCGCCGCGATCGGCACCGAGACGATGTCCCAGGCGTGCATGGCCACCATGTGCCCGAACGTGCGGGCCGCGACCAGCTCGACCGCGTTCGTGCCGTAGAGCGAACACAGCACGCGGTCGAAGTTCGTCGGAGACCCACCGCGCTGCAGGTGGCCGAGCACGACCACCCGGCTCTCTCTGCCCGTCCGCTGCGCCAGCTCTCGGGACACCCGCGCTCCGATGCCGCCGAGTCTGACCTCTCGATCCGCCTGCACGGATCCGTCGGTCACCAGGTCTCCGCCGCGCTCCCGGGCCCCTTCTGCCACGACGACAATCGTGTAGGTCAGTCCGTCGCGCTCGCGCGCCCGAACGATGTCGACCACGCTGTCGTACGAGAAGGGAATCTCGGGGATCAGGATCGCGTCCGCCCCACCGGCCATCCCGGCGTAGAGGGCAATCCACCCGGCGTAGCGCCCCATCACCTCAAGGACCATCACACGGTCGTGGCTTTCGGCTGTAGTCCGGAGCCTGTCGAGCGCGTCGGTCGCGCACGCCACGGCCGAGTCGAACCCGAAGGTCCAGGCTGTCGCGTCCAGGTCGTTGTCGATCGTCTTCGGCACGCCGACGACGGGAACCCCGCGCTCGAATAGCTGCTGGGCGATCGACAGAGACCCATCGCCACCCACGCACACGAGCGCCTTCAGGCCGAGGTACTCCACCGTGGACTTGGCTTCGTCCAGGAGATCCTCGGGCACCCGAACGGCTTGTCCCTGTCCGACCTTGGCGGCAAACCGGCCACGATTCGTCGTCTTGAGAATGGTCCCTCCCCGGTACTCGACGTGTTCCATCTCGCTGTGGGGCAACACCATGCAGCGCACGGGATTGATGAGGCCTTCATAGCCATCGATGAATCCGAGCGTCTCCCAGCCGCGTTTGGCCGCGGCGGTCACGACCGTCGCGATGACCGTATTGAGGCCCGGGCAGTCTCCCCCGCCAGTCAAGATGCCGATCCGCGTGCTCATGTCTCCTCCCGACTCGCTCGGCCCCGCCTCAGACTGCCGAGCATGTGCGGGGGCGCCTCCGCCCCGCTCGATCACGGCGTTGGCTGTCCCGCCTCCGGCGGGGCGAGTGGTCTTCGAAGGCCGTCCAGGAGGACTTGCCTCACATGCATGCATTCGCGGCCTTCAAGACGTCTAGTGCCCTGGAACCGTGATGCCTCACACAATTCCCGGGCGGGGCATCCCGCCTGGCGGCGTTGCTCCTCCCTCACATACCGGGAGTATGCTCAGTCGTCGCGCCTTGCCAGCCGGGCGCCGCGC